>WGCV01000001.1 GCA_015493615.1 Melioribacteraceae bacterium
AAATCACAAAAAAAAAACTAATAAAAATTTCAGTAAAAAACTTTGATATTTTCAATTAATTTAGAACATTTTCAATTATTGACTGAAAAATTCCCGCGCCGTCCTCGTTGCCGAGCGATTTTTCGCTGCACCTTTCGGGATGAGGCATCATTCCCAGTACGTTCCCTTTTTTGTTAATTATACCGGCAATGTTAAGTTTGGAGCCGTTGGGATTAAACTCCTCGCTTATTATTCCGTCGGGAGAAGAATATTTGAAAACGATTCTGTTTTCTTCTTCCAATTTTCGTAAAGTATTTTCTTCCGCAAAATAATTTCCTTCGGCGTGAGCAATGGGAATTTTGAGAACATCTTTTTTAATCGACGAAGTAAAAAGCGTGTTTTTATTTTCAACCTTAACATAAATATCTTTGGAAATAAATTTTAGCGACTGATTTTTCAGCATCACGCCCGGAAGAAGATTTGCTTCAAGTAAAATCTGGAAACCGTTACAGATACCGAGTACAATTCCTCCGTTATTTGCGAAGTTAATCACTTCCTCCATAATGGGAGAAAACCTCGCGATGGAGCCGGTGCGTATGTAATCGCCGTATGAAAATCCGCCGGGGAGAATGATTACATCGCTTCCTTTTATATCGCGTTCTTTGTGCCAAAGGAACTCGGCATCTGAATGAAAAATATTTTTTGCAACGCGGTAGGAATCGTAATCGCAGTTAGAACCGGGGAAAACAACTATTCCAAATTTTATTTTCATTGTACTTGGGTTAGCTTATATTCAAAATCTTCAATCAGCGGATTTGTAAGAAGTTTTTCACAGTAGGATTCAACTTCTTTTTCAGCTTGGGTTTTGTCGTCGGTGAGAATGTCAAACTCAATAAATTTACCTATTCGAGTGTTTCTGACATTTTCAAATCCTAAAAGTTTCGCTCCCTGCTGAGCGGCTTTTCCCTGCGGGTCCAGTATTGCAGGTTTCCGTTTTACGATTACCGTAGCCTTAAACAAATTTTACCTCTTAGATAAATAGTAATCTTTAGTGAAAATATATTTTTCCAATCTGCTATTAATAAATCCGGAAATTACAATCAATAGAAAAAAATAAAAAAGAGTTTTTGCCTGCGAAAGGAAAAATGAAATCACAAAGAGAATTGTAATAATGGAAAAGATTATCTTTGCTTTATTATTGATGTATTTAATTTTTGCCATGGAAAAATATTTAATATTGCTTACCATAAGTAAACTGACAACGAGCATTAAAATCAGCGCGATTAAATCCTGCGGAGGCGTAAGATGCGGAACCGGTTTTGTGTAAATCAAATAAGACGCAATTGTTAGCGCGGCGACCGGAATAGGAAGTCCGGTAAAATCGGGCTTATCTTCGATTGTTTCAAGCTGCGAATTAAAACGCGCAAGCCGGAAAGCCCCGAAGAGTAAATAAATTGAGCTGACAACGATTCCCCAAGTTCCGTACTCGCTTAAAAAAGAAAAGTAAATCAGAATTGCAGGAGCGACTCCAAAGCTGACGATATCTGCAATCGAATCAAGCTCAACGCCGAACCGGCTGCTGGTTTTGAACATCCGCGCGACAAAACCATCAAAACCGTCAAAAAACACAGCGACAAAAATAAAAAGCGACGCTGTTGTGAACTCAGAACGTGTTGCAAAAATAATTGAGAAAAATCCACTGAGCAAGTTAAACGCCGTGAACGTATTCGGTATAATCGCTTTTGAAGGATTAAATTTATTCATTTTCTTTTATCTTAAATAATATTGTTTCGCCGCCGTAAACATGGTCGCCGACTTTAACTTGCGGTATCCATTTTTTGGGGACAATAATATCGCTGCGGCTTCCGAACTTAATCATCCCGAATCTTTTCCCTGCTTTAACCGAATCGCCGACTTTCAATTCCGAGACAATTCTTCGCGCAAAAGCGCCGGCAACCTGCGTGAAAAAAACTTTGCCGAATTTCGTTTCTATCCCGATTTCATTCCGTTCGTTTTCTTTGTCGGCTTTATCGTTGTATGCGGTTAAAAATTTCCCTTTAACGTATTTTAAATATTGTACGGTTCCGGAAATCGGAATTCTGTTAACATGAACGTCAAAGGGAGACATAAAAATAGAGAGCTGAACAGCTTCTCCTTTAACAAATTTATCGGAGACTACATCCTTAATAAGCAGCACTTTTCCGTCGGCGGGGGAAAGGAAAGCGCCTTCGGCCTGAGGCGGCGTTCTATCCGGATCGCGAAAAAAGAAAAGAGTAAAAATCAGAAATCCGCCCGCGGCAATTATTAACAGGTATTTCAACCAGTCTTCTTTAAGAAAAAGGGAAAGTACAATAATCAGAAATGAAAGTATCGTTATTGTAATAAGGGTTGAATAACCGTATTTAGTAAACATATTTTTTTATCTTATGAATATTAAGTTTAAATAAATTATATTTTAAAATTGAAGTCAAAAAATATTAAAATATAAATCTAAATCATAGAAGAAAATTAGGAGGAACGATGTTGAAAGGCGGAATGCAGGGAATGATGAAACAGGTGCAGAAATTGCAAGCCGATATGGAAAGAAAACAACAGGAATTAAGGAATAAAACAGTTTCCGAAGAAAGCGGCGGCGGAATGGTTCGCGCGACGGTTAACGGGCAGAAAGAGCTGATTTCACTTGAGATAAACGATGAAGTTATTTCCGTTGAAGATAAAGAAATGCTTGAGGATTTGATTGTCGCCGCTGTTAACAAAGCAATTGAATCGGCGTCAAAAATGGCGGAAGAAGAGATGGCATCTTTGACCAAAGGTATTATTCCTCCGGGAATGAATATTCCGGGATTATAATATGCAGATTGCCGAACCGCTGCAGATTGCAATTGACGAGTTGAGTAAATTGCCGACGATCGGGAAAAAATCGGCGCAACGGCTTGCCCTTTACCTTCTTAACAGGGATGAGGAGCAAGTTCGGAGACTTGCCGACGCTCTGGTGAATTTAAAGAAGGATTTGCATTTCTGCAAACGCTGTTTTAATATTTCCGAAGGGGATTATTGCGAAATCTGTATGAATGAGAAAAGGGATAGTTCGATTATCTGCGTTGTGGAAAGCGTCAACGATGTTATTTCGATTGAAAAAACCAATGAATATAACGGTTTGTACCATGTGCTCGGCGGAGTTCTGAATCCGCTTGCGGGAATAAACGTTGAGGATCTGAAAATTAAGGAGCTTTTGCGCCGGCTTCAAACCGAGGAGGTTAACGAAATTTTTCTCGCTCTTAATCCCGATACCGAAGGGGAAACCACCGCGCTTTACTTGGCGCGTCTGTTAAAACCGATTGGCGTCAAGATTACGCGCATTCCCACCGGGCTTCCGGTTGGCGGCGATTTGGAATTTGCAGATGAGGCAACAGTCGGACGGGCAATATTATCGAGAGTAACTTTGGAATGAAAAGCGTCGCAATTAAATATTTCGTGATTCTTATTGCTCTTTTCTTTTCGTCGTGTGATTTGATTTCGACAAGGGAAGCCGAGCCGCCGAACACATCGCGGAATAATTTTTTGCCGGCTACATCGCCCGAAATTCTTTTTACAAATCTTACGAACTCCTTTAAGGATAAGGTCGCTGAAAATTACATTGCTTGTTTTGCCGACCCGGCGTTTACCGGTAAACAGTTCAAATTTATCCCCACGGTAAGCGCTTCGGCGATATTTGCCGCATTTGCAAATTGGGATTTAACTTCGGAGCGGGGTTATTTTACAAATTTGGTAAACACGCTTCCTCCGCAAACTCCGGTTATTTTAAGTTTGTCCGAGCTGGGGAGTTCGCAATATCCGGACAGCTCGGTTTATGATTTTTCTTACGTTATTAATACAAACTTTTCGTCTGAAAATATTTCCGAAACGTATGAAGGAAATTTGAAATTCACTTTGATTTTAGACAGCCGTCAGCAGTGGGTTATTTCCCGCTGGGTTGATTATGAACAATCGGGAAAACCGAGCTGGAGCGAATTGAAGGGGAGGATGTATTAGCAGGCGAATTTTTGTAATACTGCTTTTGTTTACGTTGGTATTCTACGGGTGTAATCCTTTTGCGCCCAAGTTTGACGAGAATCTATCCGACCGTTCGTCGCTGATTTCCGACCAGAAGAATATCGAAGGCGTTTTTACGAATTTGCGATATGCCTACACTTTTCAGGATACTTTGATTTACGGAAAAGTATTAAGTCCCGATTTTATTTTTACTTATCGCGATTACGATAACGGCATTGATATTTCATGGAATCGGGACGAGGAGATGAGGGTTACCAACGGACTTTTCCAAAGCAGTGAAAATCTGGATTTGATTTGGAACAACATCATTTCAATTTCGGATGATTCAACAAACATTGTCCGAAGTTTTAATTTAACCGTTACATTCAATCCGACGGATATTATTTTTGTGGATGGACGCGTGAATTTTCAGTTGGAGAAGGATAACAATGGAAAGTGGCTTTTAACCAATTGGGTTGATGAGTCAAATTATTAAGAGTTTTAGTTTCTGATAAAGCATTGACAGCAAAAAGAGCGGTATAGTTTAGGAAAAACAAACAGATGAAATTGTTAATTAAAGAAACTTTTAGAATACTTAAGGGGAATTTATCGTCGTCACTTTTTGTGTTCCTTCTGCAGGGGATTGCGGCGTTATTTCTTTTTGCCGCGTTATTCTGGGCGTTGAATCTTTCTTCATTCAAATTGAGAATGCAGAATAAGTTCGAAGCGAAGATATTCCTGAATCAAGATATTTCAGCTGATAAAATCAAACAGATTAGAAGTTTTTTAACATCTTCAAAGAAAGTTAAAAAAGTTATTTTTATCAGTAAAAAAGAAGCTAAAAAGATTTTCAGTTCACGGTTCGCGGATATTGAAAAGGATGTTGTTAATCAAATAGAACTTCCCGCTTCTTTCAACTTGAAATTCAACGGTAATGTTAGTTACTCCGGAATTATGAACTTTCTAAAAAAGGTAGAGAAGAATAGCGCTGTTGAAACAGTTGTGTTTCCTCACAAAATTGTGTTTTCGTTCTCTAAATATTTCTCGATAATCAGTTTTGCATTAATCGGAATATTCTTGATTTTATCTGTTGGAATAGAACTGGTGATAAAACATCTGATTGAAAGATTTGTGATTAAAGATCGGGAAAAATTAAAAATTAAGTATTTAATCGGAGCGAAAAAATCAACTGTTGTTCTGCCATATTATTTTTCTTCGATTCTGTTGTGTTTTATATCAACTTTGTTCGCGCTGGTTTTTGTAAATTTGTTGTTAGGAGCGATTAATAGATTTTTTATAATTAATTTATTGGAAAATAAAATTCTTTTTTCTAATATTATCATCTTGTTTTTGAGTTTATATGTGGGGTATCTAGTGGCTCCTAAAAATCTACACTTTAAATAATAGAGGAATTTATGAAAAAAAGTTTTTTAGTTCTTGTTTTGTTAGTTTTAACCTCATTGGCTTGGGGACAAAATAAGAATTACGAAATCGGGTCAATGAATCCACAGATGCAGAGGTACAATGGCGGTTTTTATGATTACTCCGACCCGACAGATGTGAATATAAAAGTTTCTGTTTGGGGATTTGTTCGTTATCCGGGGAAGTATGTCGTCCCGATTTACACAAACGTTTTAGATTTATTATCATATGCAGGCGGTCCTTCCGACGCAGCTCATCTTGACGATTTGAGATTATACAGGGTTCTTCCCGATTCAACTCAAAAACTTTATAAGTTTGACATTAACGATATTTGGTGGGGCGAGCAACTGGAATCCGACACGCTGAAAGTACCTCAACTTAAAGCGGGTGATATTCTCTCGGTTCCCGGAAGTCAGAAATATTATTTGAGGGATTGGTTATCAATGGTATTGTCAATCTTCTCGGCATTAACTTCATTAGCAATTTTATTAACTAGATAGGGATAGTTTAGAAGTGGGAAATTACGAACCAAGACAATTTGATGAAGAGGAAGGAACTTCTCTACGTGAATATATTAATTTACTCAGACAATACATTGTTCCTATTACATTAATTACTCTCGCCGGTTTAGCCGTCGCTATCGTTTATGCTTTAACGGCGCGGGATATTTATCAATCAACCACATCTCTCAAAATCCAGAAACCTTCGGGGAATATTCTTGACGCTCCTTTGTTGCCCGAGTTTTCCGATTTTGGCAGCGACAGATTTATAGCCAACGAAATAGAAGTTCTAAAAAGTTATACTGTCCGTGAGCGAGTAGCAAAGGATTTAATCGCTCAGTATCACCAGATTAATGTGCCCGATAGTTTTTACTTAATACTTAATAAAGATTTAATAGGTTCCGATTCCAAAGACCAATTACTTTCGGTGCATGCCATTGCGACAAATATTCTAAAAAGTAAAGTCTCTATTGATCAAAAACGGGGTCTGGATATTGCGGAGATAACAGTCGAATCTCCTTCGGCTTATGAAGCTACTTTAATAGCAAACGATTATGCGCGCGCTTATAAAGAAATTAATTTATCATATAATCGCGAGCAGTTGGTTACAGTCAGAACGTTTTTGGAGAAGCAGCGCGAAGTGATGAAAAAGGAACTTCTCCTTTCCGAGAATAAACTTCAGGCTTATCAGGAGAAAGAAGGAATAATCGAACTTTCCGAACAAGCTACCGCCCTTATCCAGCAGATAACGGATATTCAGACTAAGATGAACGAAGCGCAGATGAATATGGTTATTGCTGAAAAGAGCGTTGCCGCGCTTTCGTCTCAGTTAAAACAGCAGAACCCTAAGTTAAAAGCTTACCTTGACAACTTTGCGACAGAGTCATACTTACAAGGACTGCAGGACCAAATCGCAAAGCTGGAAGTTCAAAGGGACGTGGCTATTTCAGATAACAAGAACGCCAAGAGGCTGCATTCCGTAGTCGCCGATTTTGACAAACGAATTGCGATTATGAAGAAGAAACTTAATGATAAAGTCGCAATATATAAGGAAAGTATTTTTGCATCAAGTCCGGAAGAGATTAAAGCTCTTACGCAGCAGCTTCTTGATCAGGAAATTGCTTATCAAGGTTATAAGGCGTCATATAAAGAGTTAAAAGCAATTTATGATAATTTTGAATCAAAGTTTAACGAACTTCCGAACCGTTCTATTGAGCTTGCAAGATTGCAGCGCGAAAGGATGGCGAATGAAAAATTGTATCTGCTGATTGAAGAAAAGTACCAGGAAGCTCTGATTAACGAGCAGGCAACTCCGGGAAACGTACTGATTATTGACAAAGCGCGTTATCCCTACAAACCGGCAAAACCGAACAGAAAACTTATCGTTCTTATCGGATTGATACTCGGCGGCGGCTTTGGCTTCGGTTATGCTTTTGTACGCAACTATTTTGATAACACAGTTAAAACGCCGGAAGATATTCAGAAGAAAAATATTAATGTGTTGGCTTGGGTGCCTGAAATTGAAGGACTTGAAGAAGGGAATAAGGAGTTTGAATTTATTGTCGCTAAAAAACCGGATTCAATCCCGAGCGAAGCTTTTCGCTCTTTGAGAACGAGAATCAACTTCTCAAAGATGAAAGAAACGCCGATTCAGACAATATTGGTTACATCTTCAGCTCCACGTGAAGGAAAAACCACTGTTTCCGTTAATATAGCCGGAACGTTTGCGATGTCAGGGAAGAAAACCGTTATTATTGACTTGGACTTAAGGAAACCGAGAGTTCATCATTTATTTGACGTACAGAAAACCCCCGGCGTTACCGATTATCTTTTCGGCGACATATCGTACGAAAATTTAATAAGAAAGAGCGATATTGATAATCTTTTCTACATAACCGCCGGTACTATTCCTCCAAATCCGGCTGAAGTTTTAGGTTCAAAACAGATGCAGGATTTCTTACAAAAATTGGATGCGGATTTTGATATGATAATTATAGATTCTCCACCAATCGTTGCCGTTACCGATGCGGAGATTCTTTCCAAAATTGTTGACGCCACTATACTTGTAGTTTCGGCAAATATTACTGAAATAGATTTAATGGAGAAAGCCGTTGAACTTCTTTCCTCGGACGGCGGTTCGTTTATCGGCGTGCTGCTTAACAGATTCAGTTATCGCAGCGGATACGGTTCTTACTATAAATACTATTACTATTACTCGCGACCCGATTTGAAGAACCGGAAGAAAAAAGAATTAAAGGGATAAAAATGAAAAAAGCTGTTATAACAGGTGGAGCAGGCTTCCTCGGTTCACATTTATGTGATAAATTGCTGAAAAACGATATTGCCGTTGTCTGTATTGATAATTTATTAACCGGCGATATTTCAAACATAGAGCATCTTTTCGGGAATGAAAATTTTACTTTCATTAAACATGATGTTACAAATTTTATTCATGTACCGGGAGAAGTAGATTATGTACTCCATTTTGCTTCCCCTGCAAGTCCGATTGATTATTTGAAACTTCCTATTCAGACTCTTAAAGTAGGTTCGCTCGGTACGCACAAAGCTCTCGGACTCGCAAAGGAAAAAGGAGCAACATTCTTAATCGCTTCAACATCCGAGGTTTACGGGGATCCCGATATCAATCCGCAGAACGAAGAGTATTGGGGAAATGTAAATCCGATCGGACCGCGTGGAGTTTATGATGAAGCTAAGCGTTTCGGCGAAGCAATTACAATGGCTTATCATCGTTACCACGGTGTTGATACAAGAATCGTTCGTATCTTCAATACTTACGGGCCCCGCATGCGCCTGAATGACGGACGCGCTTTGCCTGCCTTTGTTTCGCAAGCTTTAAAAGGTGAAGATGTTACTGTTTTCGGCGATGGTTCACAGACTCGGAGTTTCTGTTACGTGGATGATTTGGTTGAAGGCATTTACCGCTTACTTCTTTCCGATGAACATGAGCCGGTAAATATCGGCAACCCGGATGAGATTTCAATATTACAATTCGCCGAAGAAGTAATTGAGTTGCTTAATTCCCCGAGCAAAATTGTGCGGAAACCTCTTCCGATTGATGATCCTAAAGTCAGACGTCCTGATATTTCCAAAGCGAAACGGGTTTTGAATTGGGAGCCGAAAGTTAACCGAAGAGAGGGTCTTATTAAAACTCTAGATTATTTCAAAAAGAAAATCTGATTTTGAATTCGGGGACTTTTCAGTCCCCGTTTTTGTTTTAAATATCAGTTTCATTTTCTTACCTGCACAACCCGGAACCAAATTGAGGAATAGTTGAAAAGAAAGCTTTGCATAATCCAACATGGGTAAGCCGGAATCAAATAAGTTTAAAAATAGAATAGGATATAGAATTTCCGAAAACCTTACTACTAAAGGACTTTAGAGAATTTAAAAATATATTCTGATAGAAATTATCTGAATTTTACTGATAAGCGCCAAAAGAATTTCTCTAAAATTGCCCGCTAATGTCTTTTTTATCTCAATGGAAAAAATTATATTTATATCTTAAATAATTTTAGTTATAAATTACAAATACATAAATCATAAATGGAGATTTTATGGCAACGGAAAGACAAAAAATCACGTTAGATGGTAACGAAGCTGTCGCAAATGTTGCGTTTAAGCTCAGTGAGGTTATAGCTATATATCCTATTACTCCATCCTCTCCAATGGGAGAACACTCCGACGCATGGTCGGCTATAGGTAAGAAAAATATTTGGGGAACTGTTCCTTCGGTTACTGAAATGCAGTCAGAAGGAGGAGCTTCAGGCGCTGTTCACGGTTCATTGCAGGCAGGCGCTTTAACAACTACTTTTACTGCGTCACAAGGTTTGCTGCTGATGATTCCTAACATGTATAAAATTGCGGGCGAACTTACTCCGGCGGTTTTTCATGTTTCGGCAAGATCTTTAGCTGCGCAAGCGTTATCAATTTTCGGCGATCATACGGACGTAATGCAAGTAAGACAAACCGGTTTCGGAATGTTGGCGTCAGGCTCAGTTCAGGAAGCGCATGACATAGCGGCAATTGCTCACAAATCAACATTGGAAACGCGAATTCCTTTCGTTCATTTCTTTGACGGTTTCAGAACTTCGCATGAAATTCAGAAAATCGAACAGCTGAACGACGAAGATTTAAGAGCAATGATTGACGATAAATATGTTCGCGCTCATAAGGAAAGAGCTTTAAATCCCGATAAACCTGTCCTGCGCGGATCTTCCCAAAATCCTGATGTTTATTTCCAGGGTCGTGAAACCGTTAACAAATATTATCAAGCCGCTCCGGAAATTATTCAGAATGCGATGAATAAGTTTGCCGAATTAACGGGAAGACAATATCATCTGTTCGATTATTACGGCGCTCCCGACGCAAAACGCGTCATCGTTCTAATGGGCTCCGGCGCAGAAGCTGTTAGAGAAACAGTTGAATATATGACTGAAAATATGGAAGAGAAAGTCGGCGTTTTGGTTGTTCGTCTTTACAGACCTTTCTCCAACGAGCATCTGCTTGCGGCATTGCCCAAGACGGTTGAAAAAATTGCGGTTTTGGATAGAACAAAAGAAGTCGGTGCAACCGGCGAGCCGTTGTACCTGGACGTTACTACTGCATTTGCCGAAGCATTCGCCAACGGAGAGGAGAGATTTGCAACTCAGCCGAGAATTGTAGGCGGACGTTACGGACTTTCCTCCAAAGAGTTTACTCCGGCAATGATTAAAGCCGTTTTTGATAATCTTAAAAACGACAGTCCTAAGAACCACTTCACAATCGGTATTCATGATGATGTTACAAACACAAGTCTTGAATGGGATCCGAATTTTATCACAGAAAGCCCGAAAGTTACCAAGAGTATGTTTTACGGCTTAGGTTCAGACGGTACTGTAGGCGCTAACAAAAACTCGATTAAAATTATCGGCGGCGAAACGGATAACTACACCCAAGGTTATTTTGTTTACGATTCCAAAAAAGCCGGTTCAACTACGGTTTCTCACCTTCGTTTCGGTCCTGATGTAATTCATTCCACTTATTTGATTCAGGAAGCTGATTTTGTGGGATGTCATCAATTTACATTGCTTGATCATTTTGATGTGCTTGATAAATTGAAAGAAGGCGGAACGTTTTTGCTTAACTCTCCATATAAAACGGAAGAGGTTTGGGATAAACTCCCGAGGAAGATGCAGGAAACAATTATTAATAAAAAGATTCAGTTCTATGTTATCGACGGCTACAAAGTAGCTAAGGAAGCGGGAATGGGGCATAGAATCAACACTGTTATGCAGACATGTTTCTTTGCTATTTCAGGAATCCTTCCTAAAGACGAAGCAATTGCAAAAATTAAAGGCGCAATTCAGAAATCATACGGAAAGAAAGGCGAAGACGTTGTTAATAAAAACTTTGCAGCTGTTGACGATGCATTGGCAAATCTTCATAAGATTGAATATACAGAACAGATAACCAGCACAATAGAAGTTAAACCTCCTGTTCCCGATGCGGCTCCTGAATTCGTTAAGGATGTTATCGGACAGATTATCGCGGGCAAAGGGGACGATTTGCCTGTTAGCAAAATGCCCGCAGACGGAACTTTCCCGACCGGCACTACACGCTGGGAAAAAAGAAATATTGCGCTTGAAGTTCCCGTTTGGGAACCGGAAATCTGTATTCAGTGCGGTAAGTGCGCATTAGCTTGCCCGCATGCGGCAATCAGAATTAAAACTTACGATAAGAAATATACAGAAGAAGCTCCCGAAACTTACAAATGGACAGAAGCGCGGGCTAAGGAAGTAAGAGGAAACGCTTACACAATTCAAGTTGCAGTTGAAGATTGTACCGGCTGCCGTTTGTGCGTTGAAGTATGTCCCGCTGTTGATAAACAAAATCCGGATATCAAAGCGCTTAACATGCACGATCAGATTCCTCTGCGGGAAGCCGAAAGTAAAAACTTTGAGTTCTTCTACAATCTTCCCGAGCTTGACAGAACAAGCATCAAGGTTGACACCGTTGTAGGAAGTCAGTTCCTGCAGCCGTTGTTCGAGTTTTCTGGCGCGTGCCCGGGATGCGGTGAAACGCCTTATATCAAACTTGTTACGCAGTTGTTTGGCGACAGAGCCGTAATCGCAAACGCAACGGGTTGTTCGTCAATTTACGGCGGAAACTTACCTACGACTCCTTATACTTTCAATAAAGAGGGAAGAGGTCCTGCATGGAATAACTCCTTGTTTGAAGATAACGCCGAATTCGGTTTGGGAATGAGATTAGCAATTGATAAAAATCATGAACATGCCGTTGAATTAATCGGTAGATTAAAAGATGAACTTGGCGCTGAACTCGTTGATGAAATCGTTAACGCTCCTCAAAAGACGGAACAGGAAATTAAGGAGCAGCGTGAAAGAATTGCAATAGTGGAAGAGAAGCTAAAAGGTATGACTTCCAATCCAACCGCTGTTGAATTGCTTCCGATTTTAGAGTATTTGGTTACACGCTCGGTCTGGATCTTTGGCGGCGACGGTTGGGCATACGATATCGGTTACGGCGGTTTGGATCACGTACTTGCATCGAATAAGAATGTTAACATTCTCGTGCTTGATACCGAAGTTTATTCCAACACCGGCGGACAGCAGTCCAAGGCTACCGGAATCGGCGCGGTTGCAAAATTCGCGGCTGCAGGTCGCTCGCTTCCTAAAAAGGATTTGGGCAGAATGGCAATTAACTACGGTAACGTTTATGTTGCTCAGGTTGCAATGGGAGCCAACGATACTCAAACCGTTAAAGCTATTAAAGAAGCGGAAGCTTACGAAGGCGTTTCCATTATTATTGCTAACAGTCCTTGTATTGAACACGGATACGATTTGTCATACGGTTGGAAACAGCAGAAATTAGCTGTCGAAAGCGGTTACTGGCCGATTTACAGATATAATCCTGCAAACGCAGCGAAAGGAAAGAATCCTTTGAAATTGGATTACAAAGGACCTAAGATTCCGATTGAAGATTATGTCTATAATGAAAACAGGTTCAAGATGCTGACAAAATCAGATCCTGAAAGAGCCGCTATGCTGCTGAAAAAAGCTCAGGAGCATGCCGAAGATATTTGGCATGTTTACTCAACCCTTGCTTCCGAAGATTTTAGTTATAAAATCAAAGAAGAAGGAAACGAGTAAAAGAATTCTTAATACGTTATAAATTGCGTATATTTTAAATAAAAGGGGAATTGTTTTAACAGTTCCCCTTTTTTATTATATTAATAGGAGAAATGATATTTTTTTAATTTAATCAGAAGGACGTTTATGAAAAAGCTGTTTTATGTTTTACTGCTCTTTATTTATTTTTCCACTGAACTATTCGCTTCGGGCGGAATAAAATGGGTTACTTTCGATGAAGGTTTGGCTCAAGCTAAAAAAGAAAATAAATTCTTACTTGTTGATTTTTTTACCGATTGGTGCAAATGGTGTAAAGTTATGGATGAAAAAACATACTCCGATCCTGAAGTACAGAAAACAATTGCCAAAAACTTTGTTATGGCAAGAGTAAATCCCGAGAAGCCGGGAACAGTTCATTTTATGGGACAGGAATATCAAAATTCACAATTTGCACAAGCCGCCGGCGTAACGGGATACCCGAGCACGGGACTTTTTACTTCTGACGGAAAATTCATTACGGTAGTAACGGGATATTTGGATATTCCTAAATTTAACTCGCTTGTTACCTATTTGAAGGAAAAACATTACCAGAAACTTGCGTTCGAGGATTATTCCCTTTTTGTTACGCTGAAAAATAAGTTAAAAGCCGATCCGAAGAATCCCGAGCTTAATTTTATCGTCGGTTACTTTTATGATAAGGTTCTAAAAGATACGAACAAATCAATAAAATATTATAAAAACGCAATTAATAACACCGCCTCATTTCCCGAAGTTTACGCCGCTCTTTCCAATGTTTATAAAACGGAAGGAAAAACTAAAAGCGCTGATAAGATGATGAAGATTGCAAAGAAAAAAGGTTTTACTAAGGATAGCGAGATATTGGATAAGGTTAAGGAAGTAATTAAAGGTGTGATGTAAATTCCCCAAAAATTTAGAATAAGTTATAGAGACCTTTGCATAACCTAAATTTGTCATATTGAGTCCGCCAATCCGCCAAGGCGGGATCAGAATGACATATAAATTGGGTTATGCAAAATCTTCTTATATGTTGTTTTTCGAGTCAACTTTGGCGGACTCAGTATTTTAAAATCGGAATTAGCGAAAATATTGGTTTAGAGATTCTTCTCCAGCCAAGGCGGGACCAGAATGAAAAATTCTGTATTTGAGTTGAAATAGGATTAGGGATTATTTATTTCATTCGGCAATTAGATAGTTTGATTAACGGGTTGTCGGATTATCCGTTTTAATTTCGAAAGATGTAAATTTTTTGTAATCGTAGAATAAACTTTCCCGCATTTTAATACAAACAAATCCGAAAAGTGGAGTAACAATTCCCCTTCCCGCGGAAGGGGTGGACGACGCAAAGCGTCGGACGGGGTAGGGACAAGTCTTAACTTACCACTATTTATAAACCCAAAATTGTCATTAGAATTTTTTCTAATCTAAAATTATTAAGAAAAATACTATTCTTTGTAACGTAGATTGCTTGCAATCTGCGAAAAAACAGCATAATGCTAAATTATTTCCGCCACAGTCCGCCGTGGCGGAGACCGTTCGCAAGCTCACTAAACTCCGCCTTGGGCGGACTGCGCTACAAATAGA
>WGCV01000002.1 GCA_015493615.1 Melioribacteraceae bacterium
AATCTTACTCGTTCTATTTGTAGCGCAGATTGATTAGTGAGCTTGCGAACGGTCAATCTGTGGCTGCAATTTAGCATTATGCTGTTTTTTCGCAGATTGCAAGCAATCTACGTTACAAAGAATAGTATTTTTCTTAATAATTTTAGATTAGAAAAAATTCTAATGACAATTTTGGGATTATTGAATTTTCAACAACTGCATGTTTTCCGGTGAGATTATTTCGTCGCTCCGCTCTTCGCAATCCGCCTAACGCGGACGAGACGGCGCTAAAAAACATTCGCCGTGTCGAACTCAATATAACAATTTCATGTTTTGGTTATTGGCTTACATTAACTTATCCCAAACCTACTTTAAGTAAGTTTGGAACGTTTTATAAAATAATTCAGAAGGGCTTTATCGAAAGGCTGGTCGGTTGTTATCAAAGAATACTCAACGCCGAAATTAAGACACTCCGTTTTAATTTCATTAATAAAATTTTGGACGGATTTCCTATACTCGCCGCGGATTTGATACGGCTCGGTAATTAATTCGGCGTCGTTTTCCATATCAATAAAATGTGACTCTTCTCCTACGTCGAGGTTAATTTCGGTCGGGTCCAAAAGATGAAAAAGAATCACTTCATTCTTGTTGTACTTAAACTCTTTAATCGCTTTCAACATCTTATCTTTGTCGTCGAAGAAATCGGAGATAAGAATTATCAGACTTCTCCTTTTTATCTTCTCCGCAATATTTCCGAGACTTGAAGAAATATTCGTGTCGTTTCCCGTTTTCTGATTCTCGATTGCCGTGAGCATTTTAATAAGATAAGCGCGTGAAGTTCTCGGAGGGTAGAAATTATCAATCTTGTCCGAAAAAAAAGTCAATCCGACGGCGTCATGCTGGGAAATAATCAAATAGAGGAGCGCGGCGGAAAGAAGTTTTGCATATTCAAACTTTGATATTCTCCCACCGTAGGAAAAATTCATAGACGCGCTTACATCGCAAATAATATGGGAAATCAAGTTGGTTTCTTCTTCATATTTCTTGATGAAATATTTCTCGGTTTTGCCGTAAAGTTTCCAATCGATGTGTTTAATAGGGGCTCCCGGGAAATATGCTCTGTGCTCGCTGAACTCTATGCTGAAACCATGGTAAGGACTTTTATGCATACCGATTAAAAAGCCCTCGACTAAAAGCTTGGCTTTAAGTTCTAATGAATCTAATGTGGAGATTACTTCAGGTCTAAGGTAATCGGAAACGCTATCTTTTTTTGAGTTCATTCGGCGCGATACTCTTTTCGATTATCTTTTCCGGCGGTACGCCTAAGTTCTGAATTTCCTTTTTCGCCGATTCAACCATGGGATTATCCGGATACATTTTAATAAATTTATTGTAAGTTGTCCGCGCGGCGGTTAAATCCTTCAGCTGGTTTGCTTCTATAAATCCGGCAAGAAAAAGCGCTTTGGGAGCTTCTTCTGCTTGCGGGTCAATCTTGTTGGCGCGTTTGTAATATTCCACTGCTATCTTTAAAGATTCTTCTTTGGGTATCGACTTAATTGCATGAGCGTGATAAACCTTTGCAATTTCAAGAGCCGCTTTGAAAGCGGTTTCCTTATCGGGATTTGTGGAGAGAATTTCCTTGAGGTTACTGACCGCTTCGGGAAATTCCTGACGGGAAAGATGCTGACGGGCTTCTTTAAAAATATCTTTATTATTTTGTGACGTACAACCAAACAATAAAACAATGGCAACAAACGATAAAATCTTTTTCAACATAATCCTCTTTTTTTATTCTATAAGATAAGAGAAAACAGAGTAACCGAATAAAAAAAGTTACTCGACTGCCGACTCCGTAATTTCGACAAAAGTTCTCGAAGCGTTTACTTTAGCCATAACTCCGATTGGAAGAGTAAAGTTCTTCTTTACATGTCCGTGACTAACATTGTAAATAAGCGGAATTCCCATATTCTCGAAGTAATCGAGAATAACCATATTCAGAGTTCTTTCATCTCTTTCCCCAGCTTTTTGGAAACAATTCACAAAGCGTCCTAATATTATTCCATTTACTTTTTTGTAAACATTAAGCAGTTTCAGATGATTAAGCATTCTATCGACTCGGTAAGGTTCTTCGTTAATTTCCTCGAGCAAAAGAATGGCATTTTTGAAATCCGGGAAATATGGCGTGCCCGCAAGAGAAGTTAAAATCGAAAGATTTCCGCCGATAATTCTTCCCTCGCCTCTTCCTTTGGATAATTTGTAAAACTTTTCTTCGTCCGGATTTAAGATTTTACCGATTTTTTTCTTATTAGATACAATTTTCCAAAACCATTCTTCCGTGTAAGGGTCGATATTATCTCCGAAATCCGTTGCCGCCATCGGACCTTCAAAAGTAATTAAACCGGTCTTCTTAAAAATCGCAATATTCAAAGCCGTTAAATCGCTGTATCCGACAAATATCTTGGGATTTCTTCTGATTAAACCGTAGTCGATTTTATCAAGCAAACGCGGCGAACCGAATCCGCCTCTAATTGAAATTACCGCCTTAACGCTTTTATCCTTAAACATATCGTGGATATCCTGCACGCGCTCTTCATCTGTTCCGGCTAAATAGCCATATTTACGTCCGACATTATGACCGATTTTTACGCCGTAGCCCAAATTTTCAAAATATTTAACAGCTTTTTCAACTTTAGATAAATCGTCGGGAGTAGATGCGGGAGAGATTAATCCGACAACATCGCCTTTTTCAAGTTTCTTTGGTTTAATAATCTTCATATATCCTTTTTACCTTAAATATTTAGAACAAATTTACTAAAAGATATTTGCTAATTCAATGATTTCAAGCACTATTTCAACAAAATATTGATAAAAATTAAACTTTTTTAATATTAGAGACTTCAATTGCCACTTTAATGAAATATTTGTCTCATTAACTCACTGATTCATCAATGGGTAAAATATTACCTAAAATGCTCTAACCGGTTCACAGTTGTATGTCTCGAAAGTTAAGGAAACCGGTAAAGCGGTTGGACTTCATTTTTAATGCGCTAACCCAATTGCTGTAGCAATGGGTTAATAATAAAAAACTCTTAAGTTGAAATCATCGCCGCTTTTTTGGGGGGCGGTGTGGAAGCCGTTATAATTATTTCAAAATCCAGTATAATTTCCGGTTCTGAGATACTTCTGCCATGGAGGATTACGCCCCCGTCCAATAACGAACGGGACAAAATTCGCACCATTCAGGATTTACCTCGACTGCTTTTTCTTGGGGTGACAAATAAAATAGGTTATGCAAGGCTTAAGATAATTATAAATACGACAAGATTTATACCTTGCTCCGTAGGAGCAAAACTTTTGTAATAAACAACTAATCTTCAATTATAAGCTCCGTAGGAGCGATACATTAAAGATAGAACAACTGTCTCATTTGCAGAACTGTGTCGCTCCTACGGAGCTAAAAATAATGGTGAGCTATATTTTTACCAAGATATCACTCCTACGGAGTTACTGCCCTTTTACGAATGTGAACTTATGTATTGAAACGATTTACAGTATGTGCAATTAATGATAAAAAGCTTTTTGGTCGAGAGCATTTATCCCAGACTATTTAGCATAAACAAGTTCTCTAAAGAAAGGTCGAAAAACCGTTGAAACGGTTGCAAGGTACAATAAACATTATGTTAACCCACGACTTAAGTCGTGGGTTAGCAATAACATAGAGAAATCAGTAAACGCTTCAGCGGTTTATAAATTTTTGAATCTACAAAAAATCAAACCAAAATTTCAACACCGAGATACACAAAATAGATAGCCAATCCTATTAAGAAAACTGAAAATACTTTCAATGAGATATTCAGATATTTCGGATTAATTGCTTTTCTATGTTTTCTGATTAATCCGCCGAAAAGGAAAAACCACAAATATCCTCCTACACTGATTCCGGCGGCGTAAGCAATACTCAGGATTGTCGCTTCGTAAGGCGTGATATTTACTTCCTGATTTATTGTTTTGTTTTGCGTATAAGTTGAATCTGAAAAAATTGTCTGCTTCTTAAATTCAGGAACTCTCTCTTCCGTAATTTTAGAAATTTCAACCGCATTTTCATGAACTATTTTTTCCATTCCGCCTGTATTTAATCCTAAAGAAGCGGCAAAGGAAAGAATCAAAAAGGATGAAGTAAGCCAGCCGAAAAATATTGTGGGATTTGTTATGTTAATCAACATTCCGGCGCGCATTCCCCCCTTTTCATCATCATTATCGGACTTTTCATACTGCATTGATTCGATGGAAATATGAGATTTGAAAATTTTTCTCGCCACATAAAAAAGTAAAATTCCTCCAAGAAGAAAGAGATAAGGAATAAACGGCTGGTAATATTTGATTAAAGCCGTTATGCCGAACATTGCAAGAAAAACATAAACAAACTCAACCAAGGAAGCGCCAAGCGCGACTCGATTGGCAAAACGGGCGCGGTTTTTCAATGAGTTGGTAACAACAAGTACGGCAATCGGTCCGGCGACGGGAATTGAAAAAATAAAACCCGCTACAAGTCCGATAACGAGTAGATTTATTAGGCTGCTAATCATGGTAGATAATGATTAGCTTTCACGCGTTTGATATTGCGTGAAAGCTAAAATCAAATGTTATTTCTCCGCCAATTTAACAAGCATATTTTTCAGCAGATCATAAAATTTTACTACTGCGGGAATATTTACTCTTTCGTCGGGAGAGTGTGCTCCTTCGATAGTCGGGCCGAAGGAAATCATTTCGGTTCCGGGAAATTTTGCGCCGAGCAAACCGCATTCCAGTCCGGCGTGAATTGCCTTGATTTCCGGAACAGAACCGAACTTTGTCTCGTAAACTTCTTTCCCTACTTTAAGAACTCTCGAATCCATATCAGGCTGCCAGCCCGGATAACCATCGCCGTAGATAACTTCCGCGCCTGCCAAGCTGAAAATCGAAGCGACTGAAGTTGCAATGTTCTCTTTGGCAAAATCGACCGAACTTCTTTGGCTCGTTCCAATCGTAACGAAATTATCTTCAATTTTAACCGTCGCAAGATTCGTTGAAGTTTCAACCAAATTTTCCAAATCGGCGCTCATCGAAATTACTCCGTGGGGAAGCGCGCAAATAGTTTGGACAAGAGTTCTTGCATATTCGTCGGCAATAAATTTATCGGCGGATTCGGTTTCTGTAAAATTAACTTGTAATCCTGAATCTTTATGCAGATATTCAATTTTTGCGTTTCGTTCAAAGTCGGAGACAATTTCCTTAACTTCATCTATTTTGGAGTTTGAGATTAACAAAACGGCTTCCGCTTCGCGCGGGATTGCGTTACGCAACGAACCGCCTTGAATTGAAACAAGTTTGTGATCGACATCATCCAAGCGAGCAAGCAAATAGCCGAGAAGCTTTATGGCATTGCCTCTGCCGCGATGAATATCAAGTCCGGAGTGTCCTCCCTTTAATCCTGTAATTTCAATTTTAAAAGGAGCGTAAGCCAACTTGTCTGCATCGGCAAATTCAACTTCAAATTTACCTTCCGTATCAACGCCGCCTGAACAACCGACATAAAAAGCGCCGTCTTCTTCGGAATCAAGATTTAACAAAATTTTTCCGGTAATAAATCCCGGCTGCAAACCGTTTGCTCCCGTCATTCCCGTCTCTTCGTCAACTGTCATCAGCAACTCCAAAGGACCATGTTTTACTTCAGGGTCGGTTGCAATTGACATTGCGGCGGCAACTCCGATTCCGTTATCGGCGCCGAGAGTTGTTCCGTCTGCGGTAATCCAATCGCCATCTCTGTAAATCGTGAGAGGATCATTCTCAAAATCATGAACTTTATCGTTATTCTTTTCGCAAACCATATCGATATGACCTTGAAGTACTATTGTCGGAGCGTCTTCCATTCCTTCGGTTGCAGGGACTTTAATTACAATGTTGCCGGTTTCATCTTCCTTAAAATCAAAGTTATGTTGACGGGCAAATTCTTTCACCCACTCTCTGATTTTTCCCTCTTTTTTTGATGGACGCGGAACTTGCGTCATTCCGTAAAAATATTCCCATAATAATTTAGGTTCTAATCCATCGATTGCTTCTTTTCCCATTTTTTTCACCTTTTATTAATTGTGTCTTATGTTTAAAATATCTCCGTCGTTAACGATGTACTCTTTTCCTTCGAGACGCCAAACGCCGGCTTCCTTACAGCTCGCGAACGAACCGTATTTAACAAAATCATCATAACTGACTACTTCGGCGCGAATGAATCTGTTGAAGAAGTCTGTGTGTATTACTCCCGCCGCCTGCTGCGCAGTGTAATTCTTTTTAATTGTCCACGCGCGGCATTCATCTTCGCCGACCGTAAAAAAGGACTGAAGACCAAGCAGCTCGTACGAAGTTCTTAAAATCTTGGAAAGCGCGGATTCTCGAATTCCGTAATCTTCCATAAATACCGCTCTGTCCTCTTCGCTGAGTTGAGACATTTCATATTCAATTTCAGCGAAGAATGGAATAACTTTTATTTGTCTCTCGGCTACTGCGGTTTGAATTTCATTTACAATTTCATCAACTTTTTCGATGGAGCTTTCATCAAAATTTATCGCGACAGCCATCGGCTTCAAGGTCAATAATTGATAGCCGGAGAGCATTTTCAATTCATCTTGAGTAAGCGCCAAAGTACGGAGCGGTTTTTCCTCTTCAAGATGCGCCGCGCACTTTTCAATAACGGGCAATTCCCTTTTCAGATTATCGTCCTTTATTTTTTTTATATCTTTTTCGAGACGCTCTTTATGCTTTTCCAAAAACTCCATATCCGTCAAAAGAAACTCCGTCTCCAAAAATTCAATATCGGCAAGAGGATCAATTCTGTTTAAGGGATGAGGAACGGCGGGATTTTCAAACTGCCGCACAACGTGAAACAAAGCGTCGTTGTTGCGAACATTCTGAAGGAACTGCGAAGTAATCCTTACTTTACCGTCGTCGCCCGTCTGCAGTCCGGGAAAATCATAAACTTCAATTGTGGCGTTAACTTTCTTCTTGGGATTAAACATCTCGGTTAATTTATCAAGGCGCTCGTCAGGCACTTTCACTACTTCTATTTGAGCTTCGTTTCTTCTCGGCTGTTCGGGATTTTCCTCAATACCGGCAAGCGTATTAAAAAGTTTAGTCTTACCGCTTCCCTGTAATCCAATCAAACCTATTTGCATCTGTATCCTCTTATTTTTAAAATTTAAATATAAATGTTTTATTCGAGAGAGTAAAAATTAAGATTGCCTAACTGCAATACTTTTTGGAGAAATCTCTTCATAATTAATACATGAATTTGAATTAATAAAAATGATTTTTTCAAATATTATCATTTTACGATATGTCGTTGATAATTAGATGAAATAATGGACAAATGGATAATTGGTTTTACTACGACTGCGCAGATTTCTCACTACTATTCACTATTCGCCGTTTACTGTTCACTGTGTTTTCCGTGTTCTATTATTTTCCTTAGATTAATTACACATCTCAAGCGAACCACGCTGAATATAGATTACTAAAAGAGACCTTTGCATAACCCAAATTTGTCATATTGAGTCCGCCAAGGCGGAGTGTAAGCCGTCCGAAATATCTCTAATCCTGCATTATTCCCGGCTTTGAGATTCTTCTCCCGCCAAGGCGCAAATAAATTAGGTTTTTCAAAGCCTTCTAAAAATTATTTCGAGATAAACTTCTTAAATTTCTCCAAGGATAAATAATTAATCACTTCGGATTTCTTGATTCCTCCTTTCCGGGCAATCATCACTCCGTACTTTGTATATTCAATATGGCTCGTTGCATGGGCGTCCGCATTGATTGTAAAGAGCGCGCCTTTTTCCCTTGCATAATCATAATTGCGCCAATCCAAATCAAGCCGGTGCGGGTTTGCGTTAATTTCTATCGCAGTATTGTTAGCGGCGCAAGCGTCAAGAATTTTAAGGATGTTCAATTTATATCCGTCCCTGCGCAAAAGGAGTCTTCCTGTCGGATGTCCGATTGCATTTGAGTATGGTGATTCAATTGCTTTTATGATGCGCCCAGTCATTTCTTCTTCGGGCAGATTAAAATTAGAATGAACCGACGCAATGATAAAATCAAATCCGGAAAGAATTTCATCGGAGTAATCGAGAGAACCATCTTTCAGAATATCGCTTTCGATACCGTGGAATATCTCAACGCCGAGTTTTTTGCGGAGGGCTGCTATTTCATCATGCTGTTCAATCAATCTTTCTTCGGTGAGTCCGTTTGCATAAAAAGCCGACTTACTGTGATCACAAACGGCGAAATATTCAAATCCGCTCTCTTTGCCGGCGATAACCATTTCCTCCAGCGAGTTAGCCCCGTCGGAGTAAACAGTATGAAAATGAAGCATACCTTTCATCCCGGGAAAATCCAAATCGGAAGGAGACGAATCGCGTAACAAAATATTTTCGGTCTCCTCTTCCCTCATCTCAGGCGCGACAAAATGAATTTTGTTCTCCGAAAAGATTTCTTTCTCCGATTTGAAATCTGCGCTCAAGTCGGTAAACTTTGAAGTGAAATATTCGCTTCCGGTCAAGATGAAATCCGCTTTTGTAAACTCTTCTTCGCTTGTAACAATATGAAGATAAATCTCCCTTTTCTTTGCAGCTTTAAGTCTTAAAACCGAAATTTCATTCCCTCCTTTTTCTTCTGCAATTACAAAAGTTTCTTTAAGGTTATCAATACATTCTTTTTTTGAATTAGGATTCACTAAAACAAGCAAATCAATCCTCGAGATAATTTCCAGTATTCTTTTAAGCTGTCCGGTAAGTTCGACCTTAATTATTCCGGGAATATTTTCCATTTTCTTTTTTAACGATCCGGCGATTTCAAACGCTTCATCAAGGAGGAGAAGATGTTTGGTTGTTATTATTCTATTAATTTCCGTTTTGATTTTTTCAATGCTTTTCTCTCCGAATCCCTTTATTTCATTCAACTTCCCCGACTCAATAACCTCCGTCAAATCATCTATATTTTCAACTTGCAGTTCTTTGTTAAGCAGAATTAACTTCTTAATGCCAAGGCCTCTAATCTGAAGTAAATCCTCAATTCCTTTCGGCGCTTTTTCCTTCAATGAAATCAGTTCGGTAGAATAACCGTTCTCGAATATTTCTTTAATTGTCGCGAAAATACCTTTACCAATTCCTTTTACCTTAAGGAGTTCGTTTGTTTCAATCATTTCTTCAAAATCATCATTTATATATCGGAGCGCATTAACCGCGTTTCTGTATGCGCGGACTTTGAATGGATTCTCTCCGGCAAATTCCGAGAGGTCTGCCAGCTGATTTAATGTGTTGAGTAATTCTTTTTTCGTAACATTAAGTTTCATGACATAATCCTTAAAATGATAATCGGAATAATGCTTCCCGCAACGGCTCCCCAAAAAACTTGCGCAACTGTATGAACGCGAAGAGTTAATCTTGCCCACATAACTATTATCAGAAAAATCAGAAAAAGGAGATAATAACTATTACCGAGATAGAGAAGAACTCCGAGAGGAATTGCCGCTCCCATTGCGTGTGCGCTTATTTTCCAATATTTGTTGATGATTGTTATTGTGAGAGAAGTGATAAAATAGATTATCCAAAGATTTACAAAAAGCGGTTCAATATTCGAGTAGTAAAAAATCCCCGCAGCAGCTAAGCAGAAGACAGCGCCTATCAAATATGGAAGCGTTCTTTCTTCTTTTACGGTGGCGTCGTCATTTACAATTCTTTTCTTTCTCCTAAGATAGATAAAAACAACCACAGGGAAAAAGACTCCGAGAATAAATGAAATCCCAAGCATAAATACCGGTCTTTCCGATTTTCCCGACAAGATTAAGAAAAGTAGGAAATTCATAAAAGGGGGAGCCAAAAGATATGAAGAGTAAGAAGCTAATTTTTTGTTCATTTCATTTTTCATTGTAAAGTTTCAATTGTTTTATTTTATACAAAATTGACGGGAGATATTTTTAGAACAAATTGATTTTAAAAGTTCAGTAATAAATAAAACTTCGAGATTTGACTGATTTATTTAGGAATTCGATATTAATAAAACAATAAACGAATTTTCAATATTTGCTGAATACAAAAACCTCGAAGATTTTTTTAATATTTGGCTATAATATATATCTATTATAGCAAAACACCCAACTCCGTAGGAGAGACACTTTTATATGTTAGTATTACCCATTTTATTTATTTTGTATCGCTCTAACGGAGCTAATAGTTGATTAATTTTTGTTTATTCAGTAATCAACAAACCTTCGAGGTTTGACTGATTTATTTAAGAATTTGCTATTAATAAAACAATAAACGAATACTCAATATTTGCTGAATATTAAAAACCTCGAAGGTTTCATTTTGTATCCATTATAGAAAAGTATTCAGAACGAGATTGAAATTATTCCTATTGACCGCTTAATCTCTCGGATGTTCTTCCACCCATTCCTTGATATAATTAACCGTTTCGTCAGTCGGAGTTCCGGGAGTAAATAATTTCCCGACGCCCATCTCGTTCAATTTCTTAATATCTTCATCGGGAATAATTCCGCCGCCAAATAGAAGGACATCGTCGATTTCTCTTTCTTTCATTAATCGCAGAACTTCAGGGAAAACCGTCATGTGCGCTCCGGAAAGAATGCTAATGCCGATTGCGTCAACGTCTTCCTGAACAGCCGCTTCAACAATTGTCGCGGGAGTTTGTCTTAAACCGGTGTAAATAACTTCCATTCCGGCGTCGCGCAGCGCCGAGGCGATAACTTTTGCGCCTCTGTCATGTCCGTCCAATCCTGCTTTAGCAACTAAAACTCTTATTTTTTTACTCATTGTTCACCATAATTATTAACAAAAAGAAATCAAATCCATTATTTAAAATACAAAACTTGAAATTATTTTTGTTCGTTGATTTTTTGATAATATTTCCTTGCTTTTTTCAAGTCATTGGGAGTATCGATTGAAAAACTCTCAAACTCCGTTTCGACGACTTTAATTTTTACTCCATTCTCGATTAAACGAAGCTGCTCCAGCTTTTCTATTTTTTCCAAATCCGTCTGTTCCCACGAAGTAAATTTTAACAGCGTTCTCCGTTTGTAAACATAAAGTCCGATATGCTTGTAAAAATCGGTAGAATGAAACATATCGATTGCCGAACTTGCATCCCGCACGAAAGGAATTATCGCCCTTGAAAAATAAAGGGCGTAGTTGTTGTAATCGAAAACAACTTTAGGAATCGAAGGACTTTTAAGCTCCTTAATATCTGTGATTTTTTTCACAAGAGTTGAGACCTTAACCGATTTATCGAAAAGGAACGGCTCAATCGCTTCATCAATCATTCTTCCTTTTATGAATGGCTCATCCCCTTGAATATTAACGATAATATCCGCATCGGGAATTTTTCGAGCAACAAAAGCAATGCGATCCGAACCGCTTTCAAAATCGTTACCCGTCATTACAGCATTCCCGCCGAAAGCTGAAACAACGTCAAAAACTTTTTGGTCGTCAACCGCAATGTAAATTTCATTAATTAATTTAGATTTTTTGGCGCGCTCCCAAGTATGCTGTATCATTGGCTTTCCGCCAATATCGGCAAGCGGTTTCCCCACTAATCTCGTTGAGGCAAAACGGGCAGGAATAATTCCGACAATCTTCATTTAATTAGTAACTAAAACCGTAATTGTTTTTGATAAATTGTTATTGGTATCGTCAATCTTAACCGAAGCGGAGCCGAGAGAATTTCCGCCGTTAATAACAACAACGCTTTGAGCGTTATTGCTCGGGTCAATTGAGATTAAACTTCCTCCCGATGTTATTGCCCAAGTATATTCGGGATTCGGATAGTAAAACGAGTAGGCATTAACCGTAACTCCGCTGTTTCTCGCAACGGTAACAGTATCAACGCCCGAAGGATGTTCCGGTGTTGCGTTTATGTAAAGTCCCGGATTATTCGAGAAAAAATCTGCGCTTGAGAAAGTTCCCTGCACATAAGAGTTAACCGGATTGTTCTTCGCGCGTACAATCAGAGTGTGCAAGTTGGCGCCTCTTTTGGGACTGGCATAAGTGAGCCAGTAAAATGATTTGGAATATCTTTCAATCTGAGAGTTAATTTGGTCGAATGTATTTATTAATTCGGAAGTTTCGGTAATGCTGAAAAACCCGCTGTTCCCGATCGAAGATAAAACGTCGGGACTGATTTCATTCCCCAACCCTATTGTGTAAACGCGCTTTCCCGTAACGGCTTGAATCGCCGCATCGAAAGTGTGCGAACCTTGTGTGTCGGTTCCGTCTGTAAACAGAACCATTGCTCCGGTAATGATGCTGTCGGGAACAAAAGTCTGATCCCAGTGATTTGCGCCGGTAATGGTCGCGCCGTATAAATCCGTGCTTGGTTGTCCGACGGAAATCGAATTAATCGCAGTCGTCAAAGCGTTAATATTTGAAGTAAAATCCTGAAGCAAAACAGTAGATTCGGAAAATTCAAAAACTGCAACCTGATGATGCGCATCCACTATATTATTAACAAAATTTATTGCAGCGTTTTTAATATCCGGAATTTCATCCCGCAAACTTGTGCTGTTATCAAGCATCAGAACAATTTTAACTACGTACCTGTTGGAAAGATACTGCTGAAAAAGGACGTACGATTCCGACCGTGAAATTTGTTCTCCATCCTCATAAATTTCCAGATTGTCCAAAGTTAAATCGGGAACGGGAAGTCCCGTATTATCAACCACTTCAAAGAGCATCTTTACATAGTTGGGGGTTTCGGTTTTCGTTCCGTGATCGATAAAGGAATAGCCTTCTCCGCTGCCGCCGAGTGACTGAGTTGTAAAATGCCAAACAGGGCTTTCAGCCGAAGTTCCGTCGGAGCGATAACCGACAACTTTCCAAAAATATGTTGTGTTATATTTTAATCCCGGCATAACAAAACCGTTTGAAGTTATGTTATGAGCGACGCGCAAAGTAGGAGGAGAAATCTCGGAAAAGTAAACATCGTACTTGGAAAAGCCGCTTGATTTCCAGCCGAGCGAAACAACAACCGGCTGATTTTTAGCGCCTTGAGCGGGAGTCGGAGTATTAAAATATTGATTGGAATCGCCGCCGCCGTTATCGTTATTAGGTCCCGTTAAGGAGCATCCCGATATTAGCGCGGCAACGAGAAGTAAAAAAGCAAACTTTTTATTTATTAACTTCAAATATTTAATCATTTACCGAATCCCGATTAAGATAAAATTTAACTTCATAATTTAAGGATTATCATTAAAATTATCAGAAATAACTAAAGGAATTTTTACAAAATTTGACAAAGCAAATATTATTCATTACTTTTTCAATAAATTACTTTTATTTAAATAAACTCGTCAATTGAAAATAGAATTGAGGGAATCAAAATGCGAGAATTGTCAGCCCGTTAGAGAGTAAAAAACAAGGAATGTTGTTCAAGTATGAGAAATTAATTCACTGGTAAATAGGATTGCAAATTATGCAGGCATAGCATTCTAAAAGCAGCATGTTGCTGCATATTAATATATAAGAAGGGAAAAAAATGAATATCATGTACACGTTTTTGAGAAAATCTCTTTTGGCCCTACTAGCAATTGTAATTTTTGGATGTGGGAATAATGATGCGGAAATGAAGAAACTCAGGGAGGAAAATGAAGCACTTAAAAACTCACAAATAAAAAGAGAACAAATCGCTAAAGAAGCAGAGATACAAAAACAAAAAGAAGCTCAAAAAGCAGAAATGCGAAAACTACACACTGAGAATGAAGCATTACAAAAACAAATAGCCGCTCAAAAAGCAAAATCTTTAAGAACTATCAAAAATAAGAAAACCGAACCAATTGTAAAAACTGGGAAAGTAATAGTCTCAATAGAAGTTGAGAATTATAAACCTAACGGTAGGAAATGGGATAGTACTGGAGCACCAGACATTAGCGGAAAGATAACTTTCCCGGATGGAAGCGTCATAGTTATTCATAAACACAATAATAGTTACACTGCAAGCGGAAGTGTGGAAAACGTAAAATTACGAAAGAACGATCGAATAAAAGTGCTTTTAGAAGATCGAGATATCTCTAGTAATGATATTATTGCTTCTGGCTCTGTAGTTTATCCAGGCGGTAGTATTTTCAAGCAAAGTATCGGTTCCGCACATCTTATTTTCAAGTTTGAATAGCTGCAGAAATTTATGAGTACTTTTTTGTTTTTAAAAAGCAAAATCATGTTAAAAGCATTAAAACTTATCTTGATGCGTAACTAATGAACAATTCAAAATCTGACCGCCCTAAGTAAACAGGGTTTGTGATATTTTTTGAATTCATATGTTACTCACGCTGAGCTGAGAAAGTAATTGTGAAAATATATTTATAAACCAGGGTTTTGCTCTTTGTAAATAATTGCTGCTTTGAACGGCAGTTTAACTGTAATACTGTAAGGATACTAAGGAAGTAGGCTCTATGATACATAAAAACGTAAAACTTTTATTTCTTGTAGTTGCATTTGTTGTTCCATTTTCAAATAATTTTTCTCAGCAACAATCAAAACCGCTTCCTGTAGTAATCTCTTGCCGTAAGTCATTTTTGGGTGGTTCATACGTCCTACAAATAAAAAATACTTCAGCCTCTTCATTGAAAATATGGATAGACGCACGAGGAAAAATTGCGACCTATAATATTCCGGCTGGTAGAATGAAAAAAATTGGTTGGGTCCAAGGTTTTAGATTTGATGCAAACGACATATACTTTATAGGTTCTGATGGATTCAATACTATTAAGCAAGTTATGCCAAGTAAAGAATTATCCGCAATAAGACTTGGCTTTTCCAATGATGGTGCACTAACGATAAACCTATCTCAATCATTTTTACAAAAACAACTTAACAAATATTTGAAATTACCCATAAGTCAAAATTATCCCAAAATAATTGATATTGAACTAAATCAAAGGCCAAAGATAATTCTTAAAAATATATCAGATAAAATTTATGTTGATGTAGTTCTACAAACTATTAGTTTTTCAGGTAAAGTTCATGTCCCAATAAATTTAGTCGTTTCTTTTATCCCTTCATATGCAACGGGTACTGGTGCAATAATGGCTTCACAGATTAAAGTAGATGACATAAATATTGGTGGATTTCCAAAGCAGTGGTTTAGCCAAGTCACAGACATAATAAACAAGTTAATCCCCATCTGGTTTTCTAATATCAAATTATTTCAGATAGACAAAACCACATTAAAATATTGCAAATTTTTTAATGTCCGAAAAATTAAAGTTAAAAATAGAAGATTAGTAATTGAACTTTTATAAATACCGGCGTATCGATAATAACTTTTTAACTCTCCGTTTTAGGTCTCTACGAAATCCAACAAAAAACATCGATACAGTCGGGGGGCAAAGCAACCCAAATATACTAACTAGTTGCAACAAAATCTATCAAATAAAGCCATACTATTGTCTTTAAAAACAATTAAATTGAAATTTAAAGCTTGATTTATCATAAAATGATATTTAATTTATATATACAAATTAAATATACTTGAGGAATATACCATGAAGACCATATCATTAAAAATCGATGATTCGATTTTCGGAGAAACTGAGAACATTGTTGCATTAATGAAAAAACCGAGGAACAGATACATTAATGAAGCAATTGAGCATTATAACAGAATCCAAAAACGAAAAATTCTGGAGCAAAAGATTCAAAACGAGTCTTTATTAGTGAAGGATGATTCAATGTCTGTTTTAAAAGAATTTGAAAGTATTGAAAATGAAAATTAAACAGAACGAAATTTGGATTGCCGATCTTAATCCTCAAATTGGAACAGAAACCGGTAAAACCAGACCAGTGTTAATAATACAGACAGACTTGTTGAATAAAGTTTTGCATCCTTCAACTATAGTTTGTCCAATTACCACCAATATAAAAATGGAAGCTGAGATTTTAAGAGTACACATAAAAAAGGGCGTTGCCAATGTAAAAGAAAACAGTGACATTATGATTGATCAGATAAGAGCAATTGACAACAAACGATTGATAAAAAAGGTTGGGGAACTACCGCCAAATTTAGCTCGTAAAGTGAAAGAAAATTTGATGATTGTGTTAGATATTTAATTGTCCTACAAATAATAGGTTTTTAAAAGTCTCTATAATTTATAATTTGTAATTTGCAATTGATAATCGAATCTCAACCTGCACTCATAGTCTTTCTAATATGTTCCGCTCTTCTTTTAATTGAGGGATGACTGTAAAAATATGCTTCGACAAATTTTCCGGGTGAATCATCGCCCAAATTTTGTTCATTAAGTTTGTAGAGCGTATCAATAAAAACATCCGGCTTTCCGGTAACTTTTACCGAATATTCATCCGCTTCAAACTCGAACTTTCTTGAGAGAGCGTTTGTTAAAGGAGTTGTAAACAGTCCGATTATAATTCCCCAAACGGCAATCAGCGGAAGAGCGGGAATATCTGCAATATTAGAAAAACCAAACCAAGGCAGAGATAATTTATAAAGTAAATTAATCAGATAAAAAATCAGAAAGCTGGAGAGCGTTGAAACAGCAAGATTTTTAATTATATGCTTCTTCTTGTAGTGTCCCAGTTCGTGAGCGATTACCGTTTCAATTTCATCGTTACTGAAATTTTGAACAAGAGTGTCGCCGAGAATTATTCGTTTGGTTTTCCCCAGTCCGGTAAATGCGGCATTTGCCTTTTTCGTATTTTTGCTCATATCGAAAGTGTAAACGTTTTCAACGTTCAGTCCCGCGCCTTTACCCAATTCTATAATCCGCTTCTTTAATTCTTCGTTGTCGTAAGGAACAACCTTATAAAAAAGGGGCATAATAATCACAGGAAAAACTTGAGCCAGTACCACGGAAAAGATGAACATAAAGAGGGCGAAAATCAGCCACCATAAATCGGGATATTCTTTTAAGGTAAAATAGAAGAAAATTAGAACAGGAAGCCCTATTACCGCTCCGACTCCCAATCCTTTCAGCTCTTCCAAAATCCATTTCCCCAAAGTTTGGTTGGACAAATTATATTTGTGCTCAAGAATATAATCGGCATAAAAGCTAATTGGGAATGTAATAAATCCGATAATCAAGCCGAGAAAAACGACAAACAAAATCATCCGGATGTAATCGTTCCCGCTTATTGAAGCCGCCCAACTAAAAATTTGATTTGAGTAACCCAATGCGAGAATCAATAAAAGAAGAATAAGCGTTATCAGTTCTTCCGTAACTCCAAGGACCAACTTAATTGAATTATATTTTTTAGCTTCGGTTTTCATAAAAATTCCGGAATTAATCAGTACACACTTTCTAAAAAATTAGATTAATTATAACTTCAAACTTACTTAACTTCTCTTATGTCAGTAAGGAAAAAATTTCCAGCCTGCTAAATAAACGGATTAAAATCCTTCTCATGTTCAATTGTTGTTTTATTGCCATGCCCCGAATAAATAACCGTTTCATCGGGAAGCGTAAAAAGTTTATCTTCAATTGAGTTTATAAGCACATCCAAATCCCCTCCCCACAAATCTGTTCTGCCGATGCTTTCCTCAAACAAAACATCTCCGGTAAAACAAGCTTTATCCTCAGGGAAATAGAGTGAATACTCCCCGGGAGTATGACCGGGAGTAAATATCGGTTTGCATGTAAGTTCTCCGATTTTCAGTTCATCAATATCTTCAAAATAGGAATCCGCTTTCCTGAAATCATTGAGAAGAATGTTATACTTAACCGCTTCATCTTTCATGATATCAATCAAGTGTTCGTCGCCGCGCGGATAAATAAGTTCAACGTCGTAATTTTCAAGAATGTGATGATTGCCTAAAATGTGATCAATGTGAAGATGAGTATTTAACAAATATTTTAATTTAACATTATTCAACTCAATCGCTTCTGTCAAAGCGTGATCTTCGATAAGCGTACTGGTGCCGGGATCAATCACAGCTCCTACGCCCGTTTTGTCATCCCAAATCAAATAAGTATTTTCCCTGAAAGGACTGAAAACCAAAGTTTCTACAATTAACATTATTTGAAATTCCTCCTCAATCTGTTGTTAATTTTTCGCGTATAACTGTTAAAATTATCTTTCATCTCTTCAATTGAATCTCCCCCGAATTTCTCTGTCATCAATTCCGCAATTGACCAGGCAAGCATTGCTTCAGCCACAACTCTGCAAGCGGGAACGGCGACCGTGTCGCTTCTTTCCCTTCTTGCATCTACGTTCACGCCGGTTTTCAAATCTACGCTTCGCAGCGGCTGCATCAAGGTTGCAATCGGTTTCATTGCTACTCGTATTACCAAAGGCATTCCGTTCGAGATTCCCCCTTCCATTCCGCCGGCAAAATTTGTAGCTCTTGAATATCCCGAATCTTCTTTTATAATCTCGTCGTGAACTTTGCTCCCCGGCATGTCGGCTAATCCGAATCCAAGCCCGAACTCAATACCTTTCAGCGCATTAATCGACATCACATTTTTCGATATTACGGTATCCAAGCGTCGTTCATAATGAACGAAACTTCCCAATCCAACGGGAAGATTGTCGGCAATAATAACGCAGGTTCCTCCGAGAGTATCGCCCTCTTTTTTTGCCCGCTTTATTTTTCTTATTATTTTTTCTTCCTGCTTCGCTCTTAACACTCCGACTTGGCTGGCGTTTGAAACAACTTCGAACGCTTCAAACTCTTCGAGGGTTATCTTCCCTTTTGCAAGAATTTTTTCATAAAGATTATCTTCCGGATAAACGCCTCCGATGCTTTCGACAAAAGAAGTAATCCCGATTCCGAAGTTTGACAAAAGCTGTTTTGCAAATGCCCCAACAGCTACCCGCGCCGCTGTTTCGCGCGCGCTTGAACGTTCGATTGAATTTCTTATGTCATTAAAATTATATTTGGTTGCTCCGACCAAGTCCGCATGTCCCGGACGAGGGATTGAGATTTTCTCCGTTCCGCGCACCGGTTTACCGAACGGAGGCATTTTTTCCGTCCAATTCTCCCAGTCCTTATTTCTGACCAGCAATGAAATCGGGGCGCCGAGAGTTTTACCAAACCTCAACCCCGAAAGAATTTCAGCTTCATCCGATTCGATTTTCATCCTTCCGCCGCGTCCGTATCCGCCTTGGCGGCGCTTCAATTCATTGTTTATAAAATCAATATCAATTTTTAGATTTGACGGAAGCCCTTCTATTATTGCCGATAAAGATTTACCGTGCGATTCCCCAGCTGTTATATATCGAATCATAAATCACCTTACAAAAATATTTTACTCTGTAACTTAAACATTTTCCGGAAATTTTATTTCCGCTGGAATAAACAAACGAAAACTTAAAACTCTTCTTCCACAATCCATTCTTCAGCCAAATCCTCGGATATTCCCGAAATAAAACGGGATGGTTTTCCTAGCGTCGTGCCGGAAAAACGGTCGAAAATATTCATCGGATAGGTAACAAAAAGATTATGCTTTGCCCTAGTAGAAGCGACATACATCAAGCGTCTTTCCTCTTCAAGCGTTTCATATTTGCCAAAAGATTGCGCCGACGGGAAAAACCCTTCGAGCAGATTTATAACAAAAACCGTGTGCCATTCCAAACCCTTTGCCGAATGAATTGTGGAAAGAGTAACATATTCCTCATCCTCATTTTCAGCGTCAACGTCCACAACGCTGTCCCGCGGAGGTTCAAGCGCCATATCGGATAAAAACGAATCGATGGAACGATAGTTGGAAGCGATATTGATAAACATATCAATATCTTTTCTTCGTTTATTGTAATCGTTGTATTTATTTTTGAACAATGGTTCATAATAGCCGAAAGCAATCTCGGCAATTTCAGCCGGAGTTTTTTTCTCGCGATGCAAATCATGAAGTATTTCAATCAGCGTACCGAACTTGCCGAACTGTTTATCGTCGTATTTTACAATGTCCGCGTCAAAGTTGATTTCCATCTGCGATAAAGCGTTCAAAAACAGCTGTGCTTTTTTGGGCCCGATTCCTTCATGCAGAAGCAACGCTCTGTACCAGCTGACCAAATCTTTAGGGTTAACGGAAATCCGCATAAAGGCGAGCAAGTCCTTTATGTGCGCGCTTTCGATTAACTTCATTCCGCCGAATTTCACAAAAGGAATATTTGCTTTCGTGAGTTCAACTTCCAAATCAAAAGAGAAATATGAAGAGCGGAAAAGAACTGCAATTTCCTCAAGAGGAACTCCCTCCTCGCGAAGCTCAAGAATTTTGTCCACAATAAATCTCGACTGCATGTTTTCATTCTTTGCCGAAACGATTGCGGGCAGTTCGTCCGAAACTTTTCGGGAATAAAGATTTTTCTCAAACTTGTTTGACGATTGCCGGATTATGTGATTTGCAAAATCGAGAATGCCCTGGTTGCTCCGGTAATTCTCCTCTAACTTAATGATTTTTGTATTCGGGAATAATTTCGGGAATTCCATAATGTTAAGGAAATCCGCTCCCCTAAAGGAATAAATCGACTGCGCATCGTCCCCGACAACCATTACGTTATTTTTTCTTCGCGCCAGATTCTTTACAATTTCCGCCTGGATGTGATTTGTATCCTGGTATTCGTCAACCATAACAAAATCAATTTGAGAAAGAAAATGGTCAACAGCGGATGAATCCGTTTTAAGGAAACGGTTAAGCATTATCAGCAAATCGTCATAATCAAGCAGCTGATTTTCTCTTTTATATTTTTCGAAGACCGAGAAAATGCCTTTTACTTGTTCAAGAAAAGGGAGAAAATGGGGATATTCAACCTCGACTATTTCTTCAACGCTTTTGACTGTGTTGCGGGAAAGAGAATAAATTTTAACAAGAGTGGATTTATTGGGGAACCGCTTTTTGATTTTCCCCAAGTTTAACTGTGAACGAATAAGATTAACAACATCCTCGCTGTCGCCTTGATCTAAAATTGTAAAGTTGGAATTGACGCCAACGTATCTTCCGTATTTTCTAAGAGTTAAGTTTGCAAAGGAATGAAACGTTCCGCCGTTAATTTTTTCGCAACGGGAATCAAGAATTATTGAAGCGCGATTCATCATTTCACGGGCGGCTTTACGCGTAAACGTCAGCAATAAGATTGTCTCGGGATTAATACCCATTTCCACCAATCGCGCCACTCGGAAAACAAGCGTGCGAGTCTTTCCCGTGCCCGCTCCCGCAATAACAAGATATGAGCCTTCAAGCGAAGTTACAGCTTCATATTGCGAGGGATTAAGTTCTTTTTCATAATTAATTGAAAACCGGTCGGGAGAAATCTGCGAATATTTTTCCCGCAAACCTCCCGATTTTTTTAATACAAACTTTTTAGCCATTTCTTCGTAACGCTTTCGGTTTACCTATAATTTCCGCAAGTAAAATTGCCTCTTTTAAGGTCGCCGGATTTTTCAGCTTCTTAATTAAATCCCAACTGTAAGAAGATTGATAAACTGTTGTATAAGAAGAATGTCCAAAATCATCTTCGTCTAATAAAGCCGGTTCCCTGAACTCGCTCGAGCCGGTTTTCGGGCGATATTTTTCAGCAAGCGGGTCGTTTGTTTTTTCAGGAGGAATTCCTTCGAAAACTTCTTCTTTACCCTTAAACTCATCTTCCGGATTCCACGTGGGAAGTTCTTCGGTATTTTCCGGTCGAATAAACTCCTCCGTAATTTCCTCTTCAAAATCAGAGTCGTCTGACGGCTGCGGGATCTGAACTCCAAGGAGTTTATTCAGCATTTCCTGAGTATCTCGATTCCGTTTTGCTTTAAGCTCATCACGACTGACGGACTCACCGTCGGGAACAATTGCCCGCCGAGCGGCTTTCTCCCGCTCCTTTTTCTTCTTTTTTAAGATACCTCCGATAAATGCAAAAATAAAGTAGATAGCGATTAATATTTCAAATACTTTATTATCCACTTTTATTTACCGCCGTTTTTATCTTTTGAAGTATCATTCGGTTTCGAAATAGATTCTCTCATATCGGTATCGGCTTGAATATTTTTAATATTGTAATAATCCATTATACCGAGGTTTCCGCTTCTGAACGCTTCCGCGATGGCAAGAGGAACTTCGGCTTCCGCTTCGATAACTTTGGAGCGCATGCGCGCAATTTCGGCTTTATTTTCCTGCTCGGCTGCAACTGCTGCGGCTCTTCTTTCTTCGGCTTTAGCGCGCGCGACTTTCAAGTCGGCTTCGGCTTGGTCAGTCTGCAAAATAGCGCCGATGTTTGTCCCAACGTCAACGTCCGCAATATCTATTGAAAGAATTTCAAACGCCGTTCCCGAATCCAATCCTTTTTGAAGAACTACCTTGGAAATAGAATCCGGATTTTCCAAAACGTTTTTATGGCTATCGCTTGATCCGATCGTCGAAACAATTCCTTCCCCCACACGGGCCAAAATTGTGGCTTCGCCTGCGCCGCCGACAAGTCTGTCAATATTGGCTCGAACCGTAATTCTTGCGAGAGCTTTAAGCTGAATTCCATCCTTCGCGACAGCGGTCACAACGGGAGTTTGAATAACTTTAGGAATAACCGACATTTTAACGGCTTCCAAAACGTCTCGCCCAGCCAAATCAATAGCCGCGGCTCTTTCAAAATCCAAATCCAAGTTCGCTTTGTTTGCGGAAATTAAAGCCTTAACTACTTTTATAACATCGCCTCCCGCGAGATAATGCGCTTCAAGCTTTGATGTGTCCAGTTGCAAACCGGCTTTGGATGCGGTAATTAAGCTTCTGATGATAATTACGGGAGGCACTTTTCTGAAGCGCATTCCCATAAGGTCTTTCATTATCTTAACCTTAACGCCGGAAAAATATGCCGTAATGTAAAGGTTAATCGGAATGAAGTAAAAAAAGAGAATAAGAAAAAATAATATTGCTACAATTATGACTATTGATAGTCCTGTAATCGGTTCCATTTACTGCTCCTAATTGATTATTAACTAATCTAATATATTAAAAATAATTCTATTTGAATCTCTAATTATGACTCCTCATACTTCAGTTTGTTCCAATTATATTTTAGGTATTCTTTATTCACTCAACATCTTTTTTAAAGAATCAAAATTAGCTTCAACCGTTTTCTCCAAATCTTCATCCGAATGCGCCGTTGAAATAAACATCGCTTCAAACTGCGAGGGAGCAAGGTAAATTCCACGCTCCAACATATTAGAAAAATAATCCGCATATAATTTAGTATCGGAAGACGCAGCGGATGAAAAATCAGCGACTTCCTTTTCGGTAAAGAAGAGCGCGCTCATTGAGCCGACGCGGTTCATTGCAAAATTCCTTCCGAAATGCTCCATATTCTTTTTGAATCCCGATTCAATAATCTTAGCTTTCTTTTCAAGAAGGTTATAAATTTCTGCATTATTTTTAATGTAGCTCAACGCCGCATAGCCTGCAGACATTGCCAGCGGATTGCCGCTGAGAGTTCCCGCTTGATATACAGGACCGTTTGGGGAAAGATGTTCCATGATTTCCTTCTTCCCGCCGAATGCGCCTACCGGCAAACCGCCTCCGATAATTTTTCCGAATGTTGTTAAATCCGCATTTATGCCGTAAACTTCCTGCGCTCCTCCCGAAGCCACTCTGAATCCGGACATTACTTCATCAAATATTAGAACAATTCCCTTTTCATCGCAAAGGCTGCGCAAACCTTGAAGAAATTCCTTTTTCGCAGGAACAACTCCCATGTTTCCCGCCACAGGCTCAACAATAATTGCTGCGATGTCGTCGTCATTTTCAGTTAAAGCAACTACAGAATCCAAATCATTATATTGAGCGACCAAGGTATCTTTTGCATTCGCTTCTGTAACTCCGGGACTTGTCGGAACTCCGAGTGTTAACGCTCCCGAACCGGCTTTAATCAAAAAGTAATCGGCGTGTCCGTGGTAGCATCCTTCAAATTTTATAAATTTATTTTTACCGGTAAATCCGCGCGCCAAGCGAATTGCGCTCATTGTAGCTTCCGTTCCGCTGTTTACCATTCTTACCATTTCAACGGAATCAACAAGTTCGGTAATCAATTTTGCCATTTTGATTTCAATTTCAGTCGGCGCGCCGAAACTTGTACCGTTCTCTATCGCCTCAAGTAGAGCCGTTTTAATAAAATCCGGATTATGCCCGAAAATATGCGGACCCCAGCTCCCGATGTAATCAATAAATTCGTTGCCGTCGGCATCCCACATCTTTGAGCCTTTCCCCTTCGTTATGAAAAGAGGCGACATGTTTACCGACTTAAACGCGCGCACCGGAGAATTAACTCCGCCAGGTATATATTTTACGGCTTCATTAAATAATTCTAAACTTTTGTCTTGCTTCATTGCGTAACTCCAATCTAAAAACTTATGCTTATATTATTTAATGATAGTATCATTTGATACTATCATTATAATCTCAAATAGCAAACAAAATAAATTACAAATTAATTTTTATCCAAATATTTAGCTACATCCTTGGCGAAGTATGTCAAGATCATATCCGCGCCTGCGCGTTTGATTGCGATTAACGATTCAAGCATGACGCGTTCTTCGTCAATCCAGCCGAGCTGTCCGGCGGCTTTTATCATTGAATACTCACCGCTTACCTGATAAGCCGCAAGAGGAATATTATATTTATCCTTCACTCTTCTGATGATGTCAAGATAAGGACCAGCCGGTTTTACCATTATCATATCGGCTCCTTCTTCAATATCGGAAAGAGCTTCCCGCATTGCTTCGTCTCCATTGGCAATATCCATTTGATGCGAGCGTCTGTCGCCGAAACTGGGCGCCGATTCGGCGGCGTCTCTGAATGGTCCGTAATAGCCGGAAGCGTACTTAACCGAATAGGACATAATAGGAATATTGGTAAACCCTTTATAGTCAAGTCCTTTACGAATTGCGGCAACGCGTCCGTCCATCATGTCTGAAGGTGCGATAATATCCGCGCCCGCTTCAGCGTGCGTAATCGCTTCCTTTGCCAAATAGGAAATCGTTTCATCGTTGGCGATTTCTCCGTCAATGATTATTCCGCAATGTCCGTGGGAAGTGTATTCGCACATGCAAACGTCGGTAATTACAAGCAAGTTTTGTCCGACAGCCGCTTTAACCGCTCTGACGGCTCGCTGTACAATTCCTTCCGGATCGTATGCTTCGGAACCGAGTTCATCCTTATGCTCGGGAATACCGAACAAAATAATAGCCGGGACGCCGATTTCGACAAGCTCTTTACACTCTTCAACCAGAACGTCAATCGACATCTGGTAAACTCCGGGCATCGATTTCACTTCGTGCTTCTCCCCTTTGCCGGGCATTACAAATAACGGATAAATTAAATCCGACTTGTGCAAATGTGTTTCGCGCACCATATCGCGAACGATTGGATTGTAGCGTAATCTTCTTAATCTTGTATTAGGAAACATGTCAACCTCTGTTTATTAATTAAAATATATTTTCTTACTTTCAACTTTATATTTATTGGAAACTTTTGCAAAACCCTAATTTGTCATATTGAGGACGGTGTGAGCCGTCCGAAATATCTCTAAATTCGGCATAATTACTGCTTCCGAGATTCTTCTCCCGCCAAAGCGGGATCAGAATGACATTATATTGGGTTATGCAAAACCTTACATTATTCGATAGAACACGGATAACACGGAAAAAATGATTTTCACGGAGAAACTCATAATCAAATTTCACTCATTATCCTACTTACTCGGCTTCTAAATCTTAATAATAATTTTACTCTTTACATTTAGAAAGAACATATAAAACTTACAACTGTTTTATTCAGGCGAATTATTCTTTACGCAATCCCCAACCGAAATTCCATTTCGGTAATTCGCAGTTAAATAAATTCCTTTGTTTTCATTTTCAAATTTTTCAAAATATTTCTCATGCTCGATATAACCAAGATTGTATTGCGGAATCGCTTTCTTCCAAACATTATAATGAACAAGATCGGGCGCGCCGGAAATATTCATTATTTGCTCGAATTCGGGCAATACTTTCGAGATAATTGAATTGGGATTATCCCAATCGTAATCTTGCCTCTTGGCGCCCCCGACAAACAATGTAAATCCCGCCTTCCCTTCCGGTGCGCGATTTGGGAATATCACGGAACTCCATATTGCTCCGAGGAATTTTTTCTTCTCCAATCCCGGAATTAAGAAACCGAACCCGTCCAGCGGTCTCTTAATTTTAGATTTGTCATAACCAAGGAAAAGAACCATTACCGCCGGATAAAAAACGGAATTGAGATGTTCGCTTAGTTTCTCATCCATTTTACGAAATATGCCGGCGGCGACATAAGACGGTACCGCCGAAATTACTTCATCGGCATTGATCTCAAATTCTTTACCCTCTTTTACATACTTGACGGAATACTCCTCTCCCTGCTTAACTACTTCGCTGACTGCCGCCCCGGTGATTACACTCTCTCCCAGATAACGGGCAAGCGCTTCAGGAAAAGACTGCATTCCCTCCACAAATGAAAACATCCTGGCGCTCTGTTTAGATTCCTCCGCGCGACGCTTTCTCTCTTTAGCCCCTTTTATCATTCCCTTAATCAATCCACCGTAAACTTCTTCCAATCTGTATAGTTTCGGAAAAGCCGACTTAACGCTCAACTTAGAAGGGTCTCCGGCGTAAACCCCCGACACAAAAGGATCAATTGCGTAATCTAAAAACTCACTCCCCAACCGGCGGCGCACAAACTCTGCAATGCTCTGATAATAGCCATCCTCAGACTTCCCGACAAACGGCTCGCCCATCAGTCGTACTTTTGCTTTTGCAGAAAATAATTTTGATTTCAAAAACGCTTTTCCTCCCGTAGGAAGCGGAAGGAGTTCGTTATTTTTCAAAATGTAACGGATATTTCCTTCTTCGTTGGCGTAAATAAAGTTATTTTTCAAACCCAAATCCTCAACCATTTTTCCGATGTAGGGAGTAGTTTCCAATCCGCTGTTCGGTCCCAAATCGATAAGATAACCCGATTTTCTAATCGTGCGCATGCTTCCGCCGACAACATCCCGAGCCTCAAGAACTGTAACTTTATGTCCGGATTTACTCAGCCAATACGCTTTAGTTAATCCGGAAATTCCTGCACCGATGATAACAATTTTTTTCATAATTCTTTTACCGCAATATTTTTTAAAGCTTCGATGAACTGGGGCGAATCGTTTAATGCATTCATTACTTCATAATTTTTGATTCCGGTTTCTATTGCCGTTTTCCTGTACTCAATTCCCAATTCGTATAAAGTTTCAAGATGATCGGAAACAAAACTAATCGGCACAACAAGGAGTGATGTAATCCCTTCTTTCCCAAGTTTTTTTATGAAACCTTCAGTGGAAGGTTTCAACCACTTAACAGGTCCGACTTTGCTCTGATAACTTATTCCAAAACGATTGGAGTTCCCTCGCAGCTTCATAATACTGTCAACACTGGAGATAATCTCTTTTTGATAGGGGTCTCCTTTATCAATAACAGATTGCGGAGTTGAGTGAGCGCTGAAAAGAATAAACACATTTTCTCTTTCTTCCCTCGGAAACTTAAGAATCGTTTCGTCAATCTTCGCGGAAACCGCCTGATGATATTCCGGATTGTTAAAATATGATTTAACTATCTTAACTTTTTCCTTTTTCCCTCTGTAATGTCTGAACCATTCGTTAACCGAAGATCCAACGGTTACTATCGAATAATGAGGATAAAGAGGAAGAAGAATTATCTTATCATAATTTACCTTCTCGACTTCAGCCGCAACATTTTTTGTCAATGGATGCCAATACCGCATCGCCGTGTAAACATCTACATTTAACTCTTTCAGCTCTTCCGAAAGAGTGACTCTTTGTTTCTCAGTCAGTTCCGCAATCGGGGAACCGCCTCCTATTAACTCGTACTGCTTTGCGACTTTACCGCTTCGGACTTTTGAGATAATTTTAGCAAAAATATTTTGTCCAACGGGAATATGAAAAATATCGGGATCGCAAAAGAGATTATAGAGAAAAGGTTCTATCTCTTCAATTTTTCCAGGTCCCCCGAGGTTCATCAATATTACTGCGTTCCTATCCGTCATTAAACCGTTCTCGAGTATCTCGTATTATCTTCTTTTCTTTCAATAAACCCGTCGAAATTCATTGCTACATTTCTAATCAACAATCTTCCGGTATTGTTTACTACTAATTTTTTATTCTTAATCTCAACCAACCCATCGTCAATCATCTCTTTAAGATTGTCCAAGCCCCACTTAAAATATTCTTCAAAATCAATGTTAAACTGTTTCTCAATCTTCGTAAAATCAAGTTCAAAATCGCACATAATTCTCATAATAACTTCGCGGCGAAGAACATCGTCGTCGTTCAGATAATATCCCTTGAAAAGAGGAAGCGTTTCATCGTCCAGCAGCTTGTAGTACTCCTTTTCAGTTTTAACATTTTGAGAATAAATCCGCCCGAACTGACTGATGCCCGTTATGCCGAGAGCGTGCAAGTCGGTGCCGCTTCGCGTTGAATAGCCCTGAAAGTTACGGTAAAGTTTTTTCTCGCGGAGAGCGATAGTTAGTTCGTCGTCCGGTTTGGCAAAATGATCCATCCCGATAAACACATATCCCGCTTCGGAAAACTTGTCGATAGAAAGTTTAAATAGCTTCAACTTAGTTTCCGGCGCAGGTAAATCTTCCGCCTTAATCATTTCCATATGTTTTTTAAGCCAAGGGACATGCGCGTAGTTAAATACCGCTATTCTGTTGGGGGAAATGTCAATTATCTTATCTATTGTCTTTTCAAAAGTTTTAACTTTTTGGAATGGAAGTCCGTACATCAAATCCAGATTTACGCTTACAAAATCATGTTTCCTTACCCAATCAACAACTTGTCGGGTAATGGATTCGGGTTGAATCCGGTTAACCGCCTTCTGAACTTTTTCGTCAAAATCCTGGACGCCCATGCTGACGCGGTTAAAACCGCTTTCCTTCAAAGCAATTACATGTTCTTCAGTCATACCGCGCGGATCAATTTCGCAACTGACTTCTGCATCTTCCCTGAAATCAAAGTTACGGTGAATTACTTCCCCGAGTTCCCGTATTTCATCAGGTTTCAGATGCGTAGGCGTTCCGCCGCCCCAGTGCAGTTGACTTACTTTCCGCTCAGGCGAAATATATTTTTTCAGCAATCCGACTTCTTTCTCGATATAATCCACATAAGTCCCGATGCGGCTTCTGTTATTGCTTACAATCATATTGCAGCCGCAGAAGTAGCAAAGCGTATCGCAATAAGGAAGATGGAAATAAAGCGATAAGTCGTTCGAGTGTGTCCTATTATTTGCCGATTCGATCTCGGCGAAAAATTTATTCTTATCAAATTCTTCCGAGAAGTGAGGCGCCGTAGGATAGCTCGTGTAGCGAGGTCCGGGACGATCGTATTTTTTAATTAGATCAAAATCCAGATTGTTCATTTCATTATTCATGATATTTTCTACTTTCTTCTTTTACAAAATCGACTAAAAGTTTTGCTTTTGCCGGATCAACGCTCGGAAGGATTCCATGTCCCAGATTAAAAATGTGTCCGTTACCTTTCCCGAAATTTTCCAATATACGCTTAGCCTCAGTTTTGATAACTTCGTCATCCGCATAAAGCGTAACTGGGTCAAGGTTTCCCTGAAGCGCGCATCTTCCGCCGGTAGTTTCTTTGGCGCAGGAAAGCTGCGTTGTCCAATCGAGACTGATTACATCCGCGCCCGCGTCTGCAATTTCCTTTAACGAATGGTGAACGCCTTTTGAAAAAACAATTCCCGGTTCCGAGTTTATTCTTTTTACTTCCTTTACAATCCGCTCAATATATTTTAGAGAAAACTCGAGATAATGCGGCTTAGAAAGAACTCCGCCCCACGAATCAAAAATTTGGAAAGCGTCAATTCCCGCTTCTATTTTAGCCGAGAGATATTTGATTACGGCTTCAGTTATTTTATCAAGGAGAAGATGAGCTTCGTCCCTGTAGTTTAGAATAAATTGTTTAGTCTTGACAAAATTTTTCGACCCGCCTCCTTCAATCATATATGTCATTAAAGTAAAAGGAGAGCCGCTGAATCCGATTAACGGCACGCGGTTGTTCAGTTTTTCTTTGGTTAGTTTTACGGCGTCAAAAACATACTGCAGCTTTTCCTCAATATGATCAACATCAAGCGCAACTATGTCGGAATGATTTTTAATCACTTTGTCGAATCTTGGGCCAACGCTTTCCACCATTTGATAATCAAGCCCCATCGCTTCCGGAATGACAAGAATATCAGAAAAGATGATTGCCGCGTCAACGCCGATAATATCAACCGGCTGAATGGTAACTTCAGAGGCAAGCTCAGGCGTTTTAACCATTGTTTTAAAATCAGATTTTTCCCGAATTGCTCTGTACTCAGGCAAGTATCTTCCCGCCTGCCGCATTATCCAAATCGGAGTCCTCTCTGTTTTTTCCTTTCTGCAAGCTCTTAAAAATAAATCGTTATCATATTTCATATATTTATCCTTCCGACATAATTAAATTATTTACTAACTCTGCAACGCCGTTAAGTGTATATTCCTGAGGCGTTAAAACATTTTTTATCTCTAATTTATTAAGATATTTTTCCGTAACATTTCCAATCGCAATTACACTGCGTTCCGAAAAATAATGAGTAGGATTTTCCAAAGAAAAGATTTCCAAAAATCCTTTAACTGAGCTCGGACTTGTAAAAACAAAAACATCCGGTTTTGACTTTTTAATCAGATTAAGCATTTCATCGTCATTGGAAACGTCTCTCGTAACGCTTTTATAAATAGGGACAAAATCAACTTCTGCTCCTTTTTCTCGCAAGCCGTTGCTTAATACATCCCGTGAATTTGCAGAAGCGGGAATAAGTACTTTTTTACCTTTCAAAGCTTCATTGCTTAAAACTTCAAGCAATCCTTCGGCTGAAAATTTGTTGGGAATAATATCAACTTTAATTCCTCTATATTCAACCGCTTCGGCTGTTTTGTTTCCAACTGCCGCGACTTTTATTCTACATTCATCTGACAAGCTAAAATCACTAACAAAATCAAAAAAATATTTAACGCCGTTTGCCGAAGTAAAAATAAGATAATCATAATTCTTATAGTTGCTCAACATATTCCTCTCGTCGGCATCTAACTGCAATGGAATTGTTTCAATCGTAGGGAAATAAATAATTTCTTTCCCTAACGCTTGAATATGAGCAAAACTTTCATCAGCCGATACACGGGAACGCGTTATCAATATTTTTTCAATTCCATTTCTCAACTATTTTCTCTCCAATTCATAAATTTCCTGCAGAACATTTTTTGCTCCCGCTTTAAGCATCTCTTTGGCAAGTTGTTTTCCCAAAATCTCGGGAGCAGATTTCTTCCCCCGAATTCTTTTACGGAATGTGATACTTCCGTCAAGCGAACCGACAAAACCGCTGAGATACAAACCGTTGCTTTTAACTTCTCCTAAAGCTCCGATCGGAACTTGGCATCCCCCTTCGAGAACTCGTAAAAATTCCCTTTCAGCCAATACTGCAGAGTAGGTCGCTTCATCATGAAGAACTTTAACTCCTTCTTTCGCAAACTTATTACCGGAGCTTACCTCAATTCCTAAAGCGCCTTGTCCTACCGCAGGTAAAATCATATAACTCGGTATGATAGAAGAAATATATTTTTTGAGCTTAAGCCGTTCAACTCCGGCGCGCGCCAAAATCATTCCATTCCAATCCGAATTAAGAAACTTTTTAATTCTTGTCGGAACGTTCCCTCTGATGTCAACTATTTTCAAATCGGGACGAATACTCAGCAACTGGCTTTTCCTTCTGAGCGAACCGGTCGCCACTGTCGCGCCTTCCGGTAAATCTTCGATAGTAGTCCCTTTCTTCCTTGCAATTAACACATCCTCAACATCGTGCCGTTTTGTTACCGCAGCAATTTCAAGTCCTTCCGGAAGTTCAGTCTGCAAATCTTTTAAACTGTGAACAGCCAGATCAATTTCACCATTTAAAAGCGCAACTTCAAGTTCTTTGGTGAAAAGCCCCTTGTCTCCAATCTTAGATAATGAAACATCAAGGATTTTATCCCCTTTGGTTGAAATCTTTTTCAAAACAACATCAACGCCTTTCAGCTTTTTTTCAAGTTCTTTTTTTACATAATTAGCCTGCCACAAAGCCAAATCGCTTGAACGCGTACCGATAATTAATTTCTTTTTCTTTCCCATATTTATTTCTCTTCAAGTTTAAAAAGTTCGCGAATTATTTGCGAGTACTCCGCCGCCTTTTCGTAATCTTTACCGTTTTCAGATAGATGTCTAAGCTCCAAAGTGGGATTATGCAAAACTCTCCCGATTAATCTTTTTGTCATTTTATCTATTTTTTCGAGCTGACGCTCATCAAATTTATGACTTATTTTTTCCATTTCATCCGAGCGTATTTCCTCAAAAAACTCACGGAACAATTTCAACGTAGGCAAGATTTCCAGAGTATTATACCATGCAAAAAACCCGACGGCTTCATGCTCGATAATTTCTTTTACTCTCGGTATTTCTTTTTTTCGCTTTTCAAGATTACTTTCGACGATTACCTTTAAGGAATCAATATCATGATAAAAAATCTCGTCAATTCCTGCGACTTTCGGATCGATATCGCGAGGAATCGCAATATCCATAACCACAACCGGATTCCCTTTCCGTTTTTTTATCGCCTTTTTAAAATCTTCAAAATGTAAAATGTAATCGTTGGCGCTCGTCGCGCTTATTATGATATCGTATTTATGAAGCTCGCTTCTAAAATCGTGAAAATGGAGAAATTTACCGCCGACTTTTCCGGCGAGGGCTTTTCCCCGTTCTTCTGTCCGGTTTGTAATTGCAAGTTCACGCACGTTTTTATCTTTAAGATGAACCGCCGCCAGTTCTCCGGTTTCCCCTGCTCCGACTATTAAAGCGTTTTTTGTTTCGAGATTATTAAAAATTTTTTCGATAACTTTTATCGCGGCGTAACTGATTGAAACGGCTCCGTTGCCAATCATAGTTTCAAGGATTGCGCGCTTCCCGGTTTTCAGCGTTACAAGCTGCAGTCTGTGAAAAATCGATTTAAGAAAATCATGCTCTTCCGAAAAAAGGAACGCATCCTTAACTTGCCCCAATATCTGACTGTCGCCTACAATCATGGAATCGATACCCGTAGCGACTTTCAGCAAATGATTAACGGCGGAACAAGCAAACATAGGAAGATAATTCTGTTCCTTTACTTCAATTTGGGGTTTAATCTTAAGTATCGCATCGCGTAAATCTTTTGCGGAAATTTCCGGCGAAACCGTAACCCCGTAAATTTCCGTACGATTACATGTGGAAATGACAATCCCTTCGCTTAAATATTTATCCTTCAGAAGATAAATTAATTTGGATTTTTCTTCATCGTTAAGATAAACGGCTTCGCGAAGGTTTAAGTCACATGTATTGTGATTTAAACTTATTCCGATTATTTTCATGCAAGATTAACCTTTCATCCAAAAGTGTGAAACGAGCTTTGAAGGACGCTCGAAGTCACAACAGCCAAAACGGCAACAATAAAATCAAGAAGCAAAAAAAGTATTAACTTCTTACCGTACAGATTTCCAAAAAACTTAATAAAAATAGTAACGCCGTAAAAAATCCAAACCAGAACGGTCGAGACCAGTTTCGGGTCGAAATAACTGAAATTACTGAAAACGCGCGGAAGCCAAATTAATCCTATGATTACGGAAAAAGTGAGAAGAATAAATCCGATTAAAGATGATAAAAAGGCGAGTTTCTCCAAAATTTCCAAATTGGGAAGTTTTTGAAAAAACATATCAAACCGGCTTGTTTTAAGTTTTTTGAAGAGTACAATGTACATCAGAGCGTATGCCGATGAAATGGAGAAAGCTGTGTAGGATAATATTGCAGTTACGACGTGCGAACTTAGAGGAAAATTTTTCAGAGCATCCGGCACTTCTGTTTCCATCTTAAAAAAGAGGACCGAAATAATCTGAAAAATCAAACCGATTCCTACAATAAAAAAGCCAGTTCCCCGGATATCGGAAAGAAGCTCCAATAAAAAATAGGTAAAGAGTACGGAAAATGAAATCAGAGAAAAGATTTCAAACTTATTCGTTATCGGCAAATGTCCTAATTGCAGAGAAAGAATTGTAAGAAAAACCGCGCTGTAAATAATTGTTACGAATAACAGTACCCTTTTGACGACAAAAAATTTTTTATCGTCTCTTTTAAAATCCAAAAAATAGGAATAAAAAACCGAAAAGTAGAGTAATAAAAGTAAGAAATTTAATATATTTATTGTTTGATTCAACTTAGATAATTCTCAATTATTAATTAATAAAGTTAATACAAATAGTCTTTTTTAGCAATAAATGATTATGAAAATTGATTAACATTAGAACGATAAAATCAAAGCTGACGAAAACTCCGGAAATTATGAATAAATCATATTTCTACAACTCGGCGGTTTTGATTCCGATAGTTCGAATAAAACAAAAAGATTTTCTGCTGTTTGAGATTCGCTCTCAAAACATCAGACAGGGCGGCGAAGTCTGCTTCCCCGGCGGCAGGGTTGACGGCGACGAAACTAACTCCGAAACGGCTCTGAGGGAAACAATAGAAGAACTCGGCGTGGAAAGGGAGAAAATAAAATATCTCGGCGCGCTGGGAACGTTTGTAAATGTAACCGGTTTTTCCGTTGACGCATACGTAGGAATCATTAAAATAAAATCGATTGAAGAACTGAATATAAACAAGGATGAGGTTGAGTCGGTTTTTCTTGTTCCGCTTGAATATTTCATAAATACGCCGCCTGAAAAATACAGTATGAATGTGGAAATCTCCCCTTTTTCAATAAAAGACGGGAATAAAATTGTAACCTTTCCCGCCGATAAATTAAACTTACCCGAAAAATACAGTCTGAAACGTTCGGGAATTTCATACCCGGTTTATGCCTATCGTACCGAATATGAAACTATTTGGGGAATTACAGCCTTTCTTATTAAATATTTTATTGATAAGTTAAAAAACTGAATTTATTCTTTTATTTATTGTCTTAAATTAATGTTGGTTTTATGGAAAAGTATTCTTTGGAAGAAGCAAAAGAAATAGTTAAGAAAAAAGTTAAATGGGAACCCGTCAACGAACAGGAAAAGGATTTAATAAAAGCTGCAATTCTTGATTTAACTCACAAAGAAAAAAAAGAGGATTAAATTGACCGAACAAGAGCTTATCAAAAAGATTGAAACCATTCCGACCCTTCCCACAATTTATCAAAAGCTGTTAGCCGTTTTGGAAGATCCTCATTCCACTTCCGCCGATATTGCGAATGTAATCTCTCTGGATCAAGCTACGGCGCTTAAAGTTTTAAGAATTGCCAACAGCCCTATTTTTCGTTTAACGGGAAGAATTGACAGCATCCGGCAAGCCGTTATGCAGCTCGGATTGATTGAAATCAGAAATATTGTTTTGGCGCTTTCGGTCATTAATGTTTTAAAAATGGATACTCTCTTTCCCCACTTAAAAATTACAGACTTTTGGAAACACTCCATTGCGGTAGGCGCCGCTTCCAAAATAATTGCCGACGCCGTCTCGCCTTCCGAAAGTGACAATGCATTCCTCGGGGGAATTTTACACGACGTAGGGAAACTGGTCTTAATGATTTACTTCACGGAAGAATATCAAAAAGTATTTGAGAATTACAATCCGGGTGAAAAAACCGTCACACAAGTAGAAAAGGAAATTCTGGGATTTGATCACGCCTATATTGGCGGAGTTCTTGCGGAATATTGGTCGCAGTCGAAAAAAATTGTAAACATAATCTCATACCACAATATCGGAATGATTGACGGCGTTTTGGATAAATCGGTCGCCATTGTTCACCTCGGAGATATTTACGCCCGCAGTTTAAGTCTCGGATATCCGGGGGACAATTTAATCCCCGAACCGAATCATAAAATATGGGAAATTATTAATGTCCCAAAAGATTTTTTTACTAAAAATGCCGATAATTTACGCTTGAGTTTTAGCTCGTTAACTTCTATGATTTTGTAACCGGAGAATAATTTTTCTGTTTCGCTCTACCACCAATCGGTTGAAACCGCATCTAACAATCGTCTGACAACCTCTTTGTTCTGACTTTCAATTTCAGGCTTTCTCGGAATTTCCATATAAGGATTCGGCGGATCATGGAGAAATTCCGGCATTTCACCTTTAACGTGTTTCGACCATTTTTGCCGCCAAGCTTCGGGAAGTTTTTCAGGCAAATCCAAGCCGAAAATAATATGATAGATTAAAGCCCAAATCCTTGTAGTGGCAGTTACTGAATATCCGCCGCCGAAAGTGATCAGAATATTTCCCTTAGTATATTTTTCGGCAAGTTCAAGAACTCGCCGATACAAAACTTCAAAATCTTGAGTAGTCAACATCAAATCGGCAAGCGGATCGCTGTAGTGCGGATCAGCTCCGGCTTGCACTACCAGCGCATCGGGACGAAACCACGACAACGCCGGGACGACGGCTTTCTCTATTACGCTCATATAAGATTCCCCTTCCGTAAAAGGCTGAAGCGGGAGATTAAGTTTAAGGGATTTTCCCATTCCTTTCCCGAGTTCATGAATCCAGCCGGTCCCCGGAAATAAAAACTCTCCCGTTTCATGAAGCGAAATTGTCATTACATGTTCGTCCGTATAAAAAATTTCCTGGACGCCGTCTCCGTGGTGAACGTCCAAATCAAGGTAAGCAACGTTCCAGCCACGGTTAGTCATCTCCCTAATTCCCAAAGCCAAATCATTATAGAGACAAAATCCCGCTGCGCTGTCGTAATGCGCATGATGCAAACCGCCGCCGAACTGCAGAACTCTCCTTGCTTTTCCTTCGAGGAGTAATTGAGCGCCAAGTTTAGTTCCGCCGCAAATGTATCTTGCTCCGAGAGCCATATCTTTCACGACAGGATTATCTTGTGTGTCCAAACCGTATTTGTCAATATTGGGAACGGTTTCTCCCGCGCTTGCTTTTTCCACAGCATCAATGTAATCCTTGGAGTGAATCTGCCTAAGTTCTTCCGGCGTAGCGGGTTCGGGAACTTCGGGAGCTTTCATTACGCCAAGTTCCTCAAGCAAATCGATAACCATTTCACTACGCAAAGGACTGAACGGATGTCCTTCGCCAAGATTATAGAGGGAATATTTCGGGTGATAAATTACTTTGCACATGATATATGAGGGGGCCAAATGACTTCAATATTTTCTTTACATATTTCCGACGCTAACGTTTTTATCTCCATTGTGTTCACTCTCAAAACAAGCCGCGATTTATCCTCTTTATCGGGATAAGTTAAAATCGAATGAATATTGATTTTCCGTTCCGCTAATATCATCGCAATCTTGGCTAATTGTCCCGGTTTATTTGTTAATCGAACCTCTAATCGTCCCGAAGGTTTATGTACGCCTGTTAATTTAAGAAGAGCGTCAAGCAAATCTACAGCCGTAATTATTCCTACAAGTTTTTCATTCTCGAGAACCGGCAAACATCCTATCTTCTTTTCCCGCATTAACTGTGTGGCAACCTCGACAGGATTTGTAGGGTAGGTGGTTTCAACCGGCGAAATCATAACTTCGCTAACTTTAGCGGAAGGGTCAAAAGGAGTTTCCGTAAGTCTGCTTGTTGCAAGTCTCAAATCTCTGTCGGTAATTATTCCGACTAATGTTTCTTCCTCCATAACCGGCAAATGCCTTATGTGCTTCTCATTCATCAATCTGTAAGCGTCGCAAAGCGATGTTGACGATTGTACCGTGTATGGATTCTTATGCATGATTTCATTAATTAACATATCGGCTCCTTAATAATCTGGTCTTGATTTAGCGTTGGCGTTAAACGTCATTTTAATATCTCCCGATATTTTTGGAGTATCGCTCAATACCGCGGAGATTTCCATCTCCCATAACCACGGAAGTTCCTCAATCATCTGCGATATTTTTCCCAAAGTTTCCCATACTCCTTCATTATCCTCTATCCCGAAATCACTCTTTATTTCCGATATATCTCTATCGGTTAAAGGAGTAATCCGCGTAAGCGTCTTCCCTTTTCCGTCCGAAACTTTAATCAAAGGACCGAATAATTTGTCGGAACGGACTTTGATTATCAGACTATCTTCATTACCATCTTCCGAGATATAAATATTGAATTTCTTAAATATCTCAGCCGCAATTTTTTCATCCGGACTTACAAGCCCGTCTTCCCCTTTATTTGCAAGAACTTCCTGCGTTAAAAGTCTTGCCTCGGTGGCGCTGACATCGTCATACCATGCGATTTTTCCGAGAGGCTGTTTTTTATACTCTACGTATTTCACAACTTTTCCGAGAGCGCGTGCGGCTATTTCGGGGAATCTGAAAGAGGGAAATTCCCGTCCGCCCGTTATAAATTCCGAATCCATTCTGATTGTACCGGTTTCACCCATCAGACAGAGTAATACCGGCTTGAAAATATTAGTCTCCTGCTCTGCTTTGCAAACGCCCCGTTTAATCGCTTCCGCGACTGGCTCTGTGCTGCAAACTCCAACGCACGCATACCCGACAAGAAGCGAATCGACCTCTTCGTTCAATAACGCTTCGTAAACTTTTTCTTCGTAATTTTCGGCGTTAGTAAATGCTCCCAAATTAACCAAGCCCGGACCTTTAATTTCAAGTCCGTTTGCTTCGCTCGCATCGGCAAATATCGTCGCCATTCCGGCTGAGTTCGCAATTATCGAAACCCCTTTGCCGTTAGGAAGCGGCTGACTTCCGATTACAAGCGCAATATCAAAAAGTTCGTCCAAAGTTTCCGCTAATATTGTTCCGGTTTGGCTGAACAACGCTTCCACTTCCCTTGCTCCGCCTGAAAGCTCTCCGCTTTTTTCTTCGGCGGCTTTGCGCCCGGCTGAACTCTTTGCGCTCTTAACGCAGAGGATCGGTTTTTTGTGCGTCATCCTTCTTGCAATTCTCACAAATTTACGCGGATTTCCAAAAGTTTCGAGATAAAGAATCGCCATTTTTGTATTGGAATCTTCCATCCAGTATTGCAGCAAATCATTTCCCGAAACATCCGCTCTGTTTCCCGCCGAAACAAAAGTAGTAAAGCCAAGTCCTTTATCCATAGCATATTCAAGGATAACCAAACCGAGCGCGGCTGAATGCGAGAAAAAACCCGCGTTTCCGTTTTTACCTAACCCGGGGGCAAGACTCGCGTTTAATCTCACTTCCGTATCGGTGTTTATTAAACCGAGGCAACTCGGACCGAGAAGACGCACGCCGTTTGCCCTAACCAATTCCACAAGTTTCTTCTGGCGAATTTTTCCTTCCTCACCGGCTTCGGCAAAACCTGCCGAAACAACAAGCAGACCTTTTGCGCCGTGCTTAATTGCTTTTTCGGAAACCTCAAGGACGTTATCCGCTGGAACGGAAATAACCGCCAAATCAATTCTTTCGGGAATATCTTTTATTGCCGAGTACGCTTTAACTCCGTTAACTGAATCCGCCTCATGATTAACGGGATAAACCGTTCCGGTAAATCCGTTGTGCAAAATATTTCTGAAAATCATATGTCCCAAAGAGGCGCTGTCGCGCGACGCTCCTATAACCGCAATCACTTTTGGGCGAAGAAGCGGCATTAATGAGTTTGCAACGGAAATTCTTTCCAATAATTCAGCGCGCCTCCAAGTTGCGGCTCCTCCTTTTACCGGAAGTTCGATGTGAACGGTGTCGGAACTCCAAACCTGATGCGATTGCAATCCCGAATTCTTAAATACATGCAGCATCGGCTGATTTTCCGGGAGCACTTCGGCTTCCAATTCAACATAACCGTTTGCCGCCGCCAATCCGGCTAATCTTTCCAACAAAAGAGAACTTATTCCGAGTCCGTGATAAGAATCGTTAACAATAAAAGCCACCTCGGCGGTTCTTCCGTTTCCGGTTGAGATGTAATTCCCGATTCCTATTATCTCGCGATCGTCTTCTTCCCCAATCATTGCAATCAAACAGCCCGATTCCTTAAAATCGCCGTAACACATATTTTGGATTAACTCTTTGGGTACGTAGGACATCGAAGCCATGAAGCGCATTCTCAAATTTTCCTTTGAGATTCCGTTCATAAACTTTTCGACTAATGGAAAATCTTTTTCGTCAAAGGGACGGAACAATACTCCCTGACCGTTTTTGAGCAAAACATGCTCGCTAAAATTTTTGCCTTCCGGTATTATTCGAAACATTTAGAGACCCTATTTATTGATTTAAAAATAAGGAATTTTTTGTGATAAAAAAAAGAGGCTTCAAAAAGAAGCCTCTTAAATGAAATAGCCAATGAAATTATGCCATCTTCTTAATTTCATCCACGACTTGTGGGTTGGCTAAGGTAGTTATATCGCCCGGGTCCTTATTATCTGCTATAGCCGCCAAAACGCGTCTCATGATTTTACCGGAACGGGTTTTAGGCATATCGGGAACAATCCAAACTCTTCCCGGTTTTGCAATCGGTCCGATTTCCGAAGCTAATGTATCCGTTACTTTTTGCTCCAGTTCGGGAGTTGCTTCAATACCCGGTTTCAGCGAAACAAATACATGCGGTTTAACGCCTTTAATCGGGTCGGGAACAGGAACTACCGCGGCTTCGCCGACTTCGTCAACCATCAGCGCTGCGGATTCAAGCTCTTTAGTTCCGAGTCTGTGACCTGCAACGTTAATAACGTCGTCAATACGACCAAGGATACGGAAATATCCGTCCGGAGCTTCAACCGCGCCGTCGCCGGCAAAGTATGGCCAATCATGCCAGTCCTTACTGTTCGGGTCGCTGTTGTAGCGAGCGTAATATTGATTCTTGAATCTTTCGTCGTCGCCCCAGATTGTAAGCATTCTTCCGGGCCACGGATTTCTGATTACAATATTACCCGCTTTGTTGCTACCGCGCGGCAAGGGTTCGCCGTTTTCGTCAAGAATTTCAGGATAAATTCCCGGTACGCCGGGTCCTGCGCTTCCCGGTTTCATCTTATGAATAGCGGGGACCGTTGATGCCAAGAAACCGCCTGTCTCTGTCTGCCACCACGTATCAACAATAACGGCTTCTTTTTTACCGACTTCGTTATAATACCAGCGCCATACGTTCGGCTCGATAGGTTCGCCTACGGTAGTCATATGTTTAAAGTGATATTTGTATTTCGAAGGTTCGTTAGGACCTATTCTCCGAAGGGCGCGGATTGCCGTCGGCGAAGTATGGAAAATATTTACATCCAATTCTTCCGCCACTCTCCAAGGTCTTCCGGCGTCCGGATGAGTAGGAACGCCTTCAAAAATAACCGATGATGCGGCAAGAGCGAGAGGACCGTAAACAATGTAAGAATGTCCCGTAATCCAGCCGATATCAGCCATACACCAGTAAACATCTTCAGGATGAATATCCTGGATATATTTTGAAGTGCCTGTAACATAAGCCATGTAACCGCCGATTGAGTGCTGTGCGCCTTTCGGTTTGCCGGTTGTACCGGATGTGTACATCAAGAATAATGTTTCTTCCGCGTTCATCTTTTCCGGTTCAACTTCCTGATGATAGAATTCTTTTATTTTATCATTTACCAATACGTCGCGTCCTTCTACGAGAGGAGTATCTGCGGAATATTTACCCGGATATCTTTCCCAAATAAGAACGTGTTCGACGTGCTGGCCTTCTTTTTCAGCCAAATCACAAGCTATGTCGGCTTTTTCTTTATGATCGATCAAATTGCCGGCACGATAGTAAGAATCTGCTGTAATTAATATTTTACTCTTTGCATCTACAATTCTTTCAGCTGCAGCTTTGCCGGAAAATCCGGAAAATACCTGCGAATGAATAACGCCTATTCTTGCGCATGCAAGCATCGTAATCGGAAGCTCAGCAATCATCGGCATATGAAGCGTAACTGTATCGCCGCGTTTCAATCCGTAGGATTTCAGTAAGGCGGCAAACTCGTTAACTTTAACATACAATTCCTGGAATGTCATGTGAACAATCGGTTCATCTTCCGGTTCCGGGACAAAATGTAGCGCGGTTTTATTTTTATATTTAGGGAGATGACGATCAATACAGTTATAAGAAGCGTTTAATTTTCCGCCTACAAACCATTTGAAGAAGGGAGGATTTGAACTGTCAAGCGTTGTATGCCAATATTCATACCAATCGAGCATATCGGCATATTCTTTAAAACACTCCGGAAAATTCTTTTCGCTGAATTTTTCAAGAACATTTTCGTCAGTCAAATTTGCCTGAGCGATAAAATGCACCGGAGGTTCGAAGTATTCTTCCTCTTTCCAATGCACAGCAATCTGCGCTTCGGAAACTACATCCTCATTTTCATTTTTTTTGATTTCGTTTTCGTCCATTGTAACTCCTGATTAAAATTCAAAAAATAGTTTATTCCCCTATCGGCATTACAGTTTTGCCGTAAGTTTCGTTAACGACCTGAGCCAACGCTAAATAAACCGCTGACAAACCGCAGAAGAGTCCTTCCCAGCCTGCAATAACGCCAATAACCGCACTGCCTGTAGCATCTTTTATAGCCAACAACCAGAATAAAATCCACAAAGTAAGGAATACAGTTTGAAGAGCTTTGTTATGTTTTAATGTTGCAATCCAAAGAACAAATGTGAAGAGTCCCCACATAAAGAGATATGCAACCATTCCTCCTTCTGTTGCCGCATTGAACCAACCATGTTTTCCGCCCAAAATCAAAAAGACAAGAGTTAACCAGAAAAGTCCGTATGAAGTAAATGCGGTTGTTCCGAAAGTATTGCCTTTTTTCCATTCCATCCAACCGGCAAAGATTTGCGCTAAACCGCCGTAAAATACTCCCATTGCAAGCACCATCGTGCCGAGGTTGTAAATTCCCGCATTGTGAAGATTTAATAATACTGTTGTCATACCGAATCCCATTAATCCTAAGGGAGCCGGATTGGCGGTAGTATCAACAAGACGTGTTTCTTCAGACATTTAAGCCTCCGAATTAATTGATAAATAATTAGTTGTTATATGTTAATTGGGTTAGGAGTTTGCTGATTAAATTATGGGAAAGAGGTCTGAAATTGGAAGAACAAGACTGTTAAATACTTGAAATGTTGATTACAATGTTTATTAGAACTATGGAGTTGGCAACCCGGGCTATGGATATGGTGAAGAGTAAAAAAAATAGGCAATAAAAATAGATGTAGTTCTGCTTCTTCCATTAAAAGTTCTTTTTATTTTTTTATTAAATGGCTGTAAAGCCGTAAATTCAAAACAAAAAAATGAAACAGATTATTACATCAAGTCCTTACATAAAAATAAAAAACAGTATATCGAGACACATATATATTATTTAAAACTATTTTCTTTGTGAATGACGCACAACAATAAAGAATTTTTAGAAAAAAATCAAATCCCAATTGAAAGTTTTTTCTTCTTTTTCAATTTAATTTATTTATAACGGTATATTCGAATGTTTTTTCTTCGGATTGGAATCGACTTTTGTTTTCAGCAGCTGAAAAACATTCACCAATTTTTTTCTTGTCTCGGAAGGTTCGATAACATCGTCTATATAACCTCTTGAAGCCGCAATGAACGGATTGGCAAATTTTTCACGATAAGTGTTTATCATTTCTTCCAATTTTTCTTCCGGGTTCTCGGCATTTTTAATTTCTTTATTGAATATAATCTCAACCGCTCCTTTCGGGCCCATAACCGCAATCTCGGCGGTCGGCCAGGCAAAGTTAAAATCGCCTCGAATGTGTTTGGAGTTCATCACATCGTAAGCGCCGCCGTAAGCTTTACGGGTAATTACCGTAACTTTAGGAACCGTAGCTTCACTGAATGCAAATAACAATTTCGCTCCGTTGCTGATAATTCCGTTCCACTCCTGCTCGGTGCCCGGCAAAAATCCCGGAACGTCTTCCAAAACTAAAAGCGGAATATTAAAAGCATCGCAGAAACGAACGAACCGCGCCGCCTTCTTGGATGAATTAATATCAAGCACACCGGCGAGAGAAGCGGGCTGGTTTGCTATTATCCCGATTGAAACTCCTCCCATCCTTGCGAAACCGACTATGATGTTTTCCGCATACTCGGCATGGACTTCCATAAAATCGCCGTCGTCAATAAGAAGATTTATTACCTTCTTCATATCGTAAGGTTTGTTTGGATTTTCAGGGACGATGTTGTTAAGTTCGGGAACGATTAAATCCTGCGCAAAATCAAAATCTGTTTCCGGCGCACGGTCTTTCCAGTTCTGAGGAATAAAATCTATCAGCTTTCGTATATTTTCAATTACTTCAATTTCATTATCAAAAGCAAAATGAGCTACGCCGCTTTTGGATGCGTGCGTATCGGCGCCGCCCAAATCTTCAAACGAAACCTCTTCGTGAGTTACCGTTTTTACAACGTTCGGGCCCGTTACAAACATGTAGCTTGTTCCTCGAGCCATAAAAATAAAATCTGTAATTGCGGGAGAATAAACCGCGCCACCTGCGCTTGGTCCGAGTATTGCCGAGATTTGCGGAACAACTCCGGAAGCCAAAGTATTACGGAGAAAAATATCGGCGTAACCGCCGAGACTAACAACGCCTTCCTGAATTCGAGCGCCGCCGGAATCGTTCAAACCGATTATCGGTATTCCCATCTTCATTGCCAAATCCATTATTTTGCAGATTTTCTCGGCGTGGGCTTCCGACAACGAGCCGCCGAAGACTGTGAAATCCTGACTAAAAACCGCAACAACTCTTCCGTTGATTTTTCCGAATCCGGTTACAACTCCATCGCCGGGGACTTTCTTTTTATCCAATCCGAAATCTGTTGCGCGGCTTTCGACGAACATATCGAGTTCGTCAAAACTACCTTCGTCAAGAAGCAAATCCACTCTTTCGCGCGCTGTAAATTTACCTTTTTCATGTTGCTTTGCTATTTTATCGGCGCCTCCGCCTAATCTTGCTTTTTCTCTTAAACTTTCCAAATAATCAATTTTTTCTTTCATCTGTAAAATGTCCTGATTTTTTTCTAAACTTTCACAAAAAATATATTATTAAAATTATAAGTTACTTCACGCTAAGTCCGAGTTTCATTCATTTCTCTTCGCTCCATTCAGAATGACATATAAATTAGGTTTTGCAAAGCCTTCTCTTAATTATCAATTGTCGGCTGTTCTACTAAATTTTCACCGTCAAAAATTTATCATTTGCCTCTTTATATCTTTTAAGAATTGAGTTTCTCAATTCCAAAAACTCTTTTGAATCCAACATTGACGCGTCTCTTTCTTCCGGCAAAGGAATTTCGTACCGTTCAATTATTTTTCCGGGATGTTTGCTCATCAGCAGTAATTTATCGGATAAAAACAAACCGTCGGTTAAGTTATTTGTTGCGAAAAGAAATGTAGTCTTGTCGTAAATTTTATTAAGCTCTCTGAGTTTTACCAATAATTCAAACCGGGTCTTCTCATCATCGATATTATCAAGAGCGTCATCAATCAATACAATCAGTGGATTCTTTGCCAGTGCGCGGGCAAGCTCAATCCTCAAGCGGAATCCGTAACTTTTCGAATGAGGAGAAAAATCTTCGTAGCCGGTTAGCCCGACGGCGTCTATTGCCTTTTGAACTTCCCTTTCCGAAACTTCTTTTGCGGTAAACTTTATATTTTCCTTAACGCTTTTCCATTGAAGCGATGTCGGCGTATCAGCAATTAACGCGGAAATTCTTTCATCCGATTTAATTATTTCGCCTTCAAAATCTGTTTCGGTTCGTGACAGGATTTTCAACAGCGTTGATTTTCCCGAGCCGTAAGGAGCAAGGATAACGGTAAACTCGTTTTCGTGTATTGTAAACGAAAGGTCTTCGAATAAGCGAATTTTATATCCGGTGTTATCTACATAATCTTTAGTTAAAGATTTAGCTTCAAGAACAACTTTATTTGATTTCATCAGGTATCCAACTTATAATTTTGTATTCAATTAATTTAAAGAGCAAACCCGAAACATAAATAACAACTATCATTATCACAATCGATAAAGTAAGAATTGAAAGGTCGTTGTATTTTAACGCTTGCAGCATCAGCGCTCCCATTCCGTAACTGCCGGAAATCATTTCGTAAATAAGCGCCCAGCCCCATGACAAAAGGAAGAGCATATGAATCTTTTCAAAAACATAGGGCTTTAATAACTTGCTTACAACATCTCTTATTATTTCTTTCTCCGTCAGCCCTAAAGATTTCAGCGTATAAAAATAATCTTTATTGATTTTCCTGACTTCGGAGGCAAGAAATATTTTCTGCTCCAATCCCGCCACAAGCATCAGAAAAACAAGCTCTGCAATCCATGAACTTCCGAACCAATAAATCATAAAGAGCATAAGAAAAACATATGAGAAAAAACGAAAAGAAAAAAGAAGCGTTGAGCTTAGGTCGTATGTTAAAAACAACTTAGGACTGTAATACCTCGTAACATAACAGCAAAGGAAACCCAAAATCGGAATTAGCGCGACAAGAAGCGCCGTTAGCCCGATTGCGCTAATAAAATAGTACTCGGAAAAAAGAGTCCCGAGCGAGTCTATCATGGAAGCGGGCGAAGGTAAAATCTGGTTTGGAGGTAAAATAAATTGGAATAGAATAATATATATAAATGTGAACCAAGCGGCTATTTTAGCAAAGCTTTTGTATCCCGAATAATCTGTCATATTTAATTACCAAATTCAATGATTAAGAATCAAAATATATTTAAGATGTAACGGGAAATCAATCTAAAAGAAAAATAATTTATTTCAGCAGTTTCTTGATTTTCTGCTTAACTAATTTTTGATAACCGTACTTAATCTTACTCGGCAATGCGGCTACCGCATATTTATCAGTAGGAAAAGCGAATGAAGGCTCGAAATAACAGTTAACCGCACACCCTTCGCAGAAATCAAACCGCCCTTCCATTGATTTATAATATTGATATTCATCGCTTTTGATAACATCGGCAATTGATTTTTTAATCGGAATCGTTTTCCGCATAAAATGGTAGCACGGAAGTACGACTTCATTCATCGGCGAAATAACCATAACTCTCGATACAGCTTTGCACTTTGGGCTTTCGATATGATTGCCTCCGTCGCGCCGCAAATCGATAAAAGCCTTGTTCAGATAGGCGTTGCTCTTGCCTTGTACGAAATCCTCAATAAAATCAAGAGCCTCAAGGGATAACCCGGGATTACCGAAATAAGAAAAAACCGGATTTACAAGAAGAATCAAATCATGCTTAACGGCTATATCGTACATGCGCGGAAGTTTTTTGTATGTTTCATTTGTAACCGTAAAAAGAATATCGGGGAATTCTCCGAGCGATTTTGCCAATTCAATAGATTCGAAAACCGATTTGTAACTCTCAACTCCTCGTATTTTATTATGCTCATCCTCGTCGGGAGAATCAAGCGAGAAGTGAAGCAGGTTTACCTTCCCCGCCAACTTTTCGGCATACTTGGAATAAAGCAAAGTGTTCGTCGTAATGCTTGTCTGCATTTTCAATGCCCTCGCATGTTCTGTCATTTCGACAATATGGGGATTTAACAATGGCTCGCCGCCGGTTAAGTCGATAAACTTTACTCCGAGTTTCTTCAGTTCGTTTGTGTTCCGGATAAAATCTTCAAGAGAAGCATGCGGAGTATCTTTATATTTTCCGTGCGCGGCAAATTCACAAAACTCACAATAAGCGTTGCAGCGGTATGTTACATAATAATTGCAGAGAAGAAGCATCAGTACTTTCTTCCTTTCCAATCTACTTTTCTCGTTACGGCAACGACAATAGGCAAAATGATTACATAAATTGTGTAATATATTTCAAATGCGGCATAATCGGAAAGTTTGATTGAAAGTCCTAATTTTTTATTTGACGAATAAAGCAGAAGATAATCTGAAATCAGCTTGAAGAAAAGAATTTCGAGAATTACCGGAGAATAAAAAAACAGCGAAAGGATGGTAAATAAATTTGTTAAAAAACCGGTCGCCATAATCAGAAAACCGGCAAAATCCGTTTTTAATCCGCCGACGCCCCAACGTTTTTTCTGGCGGTAAATGGACTTAACGGAATCAAGCGGCTTGGAAATAACAAGCGCATCTTTATCTAACGGATAAATTGTTTTATATTTTTTCAGCGCATGAATTTTCTGAATCAGAGCAAGATCTTCGGTAACGGAAAACGGGATTGCCGCGTAGCCACCGATTTCGTCGTACGCTTTTCTCGTAAAGGACATATTATTTCCGATACAGCTGACGGGAATTCCGTAATTAATTGTTCCCGCCGCAACCGTCAGCAAATAAACAAAATCCAACGCCTGCATTCCTTCAAAAGTTTTACTGTTTTTCTGAGTGGTAAATCCTCCCACAAAAGCGACGTCATCCTTAAAATATGAAGCGAGAGTTGCAGCCCACGTTTTGGGAACTATGCAATCGGCGTCGGTTGTTAAAATAATCTCGCCCGTTGAGTTTTTAATACCGTTAGCCAATGCGTTTGCTTTGCCCGGCTTTTCGGCAATCCTCTCGTTCGGTTTAATAAGTTTGAAATTATTTTTGTCCTTAATAAAGTCCCTTACAATCGAATAAGTTTTATCGGTCGAATCATCATCTACTATAATAACCTCAAGTTTTCCTTCCGGGTATTCAAGTTCAGAAAGCGAAGCGACGCATTCGAGAATATTGTCTTCCTCATTTCTTGCCGCAACAATAACAGAAGCGGTCGGTAATTTATCATAAGGGATTTTGTCATAACGCTTGTAAGCGCCAATCATAAAAAGGGCTGTTTGAATAAAATAAGCCGAAACAATTATTAGAAAAATCAGTTCAAACATTCTTCAGCGCTTCCAATTTCAAAATTATTTTTCTCAGCTTGATTAATTGCATAGTTAATTGATTCTTCAATAATCCCGCTTGATTTTCTGCTGTCGTGAAAAACCAATATCGAATTTTTCATTAGATATTTATCAACGGATTTTTTTACAACCGTAAAATCGTTTTTGTAATCGTAAGTTAAAAGTGACCACATCACATTTTTAAGTCCGAACCGGTTTAATTGCTTGGACAAATTTAGAGGAAATCTACCGTGCGGAGGACGAAAATAATTTACTTTATAATTGAAATCCTCAGACAAAATTTTTTGCACCGCCCCGATTTCTTCCTCTCTTTCCGATTTGTTCAATCTTGTTAAAACAGAATGACGCATTGTGTGATTCCCAATCTGATGACCATCTTCCAAAATCATTTTAACCAGTTCAGGATAACGTTTTACATTTTCTCCGACTAAAAAAAACAACGCCTTAATATTTTTCTTTTTCAACGAACTTAAAATTATTTCCGTCGTTCCGGGATTCGGTCCGTCGTCAAAAGAAAAAAGGATTTTGTCGCTCGACGATTCCCAAGCGAAATTATGAAACATCCGTTTCACCAATATAGGCGGATTATATAAATAGATAGACATATAAAGGAAGCCACAATTAAGTATTAAGAATTAAGAATTAAAAATTAAGAAATAAATATTAAGAATGAAATTTTAATTGATGATTTATCGAAATTCTGATAATAAGAAATTAATCACAATAATTCTAAAAAAAAACGCCTTTGCAACTAAAGAATACTAAAGCCGGAATGGTTAAAAAAAAACTTCGAGGTTTTTAACATTCAGCAAATATTGAAAATTCGTTTATTGTTTTGTTCAAGCGAATTACCAATTAAATCTTGTAACCTCGAAGGTTGATCTATTACTGAATTTCGCAAACCAACTTGTTTTAAGTATAAGAAGGTTTTGCAGAACCTAAAATTGTCATATTGAGGACGGTGGAAGCCGTCCGAAATATCTCTAATCCTGTATTATTACTGGTTTTGAGATTCTTCTCCCGCTCCGCCTTGGCGGAGGATCAGAATGACAAATAAATTAGGTTATGCAAAGCTTTCTATAAATCAAGTAAACATTACAAAGGCATATCAATTAATTTAAATTTTAGCTTTTATGATTTCGGTTCAGCCCATTTGATTAAACCGAGTTCAAAAGGATTAATCAGCAGCGAGTGTTTGGGAACAACTCTAATCGTAAAACCGAATTTTCCCGTATCTTCGCACTCAATCACTCCTTCGTAAGTAACAACTTTATCATCCGATGTCGATACCGGAGTCATGGAAACGAACTTGTTGTTTTCGGAATCTTGAATTTCATCAAACTTACCGTAATAAATCTGAACGTCAACGTCTTCGATAGTAAGGTCTCCGAGAAAAACCTTTGCCGTAACGCGGTTCTCTTCTCCCACTTTATGTTCCGAGCCGTTATTGAATTCGATTCCCGCGCACGAAATTTTATCCCAATTCTGATAAATCATACTCTTCCAAGCGGAAAACTTTTTACCTTCTCTCCATTTATCCTGCATCAACAGTTTTCTTCTTTCATAAGAATTAAGATAAAACTTATTGAAATATTCCTTAACCATTCTGTTTGTATTAAATACCGGCGCCAATTGGCTCATCGAGCTTTTCATCATACTTATCCAGCCGCGCGGCAGATTGTCGCTTCCTCTATCATAGAAAAGAGGGACAATTTCTTTTTCCAGAACGTCGTAAATTACGTTTGCTTCAATTTCATCCTGATAATCAATATCGGCGTACTCTTCGCCGTTGCCGATTTTCCAGCCGACATCCTGGTTGTAAGCCTCGTCCCACCAGCCGTCAAGGACGCTGAAGTTCAATCCTCCGTTGGCGATTACCTTCATGCCGGACGTTCCGCTGGCTTCCATGGGTCGGCGGGGATTATTCAGCCAAACATCGCACCCTTCAACCATGTATCTTGCAACATTCATATCGTAATTTTCGATGAACACAATTCGCTTGCGCAGATTATGCCCTTTGGCGTAATTAACAATCTCCTGAATAATCCGTTTTCCTTCGTCATCTTTGGGATGGGCTTTACCCGCGATAATAATCTGAACAGGTTTTTCGGAATGGAATAAAATTCCGGCAAGGCGTTCGAGATTTCTGAAAATCAAGTTTCCTCTTTTGTAAGTTGCAAATCTTCTCGCAAATCCGATTGTAAGCGCGGAAGGATCAAGCACTTCGTTTGCGGCGTTAAGTTCCGATTTGGAACCGCCTCTTTCCTTAACCTGCTCTTTTAATCTGCGTCTTGCAAATGCGATTAATCTTTCCCTTCTCCTTTCGTGAGTTCTCCAAAGTTCTTCGTCCGGAACATCTTCAATTCTTTCCCAAAGTTTTTTATCGTCGATATCGGTGTCAAAACGTTCCCCGATATATCTTAGCATAAGCTCGTGCATTTCTCCCGAAAGATGAGAATAAGTGTGAACTCCGTTTGTAACATAATCTATGGGAATTTCATCGAACGGTATTTCCTTAAATCCTTCCACCCACATTTTTTTTGAAACTTTTCCGTGCAGTTTACTAACGCCGTTTACAAAGCCTGCCATGTTCATAGCGAGATGAGCCATGTTGAATTCGCTCGGCTCCCTCTCTTTTATGATTGTCCCGAGTTTGTAAAACTCCTTATCTCCGATTCCGAGTTCTTCACGGTAATATCTTCCGAAATATTTTTCCATCAACGAATTCGGGAAAACGTCGATGCCTGCGGGCACCGGAGTGTGAGTGGTAAAGATATTCGAGAAAAAGCCGATATCCTTTGCCTCGTTAAAAGTAAGTCCGTGATCTTTAATCAGATGACGAATCCTTTCGAGAGAAAGGAACGCCGAATGTCCTTCATTCATATGACACACAAGGGGAAGAATTTCCAAAGCGTGGATAGCCCGCATTCCGCCGATACCGAGAAGAATTTCCTGCTGAATTCTTGTTTCGTTATCGCCGCCGTACAGAGTTTTCGTAATATCTCTATCCTCCAACGAATTCTCGGCTACGTTTGTGTCGAGCAAGTAAAGCGGAATTCTACCGACGTCAATTTTCCAAATCTGGAAATAAACATCGCGTCCGGGAAACTTTAACGAAAGCTTAAGCGTTTTACCATCTTTATCTTTAATCAGCTTCATCGGCTGATTATAAAAATCATTGTTCTCGTACCGCTCATGCTGCCAGCCGTCCGCCGTTAAGTACTGCTGGAAGTAGCCTTCTCTGTAGCACAATCCCATACCAACAAGCGGAAGTCCTAAATCACTGGAAGATTTCAGATGATCGCCTGCTAAAACTCCGAGACCGCCGGAATAAATCTGTAAACTTTCAGCCAGTCCGAACTCAGCCGAAAAATAAACGATATAAGGTTTATCGTGAGTCTCAAAATTTTTCTGGTACCAAGTAACCTCGTTAAGATAAACTTCCATTTGAAGATAAACGCGGTTCATGTGCGAAACAAAACCGTCGTCTTTGGAAACCTCGAGCAAACGCTCCTGACTGACTTTCCCGAGCAGCTGCACAGGATTGTGATTAAGCTTCTTCCATAATTTTCTGTCTAATCTGAGGAAAAGATCGGTAGCGTCTGTATTCCATGCCCAATATAAATTATTGGCAATCTCGCGGAGCGGCTCTAAATTTTCGGGGAGGGAAGGTTTTACATTGAAAGTACCGATTAAATTTATCATTTTATAACTCCAAAATTCTTGAAATAATATTTTAAGTTTATTACTAATTAAAACGAATTGCAAATATAAAATAATAGAATTTATTATATGAACTTTTTATTAATCGCAGTATTGGCTTACCTAATCGGCTCCTTTCCGACCGCATATTTGCTGATGAAACGCAAAGGCGTTAACATTTTAAGCGAAGGGACGGGAAATGTCGGGACAATGAATGCGCTCAGAGTCTCCGGCTCGAAAATTACCGGAGCGCTGGTTTTTATCATTGATTTTATTAAAGGTCTTCTTGCCGTTTATCTTACAAGCGCCCTTTTCGGAAATTCATTTCTACTTTTAATTACGGCTTTGATATTTGCCGTCGCGGGACATTGTTTTTCCGTCTGGCTTAAATTCAAAGGAGGACGCGGACTCGCAACGGCGCTCGGCGGCTCCCTTCTTTTTATTCCCGTCATTCCCGCTCTGTGGATTCTTCTCTGGATAATTACTTACGTTTACAAAAAAAACACGCACTTTGCCAATGTCTCGGCAACATTTTTGCTGGCGCTGCTTGTTATTTTTTCGGGAGATATTCTTTCCAAATATTCGATTTACAAACCGGAATCAGTCTTTAACTTTTCTGCAACAATTTCTGTTTTACTTGTTATAATACTCGTTAAACATATCAAACCTTTGAAAGAATATTTCAAAAATGAAAAAGAAAAAATTTTAAGGAAAAAATAAATGAACAAATTCAAAACAATAGTTTACTCGACTTTAATTACCATACTGCTTGTATCAGCCGGTTTTTCCTACATCTATTTTAAGTATATAAATCCTCAAATGGAAAATAAACAGGTAGTAGAAGCAGACACGACTTCGGCGTTTACGCATCCGCAAGGGGCTGAGAATACAAGAGATATTAAGGACAGTTTAAAAATTAAGTCGGAATTAAACGATAAGATTTTTTCGAACAGACAAACAATAATAACAAAAACCGTTCAAAAAGTCAGTCCCGCCGTAGTAGGCATTAACGTTACAAAAGTAAAAAAATACCGCGATCCTTTTACCGCCGATCCACTTTTCCGTTACTTTTTCGGAGACAGAATTTATCAGAAGGAAATTAAAGCTCTCGGTTCCGGCGTTATAATCTCGCCCGACGGATATATTATTACAAACGACCATGTTGCGGGGGACGCTTCGGAAGTTATTGTTACAATGACCGACGGTTCAAGGCATCCCGCAAAAATTATCGGGACCGACCATGCCACGGATATATGCCTCTTGAAAATCAACGGCAAGAATCTCCCTTATGTCAAGATGGGAAACTCGAACAATATATTAATCGGCGAATGGGTAATTGCGCTCGGCAATCCCTTCGGATTATTTGAAATAAACGATAAACCTACCGTTACCGTCGGCGTTGTAAGCGCAACCGGAATGAACTTAAACGCAGTAGGCGGCAGATTCTACATCAACATGATTCAAACGGACGCGGCGATTAATACCGGCAACAGCGGCGGTCCGCTGGTTAATGTACTCGGAGAATTAATCGGGATGAACACTTTGATTTATTCCCCTAACAGCGGAGCTGGAAGCGTTGGGGTCGGTTTCGCAATTCCTGTAAACAAAATAAAAAAAATAATTAAACAGCTGAAGAACGCCGGAAAAGTAGAAAGGGATTTCTGGACCGGAATTAAAATTCAACCGATAGATGAACGACTTGCAAAATATTTCAAACTCTCCTCTCCTAAAGGCGTAATAATAACGAGTATCGCCCCGAATTCGCCCGCGCAAAAAGCCGGACTTTTGGTCAGCGACATAATTGTAGGAATCGACAAGTTTATCGTTACGGATGATAATTCAATCATTTCGATTCTTAATCAATACTCAACCGGAGATGAGATAAACGTTAAGGTTCTGCGCGACGGGAAAATAAAATCATTCAAAATGAAACTGGAAAAACTTCATGATTAAAAGATACACGCTTCCGGAAATGGGAGCAATTTTTGAAGATAAATTCAAATATTCGACTTGGCTTAAAATAGAGCTGCTCGCGGTGGAAGCAAGAGTGAAAGCGGGAGACGTTCCCGTTGACGATTTTGAAATCATTAAAGAGAAAGCGGATTTTAACGTCGAAAGAATTTTGCAGATTGAAGCGGAAACCAAACACGACGTAATTGCATTTTTAACTAACGTCGCCGAGTATATCGGACCGGCGTCGCGCCATATTCATTACGGAATGACATCTTCCGATATTCTCGATACCGCGCTTTCCTTTCAAATGAAAACCGCCGGAGAACTCCTTCTAAAAAAAATTCTGGAACTTCAGGAAATTTTAAAAAGAAGAGCGCTGGAGCACAAACGCACATTAACAATCGGACGAAGCCACGGGATTCACGCCGAGCCGACTTCATTCGGATTGAAGTTTGCCCTTTGGTATCAGGACGCAAAAAGAAACGAGAAAAGACTGCGAGCCGCAATCGATACGATTTCGGTCGGACAGATTTCCGGAGCCGTCGGAACTTTTGAACACCTTTCGCCGAAAGTCGAAGAATTCGTCTGTGAAAAAATGGGATTAAAACCGGCAAAGGTTTCCACGCAGGTTGTTCAGAGAGACCGGCACGCAGAGTTTTTAACTACTCTTGCGGTAATTGGCGCGTCGCTTGAAAAAATTGCCGTTGAATTAAGGCACTTGCAACGCACGGAAGTTCTTGAAGCCGAAGAGTATTTTTCAAAGGGACAAAAAGGTTCCTCGGCAATGCCGCACAAGCGTAATCCCATTGTAAGCGAAAGAGTTTCAGGGCTGGCGCGATTGCTCAGAGGCAATGCGGCGGCGGCAATGGAAAATGTTGCGTTGTGGCACGAGCGGGATATTTCACACTCCTCCGTGGAGCGCGTAATCGTTCCCGACAGCTGTATCACCCTTGATTATATGCTTCATCTTATGACGGAACTTCTTGATAATCTTCTCGTTTATCCGGAAAACATGCTTCGCAATTTAAGACTTACTCGCGGACTTATTTTTTCACAAACTTTTCTCCTAAAGCTGGTTGAAAAAGGAGCTACCCGAGAAGAAGCGTATAAATTAGTTCAAGCTCCGGCAATGAAAGTTTGGGCAGATAAAAATTTAACGTTAAAAGAGGAGTTGCTGAAATCGGAAGAAGTGAAAAAATATCTTTCATCCGACGAGATTGAAGAACTTTTCGACGAAAGTAAAATGCTTAAAAATATAGATTATATTTTTGAACGATGTTTTTCGCAAGATTGAATCTCATAAGATTAATAAACAGCCCTATTAACTTTTTCTCGGGATTTTTATTTTTCTTAATATCATCAGGGTCAATTTCACACGCGCAAAATTTTCCGAGCAATATAACGCTTTCATCCGCAATATTAAAATTGAGCGGATATGCGGCGTCCCCAGAATTTTATAAGCTTCGAATTGAACGCGGAGAGCTTCAGGCGATTGATTCGCTTTATTCGAAAGCCTTGTTATTTAACAAGTCGGATACAAGCGAAGCCCTGCTGTCGCTTACCTTTGCGCTCCTTCCCTTCCGCGAGATGAATCTTAAAATCCCCTCTTTTAATTCAAGGTTGTCGCTTAAACTCCCTACAGTAGGGAACGACTTTTTTAAAAGAAGAACGGAAAATCTTCCGAGGCATTTCCTCCCCGATTCTCCCGACACTTTCGGAAGCGACACAGACAAACTTTCCCATTTTTTCGGCAACGCATTTATTTCCTACAATATAAACTTTTTTAAAATGAGCGAATTTCTCGGTATCTTTGTGGAAAGTTTTGAGAAGTTATTTAAAGTCGGCGGAGCTTTCGACGCGAGAGATTTGGAGACAAACGCTCTCGGAAAAACTTTCGGAGAACTGCTGTCGAATGGATATAAGATTTTTCCTTCGTCAATATTTATCATTTACTCAGCGAGGAATTTATTAACGCCATGAAATCAATATTAATCATAGACGATGAAAAGGAAATTTGCGAAAGCATAAAAATGATTCTCGATTACGAGGATTATTATTCGGAATATGTTACCGATCCCCTTTTGGGAAAAGATAAATTAAAGTTTTCCGAATTTGCGGTAATTTTACTTGATATTCAAATGCCGGGAATGAACGGCTTTGAGTTCTTGGATTGGATTAAAGAAAATGATATTAAAACTCCCGTGATTATCATTTCGGCGCACAGCAGTTTGGAAAACGCCGTTAAAGCCACAAAACACGGAGCGTTCGATTTCCTCGAGAAACCCATTGACCGCGATAAATTATTAATAAGCGTACGCAACGCAATTAAGCATTACGCAATTTATAAAGAGAACCTCGAACTGAAATCAACAATCGAAGACGAGTGGGAAATTATCGGTTCGAGCGAAGCGTTGAATGAAATTTTACAGATAATCGATAAAGTCGCCCCTACCGACGCCCGAGTTCTGATAACCGGCGAAAACGGTACGGGCAAGGAGCTTGTCGCGCGCGCTATCCACAGAAAAAGCGGTAGAAAGGAAGAGCCTTTTATAGAAGTAAACTGCGCCGCAATACCTAAAGAGCTGATTGAGTCGGAACTTTTCGGGCATGTAAAAGGTTCTTTTACCGGAGCGATTAGAGACCATATCGGCAAGTTTGAACTTGCGGATAAAGGAACGCTCTTTCTTGATGAAATCGGCGATATGAGTCTTGACGCTCAGGCAAAAGTTTTACGCGCATTGGAAGATGGGAAAATACGAAAAGTGGGCGGAGACGATTCTATTTCCGTTAATGTTAGGGTTATTGCGGCTACAAATAAAAATCTGACTGAAGAAATTAAAGCGGGCAACTTCCGGGAGGACTTATTTCACAGACTTAACGTAATCCCGATTAATATTCCCCCTTTGAGGGAACGCCGGGACGATATTCCGGTTCTGATAGATTATTTCATTAATAAACTTCACGTAAAAAACGGACTTCCCAAAAAGACTTTCTCAAAAGATGCAATTGAAGTAATTAAAAGTTTGAACTTTACCGGAAATATCCGGGAGCTGAAAAATCTTGTCGAGCGCATAATGATTATGGTTCCCGACAAGGTAGTGAAACTTGAGGCTGTAAAAAAATATCTTCCGGCGGATGTTCCCGATGTTGACGGTTTGTTCGATTCCGCAAACTCTTTTGCCGAGTTTAAAGAGAAAACGGAGAAAATGTTTATTGAAAAGCATCTTAAATTGAACAATTGGAATATCAGCAAAACCGCTGAATCGTTGGGAATCCAGAGGAGCCATCTCTACAATAAAATAAAAAAATACAACTTAGAGAAACAGGAGAACTGAAATGAGCGAAACAATCTTCTCCAAAATAATCAAACGTGAAATTCCGGCGGATATTGTTTATGAAAACGATACTGTTCTCGCTTTCCGAGATATTAATCCGCAAGCTCCGGTTCATATTTTGATTATCCCCAAGGAAGAAATTCCAACCGTTAAAAATCTTGATCCGGTCAGACACGGCGAGATTCTATCGGCAATGCACGCCGCCGCTAACGAAATTGCCGTAGCGGAAGGAATTGCCGACGACGGTTTCCGTCTTGTTTACAACTGCTGCAAGCACGGCGGGCAGGAAGTTTACCATTTGCACATGCACTTGCTCGGCGGAAGACAAATGAAATGGCCTCCGGGCTGATCTATTCCTCTCTAATCGTTTTTTGCTCAGTCTGTCGGCATTCCGCCTCGTCATAGTCCCAACGAAAATCGGGGTGAGGAAAAAGACTAAAATTTTTACACATCTTGCTACTGATTGAAACTTCTCCCTACCCCGAAGACGCTAACGCGTCGCCACCCCTTCCACGGGAAGGGGAATTTTTTAATTCCCCTCTGGACAGAGGGGTGGATTCCGACGGAGCATGGCGGAGTCGGAAGACGGGGTGTGGATAGATGCCGAATTTTCTCACAGTTTGTTGAATTTTTAAGCAAAGCCCCTACCCCGTCTTCCTCCGCCGTGGCGGAGGAATCCACCCCTTCCACGGGAAGGGGAATTGTTACGCTCAGCCTAAATCAGACGGTTTGCTATTTAAAGTGTAAGCGTCATTACGAGGAAGGAGCTTGTGACTGACGAAGTAATCTCACCGGAAAACACGCTGTTGTTGAATATTAAATTTCGTTTTAACGGCTTAGGTGAATACCGGTGAGATTGCCACTTCGTTCCTTCAACGTCCGCCACTGGGGGATTGTTCGTTGTAGGTATTTAGCAGCATCATTACTTACATACCTTCGAGGAAACGAGTACCTCGAAGGAAAGTTAAATGCCGAATTTTCTCGCTTTTTGCTTAATTTTTTAATTCCCCTCTGGACAGAGGGGTGGATTCCGACGGAGCATGGCGTAGTCGGAAGACGGGGTGTGGATAGATGCTGAATTTTCTCGCATTTTGCTTAATTTTTAGGCAAAGCACCTACCCCGACGACGCTAACGCGTCGCCACACTACATTTCGTTCCTTCAACGTACTTGTTCGTTGAAGGTATTTATCAGCATCATTACTTCATACCTTCGAGGAAACGAGTACCTCGAAGGAAAGTTAGATGCCGAATGTTCTCACATTTTGCTTAATTTTTAGGCAAAGCCCTACCCCGTCTCCGCCAGAGGCGGAGCCACCCCTTCCACGGGAAGGGGAATTTTTACCGGGAAACACACTGTTGCTGAATGTTCAATTTCGGTTTAACGGCTTAGGTTGAATACCGGGGAGATTGCCGCGTCGCTTACGCTCCTCGCAATGACGCGGTGATGTAACACTTCGCCTAAGACGGACAGAAATTCTTAATTCTTCATTCTTAATTCTTCATTAACTCAGTGTTTTCCAAGAACATCTTTCACTTCTACGCCTGTTGGATAATAAAACCTTTGGATTACTGTACCATTTGGCATTTCGTATTCTTGTATAGGTGTTATTGTAGGATGATCTAAATCATGCAATATGTTTTCTTCTATTTTTAACAACTTAATATCTATCCCTGTCATGTCGGGAGCCGGACCCACCTCACTAAAGATGCTTTGACCTTCAAAAGCGGGATTCAATGACCCGGTTCGTGATGAAATAATACTAGCAATTTCTTGCGTTATTTTTGAGTCCACATTGGTGGGCTCGCCGATGTAAACAATTGATGCATCCAACAGATAATCATCGCCATAATTTTTGTCAATGTAACCATAACCATTTCCCCCACGCATATGGCTCACAATAATCGCGCCATATCCTGGATTAACTGGTGGAACTTCTCCAATAAGAGGTGGAATTTCACCGGATTTAGCAAAATAAAATTTAGGCATATGTGTTGTGTCTTGCATATGGCTATAAAACCTTTCCGTTATCACATCCGCAATATGTTGCTGTTCTTCATTGCTTAAAGTATCTCTTGTAGATGGATCTAAATTATAATAAAAATCTTTGTCAATCCAATATGTGTAATCCCTTGATGCGTTCTGGAAATCTATTGAGACAATATGGTCACCATGAGGATTTAGTTCCGTAGCAACTTCCATAACGAAATCATAAAACAATTCCGGACTTACATTCAAATTCTTGTAGGTTGTTACAAATAATCCCACATTAAGCATATCATTTTCAACGGGAATATTCTTGTAAGTCTGTATAAAAGAGCTGTCGTTCCAAACCTTTAGCGAATCAATCATATTTGCCGTTTTGGGAAATTGCGCATCAAAAAATCCGTTTGCGGTTGTAAAATTAATCTCGCTTCCATTAACATATAATTTCCCAGCTGCATCAATCGGCTCAAAACTCTCGTTGTCATATACCATTCCGGCAAGCGTCTTTCCTTCTCTTTCCAAATCTACGTTTACCGTAGTTTGCGCGGGTTCTATTTGAGCGTCGTAAGCAACATATCCTTCTTTTTCAATGTGGAGCGGAATGTATGCGTCCGCCGGCGCTTGCGGGGGAATAAATCCGGCGTTGCTTGCCGTAACCGTAAAGGAAAGCGCTCCGTTTGCGCCGTTGTTGAGGTTAATAAACTTTCGCACGGAGGTTTCTTTTCCGTCGGCTACCTTAATGAAATAAACTCCGCCGGCAAGATTTTTTACGCCCTTTATGTTTAAGGAATAAGAACCGGCTGTTAATTCGGTTTTGCCTTTGCTTACGAGTTTACCGGCAATGTCGTATATCTTAAATTCCACTTGGCTTTCTTTTGCGGATTTAACGCCAAGGCGTATTTCGTTTCCTTTTACGGGATTGGGATAAGCGTTGGATACGGAAAAAGATGTGGGAATTTGCGGGTTTTCATCAACCGCGACAACGGGATTGTAAAATACCGCCGCGCCGGTGGAATCTGTGTATTTAGCGCTGTCGCCAAAAGTTACCGCCGCGGAATCCACCGCGCCGAGTATGTCGTTTACTTTAATTGTGTAAACGGACTGTGCAAAAACAGAGTAAGAAAGAAGAATTAAAGTAAAAAGAATCGAAAGAAAGTTAAAGCGTTTCATAGCAAAACCCTTTTTTAATGAAGAATTAAGAATTAAAAATTAAGAATTGGAATTGAGAAAAGAAAGGATTTTTGTTCTTGGTTTAAAATTCCCCTCTGGACAGAGGGGTGGATTCCGACGAAGTGAGGCGGAGTCGGAAGACGGGGTGTGGATAGATGCCGAATTTTCTCACATTTTGTTGAATTTTCAGGCAAAGCCCCTACCCCGACGCCGCCAAAGGCGTCGCCACCCCTTCCGTGGGAAGGGGAATTGTAACACTCAGCCTAAATCAGACGGTTTGCTATTTAAAATGTAAGCGTCATTACGAGGAAGGAGCTTGCGACTGACGAAGTAATCTCACCGGAAAACACGCTGTTGCCGAATATTCAATTTCGGTTTAACGGCTTAGGTGAATACCGGTGATGAGATTGCCGCTTCGTTCCTTCAACGTCCGCTACTGGCGAATTGTTCGTTGAAGGTATTTAGCAGCGTCATTACTTTCATACCTTCGAGGAAGCGAGTACCTCGAAGGAAAGTTAAATACTAATTTTCTCGCATTTTGCTTAATTCTTTAATTCCCCTCTGGACAGAGGGGTGGATTCCTACGAAGCGGGGCGGAGTCGGAAGACGGGGTGTGGATAGATGCTGAATTTTCTCGCATTTTGCTTAATTTTCAGGCAAAGCGCCTACCCCGTCTTCCTCCGCCGTGGCGGAGGAATCCACCCCTTCCACGGGAAGGGGAATTTACACTTTCGCGTCGGCTCTCCGCCGCGGGGGATTCCACGAAAAAGGGAATTTAATTTTTTAAGTTGCTCTATTACTTTTCAGCCGGCGATAGCGGGTCCCAAATCACGAGAATTACAGCTCCGTTTTCCGATGTAAACGGTCCGTGCTGTACTCCCGCATGGATAATCTGGTATGTCCCCTCCTGATATTCAACTCCGTCGCTTACATACGAACCTTCCAAAACAAAGCGCTGTTCAGTTGAAATATGAGAATGACCTTCCATGTGAAATCCGGCTGGTAGTTTCAGAAGCAATGTTTTAGCGCCATCCTCTTCGCGCAGAGTCTTCATTTTTGCCTCCGATTTGTGAGTTGTTTAATTTATGTAAAATAGCGCTCAATAAACTATACAAAAATCGGCAGAATCGATTATTTTTTCATCCGTTTCTTTTTGGCGGAAGCGGTTTCTATTTTTTTCTTTAACTTCTTCAGCTTCTTGTTTTCTTCTTCGACATGCTCGCATCTTAATTGGTCGTTAATTCTTTTAACAATCCATTTCATGCAGCGTTTGTTATTCGTCTTTTGATAATATTTTACAAGCTCTTCCTTCGGCTTGGCAAACTTGCTCCCCATTTCGACAAGATACTTAAAAATCTCCTCGGCTAATTCCTCCTTGTGCGCCTTCTTCATTTTGCAACCCAAATCAATCAGCTCACGCTCAAGCCGGTAAAAATTTTCTCTCCTTTTTTCTCTTATTTCATCCGGAGGACTTGCCTCCTGACCGGGTCTTTTACTTTTCAGGAAATTTTTTGCGTAAATTTTTTCATCAACATAGGGATATTCAAATTCCTCATGCATTAATTCTCTTATGCTGTCGGGTATAATTTCATCGGGCAAGAATGTTAAATCAATTTTCATTTTATACTGCAATTTTTATTTACAAAAATATCAATTTTATCTGAATTTTAATAAATAATTCTCATTGCTTCATTTTAAGTTTGCATATTGCAATTCATAGAAATAAATTTGGAACTCTATTTATTATGGCTGAAGATAAAAACAACAAAAATATTACCACTAACAGAAAAGCCCGTCATGAGTATCATATTCTGCAGACTTATGAGGCGGGAATTTCACTCGTCGGCTCTGAAGTTAAAGCCCTCAGGCAGGGTAACGCCAATTTGACTGACGCTTATGCAACAATTCAAAATGGCGAGGTTTGGCTGGTTAACGCTTATATCGGGATTTACAAGCAAGCAAATATTAATAACCATGAACCGACCCGCAAAAGGAGATTGCTTCTACATAAGAGTGAAATCAGAAAAATAAGAAAAGCCGTAGAAGAAAAAGGAAATACTCTGATACCTCTCCGCTTATATTTTAAGAACGGAAAAGTAAAAGTTGAGCTGGCGGTTGCCAAAGGTAAAAAAACTTACGATAAGCGGGAAGATATTGCCAAAAGAGACGCGCAAAGAAATTTAGAAAGAAGAATTAAACTTTAGGAGATTAGGTTTGAAAAAAGAGATAAAATTTCTGTCCGTAGATGAACAGTTGCAAATAATCAAACGGGGAGCTGTGGAAGTAATCCCCGAAGATGAATTAAAAGATAAATTAACAAAATCATTTAAAGAGAATAAACCACTGAATATCAAGCTCGGTTGCGACCCGACACGCCCCGACTTACATCTCGGTCATTCCGTAGTTCTCAGAAAACTCGCGCAGTTTCAGGAACTCGGACATCAGGCGATTTTAATTATCGGCGATTTTACAGCGATGATAGGAGATCCGAGCGGACGGAATCAAACGCGTCCTCCCCTAACCTTTGAAGAAGCAAAAGCCAATGCGGAAAGTTACCTTGCGCAGGCTTACAAAATTCTGCATCCCGACAAAACCAAGATTGTTTATAACTCAGAATGGCTTGGCAAAATGAATTTTGAAGATGTAATTAGACTCGCTTCAAAATATACGGTTGCACGAATGCTGGAGCGGGATGATTTTACGAAAAGGTTTAAATCCGGAATTCCAATAAGCATGCACGAAATACTTTATCCTCTTGCTCAGGCAATGGATTCCGTTGCAATTGAGTCCGATGTTGAGCTGGGCGGAACCGACCAGAAGTTCAATCTTCTTGTGGGACGCGACATTCAGCGTGAGTACGGAATCGAACCGCAAATTATTTTAACAATGCCTTTGCTGGTCGGCACGGACGGCGCTGAAAAAATGAGTAAATCATACGACAACTACATAGGCATTGATGAAAGTCCGCAGAATATGTACGGCAAAACCTTATCAATTCCGGATGATTTGATTTACACCTATTTTGAACTCGTAACCGACGAGCCGATCGAGGAACTTAAAAAGATAAAAGAAGCGCTGAAGAATCCGGATATCAATCCGCGCGACTTAAAAAGAAGACTTGCCCGCAAAATCGTTGAGATGTATCATTCCAAAGAGGCAGCCGTTAAGGCGGAGGAAGAATTCGACAAGATTTTTGTAAAAAAAGGAATTCCTGATGAAATGCCGGAAATGGAACTTAATTACTCGGAAGAGATTACTCTTCTTGATTTAATTATGAAAGCAGGATTTGCTCCTTCCCGCGGCGAAGCAAGACGACTGATTATGCAAGGGGGCGTTTCGATTGACGGAGAGAAAATCACAGACGCCAAATATTCGTTCAGTCCGCAAAAAGATTTTATTCTTAAAGTCGGCAAAAGAAAATTCATGAAAGTAATCGTTAAATAAGGAATAGAATTTATGTATGTACCGAAAAAAGTTTTTTTCACAAAGGGAGTCGGACGCGACAAAGAATATCTTGCATCATTTGAATTAGCCCTTCGCGATGCGAAAATTGAAAAATACAATATTGTAACCGTAAGCAGTATTTATCCCGTGGGCTGCAAAAAAGTTTCAGTTGAGAAAGGTTTGGAAGAATTAAAACCGGGACAAATTATTCATGCAGTTATGGCGCGTAACGCAACCAACGAACCGAACCGGCAGTTAGCCGCTTCAATCGGCGTTGCGATTCCCAAAGATAAAAAGATGTACGGATACTTATCGGAACATCATCCATACGGCGAAACAAGCGAACGAAGCGGCGACTACGCCGAAGACCTTGCGGCAAGCATGCTGGCAACTACGCTCGGGATTGATTTCGACGCCGACAAAGCTTGGAACGAAAAGGAGCAGGTGTTTAAGATGTCAGGTAAAATAGTAAACACTTTCAACATCACACAATCGGCAAGAGGCAATAAAGACGGGCTTTGGACTACGGTTATTGCCGCCGCGATTTTCCTTCCTTAAAAGCTATTTTTATAAAAAAATAAATCCGACTCGGCGAAAAAATCTCAACATTAGAATTAGCGAAAATGTAAGATAGGAGATTCTTCATAACATCGGCTGTTATCTGCAGTATTAAGACGGCGTCCTTCAGAATGACAAATGTTGGATTAGTGCAATCATTGTCATTCTGAATGAAGCGGAGCGGAATGAAGAATCTCAGAATTAGTAATTATACCAAATTTAGAGATATTGAGGACAGCTCCCACTCCTCCGCCTTGGCGGATTGGCGGACTCAATATGACAACTTTAGGTTTTGTAAAAGTCTCAATAAATTCAAAAACCCACTTTTGGATTTTCAGAAGTGGGCTTTTTACTATTTTTTTAATTGTTGAATCTGATATCTCTTATTTCTTTGGTATTTCCAATCCGACGAAACGCTTGTTGCCATCAGGATAAATTACTTGAAGCAGAACTGCGCTTCCTTCTTTATCGTCAAGAATATTTTTCAACTGGGAAACATCGTCTATCTTTTTGCGGTCAACTTCCAGGATTACCAATCCTCTGCCCAATCCGGCTTCTTCGGCTTTGCTGAATCTTTCAACATTTACAATCAAAACGCCGTTGTCAACATTGAAGTCGTTGTATTCACTGTCGTGCATGTTTCTTACCTGAAGCCCGATGTTATCGAATTTCACTACGTCAAAATTATTATTTTCTTTTTTAGATTTTTTCTTTCTTACATGTTTAGCTGTTTTTCCGTCGGGAGCTTTTAATGTAACATAACGCTCGATTTTTTCTCCATCTCTGAAGATAAGAAGTTTAACCGTATCGCCCGCTCTTTTCTGTGCAATGTAACTTTGCAACGTGTTCGGCTGATTTACTGCGCGTCCGTCGATTTCCAAAATAATGTCGCCGGCTTTAATATCTTTCTTTGAAGCTGCGCCATCCTTAACTATATCTTGAATTAAAACGCCTTCCGGTTTTTCCAATCCAACGGCTCTTGCGGTTGCGTCGCTTACTGCTTCAATTCGAACTCCGATATATCCGCGACTTACTTCTCCATTCTCAATCAAATCGTTTGCGACGGATTTAACCAAATTGACAGGAATAGCAAAACCGTAACCGATATAACTTGCCGAGAATCCGTTTGTGGCGATAGCTGAATTAATTCCTACGAGCGAGCCGTGAAGATCAACCAAAGCGCCTCCGCTGTTACCGGGATTAATTACCGCGTCGGTTTGGATAAAGTTTTCGACTCCGTAGCTGTTTTTAATTAATCTTAAACTTCTGTTTTTTGCGCTTACAATTCCCGCCGTAACCGTTGACGAGAATGAAAGGGGATTTCCGATTGCCATCACCCACTGCCCTACTTTCAGTTTGTCGGAATCGCCGAAATGGACGGGAGTTAAGCCCTTAGCGTCAATCTTAATTACGGCTAAATCTGTCAACGGGTCTGTTCCGATAACCTCCGCGTCAAAATTTCTTTTATCGGATAATGTAACCGTTACCGAAGTTGCATTTTTAACAACATGGTTATTTGTTACAATATAACCGTCGTCCGAAATTATTACTCCGCTTCCCAAACCTTCCTGTTCTTTCGGCATCTGGTCAAACGGCATAAAAAACTGCAGTCCTTTATGAGGATCTTCTTTTATTTTGCTTACAACTTTTATTTCTACAATCGAGGGAGTAACCTTCTGAGCCACTTCAATAAAAGCGTCTTGGAAAGATTGGAGATTGCCGTCTATTTGCTGAACCGGTTCGTTTTTACTTCCGAGCTGAACTTCGCCGTAGGAAGGTCTGACATATCCGAAATTTGAAACCAGTATCGCTCCGAAAACCGCTCCCAAAAACAACAAACCTAATGTGCCCCATATTTTTTTCTTCTGCATTGTATCCTCCTGCATCATATCAATTTCAGTGATTTTATTTCTTTGAATTCATCAATCTGGTAGGAAAGATATTTTTCAAAGAAACCGATTAATTTTTCAATTAGTTCCGGGCTTTCGCCGCAATTGGAATCTCGAGAGCTTAAACACTGCACTTTTTTAAATTGTTCCGCCGAAAACGAAAAATTAATTAGCCGGTCTTTTTTACACTCCGAACAAAGGAATCCTTCCTCAAAATTAAAGCCGACATTTGCAGATATCGAAAGCGGAGCTGAACAAAGAGCGCATTTCTCAGTTTCCAATCTGTAACCGAGTTCGTCGAGGAAGAAAAAAAGAAATTTGACGAAGTACATTCCACCCTTGCCGGGGTTGGAGTTAATCAATTCCAAAATTCTTATCACCCCGCGGAAGAGTCTGAAGTTAGTTTCATTTTCATGAAGAAGTTTATCCAGCAATTCAATAATTGCCGAACCGTAGATAAGCGATTCGTAATTTTCTTTCAGATGCGGAAAAAAGTTAACCAAAGTTGCTTCGGTAATCAGCTGCAGATCGCGCGATTCTTTTTTATAAAAAATAAATTCTATATTGTTTAACGCGTCAACAATATTTCCCGATTTCGATTTCGAGGAGCGCGCCGCTTTTACAAGGAACGACATCTTCCCGAAATCCTTTGTGTAAACTCTTACGATTTTACTGCTCTCTTGGAAGTTGAGTTTAGATAAAACCAATCCTTGAGTTTTAAGAATTTCGGGCATCAGAATTTATAAGGGAATTTAAATAATTTTTCTTCCGTGATAATTCCCGCAATCAGTTCGGCTGGAGTAACGTCAAATGCGGGAGCAAAAACATTATAGCTATCTTTTGTAACGGGAACTCCTTTAATTTCAGTAACTTCCCGCTTCGAGCGTTCTTCGATTACAATCTCCTCCCCTGTAGGGCAAGATTTATCAATAGTAGATGAAGGAGCGGCAATGTAAAACGGAATTCCGTGATGCTTTGCCAGAACCGCAAGCGAGTAAGTCCCAATTTTATTTGCGGAATCGCCGTTGGCTGCAATTCTATCGGCTCCGGTAATAATTAAATTAACTTTTTTATTTTTGATTATAAAAGCGGCTGCGGAATCAACGTTAATCGAGAATGGAATTCCCGCTTTCTCAAGCTCAAAAGCCGTAAGCCTCGAACCTTGCAGCAAAGGACGGGTTTCATCCGCATAAACAAACTCCACCATTCCATTTTCATACGCATATTTTATTACCGCTAACGCCGTGCCCGCTCCTCCGGTAGCTAAAGCGCCTGTGTTGCAATGCGTTAAAACAACGGACTTTTCCTTAAAAATCTCCAATCCGTTTTTTGCCATTGCATCGCACATTTCAATATCTTCATTATGAATCTTTTTTGCTTCGCCAAGCAATTCTTCATAAACATTATTTCCGCTTAAATTTTCATATATCTTTTTCATTCTGTCGAGAGCAAAAAAAAGATTTACGGCGGTGGGTCTTGTTTCTGCAAGAGTTGTGTAAACTTTCTTAAAAAGAACATCATCCTTCGCGGAATTCTTAAATGCGAGCGCAACGCCGTAAGCTGCGGCAACTCCGATAGCGGGAGCGCCGCGAACTTCCAAACGCCTTATCGCATCGGCTATTCTTTCGTAACTATCCGTAACAATGTACTCTTCTTCAAAAGGAAGCAGAGTTTGATTAACCAGTTTTAAAGAATCATTTACAAACTCGATACTATTAAAATCCGGCATCGTCGAACCTTGTAATTTCATGAAACTCCTTAAACCTCTTTTGGATTTCATCCTTAGTCAAATTTTCGATTTTCTTAGTACTGTATTCTTGAACGCAAAAAGATGCTACGGCGCTGCCGTAAACTACCGCGCGTTTCATGTTGTCAAAACTTAAATCTCCGCTCCGGCTCAAATAACCGGTAAAACCGCCGGCAAATGTGTCCCCCGCGCCTGTCGGATCGCTAATTGATTCAAGCGGATAAGCGGCGGCGGCAAATATTTTATCTTCGCCGAACAACAATGCGCCGTGTTCCCCTTTTTTAATAATAAGGTGTTTTGGGCCCATTTCCATTATCATTTTAGCGGATTTTATCAAATTATTTTCTTTAGTTATTAAACGGGCTTCAGAATCATTAATAATCAAAACATCCACTTTTTTGATAACTTCAAGCAATTCGTCATAAGCTGTTTCGATCCAAAGATTCATCGTATCGCAGACAATCAATTCGGGAGAATCGAGCTGGGAAAGGACATGATTCTGCAGCGCGGGATGAATGTTGCCAAGAACAACAAATTCGTCTTTTCTTTCCTTTTCCGGAATTTTCGGGTCGAACCGCTCAAAAACTCCCAGTTCGGTAAATAAAGTATCCCTTTGATTCATATCCGTATGATATTTTCCTCCCCAGCGAAAAGTTTTACCTCCTTTTACGATTTCGAGTCCGGAAATATCAATATTGTGATTTTTCAGTAAATTAATATGTTCTTGTGGAAAATCTTCTCCCACAACACCGATTAAATGAACCTCATCCTGAAAATAACTTGAAGCTATAGAAATATAAGTGGATGAACCTCCGAGAGCATTTTCAACTTTTCCGGTTGGGGTTTCAATAGTATCCAAAGCAATAGAACCTACAACAAGTAACGACATTTTTTCTCCTTTTCTAAATAATTTAACATGAAAAGATAAAATTTTTTGGAGTAAATGAATTAAATAATTTTTCATTGTGTTTCATAGAAAAAAAATTATAAAAAAACTTGTTTATCTTATTTTCTATTTTTAAGTTTTGATTGTCAAAAATAAAAAAATAATATTTCTATTTTGGAGCACAAATGAGAAATACATATCTAACACTACTAGTCATCGGAGTAATCATAATAGGAGCGGTTTATTACTTAAAAGATCCTACCGTTTACCCGACAAAACTCGATCAGCTTAAAGAGAAGTACTCAGCTCCTCATAAAAAGAAAGCGGTTGATCACAGCAAATTTGCAGTTCTGCAAAAAAAATTCAAATCGGCGCAAGAAGTTACAAAAGCTTGCTTAACTTGCCATAACGAAACAGCCAAAGAGATTATCGGCACTCCCCACTTTCGCTGGGAACGCCCGATTTATCTCAAAAACAGAGGCGTTACGTATCTCGGTAAAGCGGACGCTTTAAATAACTTCTGTATTGGCGTTCAAGGAAGCGAAGTAAGCTGCGCAAAATGCCACGCAGGTTATGGAATGAACCGTACGGCTACGGCTATGGATACGGTAGCAAACGATATTGATTGCCTGGTTTGCCACGACAATTCCAACACCTATGTTAAAGGCGCCAATATGTTCGGCTATCCGGGAAAATCGGTTGACTTAAACGTAGCGGCAAAAAGCGTCGGACGCCCGACAAGAGATAACTGCGGCGTTTGCCACTTTTTCGGAGGCGGCGGAAACAACGTAAAACACGGCGACCTTGAAAAATCAATGTTCCACCCTTCCCGCGATGTTGACGTTCACATGGCGGATTCAGGTCCGAATCTTCAATGCGTGGACTGTCATAAAACCGATCATCACAATATCGGCGGAAAATTATATTCCATCGAAGCTCAGAATGTTGGCAGAATCGAATGCGAGGACTGCCACAGCAACGAACCTCACGCAAGTGAAATTTTAAATGAGCACACCGTAAAAGTCGCATGCCAAACTTGCCACATTCCGGAATATGCGAAGGTCAATTCGGTTAATATCCATTGGGATTGGTCAACAGCCGGAAAATTGAGAGATGGGAAACCCTTTATGATAGAAGACTCGCTCGGCGATCACATTTACAAATCGATAAAAGGTAGTTTTACTTGGGGACGCCATCTTAAACCGCAGTACTTCTGGTTTAACGGTACGGCAGATCATTATCTGCTGGGCGATAAAGTTCCGGAAGGCGACACTGTAGTTGTTCTGAACCAAATTCACGGTTCTTACAGCGACGTACGCTCAAAGATTTATCCGATGAGAATTCACACGACTAAACAGCCATTTGATTTGGGCACAAGAATGATAATCCAGCCTAAATTAGCCGCTCTTAAAAAAGGAGTCGGCGCCTATTGGAAAGATTTTGACTGGAATAAAGCCGCAGAAGTCGGGATGAAACATGTCGGATTGCCTTACAGCGGTAAATTCGGGTGGATTAATACAATAATGTATTGGCCCTTAAACCACATGGTTTCGACAAAAGATAAATCGCTGCAATGCACCGATTGCCATACCGAAAACAACAGCCGTTTAGCCGGATTGACTGATTTCTATATGCCCGCAAGAGACCACTATAACATTGTAGATACTCTCGGGAAATTACTGATTATCTTAACACTGCTCGGCGTTATCGGTCACGGTTCAATTAGATACTATTTCAATAAAAAGAATAAATCATAAGGTATAATGATGAAAAGAGTTTATATATATGAAGGATTCGAACGATTTTGGCACTGGACACAAGCCATTCTCATCATTTTTCTTGCCTTCACAGGATTTGAAGTACACGGCTCATATACATTTTTCGGATATGAAAACGCCGTGGTTTATCATCGTATAGCAGGATGGACTTTGCTTGGTCTTTATGTATTTGCAGCTTTCTGGCATATTACTACCGGAGAGATCAAACAATATATCCCCACTCCGAAATTTATGCGCGCACAGATTGAGTATTATCTTCTGGGAATTTTCAAAAACGCGCCTCATCCTGTTAAGAAAAACAGATTGAGTAAATTAAATCCGCTACAAAAGATTACTTACTTTTCGTTAATGGTAGTTATTATACCTTTGATGATGGTAACCGGACTTCTTTACATTTACTACAGAGTGCCTCAGGCAAGCGTAGTTGATCCTTTGAATGTTTCAAGTTTGGGACCGATTGCCCTCTGGCACACTATCGGGGCTTACTTATTAGTAATCTTTTTAATTGGACATCTTTATTTGATTACAACCGGACATACGGTTCTTACCAACTTAAAAGCTATGCTAACCGGTTGGGAAGACATTGAAGATGAAGATGATGAAAATGAACAAACTGAAAATGTTAATAACTAAGGTGTTATTATGAACGAAGAAACAAAATACATGAATCCATATCTCGCGGGATTTCTGTTAGGACTTCTGATTGTTTTAGCAATTTACCTTAACGGCGACGGACTCGGCGCCAGCGGCGCGGTAAAGAATACCGTTATCGGAACAATACAGGCTGTTGCTCCGCACTCTCAGATTCCTTATATGAAATCATATAATGCCACTCATCCCGATAGTCCTTGGAAAACATGGTTAATCTGGGAAATTATCGGATTGATAATAGGCGCATTTGTCTCCGGTTTAATTCACAACCGCAACAAATTCGTTATCGAACATGGACCGAGGATATCATCCAAAACGAGACTTGTAGCCGCCGTAATCGGGGGCATGCTATTCGGAATAGGTTCTCAATTCGGACGAGGTTGTACAAGCGGAGCCGGATTGGATGGAATGGCAGTATTCTCAGTAGCAGGATTTTTAGTTACATTTGTAATTTTTGGTACCGGATACATTCTGGCGCCGTTTTTTAAGAAACTTTGGCTATAATTTTAAATAATAAGAGAGTTTATTATGGGACCAATATATCCTGAACCAAACTTTAACTTGATGTTAGCGTTAGTAATCGGTTTCTTTTTCGGCTACTTACTGGAACATGCCGGTTTTTCGACATCAAAAAAATTAGTGGGCGTTTTTTACGGCTACGACTTTACCGTATGGCGAGTATTTTTTACCGCTGCAATTACGGGCATGGTCGGAATTTTGGCGCTTGCCCACTTCGGATTATTAAATCTCGACGCTATTTATATTAATCCCCTTTATTTGTGGTCGGTTATTGTAGGCGGAATAATCATGGGCTTCGGCTTCATCATTGGCGGTTTCTGTCCGGGCACAAGCATCTGCTCTACATTCATCGGCAAAATCGACGCCCTCTTTTTCGTAATCGGAGTAGCTCTCGGAATATTCCTTTTTATCATCGGTTATCCGCTGGTGGAAGGACTCCATAAAGGAAGCTACATGGGAACGCCTCAGTTATTCGACACCCTTAACATTTCAATGGGATTATTCACTTTCCTCGTTGTCATCTTTGCATTTTTCACATATTGGGCAGTTGAAAAAATCGAGTTGAAAGTTAATAAGGGTAAATCCGCCGATCCTACTCCCAAAAGTACTTTTGCGAAAATTACCGGCTTTGCTGTTGTAGTTGCAATCTTTGCATTGTTTATCCCTCCCAAAAAACCTACGATGTTGGCGGAATTTGCAAAACCTGACTTCGGTAAAGATATGCATATCAATTACATCACTCCCGATGAAGTTGCGGTTCGGTTGATTAAAGGCGATAAATCGATGCAGTTTGTTGATTTGCGCTTGCCCGGAGAATTCAAGAAACTTGCGCTTCCCTATGCCGTAAATGCAAAACCGGAACAGTTCTGCCAGATGAAAATGAAAAATGTTTTCAACGCCGCAGGTAAGATTACAATTATTTATAGTAATGATGATAATCTTGACAGACGCGCCGCCGCCCTCGCAATGAAGGTAGGATATGAACCTCAAAATGTTTGGGTTCTCAAAGGCGGTTTTCCCGCATTCAAGAAAGATATTTTAGATTTTAAGCCTCCTGCAGTAATGCCTGCAAACCGAATGTTGCGAACTACTTACCTTTTCCGTGAAGAATTCGGACCGCAAATTATGCAGATTCTTAAGAATTCCAAACCGAGAAAAGTTGTTATTCCTAAAGCAAAACGCGCGCTCGGAGGCTGCGGTTAGTAGTTAATAAAATTATGTAGTTAAAAAGAAAGCCGTCTTAAATTTAAGACGGCTTTTTTTTTAACCTCCCGAAGGTTTGCAACCTTCGGAAACGTTTGATTGAACAAATGCTACAAGTCCACTAACTTAATTTCAGTCAATTCTTTTAAATCTTCCCTCGTTATCATTTCAAGAATAAACTTCTTTTTTGGTAAGGTTCCTTTTCTAAGATCTATATAATCTGAATAACTGGAATATTTCCAATCTTCTGCTTTCTCAACTAAATTTGAACGAACCGGGTTTTGATGAATGTAAGTTAGGAGAGTTACTAAATATCTATTGTTATCTACCGGCTTGGATTTAGTATTTTGCTGGAATAAGTTTCCGTGACGGTTGTATTTTTTGTTGATTGCCTTTGTATATGAAGATAAAAGAATTTTGATTTTATGTGAAATTATATTTTGTTTGTTGAGATGTGCCACACCTTGAAGCCGTGGCACATCTGTTATAAACTCTTTTACTCTAACCAAAAAATGAAAATGTGTCGGCATTAAGCAATATGCTATTGTTTCTAAATATTCTTCGAGGTAAAAGCGGTATTTCTTTAGAAAATATCTATAATTTTCTTCTGAGCGGAAAAGCAATTCTTCGTTGTTTGTGCGATTGTAAATATGGTAAAAGTTGTTCTCGTAAAAATCCATTTGCCCCTCTCTATCTATCATTCATCCGATGACTTAAAGTCATCGGATGAATTGAAATAAGTTATTTATCAATTTGTATAAAATAAGGAGATTACAAAATTTCCGCAATTTTTTTTTAACCTTCGGAAGGTTTTGCAGTCTTATTTGTATATTCCCGATTTATTATTTAATTTTAGGTAATAATAAAAATGAGAGTGCAGCCATGAAAAAAATAATTTTGATTTTTCTCCTTTTTACCGCTTTGACTAATATTTTTGCCCAAAATTACGCTCCCGGCGATAATGAATATCTCTTTACTCCAACCGCATACACAATGCCGAAAGGTAATTCCTACTTTACCGACTACGAACTTTTTCTGCTGAATTACACTTATGCCGTTACCGACAGAACTCACCTCGGCGTATTTATCCCTTTCCCGATTACAACCGATTTGCTGAAATTATTGTCATTCGGCGTTAAGCAAAATTATCTTAAAACGGACTGGATTCAATCCGCCGTTTATGCTTCATACACTTTTGACACGGCTCAGCTGATTTTAGGAAATTCGATAAGCATCGGTAATCCTTCCAACGGAGCGAATTTAAGCGCCGGAATTACAAAGTTTTTTAAAGACTCAAATGGTTTCGGCATCCTTTTATCTTTCGGATATAGATTTGATCCTAGCGAAAATACATCTCTAATTGCCGAAATCAGCCAAATTTTTGGAGGAGATAACGTACAGAATTTCACTTCGACTTTCCCCGGAGGTTTGATTAGCGTTGCGTTCAGAATTCGCTCAACTCATCTCTCTTGGGATTTGGGCGCTTTCCGCCCACTTGATATGGAGGACAGCGGAATTGTTGCATTTCCCATGTTGAAAGTTTCTTACTATTTCTTTTAGAAAACTTTACGAAACTTAAAATTGTCATATCGAGTCCGCCATGGCGGAGTGAAAGCTGCCCGAATAATCAATTTTTGTCATTGCGAGGAGCGGAGCGACGTGGCAATCTCTAATCCCATATTGTTACAAATATAAACCCAAAATTGTCATTAGAATTTTTTCTAATCTAAAATTTTTAAGAAAAATACTATTCTTTGTAACGTAGATTGCTTGCAATCTGCGAAAAAACAGCATAATGCTAAATTGCAGCCACAGATTGACCGTTCACAAGCTCACTAATCAATCTGCGCTACAAATAGAACGAGTAAGATTTTCTTACATGGTTTTTTGTCTAAAATTAAAAGCTTGGCAGTTAGTTAACCTGTTGTCCTTTAATAACTTAAGTCATCTTTTTCCTAATGGCAGTCATTAGAACTTTTTTGTCTAATAACAATTTTGGGATAAATTTTTAAGATTCTCACCCCCACAAAAAGTAGTTGGGGTAAGCTTGGCGAAGGTGTTAGTCGTCCGAAATATCTCTAAATTTGGTATAATCATTGGTTTTGAGATTCTTCTCTCGCTCCGCCTTGGCGGAGGATCAGAATGACATTTTATTGGGTTATGCAAAACCTTCTAATAATGATTTGCCGAAACCGAATTCAGCGTTTGTCAATTTCTTCATTATATCGTATTTTGATTGTTTAAATATTGATGAATTCGGAGTTTTCAATGAAAAAGATTTTCACCCTCACACTTGTTTTTTTAAGCTTTATATCACTATCCGCACAGAAAGAAAAACTAACTTTTGAACAAGTATTTCAGTTCGCTCCCCCGCGCCTGACTAAACAAATTCCAACTCCGGTTAAATGGTTAGACGGAAAAAACTATCTTCTTTCGGAAAGAAAATCGGGAGCGATTCGCTACATAAAAACAAATGTTGAAACCGGAGAAAAGGAAGTCTTTTTTGATTACTCGGAAATAAAGGATGCGCTTCCCGCTGAGTTCCAAAGTCTTTCGCCCACTGTTAAATCAAAAGATTTTTTACATTACATCTACGAGAAAAAAGGAGACATTTATTATTTTTCCGTTGAAGATAATTTTTTCAAACGATTAACTGCAACTGCCGGCGAAGAGAAAAATCCGACCTTTTCACCCGACTACAAATATATCGCCTACACTTTGAACAACAATTTATATGTTTACGATTTGGATAAAAAGTTATCGATTCAACTTACAAACGACGGTTCGGAAACAATTAAAAACGGTTATTCATCTTGGGTTTATAACGAGGAAATTCTCGGGCGTTCATCCCATTACAAGGCATTCTATTGGTCGCCCGATTCACGCAAATTAGCTTATCTTAAATTTGATGATTCCCCCGTTCCCCGCTTTCCCCTTTTTAACGCAAACGGAGTTCACGGCAGTTTGGAATGGGAATATTATCCTTATCCCGGGGATAAAAATCCAATCGTCCGGTTAGGCATACTTAATTTAGAAACAAAACAAATAACTTGGATTGACTCGACCGTAAACGAAGACAAATATATCGCTTGGGTTTTCTGGTCGCCTTCCGGAAAAAATCTGCTGTACGAAGAAGTTAACCGCGGACAAGACCATCTCAAGTTTCATCTCGTTGACTTAAAAACCGGAAATAACAAAATCATTTATAAAGAGCATCAAAAATCTTGGGTTGATTTTAAGGAAGATATTCGTTTTGCCGATAACGGGAAATCGATATTTTTCGTCTCGGATTTTCAAGGAAGAGGACGCGTTTATAATTACTCGACCAAAGGAAAACTGCTTCGCTCTTTCGGGAAGAAAAAGACTAACATTACAAAAATTATTTCCTTCGACAACAGCGGTAAAATATACTGTGAAGGATTCCCTCTCGGAAGCACAGATAATTTTATTTACAGATTCGATAAACGCGGAAGAGAAAAACAGCTGACTAAAGATAAAGGATATCACCGCGGAGTTGTCTCTCCCGACGGGAATTTTATTCTTGATACATACTCCAATATCTCCCGTCCTTCCGAACTTCTTTTGTTAAACGTTAAAAAGAGCGGCACGAAAGTATTGTTTGATTCCAAATCGGCTGACTTTGACAAATTTGAACTTGGGAAAACCGAGCTGTTTTACATTCCGAATCGAAATGGATTAAAACTTCCAGCTAAATGGATTCTTCCGCCCGGTTTCAGTAAAGATAAAAAATATCCGGCGCTCTTTTCAATCTACGGCGGACCCGGAACGCCGATTGTTAAGAACAGATTCGCGCGCTGGTTAAAAGATTACTACTACGCCCAGCTTGGTATGATCGTAATTAATGTAGATAACCGGGGAGCCGGACACTACGGAAAAAAAGTCCTTGCACAAATGCACCGCAACCTCGGTAAATATGATTTGGACGATTTCATAGACGCCGCCAAATGGATTAAGAAACAACCGTTCGTTGATTCTACGCGCATCGGAATTACAGGCGGCAGTTACGGCGGCTACATTACGCTTCTTGCCCTCACGCGCGGCGCAGACCAATTTACACACGGTTTGGCTGAGTTTGCCGTTACAGACTGGCGTTTATACGACGATATCTACACGGAAAGATATATGGACGAGCCGAGCGAAAATCCCAAGGGGTATGAATACGGCTCTGTAATGAATTACGCGGATAAATTAAAAGGCGCGCTGAAAATTACAGCGGGAACGCTTGACGACAATGTCCATTATCAAAATACTCTGCAGCTTGTTGACAAGCTGCAGAATCTCGGAAAACATTTTGAGCTTATGATTTATCCCAACGAAAGACACGGTTACCGCTCAATTAAGTGGTTTCACGCGGTTAAAGAAAATCTAAACTTTTGGAAAACAAAATTTAACTTAAGCGAGTAAGAGATGAATAATCATTTTATTAAAAGAAAATTATTTGCCGCGCTGATATTTCTTTTTGCCTCAATGTTTACGTCGTGTTCGTCGATTACAATTAAACCGGTTCAGTACGGCTGGCCCGTTGAAAATGTCGTCAAAATAGCTTCCGACTTTAACATTACATTTCCCCGCTATTCAATTTCAATGAACGTTAAAAGTATCTTTGAAAAGGAAAATTTGATAAAAAACGGTTCCCCCGTTTCACACCAAGTCCGTTTTATCAGAGATAACAGAGGATACTACTATCTTACCGGAGAAATGTTTAAGAATGTTTACGTGCTTGTTCCCGAAGACTCCGAAATGAAAGTCGTAAATGTAATTTTGATTAATAAAAAAGGAATGGTTTCGCCCGCAATGAATCAACGCGGCAACTACATTGAACTTCTTTTAAACAACGGTAAAAAAAGATTAAAAATAAATAACGACGGAATTTTATAATGCTGAAAAAATCACTGCTGCTGCTTCTACTTTTCTCCTTTACTTTGCCGATTTTAGGTCAATCCGATTATATATATTTGCAAGAATTTAAGAAAGGCGTCAAAAAAATTGAGCTTAAAATAAAAAAATCAAAAACCGAAGATGAACTTAAAAAAATCTCCGAAGATATTGTCGGCTTTTATACTTATCACAAGATGAGGCAGAACTTTTTGGATAAAGCTCTTTACCCCGACAAGTTCGATTCAATCATCGGGAAATTGAAGAAAATGGTTTCCGAAAAAGAGAAAAAAATTAAACTTTACACAAAAGCCGCTAAACTGGAAAACCAAGTAAGCGAACTTGAACGCTCTATTAATGCTCTCTCTTCAGGTTACTACAAGTCGGTAAAAACAATTGATTCGTTAAACAATGCTTTAATCATCAAGAGCGAAAGGGAAAAACTACTAAAGCGGCAAATTGCCGAGATGCAAAAAAATCTGAATAACAGAAACAATTTAATCACAGGTTTGCTCGATACTCTTCTTCTCGTTAAAAGCAGAACCGCGGATGAGCCTGAGATTGAAGGAGCTTCGAATTACATCAAAATTAACGGAGATAATCTTATCAGTCAGATGATTACTCTGCTGAATGACAATATCAGTTATGTAAAAATTAAGAAGAAAATCAGTCCGCGCGAATATGATGAAATAATTAAGGAGCAAAAACTTTTCGACGAAAGTTTCAATAAAATTCCGGATGACGTTTGGGGAGAGTTGCTCGGGGAAAACGTCGATATTAAAAACTTTAAGAAAAATGTAAGTCAACTAAGCGCTCTCTGGAAAAAACAAATCGATAAATCCCTTACAGCTCGCCTTTACGAGATTTTTGCCGAACATAAAGTTAAGCTCGATTCAGCCGAAACTTTTGACGATTTCCTCCAGTCTTTATTCGACTATGCGGAAAAGAAAAGCATAGAAGCCGGCTCCCACTTTGAACGTCTTCATAATTACAAGGTCTTTGCTGACACACTGTGGAATAGGGAGTTCTTAAAAAATTGGGCGCCGATACTTGAGCGGAACGGCTTTATATCAGCAGACGACATCACATCAATGCAAAACCTAAACAGCGACTGGCTGGAAAGAGCTAATAAAAAAACGCCCCTTTTCCTCTACTTAATAATAAGTTTTATTTTAGGGACAATATTGATTTATATAATAGCGGCGGCAAAAAGGAATAAATACAAGCGTTTGGGAATTGCAAAAAAGAAGAAACGCGAATATGAAGAAAAGAAAAAAAACAGAGGTAACTAATGGATTTCAATTTCACAGACGAGCAGAATGCAATTAGAAAAACCGTACGAGATTTCGCTGAACAGGAAATAAAGCCGAAAGCAAAGGAGCTTGACGAAAAGGAAGAATTTTCTCCCGAGCTGACCAAGCGAATGGGAGATTTGGGACTTTTCGGAATGTACCTTCCCGAGAAGTACGGAGGAATCGGCTCCGATACGCTTTCTTATATAATCGCCGTTGAAGAGCTGGCGCGTATAGACGGCTCGCACGCCGCAACGCTTGCGGCTCATAATTCATTGGGAATCGGACCTTTATATTACTACGGCACCGAAGAACAAAAACAGAAATATTTGCCGAAACTGACCACAGGGGAACATCTCTGGGCGTTTGGATTAACCGAACCTAACGCAGGCTCTGATTCCCGCGGAACAAAAACAACCGCCACGCTCGAAAACGGAAATTGGAAAATTAACGGTTCGAAAATTTTTATTACAAACGGTTCTTCCGATTTATCGCTCGGCGTTACAGTCCAGGCGATTACCGGAATGAACGGCGACCGGAAGGAATATTCGACAATAATCGTAGAAACAGGAACTCCCGGATTTACGGCAAAAACAATGCACGGAAAAATGATGTGGAGAGCATCGGTTACATCCGAGCTTTATTTCGACGACTGCGTTGTTCCGGAGGAAAATCTACTTGGGGCAACAGGACAAGGTTCAAAGATTATGTTAAGCACTTTGGATAACGGACGCCTCTCAATAGGCGCAATGGGCTTGGGACTGGCGCAGGGCGCTTACGAAATGGCATTAAAACACGCGCAGGAAAGAGTTCAGTTCGGTCGCCCGATTGTTAAATTTCAGACGATTGCTTTCAAGTTGGCGGATATGGCGCTTAAAGTTGAACTTGCGCGCAATCTGCTTTATAAAGCATGCTGGCTCAAAGATACCGGAAAACCTTTCGCAAAAGAAGCCGCTATGGCTAAACTCTATTGCAGCGAAGTTGCAAAGGAAGTAGCCGACGATGCCGTTCAGATTCACGGCGGATACGGTTTAATGAAGGAATACGACATCGAGCGATTCTACCGCGATCAGAGACTTCTGCAGATTGGCGAAGGGACATCCGAGATTCAGCGGCTTGTTATATCAAGACACATAACCGGATAAAATTCTATAAACGGATTGATCTGTTGAACCGTCTCGTCCGCTTTGTCGGACGCTTGTTTTTTGGCGCCGTCTCGTCATTGCGAACTGCGACGTTAGGAGCAGTGAAGCAATCTTACTGGGAAACAAACTGTTGCAGAATGTTCAAAACCGGTTTAACAGCTGAGGTTGAATACCGGTGAGATTGCCACGCCCATCCACTATCGTGGATTGTCTCGCAATGACATTTTTTTTATATAAGTTTTGGTGTCCTTACGAGGTGCGGAGCGACGAACTTGCCCCGACCGACTTTTTGGTTAGGAGCGGACAGTGTATTTTTTATCTCTCAACTTTTCTTTTTTTCCATTCGTAATTTCCGAAAACTCCCAACACCGCAGCTGTAACTATATACGGAATCTGAAAAATTTCCGTTAAGAAAAAATATTTCCTTAATCCTTTATCAAATAAGAATCCTTCTCCCTGCATTACGAGAAAATATTCAAGCAAAATCTTAGTGGTAAATAAAAAGAAAAATATCTCGCCCGACTTCCCTACTCCGGCAAGAGCCAAAATAGGCAGGAGCAAAAGGAGAAGATAGAATAGGAATACTCCGCTCAAAAAAATTGTAATTCCCTTATTGAAATAAAATAAACTTTTGCTTGCCCATCGTCTTCTCTGTTGCATAAATCCGTTTAGGTCGGAATTCCCTTTTGAACTTACGAGCGCGTTGTTATTCCACGCATATTTAATATCATAACTTGTCTGCGCGGCAATTTTCTGCATCAAAATTTCATCGTCTCCCGAACTCAGATGCATATTGTCTTCGTATCCTCCTACCTCGAAGAAAACAGACTTTCGGAAGGCGAGATTAGCTGCATTTGCAATAATAGGCTTTTTAATTCCGATTAATCCCGCGCCGGTAATCACGAGTCCGGCAAATTCGAGACTCTGCATTTTTTCAAAAAGTGAATTCCCCGAATCGAACTTCACAGGTCCGGAAACAAGAGCCGTGTTATCGTCAAAGAAAGAAGTTAGAGTTTCAAGCCACTTCGGAGAAACTCTGCAATCGGCGTCGGTTGAAACAATAATCTCCCCGCTTGATTTCGTAATTCCCTTCAACATTGCGTTTTTCTTAAATGCTCGTTTTAAATTTGAATCATTATTCAATAAAAGGATATTATTAAGAGACTTGTAATTGTTTATTATTTCAGCCGAGTTATCGGCGGAATTATCATTAACAAAAATGATTTCAAATAGGTCATTAGGATATGTTTGTTTGGACAAATCATCAAGCAGCGCCGGAAGATTTTCGGCTTCGTCGCGGAAAGGAATAATAACGCTAAGTTTCAACCTCGGAGCGGTCTTCATAACTTTTTTGACGCTCTGCAGATTAATAATTCCGACGTAAACAAGAATCAAAAACAGAAAATATGTTACCGAAACTACAACAATAAAAAATAGAAGGATTGAGTTCATTATTTGTTTTTCAAAGGGATTGAAAGTGAATAGAGGGACGGAATCAATAAATTAATCAAAAAAAGAAAAATTGCAGCGCTGAATGCAGCAGGCTCGGCAATGCCGAATTGACCGAAGAAAAAGACTGCCGCCGCTTCTCTTATGCCGATATCCGCAATGGTAACCGGAGGGAAAAAGGATTTTGAAAAAAACACAAGAAGCGAAGCAAGGTAAATTTCCGGTAAATATCCCGAGCCGCCGAAAGCAAAAATCAGAAGTGCGAACTGAGTGAAAACGATAAATAACTGCGCAGCCGAAAAAAGGATAAGCAGCGTTGAAGTAGAATATGAAAGATTATCAAGAAAATTAAGTTTGTTTTCAATCTTAGTTTTGTATCGCGAAGGAATAAACGTAAGAATAAGTTTTTTCTTTTCGATGTTCGGGGAAGTTATGATAAAATAAAATGTAAAACTCAGGGACACCAACAAAATCAATAGCGGAATTGTAATCACGCTATTTACATTATAAACGGCATGAACAAAATAAAGGGAGAAGATTCCGCCGAAAAAAGAAACGAGAAAAAGCGTAGTTCCTTTATCGAGAAAAGTTGAGAATACAATATGAGCCGCGTTACGATTTTCAAATGGAAGCGCCCTGCCGATATACTCTCCGCTTCTCCAAGGGGTAATCATACCTGCTCCCACCCCCAGCATTAGAGAACGCCAAATTTTTCGTGAATCTTTTTCGCCGATTACGTCGGACAAAATTAATTTCCATTTTAAGAATTGAAATAAAATATTAGGAATTAGAAGGACAACAGCAAAAGAAAAGTAGAAATAGTTAACATTTTCCATGCTTGCAAGAATCTCTTTAGCGTTAAATTCAAAGAGAAGAAAAGCTATTATGCCCAATGAAATCAACAGCTTGGCGATTCCGAAAGCCTTCGATTTAACATTTGCCGGTATTTTAATTTGCTCAAAAATCATCTTAAAAGAAATCTACGAAAAATCCCGCTCCGATTTGCTCCGTTTTTTGCAGAAAATATTGACTAAGATAATGATGTCCGTGGAAATAATCCAAATAAAAAACAATTCCTTTCCCGTGCCATTTCCCTATCTTAACTCCCGCCATTGAATTTGAATTTAATGTGTAGCCGGGGTTTGCATCGAGAAACAGATGAGAAGCGACAAAAAGATTAACGGGCGCTCCCTGAACTTCCCCGAGAACTTTAGGGAAATTAATTTCAAATCCGGTGTAGCCGAGCCATTTTTTCATCGCGGAAGGTCGAACCAGCGTTGCGTAAGAAATAGCCGAATAGAGTTTCAGACTGTATTTGTTTTTATTGAAGATGTAAGCGGCTGTTAATACTCCCGAATCCCTTGTGTACGGAATCGGCTGTATGCCGTCAATCCAGTCGTGAATTAATCTGTTAAAATGTCCGTCAACAAAATGCGCGCTGTTGTGTACAATTCTTAAACGAACCTGCAGTTTATCTTTACCGAGTTCTTTCGTAACCGCGCCGTTACCGCCGAAAAATCCATCGAGGGCGTCAATCTGCAGTCTGTGCCCTTGAAAGCTCGTAGCAAGCGCGTACGCAAAGAAATCAATACTTAAAGTCGCATAAATTTTTTCCCGATTGAGCTTAAATCCGAAAAGATCAACGCTTGTCCCTATGTCAACTTTCAGATTATTTGTTTTAATCAAGTACTGTACGCCGACGCGAGGCTCTTCGTAATCGGCTTTAATCGGCATAAAATTTATTCCCGAAGGGAACATTATGAATTGGAAATTACTGTTATTTACGGTTTTCGTTTTCTGCGCATAATTTGCGCCGACAAAAATCAATAGAGCTAAAAATACTTTCTGTAGAATATCCATTTTTCCGTAGTGTTAATTTTCAAAAATCGAAAGAGTAAGAATAATAACTTCGGTGGAATAAATAAAATAAGATTTGATTTTTTTTAATTTTCATCCGACATTTTTTTTCAATAATTTGCAAATAAAAAAAAGAGCTATGAACAGAACTTTGGTTATCCCTTCGATTGATATTTTACACGGTAAAACTGTTCGAGTTGTGCAGGGAATTCCCGAAATGCACACATCCGACTACGGAGACGACCCGATTGAGATGGCGATGCTTTGGCGAGCCGAAAATGCCAAGATGCTTCATATTGTTGACTTTGACGCGTCGCAAAGACAATCCAAAGAGAATTTTGAATTGGTTGAGGAAGTTTGCGACAGCGTAATAATTCCCGTCGAATACGGCGGAGGTATTCGTTCTTTTAACGACGCCAAAGAGATATTTTCACTCGGAGTTTACAGGGTTGTAATCGGTTCCCTTTATTTCGATAATCCGACGGATTACGCTAAAATTATTGATACTTTCGGCTCCGCAAGAATTTCCGCCGCCATTGACGTTATTGACGACGAAGTTGTAACTCACGCGAGACGGGACAGAACCGGCATTGCTCCCGTTGAGCATGCCAAAAATCTTTTAAAATTCGGAGTTGAACGTTTTATCGTAACCGATATTTTACGCAACGGAATGCTGGGCGATCCCAACATTGAGCTTTCGAGAAAGATAGCTTTGGAAACCGGAGTTAAAGTTACGCACAGCGGCGGAATCTCATCCTACGAGCATTTACTTGAATTGCAGAAAATTATCGACTCCGGAGTAGATTCGGTTATAGTGGGAAGAGCGCTTTACGAAAATAAATTCTCCTGTCAAAAAATTTGGAGAATAGCTGAAACAGATATTTTTTCATAAAACAATAAGGAGATTAAATGCTTGAAATAAAAAAGATTTTAGTCCCGATTGATTTTTCCGATTATTCCTTAAAAGCTCTTGATTATGCAATTGATTTTGCGGCGGTAACGAAAGCCGAATTGTTTATTGTTAACGTAATTGAGCCGATTGTTTACCCCACTGATTTTACTATGGGAGAAGTTGTTCCTACGTTTGAATCAACGATAGAAGTAAATTTTTCGGATCAGCTTAAGAAAATCGCGGAAGAAAAAATCGGAGACAAACTTAAATATCACTTACTTACAAAAGAAGGACGACCTTTTCTCGAAATAATCAGCGCGGCAAAGGAAACGGACGCCGATTTAATAATAATCGCCACACACGGTCACACCGGAATGGAACATATTCTTTTCGGCAGCACGGCTGAGAAAGTTGTTAGAAAAGCTCCCTGCCCCGTGCTTTCGTTAAGAGATCCGATTAAAGGTTTTTCATACGGGAAAAATGAGAAATAGTTTTCAAAATAGACTGGATAAAATCCTTGCGGATAATAAGTCCGGCAGCGGCGATTTGGTTTCAGCAATTGTTCTTTTGCTTAAGGAGAAACTTATTGCCGGAGAAAGCGTTGAAGAGGAAATCAAAATTATTTCGGAACGACTGGATGAATTTGCCATAATAGAATCGCTAATGAATAACCTTAAAAACACGCCTGTTGCCGAACGACTTTTTTTGTTAAATCAATTCGAGGAAGAACAATCCGCCGTTTACAAAATTATTTATAAAAACCTAAAACCCCGCTTGAAAAAAGCTCCGGTTATTACTACGCTTTCAAACAGTAAGACGATTGTAGAAATAATGAAATTAATTTTTCTAGACTTTCCGTCCGTTTCGGTTTACGTTTCCGAAAGCCGTCCGATCAACGAAGGAGTTATGATGGGCGAAACGCTTGCGGACATAGGTTTGAATACTACAATTATAACCGAAGCGATGCTTCCCGAGTTTGTAAGCAAAAGTGATTTTGCTCTTATCGGAGCGGACAAAATTTTATCAAACGGAAAAGTAATTAACAAAGTCGGTTCGCGCTTGCTTGCCATTTTATGCAGATTCTACGGCAAACCGTTTTATGTAGCCGCCGATAAAAGAAAATTCACGGATGAGAAGTTGTTCATTCAAAAACCTCATCCGAGCAGTGAACTTTATTCTCCTAAGAATTCAAAAATTAAAGTCGCCGAAAACTATTACTTTGAAACAATAGACCCGGAATTAATTACGGGAATTTTCACCAATTAAAAGAAGTCTTTTAAAAACTTAAAATTTGCATATTGAGTTCGCCAAGCTTACCCCAACTACTTTTTGTGGGGGTGAGAATCTCAAAATTTATATTTGTGACAGTATGGTTTTAGAGATTGCCACGTCGCTCCGCTCCTCGCAATAACAAAAATTGAATTTGTAGAACTTATTGCTCCAACCAAAAAAGGTCGGGGCAAGGTTTGCTTCAATCAAAATATGTTCCGAATCCTTTTAGTTGGGATGACACATTATTCAATTATGCAAACCTTAAAGAAACCTTTGCATAACCCAATAAAATGTCATTCTGCTCCTCCGCCAAGGCGGAGCGGGAGAAGAATCTCAAAACATGTAATTATACCAAATCTAGAGATATTTCGAACGGCTTTCATCTTCGCCGTGGTGAACTCAATATTGCGATTTTAGGTTTCGCAAAGGTTTCATAAAAAAAAGCCGTAAAATCCAATCAGACTTTACGGCTTAAAAATAGAGGCAAAACGATTTATTCTTGGAATAAAACGTCGTCGCTCATTTGTTCAATTATAACTTTATGTTTTTCGCCGATTCTGAGATCCAATCTCTTGTGATTATTTGTATCAAAAACATCTTTTCCGTCTTCAACCAATACAACCTTTATTAAGTCATATTTTGATAAATCGGAATACAAATCATCAAAATCCAAAAGATAAATTTCAGTCATGCAATCTTTATGATTTACAACCGCGCCGTTTTTAATCTTAGGAAGAAATTCGGTATATAATTTTCCGGCGACAGCGATTTTCAGCACGACTGCTTTAAACGGAAGCATTATTCTGTTTCCGTAGCACAGTCCGTGCGATTCGTTCTTTAATGTTTCTTCTAATGTTTTCATTTATCCTCTCCCGTAGAAAAATACGAACCAGACTAATGTAAATACCGGCACTAAAATTATTAGCGAATATTTAACTATATAAGCAAAGAAACTCGGCATTTTTACGCCCGAGCTTTCGGTAATCGACTTAACCATAAAGTTAGGACCGTTACCGATATATGTTAACGAACCGAAGAAAACCGCGCCGACTGAAATTGCTTCAAGGTAAAGCGCATGATTTTCCTGGAAGAATTTAACGTCCTTAATCAAATCGGGATTAAGCCCGAACTTGCCGAATGCCGCGCTGAAGAAGTTAACATAAGTAGGAGTATTATCCAAAACGCCCGAAAGCGCTCCCGTTGACCAGTAGAAGATTCCGGCGTTGAGCTGACTTCCGTATGCGTGAGCTTCGTGAGCGATAAGCTGAAGCGCAGGCACCATAGTCCAGAAAATTCCGATGAAAAGATAAGCGACTTCGAGAATCGGAGCCCACTCAAACTCATTCCCTTTGAGCGCTTCCTTGTCGGCGTATCTGTATGATAAATAAACGACAGCAAACATTATAATTTCACGAATTCCAATCGGGAACGGCATTAAATCCGGCACCCATGGAAGCACGTTAGGATCAATAAATACGGAAATTAAAATTATTACCAAGAACCAAAGATTTTTCAAACCGACAATCTCAACTTTTCCGGTATATTCCTGAGATGCTTCGCTGACATCCTTATTTCTAATATCAAAAAGATAAAAGATTGCCAAAAGAAGCAATACTGTCGGCAGCCAAATAATCCAGACGTGATCAATTACCCAGAAGAAATCAACGCCTTTTAAGAATCCCATAAATAACGGAGGATCGCCAATCGGAGTTAGTGCGCCGCCTATATTACTGACAAGGAAAATAAAGAAAATTATTTGATAAGGTTTTACTCTTCCTTTGTTTACTCGCAAGAAAGGACGAATCAAAACCATCGAAGCGCCGGTTGTTCCGATAATGTTGGCTAAAATTGCTCCGATAAAAAGCATAATAACATTAAGCATCGGCGTTGATTTTTTATCAATTTTAATATAAATCCCGCCTGAAGCTACAAAAAGCGATGACAGCAATGCAATAAAAGAAAAATACTCGGCTGTTGTGTGAAGCAGACTATGGAAGTTTTGGAGAACAATCACATAGTAAAGGACAACTATTATTCCGAGAGTTACGGCAATTAAAGGATAATATTTTTCCCAAAAATGCTCATAAAAAAGAGGCCCGGTTGCTATCATTCCTAACAAAATTACGAAAGGAAGAACCATGTAACCGGAAGGCAAAGCTCCTTCGGATTCTTCTCCGACGGTAGCTTCGGCTTTGTGTTCAACAACTTGCTCTTGTTTGTTTACCGCAGTTTTTCCCGCTTCCTGTGCGAAAACTTTTGTTTCCGTAAAGGTAGCGACAACAAAGAAGAGCAACGCCAGCATGAATAATTTTTTCATTTCAGTTCCTTAATTATTTTATGGTGTATTTCTGTAAATCAATCTTGGGAAAGGAATTGCTTCTCTTAAATGCTCTATTCCGCAAATCCACGCAACCGTTCTTTCAAGTCCGAGACCAAAACCGCTGTGAGGAACAGAACCGTAGCGTCTTAAGTCGAGATACCATTGGAAGAAATCCATAGGTAAATCATGTTCTTTAATTCTATCTACAAGCGTATCGTAATCATCTTCGCGCTGACTTCCGCCGATTATTTCTCCGTAGCCTTCCGGAGCAAGCACATCAACGGCAAGAGCAAGTTTCGGATTTTCGGGATCGCGCTTCATATAAAACGCTTTAACTTCGGCGGGATAGCGATGCACCATTACAGGCCTGTCGAATTGGTTGGAAATTGTCGCTTCATCAGGCGCTCCGAAATCATCTCCCCACTTGAAATCACGTCCGTTTTCATGAAGTATTTTAACCGCGTCATCGTAAGATATTCTCGGGAAAGGACGAACGACAGACTCTAATTTCGTTGTATCCCTTTCCAAAATTTTCAGTTCTTCTTTTCTATCTTCAAGAACGGTTTCGACAATGTATTCCAAAAATTCTTCAGCCAAATCCATATCGTCGTCCAAATCATAAAAAGCCATTTCCGGCTCAACCATCCAGAACTCGGTTAAGTGTCTTCTTGTTTTGGATTTCTCGGCTCTGAATGTAGGACCGAAAGTGTAAACTTTACCAAAAGCCATTGCACCGGCTTCAGCGTAGAGCTGACTTGATTGAGTAAGATAAGCTTTACCCAAATCAAAGTAAGGAGTTTCAAATAGCGTTGAAGTTCCTTCGCTGGCGTTGGGAGTAATAATCGGTCCGTCGAAAAGAGTAAAATCGCGCTCGTCAAAGAAATCTCGAATTGCTTTTACAACACGATGACGAATTTTAAGGACTGCATATTGCTTGCGCGAACGCACCCACAAATGACGATGATCAATCAAAAACTCAACGCCGTGTTCTTTCGGGGTAATCGGATAATTTTCCGATTTGCCTATGACTTTCAAATCAACGGCGTCCATTTCGTATCCGCCTATTGCTCTCGGCTCTTCTTTAATTTTCCCCGTAATTTCAAAAGATGTTTCCTGCCCCATGTGATCGGCAAGTTCAAAAACTTCAGGCGTAACATTTCCTTTAAAAACAACACATTGCAAATAACCGGTTCCGTCTCTCAAAATCAAAAATTTAACTTTACCGCTGGAACGTTTATTGAATAACCATCCTTTTAAAGTTACGGTTTCACCCACATGATTTTTTAAGTCTTTTATGTAAATCATAACTTTCCTAATATTTTTAAAATTTAAATGGTAAAGATATTTACTCTGAGCAATAATATCAAAGTAAATATGATTAAAAGGTATCTTTTTATTTAAACTTTAGAGAAATCGGAGAATAGATGAAGAATTAAGGGCGAATTACATTCAATTTTGGTAGTGTAGGAGGAAATAATCAAAATAACAGAAGGCTTTGCAGAACCTAATTTATATGTCATTCTGCTCCCGCCTTGGCGGACTCACCGGAAAATACTATGTTGCCAAATATACAGCAACGGTTTAACAGCTAAGCACGAAGAATAGCCAAGCAACTCCGTAGGAGTGTTACCTTTGTAAAAAAGAAGCGAGCTATTATGTGTTAGCTCCGTAGGAGCGACACTTATCTGACGCTGTACGGAACATCCATTGTATTTGTTTTGTATCCCTCCTACGGAGCAGAAGTTCAAAATTGCCGCGCTACTGATAAATCTGTACTTGCGTTGAATATCTAGAACTATAATTTTTTCTTCGCCATGGTGAATTTTTGGATGGAATCTGATTTTTTGAGTTCTCATTGCTCTTTTAAAATGCAAAGATTATTAATCTTAGTTTGATTATCCTATTTTGATTAATCCTGGTCTGTCCGCCTTGTCGGATTTAATCATTTTAACAATGGTTCGAGACTTTTTGCCTTGATGGACTCACCGGAAAACACGCTATTGCTGAATATTCAAAAAGCTGTTTATCTGCTGAAGTTGAACACCAGTGAAATTGCCCCCAACCAAATAACGGTCGGGGCAAGCACGTCGTTCCGCTCCGCGCAATGACATTGTCATTTTTTTGTTCCTTCACATTCCGTCCGCAACGAAGAAATGTAGTCGGAAGACGAGGTGTGGGAGGAGACTAATTTTCTAGCGCCTTGTTTTATTGCAAACCCTATTTTAATTATGAGTTAATAATTATATATTGAAAATTAATATTTTTGATTTTGCGGCATTATTTAGTGTTTCTTTCAAAGAAATAAGAAACAAAGAAAACGTATTGAACATTCGGGGACTGTTACTCGAAAGGGATTGAACGATATAAAACATTCAGATTTTATTAAAACAAATTTGTTCATGCCGCATCTGACAGCAAATATATAAACGTTAATTTCACAATAAGGTTAACTATGGATAAATTTTTAAATAAAATAGTTCTGGTTGGAATTCTGCTACTCGCTTCTGCAAGTTTCGGGCAAGTCCGCAGAATTGTGTTAATGGAAGTAGCCACAAATTCAGGATGCGGGAATTGCGCCGTTTCCAACGAAATAATGAACAACTTCTACAAAGAAAATTTCGGCGGAGTGATTTCCCTCAGATATCACGCGGCTTGGCCCGACATTTCCGACCCGATGTACGCCGATAATCCGGTTGACAACGACGCACGAACTAACTACTACGGCGTAACATATACTCCGCAATACTTTATGGACGGCGCTTCCAAAGGCGCGGCAGACGACGAGGAGAGAATGCTCTCCGAGATGCAATCCGAATTGGATAAAGGCTCGCCGTTGTGGATTGACATTTACTCAAATATTTCACCCGACTCGGTTAAGTTTACTGTATCCGTTAAATCTTTTGCAAATTTTAATATTCCGGGACTTAAATTGCGAACCTCGATAATCGAAAGATTAAAACATTACGACGTTCCTCCCGGCTCAAACGGCGAAACCGAATTCCCTGACGTAATGCGGAAAATGCTTCCCGATTTTAACGGCTTAACGCTTCCTCCTTTATCCGTAGGAGACTCCGCAAATTATTCATTTGCTTATCCTGTAGCTTCCGGTTGGAACTGGAAAGACCTGGCGGTTGTCGCCTGGACACAAAATGATTCCACAAAAGAAGTTCTACAAGCAAACATCAATATTCCCACTGTTATTATTGTTCCGGAACAGCCCGACTTCATTCAAGTCAATAGAAATAGCGTTTACAACGAAACATATATTGTAAGGAATGAGAATAACAAACCCGCCGGTATTACAATTAACGTTGAAGCAAATGCAATTCCCGCCGGCTGGTCGCACGATTTCCAGCCCGTTTCAACTGTTCTGCCTCCTCATGATTCCCTTTTGTTTGCGGACGGTTTCACAACCGATTCCACAAACTCGATTATTTCGCTTCAGTATCGCGTTTCCAATAATGAAGATTACCTTCATTATGATTACCGCAAATCTTTTTTCGGAGCGACAAAAAATCAGGATGTGGTAATTTTGAATAAGAATAATAGCGTTCCGGTTAATACGGCGCTCTTCCCTTTTCTCGATTCGCTCCGGCTCGGCTATGCTTCAATAGGAAGTTTTGACTCTCGACATTGGGCTTCCGAATTAGAAGGGCTGAATATCAAATCAGCTGTGTTGTTTTCAGGGAACAGTTATCCTGCTTATAAAAAATCGGACATAGAATTTTTAATCGGATTACAGGATTCGGGAATACCGGTTTTAATTACCGGGCAAAAAATCTCATACTCACGTACCGATTTCAGCGAAGCTACGGACTTTTACGACAACTACCTTGACGCGCGTTTTATTGCTCCGGATAGCGGCTCCGGCATTTATTCCATATCCGGTAATCCGGTAACACAATTGACCGATGCGGTTTTAAACGGATATTATCCGTCGCTATTGGAAAATATATCATCACGCAACGGGAACTCCTCGCCTATTTTTGCTTCGGATACCGCCAATAATAAAACCGTGGCTCTTTTTAACGAGACGGCAAATTTCAAGAATATTTATCTCGGTTTCGGAATTGAGCAAATTGAAAACAGACGAAAAAGAGAACTACTGTTTCATGATATTTTTAAATGGTTCGGCTTGCTGCAGCCCGATTTAGTCGCCCCGCGGGATGAAATTCCAACGCATTTTTCTCTTTCTCAAAACTATCCGAATCCATTCCCCAAAAATGCCGGAGGAAATCCCGTAACGGCAATTCAGTACACGGTTCCGGTAGTTAGGACTGGGGACGGCTCGCCTCGGCAACAATCCGTTATGCTTAAAGTTTACGATATGCTCGGACGTGAAATAACCACATTGGTTAACAAACGGCAATCTCCGGGTAAATACAAAGTCATTTTTAATGCGGATAATTTACCCAACGGGATTTACTTTTACAGATTTCAATCAGGGAAAATCAACATTACGAAAAAGATGATTATTTTAAGATAAAAATTTGAAGATCTGAGGCGCGGCTCGGGTCGGCTTTCATTTTGAGCTAAGCGTAGTGAAACGCGTACCTTTTTTCCAAAGAGAGCTGAACAACGGTTCCAACGATTCAAGCTGTTCGTCATTCACAAGAAAAATATTAGGGCCGCTTCCCGTAAGATATATTTTAACGACTGACTCGATATCATCAACTCTCTTAGAAGTCAAATCTTTAATCCGCCGCAATGACAATAAATTTATTCCGTAGAGTTCCTTAAATTTATCCCGTATAAAATTAAAAACAACAGATTTGTAGAAATCCGATTTATTATCGTAGATGTAAACCGTCCCCTTTCCGAAAGTTGAAACTAACTTTTCAATTGCCATCTTCAGAACAAACTTGTCGTCGGACGAGAATAAATCAAAATCTCCCTCGGCAAGTTTGTCATCCAAAACAATTGCAAACGAATGCTTATGTTTTTTTATTCTATTAATAAATTTCAGCAACCCTTTATCCGGTCTGAACAAAAATGTTAACGGAGTAACAGTCTCAACATCCTTCTTAAGTTTTGCAGGATCAAACTCCCTCTCGTCAACGCAGAACGTAACTTCTTTTTTTTCTCTTTTGATTTTATTGTTTCGCTTAAAAAACGCTTCTACCATTAACTTGTCGGAAGAATAAATCCTCGCCAGCGTTTTCCTTTTTTTTATCAAATCTTCCGCAATAACTTTTTCTCCTTTCTTTGAAAAACTTTTTCTGAGATCGACAAGGATAAAATCAGTCGTAATATCGTTAGGAAGTTCCACTTGGTAAATGTATCCGGAAACCGATTTTGTATTTCGAATCTTTAATTTTTTTATCCATTCGCTTTTAATTCCCCAATCGGAAAGAACTTTAATAAACCTCTTATCGAACGAAACGGTTTGGACTTTTTCCGCCTGACTAATACGGGACGGCTGCCGCTTCTTATTTTGCTTTACCAGAACATTGGCAAGAAGCAGAAGAGCGGCAAGAATAAAGAGAGAATAAATAATCTTTAATTTTATGCCTTTCATCAAAATAGTTAGTTTTGCCGGAAATTACTTCCCTTTAAACTCCGCTTTTCTTTTTTCAAGAAAGGCGTTTGTTCCTTCTTTAAAATCTTCCGTTCCGCAGCATAGCGAAAAATAACCGGCTTCCAAACGCTCTCCTTCTTTCTGGGGAGTTTCCTTAGTTGCGATAACGGCTTTAAGCGCAAGTCCCACGGCAATTTTGGCTTTTCCAGCAATCTTGTTCGCCATTTCTTCGGCTTTCGGCATCAAATCGCTTTGAGGATAAACGTGGTTTACCAAACCGAGCTTTTCGGCTTCCGGGGCGCTTATGCTGTCGCCGGTCAAAATGTATTCGGCAGCTCTTCCCGGGTTAATCAATCTTGCCAATCTTTGCGTACCTCCGTATCCCGGAATTATTCCGAGATTAACTTCCGGCTGACCGAAAACAGCGTTTTCCGAAGCGAGACGAATGTGACACGCCATAGCCAATTCGCACCCGCCGCCAAGTGCGTAACCGTTAACGGCGGCAATTACAGGCTTATCAAGATTTTCAATTTTATCGAATACCGCCTGTCCTTTTTCCGAAAGTTTCCGTCCCGAAATTACATCCATTTTATTCAGCTCCGAGATATCGGCTCCCGCGACAAAAGCTTTATCGCCTTCTCCCGTAAGAATAACAACGCTAACCGAATCGTCCCCGTTTATTTCATCGAACAAAATACCAAGTTCGGTAATTGTAGCGTCGTTCAGCGCATTATATTTTGAGGGTCTGTTAATTTTAACAATTAAAATATTACTTTTTCTTTCAACGATAAGATTTTGAAAATTCATATTCACCTCTATATTTTAATAAAAATAGGAATTCTAACTCTGAGAGAAAAACCGAGAAATTGATAACGATAATAATAGTTGTAACTTATCAAAGCGTCCATTAAAAAGATTGACACCCCGAATCCGGCGTGAAATCCGAAATGAACGGATTCATCGTAATACTGGGATTTGAAGCTGCTGTTAAATTGATATTTAGTAAACATAATTCCCAAGTTAAGTCCTCCTTCCACAAAAGGCATCAGCAGAATCACCTGTTTGCTTATCGGCGGAAGAAAATATCTGACGCCGGGCTGAATGGAAAGAATTTTTGACGAAACTTCAAACGAAGGCTTGGATAAAATTCCGACGAACTCCGAAGGGAAATTTGTGAATTGTAATTTTGCATATACAAAAACCGGAAGTCTTCTGTTGTCGGTGTAGGAAACCATCGTCTCAACGCCGGAAGCCATCGAATGATTATATGATAAATCACCTACCGCGATGCGAGGACCTACTCCCATTGTAAAAAAAAGTCCGCGGGCTTCGCCGGGTTTTACATTAAACAACTGCCCGTAAGCCGGAACGGAAGCCAACAGCATCAATAACAGCAGATATTTGCAGAATTTATCCACAGAGGACGGCTCCGCCGTTAACGTTCATTATCTCTCCGTTAATATGTCTTGCAACATCCGAAGCTAAGAACAAAATCGGATACGCTATATCTTCCGCAGTTGCAATTCTGTTTGTCGGTATATCCTGAAGTATTTTATCCACGAAATCTTTATCTTTAAACACTTCATTGTTCATATCGGTATCAACCCAGCCGGGGGCAACCGAATTAACCGTAATACCAAATGGGGCTAATTCCACAGCCAGAGATTTAGTAAATGAATTTAGTCCTCCTTTTGAGGCGGCGTAATGGGAATGAAACGCCTCTCCCCTAATGGCGGCAGTGGAAGTAACGTTTATTATTCTTCCGTAATTCTGCTCTTTCATTAAAGGAATTATATATTTGGCAAACAAGAATGAGCCGGTTAAATTAACCTTAATTAAATCTTCCCAAGTCTTTAATGACATATCATCAGACTTTCCGAACGTCCAGATACCGGCGTTATTGATTAAGATGTCAATTCTTCGGAAACGGTCAAAAGTTTCCTTTACAAAATGCTTAATTTCATGCTCTTCTCTAAGGTCAACCTTTTCGTAAAAGTGTTCGTTACGCAACTTGTCAGATAGCGAGTCCGCCGCTCTTTTATTTGCGTTGTAAGTGAAAGCAACATTTGCGCCGGCTTTATCCAAAAGCGCAACGCAAGCTGCGCCTATTCCACGCGAACCGCCTGTTACGATTGCCGTTTTACCTGTAAAATCTATATTCATCTCAGTACCTCACTTTATTTAAGAATAAACCTTTTGCTTTTACAGCCTCTCCTGCCGCTTTTCTATCTCGCGCGTTAAGTATATCTTCCAAATCTTTTTTACTACCGTTTAATTGGTAAACTTTCAAAATTGTTCCAACAAGAGTTCTAACCATTCCGTGCAAAAATCTGTCCGCTTCAATATAAAAGATAGTAAGAAAATTCTTTCTTCTCCAATGAATGGAATAGATTTCGCAATTTTTATTTTCCGTTTCCGTTTTAGCTCGGGAAAAAGAAGTAAAATCATGCTTACCGAGAAAAATTCCGCTGAGATTGTTTAGCTTATTCAAATCGAAACTTGCGGATTTTGTATTCAGCCAAGAATATCTATCGTAAAACGGCGATTTAACAGAGGAGATAAAGTAAAAATAGCTTCGTTTTTTTGCGTCAAAACGGGAGTGAAATGATTCGGAAACTTCTTCCGAGCCGATAACAGCAACAGATTTAGGAAGCATTGAATTAAGTGAGAATGTAAACTTCTGTAAATCAGAAATAATTTCGAATCTGAAGTTAGCGGTCTGTCCCAAAGCGTGAACTCCGGCGTCCGTTCGTCCCGACCCGATTAGATTGATCTTTTCCCGAGTAAGAATACGGATTTTTTCTGTTAATACGCCCTGCACGGTTGTTACGTTGTTTTGAATCTGCCAGCCGGAAAAGTCGGTTCCGTCATACTGTACTGTGAGTCTGTAGTTCCTCACAATTAATTCAGAATCTTTTGATAATGTTAATCTTTATCCCTTCGGGAATTCCCGCGAAGGATTGAACTCCGAAATTGACTCCGAAAGTTGTTGCGGATTCCATCTTCTTATTATGCAGCTTAATAACTCGAACGGCATTTATCGCGCTGACTATTCTATTCAATACCATTACGCCCGCCACATAATTCAATGCGGTTTTAGCGTGTTCGCTTGCGACCCACATATTCCGGTATGCCGCTCTGTCTTTGTTGCTCCGCCACTTCCAATAATAACTATCTCTGTCGTAAACTTTTTCAAACTGCCACTGCAAATCCATAGCGCTGTTGTATTGGTCAATGTTCATATAAATTCCGATATTCGCCCAATAGGAATTATCCTTTCCGGCATCTGTTACTCCAGCATTGGCAACAGCAAAATCTTCGTAGTTTTGTTTTTCGTTAGTCGAATAATAACTCAATCCAAAATATGTCATCCAAGAAGCCGCTTCAAAAATAGTAAAGTACTTTCCGGTAGAGTAATCTCCTCCGTACAACTCTCCCATTCCGGGAAGAAGCAGCGAATAAAGAATTCCCAATCCGACTTTTTTCTTAACAAAAACTTGCTCGTGGGAATTGCCATCAAATTTAACAACATTACTTTTTTTCATTTCAAGTTTCAGATTAACAAGCTGAGCGTTGCTCTGTCCGAAAATTGAAAAAGAAAAAATCAACAGAGCCGGAAAAATCATTTTTAACATTGCATTCTCATTTTTTATTATAGTGTTTCTCCGCTGCATAAATTTTCTTTACAATCGGAAATTCTAATTTGAGTAAATTTATTTATTAAATCAACATTGAACTTGCTTTTAACCTTAATATAATTGGATGTAAATCCGGTCATAAATCCGTTGTGATTTTCTCCTTCAAACAATACGGTCCCCACAGTCCCAATCATTTTATTATTGAATTCGGCTCTTTTTTCATCGCTGAGAGCCCGCAGCATGTTCGTCCTTTCTTTTCTTATCTTCACCGGGACAATATCTTCAATCTTTAACGCGTCGGTGTTTTCCCTTTCGGAATAAGTAAACGCGTGGAGATAAGAAACGGGAAGTGAGTTCAACAAATCGTATGTTGTTTTAAAGTCTTTATCAGTCTCGCCGGGAAACCCTGAAATAACATCGATTCCGATTCCAACATCCGGAATTGTCTCAAGCGCTGATAAAATTTTCTCCTTAAAAAACTCCGAGTTGTAACGGCGGCGCATAAGTTTCAGCAGCTTGTCGCTTCCGCTCTGAAGCGGAATGTGAAAATGGTTGACCAATTTTTCACTGTTTTTTGTAAGTTCAATTATTTCATCTGAAAGCAGGTTCGGTTCTATCGAACTGATTCTAATTCTGAAATCCCCTTCTTCTTCAACCATTTTTTTTAGTAAGGCGAACAAATTTGTTCCGATAGAATGACCGTAGTCGCCGACATTTACTCCGGTCAGAATAACTTCTTTATATCCGTCCGACAGGATTTTTCTGAATTGAGTTAGAACATCGTCAACAGGCAGAGAGCGGCTTTTACCCCGCGCAAACGGTATTGTGCAATAGGAACAAGTGTAATCACAGCCATCCTGAATTTTAAAAAACGCGCGCGTCCGAGCGTCGCTTTCGGAAGAAGACGCAAAATAGAAATCATCGATTTTATCCGTGGGCTTAACGGAAACGCATGACTGCCCCGTCTCCCAGAAATTATCTCCGAGCAGATCAAAGATTTTAAATTTTTCTTCATTACCGAGTACGGCGTCAACTTCCGGCATACGGCTAAGACTTTCCCCTTGTATCTGCGCAAAACATCCCGCAACAATAACAAAAGCATCCGGATTAATACGCTTGGCGCGCCGAATTATTTTTCTGCATTCGCGGTCGGCGTTTTCCGTAACAGTGCACGTATTAATTACATAAACATCCGCCGGTTCTTTGAAATCCACGATTTCAAAATTCTTGTTTTTAAATTCCGAAGCAATAGTCGATGTTTCGGAGTAATTCAGTTTACATCCTAATGTATGGAATGCCGCTTTCATATATTTTCTTTCGATAATTTATTTTCATGCGTTTATTTTTTAATAATTTAGATTGAAACCTACCTTTGTAAACTGCACTCCGCAAATGATGAATAAAGTTCAAAAGGTTTATGAGCTTAGAAGTTTAGTGTTTATTTTTTCAAATCCGCGAAAATCATAAAAAATCTGCGTCATCCGTGTTCTATTTTTTTTAGTGAATAATTCTCACTTCAAATTTTTCAATTTCCCAATATTATATAAAAAAAGGATACCTAATTCAATTAAGAATCGGGTATCCTTTTTAATAATTAATACGAAGAACTATTCTTCGTTCTTAGCTTCTTCTTTAGTTTCAACAGTTTCTTCTTTTACTTCTTCCGCTACCGCTTCATCTTCTTTTGCCGCTTCGGCTTTTTTTGCCGGTTTAGCTCTTTTGGAAGATTTATCCGCATAGAGGTTGAAGTCATTTGAATCGAACTTTGCGGTATCTGCATTTCTGATTGCGTTTACAGAAGTTCTTTCCAATTTATGAGATTCAATGTACTCTTGAATTTCTTCGTCGGTCTGCTCTTTAAGAGCCGCAAGAACGCTTAAAACAATCTTCTTGTTCTCTTTGTCGAATTCCACTACTCTCATGGTAAGTTCATCGCCAATCGGGAAACAATAAGATAAGTTTTTAATTTTGGAAGTCGATAATTGAGCTTGAGGAACAAATCCGTCAACTCCGAGAGGAAGTTCAACAATAAGACCTTTTTCAATTATTCTGACAACTTTCCCTTTTGTAGTTGCGCCGACTTTGTATTCTTTTTCAAATTCCGGCCAGGGATTCGGCTTAATTTGTTTGTGACCGAGAGAGATTTTTCTTTCGTCGGTATCTACTTCAAGAACTACAACTTCGAGAGTATCTCCTTTCTTAACAATCTCGCCGGGGTGGCGAACTTTTTTAGTCCACGACAAATCCGAGATATGAACTAATCCGTCAATACCCGGTTCCAATTCAACAAAAACGCCGAAGTTTGTTAAGTTGCGAACCACACCGGATTGAATCGAACCGACAGGATATTTAGTAAGAAGTTCCTGCCACGGATCGGGAGTTAATTGTTTCATGCCGAGCGAAATTTTCTTATCGTCTTTGTCAAGACTTAAAATAACGGCTTCAACATGCTGTCCCATTGAAACGAACTGTGAAGGATGCGAAATATGCTGTGTCCAACTCATTTCGGAGATGTGAATTAATCCTTCAATTCCTTTCTCTATTTCAATAAATGCGCCGTAATCGGTAAGAGAGACTACTTTGCCGCTGACTTTGTCGCCGACTTTGTATTTCTCTTCGATGTTTTCCCACGGATGCGGAGTAAGTTGTTTTAAACTGAGAGAAATTCTTTTCTTTTCTGTATCGAAATCGGTAACCACAACCGTAATCTTCTGATCAAGTTCAACAACTTCTTTCGGATGACTGATTCTTCCCCAGCTTAAGTCTGTAATGTGAACCAATCCGTCAACGCCGCCGAGATCTACAAATACGCCGAAATCGGTAATTGCTTTAACGGTGCCTTCAAGAATCTGACCTTTTTCAAGACTTTCAAGAATCTCTTTTCTCTTGTCGGCATACTTTTCTTCGATGAGAACTTTATGAGAAACAACAATATTTTCTGTAGGAATGTTAACCTTAACAACTCTGAAATCCATAGATTCGCCGATAAGCGCGTCAAAATCTCTGATAGGTTTAACATCAATTTGAGAACCGGGCAGAAATGCTTCAATACCGTTTAAGTCAACAACCATACCGCCTTTGATTCTTCTGATAATTTTTCCGGTAAGAATTTCTTCGTTTTCATAAGCATGAAGAATATTATTCCAAACCTTTAGGAAATCAGCGCGTTTTTTACTGATAACCAAGTTGCCTTCGTTATCTTCAACACTTTCAATAACTATATCGACTTTGTTGCCGATCTTAATTTCTTCAGTGCTTGCAAATTCCGATTTCGGAATCGTACCATCGGACTTAAACCCAACATCAATCACCACGTTATCTTTATCAAAACCACGGATGGTACCTTGAATAATTTCGCCTTCTTTAATATCGTGAAAAGAAGCGTTTACCAGTTGTTCGAATTCAGCAATTTCTTCAGGAGAATAACCTTCGTCGGTCATTAATTTTAAGTTTTCCTGATTTGCTAATTTTTCTTCGGACATTAATCCTCCAAATGTTCTCGCTAATTACAAACTATTAAAAAATCAGCAAGTTAAATAAGTTTATTTTGACATTAGTTACTTAAAATAGTTTGTTTAATTTGTTTTCTGTTTTTCTTTTATTGTATTTAACAAAAAGTTTAATTCGTCTTTAATTGTCATTGAGGTCGAGTCGATTACAAAAGCATCGTCGGCTTTTTTCAAAGGACTGACTTTTCTTCCGCTATCTATTCTATCGCGATTAGCCAAACTTTCCTTAACTTCTTCAAAAGTTGTTTCAACGCCGCTCTCGAGATATTCTTTCATTCTTCTGTCGGCTCTTGTATCCAGGGAAGCCGTAAGGAAAATCTTGATGTCGGCGTTTGGAAAGACTACGGTTGAAGTATCCCGTCCTTCTGCGACAACGGTTTCCTTTTTTCCCAGTTCTCTTTGAATTTTCACCAATTCGGCGCGAACTTCTGGAATTGTACTTACATCGCTGACTTTGGAATTAACCTCAGCCGAGCGAATTTTATCGGTTACTTCTTCGCCGTTAACAAAAACGCGCGTCAAACCGTTTTCATACTTTATTTCAATTGTCGAGTTTCTAACAAAATCGATGACTTTATCTTTGTCGTCAACAATTCCGTTGCGCATGGCAACGTAAGTTATTGCCCTGTACATCGCTCCGGTATCAATGTATGTTGCATTGATTTGGTCTGCCAAAAACTTTGCAATTGTACTTTTACCGGAACCGGAAGGGCCATCTATCGCTATGATTAATTTTTTTGACATAATTAAGAAGTATAAGGTTTTTTTTACTTTTTTTCAAATTTTTGTTAGGGGAATTTCAGTGTTGAAAAAAGATAGAACACGGATAACACGGATTTTTAATGATTTACACAGATTCAGTGTTACCGCCGTTCTTTTTCAGACTACGTTACTCCGTTTAAAATGACAGGCGACGCATCTTAGAAATAATTTTAAATTTCCCCCTTTTTCTATTCGAAGGCCTTGCATAACGTTTAGTATATGCGATGTTTTGCGGAACGGGGTGAAGTAAAATATGGGAGAGCCAAGTGCAACGAGTGAACCGCATATACTGTGTTATATGCCCCGACGACTGAAAGGGATAGAGCGCAGCGTGGTCGCCCAAAGGGAGAAGTTGAAACTTTTCCGCGTCTAAAAGTCATACATAAATTCTTTCATTTTTTTAACGTCCTCTTTGACTTTTCTAAAAACATCATCATTTAACATATTTTTTTTAGCATAATTCATGATTGGTCTAACTGACTGGATTTTTCTTCCAAATTCTTCCATCCATTCATGACGTGGGAATATCCACAAATGAAACCCATGTTCTGTATCTTCATTTTGGAAGAAATAAACTTCTTCAATTTTCAGAATTTCTCTCATACCTTTACGAACTTTACGAATTAAACTGATAAATTCTGTTGCTTCCTCATCTGTAAATTGATCGACAGATATTAATTTTCGTAAAGGTGCAATTATGAAAAATCCAGGAATAGGGACTTCCCAATCTTGATGAACATTAAAATATTTAGTTGTGATGATGTTTTCGTTTGGAAATAATATTTTGTCTTCCATAATATGTAGTTAATAAATGAATTATATAAATTTAGCGGAAAAGCTTCAAATGCGTATAACTCCGTAATAGTCATTCTGCTCCTCCACCAACAAAAAGCAGTTGGGGGCAAGCTTAGCGGACTGAATATGCAATTTTAGGTTTTGCAAAAGGATTCTAAGAAGAAAATAACCGTCGGCTCAATATGTGGATTTTATTATTCCTCCGTCAACTTGTAAAGTTACTCCCGTAATATAGGAAGCTTGCTCCGAGGCAAGGAAAGTTACCGCCGATGCAAATTCTTCGGGTTTACCGAATCTTTGCACGGGCATTTCTTTACTTAAAATCTCGAAGATTTCCTCGTAGGTTTTTCCGGCATTCTTTGCTTTTATTTCCAAAAGATTAACAAGCCTGTCGGTCAGAATATGTCCGGGAGCTACATTGTTAACAGTTATGCCGTATTTGCCGTATGCATTGCTAATTGATTTTGCAAAAGCCGTTAATCCGCTTCTGAATGTGTTGGAAAGGAGAAGGTTATCTACCGGCTGCTTAACCGACAAAGAAGTAATATTGATCACTCTTCCCCACTTCTTTTCTTTCATCGCGGGAAGAACCAGTTCGGTTAAACGTACCGCGCTCATCAGCGCCTGATTAAAGCCTTCGGACCACTTTTCTTCATCCAAATCTTCAAAAAATCCCGGAGCAGGTCCGCCGCAGTTGTTTACAAGAATGTCGGGATGCCCCAGAACATCGACAGCTTTGGAATAAAATTCCGAAATTGATTCTTTATCATTTAAATCACAAACAAATCCGAAAATTATTCCTTTGTATTTTTCTCCTAGAGATTCAACCTTAAGCCGGACATTTTCGGGATTTGAAGAACAAAAAGCCACCTTTGCTCCCTCTCCGATTAACGAGCTGACAACCGCTCCTCCAAGTCCTTTTGACCCTGCCGTTACGATTGCCGTTTTGTTGTGAAGTCCGAGATACATTATTCCTTCCCTTTTAGAATATCATTTACTATTTTTTCGGTGTCAAGCGCGATTACCAATTCCTCGTTTGTTGGGATTCGCATTACTTTTACATGAGAATCTTCCGAAGAAATTACCGCTTCGCCATTGGCTGTTTCGTTCAGTTTGTCATCAAGTTTTATACCGAGATATTCCATATTTTCACAGACAGATTTTCTTACAAGCTGCGAGTTTTCTCCGATTCCTCCGGTAAAGACCAAAGCGTCAAGTCCTCCCATTGCAGCCGTGTAAGCTCCGATATACTTTTTGATTCTGTAGGTAAAAACATCGAATGCGTTTTTCGCACGCTTGTTTCCTTCGGCAACCGCTTCTTCAATTTCACGCATGTCGCTGCTTTCTCCGCTGATTCCGAGCAGCCCGCTGTGTTTATTCATCAGGGTGTTCGCTTCCATAATGGAAAGCTCTTCTTTTCCGATAATATAAAGAATAACGGACGGGTCCATATCCCCTACTCTGGTTCCCATTAGCAAACCTTCAAGAGGCGTAAACCCCATGGATGTATCAATAGATCTTCCTTCTTTGATTGCAGCCATACTCGCTCCGTTTCCGAGATGCGCTGTAATGATTTTCAATTCCTCAACCGGCTTGCCCAATCGTGTAGCGGCGCGCTTGGAAACATATCTGTGAGAAGTTCCATGAAAACCGTACCTTCTGATTTTATACTTTTTATAAAGCGTGTAAGGGATTCCGTACAAATAAGCTTTCGGAGGCATATTGATATGAAACGCGGTGTCGAAAACCGCAACTTGAGGTTTATCGGGCATGTGCTCTTTTGCTGCAAGAATACCTTTAATGTTCGCCGGATTATGCAACGGAGCAAGCTCAATGTTTTCTTTTAATGCACGCATAACTTCATCTGTAATTAAAACCGAGCCGGAAAAAGTTTCGCCTCCGTGAACCACGCGATGCCCTACTGCGTCAATTTCATTGACATCCTTAATTACTCCGTGGTTTTTACTCAGTAATACGGCAATGACATATTCTATCGCAATTTTATGATCAAGTATCTCGCCTACAATTCTAATTTTTTCGCCGTTGCGGGGAGCGTGAGTTAAAATAGCCGAAGCCATTCCGATTCTTTCAACAGCTCCTTTTGCCAGCGCAGTTCCAATCTCAGTTTCAATAAACTGATATTTAATTGAAGAACTTCCACAATTTAATACTAAAACTTTCATTTATTTTCCTCTACGAAATTATTTTTTCATCTTCATCATATTTAAAAAATCCCTCGCCGGTTTTTTTCCCTAATTTTCTTTCTCTCACCATTTTTCTCAGCAGCGGACAAGGTCTGTAGCGAGGTTCGCCTAAAGTCTGCCAAAGCTGCTGCATCCAGGTCAGCACTTCGTCCAGTCCCATTTGATCGGCTAATTCCAAAGGTCCGGTTTGCATATTAAATCCGAGTTTCATCGCGGTATCAATGTCTTTTGCGGAAGCTAATCCTTCAAGCAAAATGTGCATCGCCTCGTTCAGAAGAGGAATAATCGTCCTTGTCGTAACATAGCCGGGATAATCATAAACTTCAATCGGAGTTTTACCGATAGAAACTGCAAACCGTTTTATCTTCTTTAAAGTTTCATCTTCGGTTTCAACAATTCTCACAAGTTCTACGAGAGGCACTTTAGGTACCGGATTCAGAAAATGCATCGCCATAATTTGACCCTTACGATGCGTAACCTGCGCAATATCATCCAAGCTCAGCGTAGATGTGGTCGAGACAAAAAGGGCGCTTTCCTTCGCAATTCTGTCAAGTTTGTAAAATATTTCTTTTTTTAATTCCGGATTTTCAGGAACCGCCTCAATTATTATGTCGCATTGATTAAGTTTCTCAAGATTTGTGTGCCATATTATTCGGCTTAAAATTGCTTTTTTTTCGCTCGTCGTCATTCCCCAGCGCGCAATTTCACGATTCATACTCTCTTCCAATTTTGCTTGAGAGTTTTTTACCGCATCCGAACTTTTCTCGACAACCTTAACTTCCAAGCCGGCTGAAGCTATTGCCTGCGCAATCCCCTGCCCCATTACTCCGGCGCCGACAATCGCGACTTTATCGGCTTTTCTTATTTTATTTTCATTCGAATCTTTTAATAAATCTTCTAATTTGGTAATAGTCATTTTAAATATCTCAACTTTATTTTTTTGTTAATTAAAAATAGTAAAATTCATTTCGAGGGAAAAGAAGAAATGTAAAAAAAGAGTTAAAAATCGTATTTAAATTTTATCGATTTGTTCTTTTAGAGACCTTTGCAAAACCTAAATTTGTCATATTGAGTTCGCCACGGCGAAAGTGTAAGCCGTCCGAAATATCTCTAAATTCGGTACTATTACCGGTTTTGAGATTCTTACTCCCGCTCCGCCTTGGCGGAGGAGCAGAACGACAAATTTCGGGGTTATGCAAAGCCTTCTTTTAATCTTTTTTTGAAATCGTTATTTCTCTTAAACCGTTTTTAAGAAGTAATATTTTTACAAGATAAGAATATTCCGGGAGCGCATTTGGAAAAAGTTCAGCCCACTCAATAAAAGTAATCGCTTCTTCGTCTGATAAATATTCGTCTATCCCGATGTCGTAAAGTTCCCTTTCCTTTTTAATTCTGTAAAAATCGAAATGATAAATTTTAACGTTTCCGTCATATTCGTTTACAATGGAAAAGGTCGGACTTGCAGCTTCGTCAACTGCAAAACTTTTTACCGCTTCCTTAACAAAAAAAGTTTTGCCTGCTCCAAGATTTCCCTCAAGCAGAACAATATCTCCCTTCTTCAGACGCGATGCAAAATCCCGCGCGATTCTTTTTGTTGCTTCCTCTGTTTTAATATTTGAAAAGCGTTGTTTTTCCATATTTACAAAAAAGTTAATGTTATTATTAGAGACCTTTGCATAACCTAAATTTGTCATATTGAGTTCGCCACAGCGAAGGTGTATGCCGTCCGAAATATCTCGAATTCGATGTCATTACCGGTTTTGAGATTCTTCATTCCGCTTCGCTTCATTCAGAATGACATATAAATTAGGTTATGCAAAGTCTTCTATTATCAAACGTTTTATTTTTACTTCAAACAAATTGATTCTTGAAATTCAGTAATAAATCAACCTTCGAGGTTACACGATTTACTCAGAAATTCGCTATTTATAAAACAAAAAACGAATTTTCAATATTTGTTGAATATTAAAAACCTCGAAGGTTTTTTCGTTAAAACAGTTTATAGTGTCGGTAATTATTCCATAAATTAGCTTTTTTAAGTGAACTCATAGATATTAAATCCATGAAAATCCTTTTTTTTCGTGTTATCCGTGTTCTATTATAATTCCCAAAAGGTACTATTTATCATACAAACCACCGGAAGCCGCATCCCTTAGAATACAGCTTCCGGATAAATCAATTAGAAAAAACGCTTATTTTTTGTCAGCCGGAATGTGTCCGAGCTTCAATTCTTCGGCGATTCTTTTTGCATGCAGCAATGTGTTCAGCAGTTCACTGATTCCCTGCGAAGCAACACTGACAGTTCTGTTGGCAACCGGAGAATATAGGAAAGTCCCCGGCAGACTTTCAATATTGCCGTCGAACGCTATTCCGACAATTTCGGCGTTTTTATTGATAACCGGACTTCCGGAATTACCGCCGACAATATCATTTGTCGATATAAAGTTGTAAGGAGTGCTCAATTTCATCTCCTTCGGAGGATTAGCCCAGCGCTTCGGCAAAGCCCAAGGATATTTTTGCTGATGTCCGTAAAATCTGTTGTAAAGTCCGTAAAACGTTGTAAAAAGCGGAGCCAAAGTTCCGTTGTAATGATAACTTTTCATAACGCCGTCGCTAATTCTCAGAGTAAAAGTAGCGTCGGGCGGAATAGTAGTTCCGTAAACATCGAACAAAGCTCTGCCAAGTTCGTTTTCAAGCACTTTCTCCGTCCGCCGAGTTTCTTTAACTTCTTTATTATATTTTTTCAGCTGGGGTTGAGTAATTCTGACAAAGCGAATAAACGGATCATCCGAGTTCAAAATTTCTTCGGGCGATTTTTTCAAAAACTCTTTTAACGATTCAGCGGAAACTAACTTCGATTTGGAAAGAAGATAATCCACTGCTTTTTTCCCCGAAAGTCCGTTAAATAAATCAGCGACAATCGGGTGAGTTTTAGGGAGAAACATCTCAATGTAATTAACCTGCAGGGCTAACTTCTGATCTTCGACCGATTTATCAAATTTTGAAGGAAAAATAGAATCGATTGTTTTTTGAAGATCGTCGCCGGTGTACATCGGGCTTCTTTTATCTTCAGGAAGTTTCATCTGTTCGGCATATCTTATTACCGCTTGCGCTATAGTGAAATAACCGGAAGAAACCCTGGGATTTAAACTGAACGCGGTAATTTCTCCAGCGTGTTGGCGATATTCGTCCTGAATTCTGTCAATGGCTTCCCAAAGGTGTCCGTATTTGGCTTTCAATTCCGGATTTTCATCCACCTTAGCTTTGAAACTTTTTTCAAACGCTTTTTTCCTTGCGATAAAATAAGGATCGAGAAGCGCTTTGTAAATTCCTTTATAGACTTTTGCGCTGTTAGCAAGATAAAATGTGGAACCTTCCAAATCCTTTTTCTTTTCAGGATGTTTTACCATTTCGTTTTCGAGAATATTAACAACGCCGTTCAGAAGGTAGTTGCTGGCTTTATATCTGTAATCTCTTTCAAAAAGCATTTGGGAAACAGTCTTTACTCTTTCCGTTCTCCCCGGATTTCCAACGACAAAAAGAGGTTCGCCTGGATGCGCGCCGTTCGGGCTCCATTTGTAATAGTAGTCCGTGTGCAGAGGTTTTCCATCGTCATCGTAAACGCGCAGAAAAGCAAAATCGGCGTCGTAGCGGGGATAAGTAAAGTTATCGGGATCGCCGCCGTAAAGTCCAACAGCTCTTTCGTTAACAAGCGCCATTCTGACATCTTTGTATCTGCGGTATCCGTAAAGCGAATATTTTCCTCCGCTGTAAAGTTCCGTAACTTTACAAATCAGTCCGGTATCCTCGGAATATTGTTTCTGTAAGTCTTGAATAACTTTCTGCTTATTGGCGGCTTTGGCGCTGTCGGTTTTTCCTTCTTCAATAGCGCTTTGCACCTGATCGGTAACATCTTCGATTAATACAAGCTGGTCAACAAATAAATTCGGCACTTTTCTCTCATCTTTTAAAGTCGGAGCGTAAAAACCGTTGGCGGCAATATCTTCCCCTTCTCTTTGAATCCTGTTGAGAATAAAATCGACGCAATGATGATTTGTCATAACAAGTCCGTCCGCCGAAACAAATGACGCCGAACACCAGTTGGCAAATTTCAAAGCCGACATTCTGACTTTTTCCAGCCATTGCTCGGAAGGTTTAAAACCGTATGTCGAATCAAAATAGTTAACGGGAGCGTCTTCAAACGTCCACATTTTCCCCATATCAATTTTACTTGCCTTTACAGTATCCGGATTAAAAGGCATATTCTGAGGGAAAATCGTAAGGGCGCTGAAAACAAATACAGCAATAAAACTCAGTAACTTTTTCACTTTAAATTATTCCTCTTATTTATTTAAAAAACATTTTTCGATTTGACGTCTGTTTCATTTTTTTGTGCCGTAAAATAAAGAAATTTTTTCTCATCTTCCCGCCATATTTACCAAATAAACTAAATCGGTAACAATCTATTCATTTTCTCATTCTTGTTACGCGAAAAAAGGCAACCTTTGGAGCATAATTTAATTTAAAATTGATTTTTTTTTCTTATTTTTAATGTTCAATATAATATCGATTTTCAACATAAATTTTTGAGGATATATGTTTAGAGTTTTGGTTGTTGACGATGACCCGAACGTCAGGTTGTTTCTCGAAAGACTTTTATCGAAGAAGTTTTCGTGCACTGTTGAAACGGCAAAAGACGGAGCTGACGCTCTATCTAAATTGAAAGAATTTGACGCCGAAGTGATGCTTCTTGATATTACAATGCCGGTAATGGACGGCGTTGAAACCCTTAACGCATTAAGACAAGACGACAAATTTAAAAACTTGGAAGTAATCGTACTAACCGCAGTAAGCGAAAAAGAAACGGTAGCTAAAGTCATGTCGATGGGCGTAGTCGATTATATGCTGAAACCTTTATTATACGAACAAACTTATATCCGATTAAAAGAACTTTTTGAAATTGTACGGAAGAGAATCCAGAAGCGGAAGCTAATGGAAACATCGGATAATGAAGCCGACGCCAACATTGATCCTTCCGTCGAAAAATTTTTACTTGTTTTATCCGACGAACAATTAAAAAGGAATTTAAAGGAGAATTTAACCAGATTAGGTTACTATGTTCTTGACACCGATAACGGCGCAGAAGGATTAAAACTTTTTGTAAAATATAAACCGAACAAAATAATCGTAGGCGAAAATATTCATCTGTTAAATGAAAAACTTTTTGCTCAAAAAATTCAGACTTTTAAGAATCAAATGCCTAAACTTGAGCTTTATTACATCAAACAGGAGTTAGGCAATATTACAAGTTCCGATAAATCTCTTTTTGATTATATTATTTCAAAGGATAAAGCTGTAGCTATGTTCCAAAAATAATTACACTATTTTTTGCAAACCAATTAATTTGATGAGGATAAAAAATGGCGGTTATCAGACCTTTTAATGCGGTAAGACCGGAAAAAAGCGTTGTCAGTAAGGTTGCCAGCGTTCCCTACGACGTAGTAAATCGCGAAGAAGCTAAGAAAGAAGCAGAAGGAAATACATTAAACTTTCTTCGGGTTACGCGTTCCGAAATCGAGTTGCCGGACGAAGTTAATCCTTATTCCCCTGAAGTTTATCAAAAAGCAAAAGAAAACTACTTGAGATTAAAAAAAGAAGCTCCGTTGCTTCAGGATGAAACTCCGAGATTTTATTTGTACAGACAGATAATGGGCGAGCATTCACAAATCGGAATAACGGCGACATTTTCCGTTAAGGATTATGACAACGACGTTATCATGAAACATGAAAAAACCCGTAAAGCCAAAGAAGACGACAGAACAAACCACATAGTTACCACTCGCGCTCAAACCGGAGTGGTTTTTCTCACATACAAAGGAGTTGACGAAGTTAACAAAGTTGTTAACGAAGTTATTTCCCAAAATGAACCGGAATATGATTTTACGGCTCCGGACGGAATCCGCCACACGGTTTGGATTATGCCCGAAGAATTAAACGATGTAATTATTTATGAAATCGAAAACGTAGAACATCTTTATATTGCGGATGGACATCACCGCGCAGCCAGCGCAAGCCGCGCGCAAAAAGTGATGATGAAGGAAAATCCCAACCACACCGGAGACGAAGAATACAACTACTTTATTGCAGTCCTATTTCCGGCTGAACAGCTTAAAATTCTTCCTTACAACAGAGTGGTTTTTGATTTGTTCGGCAATTTGGAAGAAGAGTTTTTAAAGAAAGTATCCGAGAACTTTGTCGTTTCGGATACGGATTCCCCGACGCCTCACAGCGTCAGAAATATTAAAATGTATTTATCCGGGAAATGGTATTCGCTTACTCCGAATGAAAACGTTAAGAAAGCCGATACCGTCGGAGGAAATTTGGACGTCAGTATTCTTCAAGAATATTTGCTTCATCCCATTCTTGGAATCGGAGATCCGAGAACGGACAACAGAATTGATTTCATCGGCGGAATTAGAGGTACCGAAGAATTGGAAAAATTAGTTGACAGCGGCAAAGCCAAAGTAGCTTTCTCCATGTTTCCCGTTTCCGTTGACGATTTAATCAACATCTCCAATGCGGGAGAAACAATGCCGCCCAAATCGACTTGGTTCGAGCCGAAGTTAAGAGACGGTTTATTAATTCATGAAATCTAACGAGGTACAAAAATGGAAAAACGCGTTTATAATTTTAATGCCGGCCCGGCGGTCCTTCCCGAAGATGTCTTAAAACAGGCACAGAAGGACTTTATGATTTATCCCGGCGCGGGAATGTCGGTAATGGAAATGAGCCATCGCTCTAAAGAATTTGATAAAATTATCAATGAAGCTAAAGCCGACTTAAAAACTCTGCTTGAAATCCCCGATAACTATCACATACTATTTTTGCAGGGAGGCGCAACGCTTCAATTTTCAATGGTTCCTTTGAATCTTATGCCTCCGGCGAACAAAGCCGATTATATTGTAACCGGTTCATGGTCGAAAAAAGCCGTTAAGGAAGCTAAAAGAGTCGGGAGCGTTAATATTGCGGCATCAACCGAAGATGATAGCTTTACGAGAATTCCCAAACAGGATGAACTTAAACTTGACCCTGAAGCATCCTACGTGCACTTTACATCAAACAACACGATTTTCGGGACAGAGTTCAAAACCGAGCCGGAAGTCGGGAACGTTCCCCTTGTGTGCGATACTTCATCGGATATGCTTCACAAAAAAATCGATGTTTCAAAATATGCGCTCATTTATGCAGGCGCTCAAAAAAATATGGGACCTTCCGGAGTTACTCTTGTAATTATCAGGAACGACATGCTTTCCCGTTCTTCGGATGAACTTCATACTTATTTGAATTACACAACTCATACGGCAAAAGCTTCTCTTTATAATACTCCCAACACGTGGGGAATTTATATGATCGGCTTGGTTTATAAATGGCTGTTAAATAACGGCGGACTTGATGCAATGTACAAACGCAATTTGGAAAAAGCCGGAATCCTTTACGATGCAATAGACAACAGCGACGGATATTACCGAGGCACCGTAAACAAGGAAGACCGTTCGTTGATGAACGTTACTTTCCGTATGCCGAATGAAGATTTGGAAAAGAAATTTATCGCCGAAGCCGCTGAAAACGGTTTTGTAGGGGTTAAAGGTCATCGCTCCGTCGGCGGTCTCAGGGCGTCAATCTACAATGCTTTCCCTGTTGAAGGCGTTAACGCATTTGTAGATTTTATGGACAAATTCAAGAAGAATAATTAACATAAAATATTTTAAAGGCAATCTTTTTCGGATTGCCTTTATTATTCAGGTTGAAAAATGCCAAACATTCAAATTTTCGGGACACTAAAAAATAACGAAACGAAAAAAGCTATCCGCTACTTTAAGGAAAGAGGGATAAAATTTCATTTTATCGATTTACGCGAAAAGAACCTTGCAAAAGGAGAGCTTGAAAATATTTCCCGTAAAATTCCGTTGGAAGAACTCTTGGACAAAGAGGGAAAAGAATATAAAAAAAGAAATCTCGCGTATATGAAGTTTAATATCGAAGAAGAAATACTTGAAGATTCGCTTCTTGTAAAGATGCCGATTGTCAGAAACGGTAAAGAAGCGACAATCGGATATCAGCCTGAAATTTGGGAAAATTGGATTAAAGAAAATTAACTCTGGTCAAGGGGGCAAAATGAAGTACGTTTTCAATTTATCGGAAATAGAACAAATTAGAGCGCACGGGCTTTCCGAAGAAGACGCTGTTGAACAAATCAATTACATCCTTTCCGGGACAAAGAAACCGGAATTGGTTCGTCCGGCAACTATCGGTGACGGCATTCGTGAACTGTCGAAATTCGAGATAAAGCGATTGTCAAAACTTTTTAAAGAAAAGAAAAATAAATTTACATTTACCAAATTTGTCCCCGCCTCGGGAGCTGCGACAAGGATGTTCAAAGCGTTATCCGGCGTATTATTTCTACACAAAACTCTAACTTATTCCGAATTGAAAAGTTTATCCGGGAAAAATGAAGACTATTCCAAAACACTTTATTTTCTCGAAAACTTTACCGAGTTCCCGTTCTCTTCCCTTTTGGAAGAAAGTGTTTCTTTATCCGAATTTACAGATGTAATTCCCTTGCTCGAAAAAATATTAACCGAAAAAGGATTAAATTTAGCAGATTTTCCCAAAGCGCTTATTCCGTTCCACAAAGATTCGGAAAATATTAACACTCCCGTTCACGAACACTTAAACGAAGCCGTTAAACTTTTCGGCGATTACGCCAATATACACTTTACCGTTTCCGAAAAACATGCCGAACGTTTTGAAGAGAATTTTGATTTGTTTTTAAAGCGCAATAATTTTAGCCGGGAAGAAATTTCCGTGGACTACTCTTTCCAATTGAGCAAGACAGATACGATTGCGCTTGACAGCGATAATCGATTGGCGAAAGATGAAAAGGGCAACGTTATTTTCCGTCCCGCAGGACACGGGGCTTTGCTAGAGAACCTCAACAAAATTAATTCCGATTTCATTTTTATTAATAATATTGATAACATTGCCCATCCTACGGTGCAAAAGGATATTATACTATATAAGCAAGCTCTCGGCGGGCTTGCAATAAAAATTAAAGAACAAATCGATTCGATACTGCTGGCGTTGAAAAGCAAAATAAACAGACAAGCGAACTTGGAAGAAATCGAAGAATTTTTAAGTGAAAATTTATTTATCGATTTTAAAAACCTCAGCTTCTCGGAAACAGCCGAGATTGAGTTTCTTCTCGATTTACTAAACCGCCCGTTTCGAATTGCGGCTATGGTAAAGAACGAAGGCGAACCCGGGGGCGGACCTTTTTGGGTAAAAGAGGAAGGAAATTTTTCGCTCCAAATAATCGAGAAATCCCAAATCGACTTTTCGGATTTGTCCCAAGTGGAAATATTAAATAACTCCACTCATTTCAATCCTGTTGATATGGTTTGCTCGGTCAAAGATTATAACGGCAATAAGTTTGATTTAACTAAATTTGTCAACCATGATTTAGGAATTGTAACGAAAAAATCATATAACGGAAAAGAGCTTAAGGTTCTGGAATTGCCCGGGCTTTGGAACGGCGCAATGCACAACTGGCTTACGTTTTTCGTTGAACTTCCTCTTTTTACTTTTAATCCGGTTAAGGAAATCAACGATTTACTCAAGAAGAATCATCTCGGCGAGTAATTAAAATTTCACGGTAAATGTGCTTCCTTTTCCTTTTTCAGAGTCTATGAACAACTCGCCTTTATTCAGTTCCACATATTGTTTGACTAAGGACAATCCCAAACCGTTTCCTTCATATTTTCTGGTATATCCTCCATCCTCCTGAGAAAAAGGCAAAAAGATATTGCGTATGGATTTCTCGCTTATTCCTATTCCGGTATCGGAAACCGAAACAACAACTCTGTTATCCGAAGACTTGTTCGTCCGTATTACAACTTTTCCTCTATCGGTAAATTTGATTGCATTGTCAACCAAATTCAAGAAAATTTGTTTTAAAGAATATTCATCTTTATAAACAGTTTCGTTCTTAAGGTTATCCTCAAATTCCAACTCCAAACCTTTTCTCTCCGCCGCCGATTTCGATTCAAGATAAACCCCGGCAAGAAGTCCCAAAATATCAATTTCCTTCGGACTATAATCATAAGTCCCTGTATGAAGTTCGGACATATTTAAGATTAAATCAATAGTCCTGATAATTCGTTTGCCCGCATTCTCCATACTCGTAAAAGCAAATTTCATGTCTTCTTCTATTTTGTCGCCAAGTTCATACCTAATCATTCCGCCGAAACTAAGCAAAGCGTTAATCGGGGTTCTTATCTCATGAGATATTAGAGTTAAGAATTCAGCTTTCAGTTTATCGGCTTTCTTTGCTTTATCCCTCGCTTTAATCAACTCTTCTTCCATTTTTTTACGCTTGGTTATATCGAATTGAACGTAAAGATAATTAATGATTTTTCCTTCTTTATTTTTTATAGGAGTAACCGTACACAAAGCCCAGTACAAATCTCCGTTTTTCTTCTTCTTAGAAACTTCGCCGCGCCAAACATCGCCGGAAACCAGCGCATCATAAATTTCACTGCAAGCATCGGTGTCGGAATAAAATGCGCGAGCGTCTTCCCCGAGTATTTCTTCAAGCTTAAATCCGGTTAAATCCGCGACATAGGGATTGGCAAAAACAATTTTGTCGTCTAAATCCGTTATTAAAATACCAACCGGACTTTGTTTAATCGCCTCGGAAAGTCTCAATATCTCAACAAGATGTTTCTTCTCCTCCGTAATGTCCTGAAGCACGGTAATTACAGCGTCCTTATCGCCCCATTGTGTTCTAAAAGAATTAGCGCTTACGGTTAAAGTCTGATTCTCTTTTGTAATCACCTCAAATTCCAAAGATTTCAACTCCGCCTTAAAGTTATATTCGGAGCCGTAAAAATTAAGCGCATCCGCTCTGTAGGTTGGAGAAACAAGAGAAATAAATTCAAAGTTTCTTAACTCGTCATCGTTATAGCCCGATAATTTTTTAAACGCATTATTGTAAAATAGGATTTTGTTCCTGGAGGTAATAATAATGGCAAGGGGAAAATTATGGATTAATAGTCTGAAGTTTTTTTCATTGGCTTTAATTTCTTCATCTTTCTTAATACTCGAAGTAATATCGTTTGCCGTTCCGATCGTCCCTATTAATTTATCGTCGGCGTCATAAAGAGGAGCAATGTAAAAAGAAAAATCATAATGTTCGCCGTTCAAGTTCCCACTTACATGAGCGGTTACCGGCTCCAAACTTTTAAGTGCCGTATCTTCGTAGGACTTACTGATTTGATTAAAGGAGAATAAGTTTTCATCATAATTATATTTTTCAAGCATCTCTTTTACAAATTCCGATTCATCTTTTCCAAGGACGTATCTGTAATCATCCACGCCAAGAAACAACTTTCGTAATTTATCATTGGTAAAAATATATTTCCCGTCCAAATCTTTCGCCCAAATTAAATTCGGACTTGAATCTGAAATCAGCTTAATCAAATGAAGCGTATTTTTGTAGTTCCGTTCACTCTCTTTTAAGAGTTTACTTTCATGACGCTTTGTCGTAACGTCTCTTCCTGAAAAAACCAGTCCGTTAAACTCATCATTTCGGTCTTTCAGCGGAACAATGGACAAATCAAAAATGTGTTTTATCCCATCTGCGGATTCAAGTTCAATGTCGGCTCTTACTTTTTTTCTCGAAAAGAAAGAATGTCTTAACACCTCATTCAAGCGGTTAAAATATTCTTTCTGAGCCGGCGAGTAAATTGAAATGTCTAATAAATCTCTATTAATAACCGATGTAGCGCTTAATCCGAAAAAATCAATAAACGTTTTATTAGCTTTAATTATTTTTCCATCCGAATTAAGGAAACAAATAATATCCTCTGTGCCGCTGTTAATAAGAGTTTCAAGCAAATCATTCTGTTCAAGCAGCGACCTTTCCGACTTTTTTTGTTCGGTGATATCAAAAACAAAATTCAAGATTGATTTATTGTTTTGCCAGACATAAGATACGGAACGCATAACAAGCCAATGAAGATTGCCGTCGGAATCATAAGCCCGCACCTGATAACTGTTTATTCCGGACTCTCCTTCCATTAATTTCAAGGAGTTGTATTCGATAAGGTTAGCGTCTTCCTTAACCACAACTTCATTTATTCTTTTGCCGAGAAGTTCATTGGTAGTTTTTTTAAGGATATCCGCAAAAGATTGATTTACAAAAACAATTTGAGAATCGAAATGAATAAAAATTCCCTCTAATGAATTACTTATAATAGTTTGATATTGACTGTTCAGAATTTCAATTTTCTTATTTGCTAAAACTCTGTCGGTAACGTCGGTAATAAAACTCATCGATGCGGGTTTGCCCTCCCAATTCAAAATTACGGCTGTAATTTCACCGTAAAACATTTTGCCTTTGGACGTCAACATTCGTACTACATATCTGTTTTCAACATCTTCCCCCTTTAATCTTTTCCGATATGCTTCAGCGACTTTGGGCAAATCTTCAGGAAAAATAAATTTTGTAATATCGCTTCCCAACAGACGTTCATATTTTTCATCGTACAATATTTCGGTTGTTCTGTTCATGAATATCAGCTTGAAATCTCTCATAACAATAATCGCCTCGAGAGAATTTTGCACAACCGATTCATATCGGAACTTGCTTTCTTTAAGCTCTTTTAAAGTTTCTTCCTGTTCGGTAATATTTAACATAAAAGAGATGGAAGCTTTTTTCCCTTTCCAGAGATACGGAGTAGGTCTGTTTTCCAGCCAAAGAATCTCTCCCTTTTTATTGTAAATTCTGAATTTATAACTTCGTTTATAATTATCAGCTCCGGAGAAAATTTTTTTATGATTTTCAATTACAAGGTTTCTATCTTCTTCATGAACAAATCTCAGGAAGTTTTCGCCGATTAGTTCTTCTTTTTTCCAACCTGTTAATTCTTCGGTTCTGTGATTAACCCAAACAGTGCTTTTATCGTCAACAATGGCAATGGCTTCGTGAACCAACTCTAAAATTGACTCGGCAAGTTTGGAATTACTATTCAAACTCGATTCCGATGATTGAATTTCGTTAACTAAGGAAATTAGTTCATCTTTGGTAAGCTTTTGAAGATTCATTTAAACTCCGCATACTTGCTGATAAGTAGAAACAAAAATTTATTTTGGAGAACTCTTTGCATAAATTAAGAAACATAAAAATATTGATTATTTTATTAAAATAAAATCAACAATCATTTTTTTACGGTTCGGGAGGAAAATATTATTTAATTTTTACAACTACAAACCGTTAAAACGGTTGTTGCTATTCTAACTTGTTGTTAACCAACGGCTTAAGCCGTTGGTTAATAGTAACCTATTAATATTCTAACCGGTTCACCGGTTTTCCTTTTTTACAATAGCACGAAAATTATTTTTATTTTTATTGTAAACTTATTCTATTTTAACAAAATATATTTGACCCCGTATCGCTGCATTTTTTTCTGAGAAACGGAAATAATATCCCGGGAATACTGTACTTGGGAATTGAGTCCACTGAATAAGGAGAACCGTTCAATATCGAATCCGCCGCGAGCAAACCGCTTTTCACCGAAGGTCCAATCCCCTCGCCCATGTCAAGCGTTGCAAGTCCCACCGCGTCGCCGACAATAAAAGCATTTCCCGATCTTACTTTATTTACGCGCTTTCGTAAAAAATAACTGTAACCTCTCGCATGAAAATCATAGTCGGTTACCAAACCTTTCTTCTTTAGTTTCTCCGTGAATAATTTCCAATGATCCCGGATTGTCATTCCGTTCTTTTTCATTCCGTTTAGCGTTCCGCCGATTCCGACATTTAGAAATCCGTTCTCTTTTGGAACGTACCACGAATAACCGGTAAGCTTGTTTTCCATAAACCAAAGTCTGCATTCCGGGTCATTCCAATCGTAGGGAAACTCTTCTTCTATTGTTGTAATTTCGTCATCGTAAGAGCGCGGATTTATCTCCTTAAAAAACGTATGATATACGGGACAGTTAGTTCCGCCTGCGCCAATCAGATATTCGCTTTCATACAAACCGTCTATTACAAATTTCCCTTTGTGATTTACGATTTCTTTAACTTTATGAAGTTCGAAATCAGCTCCCGAATTTCGCAGAAGATAATCGTCCAGTTCATACCGTCGAATCGAATATTGCGTTGTGGGAAGCGGAATGTGAATTCCCTTAATATAGAAATGAAGCTTATTGTATTTTTTAATACCGCCCGTGTAGCTCGTAAAATCAAGTTCTAAATCTCTTACGGTTTCAGGAGTAATCCAGCCGGCGCAAAGTTTTAGTCTCGGGAAGGAATATTTATCCAAAATCAGAACTTTCTTTCCTCCCTGAACCAATTTCCTTGCTGCGCTGCTTCCGGCAGGTCCGCCTCCGACAATTATTACATCGTAACTTTTTATCATATTTTTCTGCAATCAGGCTGAGTGCGCCCGACGGGCGTCAAAACAATATGCCAAAGCTGTGTTTGTCTCGAACGAAATCCGCCGGCGCTGCTTAACAGATAGTAATTCCACATTCTGCGAAAACGTTCGCCGTATTCATCCTTAAGCTCGGGCCACGCTTCATTAAATTTGTGATACCATGCCAGAAGAGTTTTATCATAATCTTCGCCGAAGTTGTGCCAATCTTCCATAACAAAAATATTTTCCATCGCCTCGCCCAACTGAGCTATTGAAGGAAGAACTCCGTTGGGGAAAATATATTTTGTAAGCCACGCGTTTGCCGTCGTTGCGCTGTCGTTCCTGCCAATTGTGTGAATAAACGCATATCCATCCTCGTTAAGATGTTCAAGCGCAAACTTCATGTAATTACGATAATTTTTATAACCTACATGCTCCATCATACCGATTGAAATTACTCTGTCGTACTTTCCCGTTGCGGCGCGGTAATCGTCGAGATAAAACTTAACGGGCAAATCCTTATAACGCTCTTTGGCGTATTCATATTGATTTTTGGAAACGGTGTAGCCGGTAACTTCAACGCCGTACTTCTCGGCGGCGTAACCCGCAAAGGAACCGAAACCGCAACCGAGTTCGAGAACTGTCATGCCTGGTTCAAGATTAAGTTTCCTGCAAATTAAATCAAGTTTTGCCTCCTGCGCATCGTCAAGGTTATCGGCGTTGCGGTAATAAGCGCTTGTGTAATTCATTCGTTTGTCCAGCATTTTTTCGTACAAGTTGTTGCCTATATCATAATGCTGGCGTCCTACTTCCCAAGATTTAGTTTTTGTCTGTAAATTTAATATCTTAGATTGGAGCAGATGGAGGGCAATTTTCCAGTCTCCGGTTACTTTGGATTCCAGATCCGCAAGCATTAAACGGTTAATCATTTCGTCAATCCGGTCGCAATCCCACCAACCATCCATATAGGATTCGCCTAACCCGAGCGCAGTTTCGTGAAGAACGCGTTTATATAATCTTTCATCGTGTACTTGGATATCATAAGGGCGAGAGCCGTTAATTTTAATGCCGGCAAGGTCAAGAAGCCCGACTACTACATCTTTTGCATCTTTCATAATCAACCTCACTTTTTTTATTTGTGAAGCAAAAAATATTTACATCACAAATATAACGAAAATGGGATTACTTTATAACGCCGAATGTACCTTCTTTAACCCAGCCCTTTTTGCCGTCGGAAAGTTTAACTTGTTCCCAGTCGCCGACTTTATCCTCAACTTGAACCTTAGTTCCCTCGTGAAGAATAAAAACAGCTTTTGCCGTTTCGTCGGGAGAGGTTCGCGCGGTAACTTCTTTCGAAAGAATAATCGCATAGTTTGAACTTTCGATTTCACGGGCTTTCCCGATATAAACAAAGACGATCAGAATAAAAACCGCGAAAAGAAAACCGCCGCCGAAAAGCCCTCCTTTTTTTGCTCCGGGCGTCCTCCCGAAGATGAAAAGCCAAAGCGCTATCAGCAGCATTACAAAAACGGCGACAAGCGCAACGGCAAGCGTTTGAATTGAGAATAACGAGATGAAACTCCTCCACCACCTGACAATAAAGAACTCAGGCAATGTATCAATTTTATCGACAATATGAGCGTTGGCGATTTTTAAGTTGTAACGTAAATCTTCGTTATCCGGAGCGAACCTCAAACCTTTTTCATAATTTAAAATTGCTCTGCCTAAGATTCCCTTTTTGTAGTATGAGTTTCCGAGATTATAATAAAGTTCGGGACTTTCAAATCCCTCGTTTAATATTTTTTCATAATCGGCGATTGCTTCGTCATAATTTTTTGATATGTAAGCTTTGTTTGCTTTAACAACCAGACTATCCACTAAAACATTCTGAGCCGAAACAGTTGTAAAACTTGCGGCGAAAAGTATGATTGTCAATAATTTTATTTTTATTAATTTCATTTTTTCACCTTTGATAAACTTCCGTCGAGGTCAACGATTAATTTAACTGTTTTGTCGTAAAGTTCTTTCGCCGAAACTTTATCAACCGACGAAGGGGCAAACCGGACAAATTCCGATTTTTCCGAGATTTCCCGAACTTCGTTCAGCAGATTTTCTTTCACTCCGAGTTTCTTCATCTTGGCGATTGCGTTATCGGTCGTAAATTCCGATTTGGGAATTTGCAGTTTGGTTTCGAGATAGCCGAAAAGTCCAGCCGCCAAATTGGAATAAAATTCGGGCAGGTTGTTTTGCTCCAATGATTTCTTCGCATTCTTCAATCTTTTGCGAGCTTCTTTCTCGGCTTTTTTCATTTTAATAAGCGCCGTGTTCCCTTCGATTTTTCTTCTTCTCAGCTCGTAAAGCGATAACAGAATAAAGAGTAAAAGCGGAATTCCCAATCCGTAGTAAAGCCAATCCGGAAAAACTTCAGTCGCCGATTTTCTTTTAAGGTTTAAGTTTCCCGTTTTAATAAAGCGGATATCTTTGCTCAAAAGCTGAATGTTTTCTTTGCTGAAGCCCGAACCGGTAGTTCCGTTCTGGTACGATTCGTTTCCTCTTTCAATTTCAATTCTGTAAGGTCCGAATGATTTTGTAACGTATTTTCCCGTTGCCGGATTAAAATAAGTAAATGAAATTGGACCTAACTTACGCGTTCCCGATATTCTCGGAACAATCAAATACTCAACCTTCTTTGTCCCGCTGACAACATTTTTTCGGGAGATATTATCCGATGTTTTAGGGTCGTAAACTTCAAAACCTTCCGGCACTTTCAGTTCCGGAATTTGAGCAAGCTCTATATTTCCGGTTCCGCTGAGAATAACCTTTATCGTTATCGGCTCGTTTACTTTTGCTTTAAGCTTGTCGATAGAAACGTTGAACGTAAAGTTTCCCACCGCTCCGGTAAATGATTTCGGCGCGCCGGCGGGCAAATCCTTTACGTAAATATTAACTTTGTTGGAAGCCACGTTCCGCTCAATGGTTTCCGTTCTGTCAAAGAAAGGATCGTTAAAAAAGTCGTCAAAAATATCTCCGCCTCTTCTCCGCTTCTGGATGACAATAGGGATTGTCAGCTCAAAAGGAGTAATCGTAAGTTTTCCCGTTTCGGTTGGGAAAAGCGCCATCTTCTTAATCGTAGCAACTCTGTAGCGTTTTCCATTATACATCTCGGCGCCGAACGTGATGTTGTTCGACATGTCAAGCTCTTCGTTCCAAAATCCTTTGTACGAAGGAAGTTTTGATATTTGCGGAGACTTGATATTTAATCTTGTGTAAAGTTTATAGGAAACGATTATCTGTTCCCCTTTATAAACATGAGTTTTATTAGGTACGGCTCTGATAAAAATATTATTTCGAAGTTCTTCGTCGCTAATTCCGGAGCTGTTGTCGGTCTTTGTTCTGACTTTACCCTTTACGACGTTGATTGAAATCGGCTTTGTAACATACCGCTTACCTTTGTAGAATAAGGATGACGAGCCTATTGTATATCTGCCCGGAGTCGGAGCTACGAGGATATATGAATAAGTAACGGTCGCGGAAACCGCTCCGTTTATAATCTGCATACTTGAGGATTGATTCGGTCCGCTGAGGACGGTAAAGCCCTTAAAATCGGGGGCGCGGAAATTCTTAACCGAATTAATATCTCCGCCGGTAAAAGTAAAATACGCTTGAAATCTTTCTCCCTGCCTGACAGTGGATTTATCCACGGATGCGGAGTATTCCTGTGCAAATGCGCTTGAGGCAAAAAGTAAAATCGCTATCAGTATATTTATAAATTTATTCATCCTATCTACCAGTCTTTTTCCGTTTTAATCGCTTTTCCTTTTTTCTTCCTTAACTTTTTCTGAAGATTTTTTTCATGTTTTTTCAAAGCCGCAAGAATTCGCTCCGCTTCTTTTTTGCTTATTTTTTGTTTCTGCTTCTGCTGTTGTTGTTTATTTTTATTTTGTTTATTCTGCTTCTGTTTCTGATCCTTATTTTGGTCCTGATTTTTCTTTTTCTGCTTGTTTTTATCTTTATTCTTTTTATTATCGTTTTTGTTTTGATCGTTCTTCTTTTTGTTTTTCTTATTCTTGTTCTTCTTATTATTCTTTTTGTTTTGTTTGTTCTGCTTCTTGTTCTGCTGTTTCTGTTTAAGCGCGTAAGATAAATTATATTTCGCTTCGTTATCCTTAGGATTTAATTTTAAGGAATTAATATAAGCCTTAATTGCGTCGTCAATCTTCTTCTTTTTTAAAAGAGAATTTCCGACATTATAAAATATATTCGATTCTTCTTTTTTGTTTTTAGTTAAAGCCAAAGCCGACTTATACTCTTTCAGCGCTTCATCGTAATTTCCTTTTTTGTAGTAAGTATTCGCCAAATCGTAATGAGCTTCAAACGAGGAAATATCTTTTTCCAAAGCTTTCTTGAAATCTACTTCCGCTTTGTCAAATTCTCCTTTCTTATATTCTTCCACGCCTTTATTTACTTCGGTGCGCACGCTCTGAGCCGAAACAATCGAAAAGGAGAAAACAGTAACAAGCAATAATGAAATTACAATATTTTTCATTCTTCCCCTCCCGACTCAAGTTTACGCATGAGTCTTGTCTTGTTGCGCGACAGGAAGAAATCGACCAAAAGCAATAAAATAGCGGGCAACAGCAGATAATAAAATCTATCCTCAAAATCGGTAATTCTTTTCGAGCCGAATTCTTTTTTCTGCAGTTTCGATAAATCTTTGTAAATCATTTCCAATTCGTTTTCGCCGTTTTGAGCGTTGTAATATTTACCGTGAGTTTCCGAAGCTATTTTTTTCAACGTCGTTTCATCTAATTTAGTAAGAACCACTTTGTTGTATCTGTCCTTTTTATATCCGATCATTTTTCCGGAAGCGTCGTAAGCGGGAATCGGCGCGCCTTCGGGAGTTCCCAACCCGATTGTGTAGATCGAAACGTCCTCTTCGTTGGCTTTCTTAATTCCGGCATCGATTCCCCCTTCGTTATCCTCGCCGTCAGTAATCAGTATGATAGCTTTTTTGGTGTCCGTTTTTTTCTTAAACGATTTAAGAGCCAAATCAATCGCCTCCCCTATGTTAGTGCCCTGTTGCGGAACCGACTTTGTATCGACCGCGTCCAGGAACATATTAGCCGCAGAGTAATCGGTTGTAAGAGGAAATTGAACGTAAGCTCTCCCCGCAAAAACAATTAGTCCTATCCTATCGCCTTGCAGTTTTTTAATCAAATTTTTTATATCATGCTTTGCTTTTTCAAGTCTGCTCGGCTTAATATCCTCGGCGTTCATACTGTTGGAAACGTCAAGAAGGACGTAAACGTCAATTCCGACTTGTTTAACTTCTTCAACCTTCGTTCCGACCTGAGGATTAGCGAGAGCAAAAATCAAAAGAAATAAAGCCGTAAAAACCAATCCCGCTTTAGTGAAGAACTTCATTCCGCTCTTTTTTGGCGCCAAACGTTTTGCGGCTTCCCCGGCGGCAAATTCCTTTAAAGCGTTCTTCCTTTTATAAAAATCCCAGAAAATCAGAACAGCCGCGGGAATCAGCAGAAAGAGTAAATATAAATATTCGCTATGTGCATATCTAAACATCGATAACCTACGGATTTGTCCTTAAATATGCGTGACTTAACAATAGTTCCAAAAAGAGCAGAACCAATCCGGCTTCGAGCCAGCCGTAAAAAAGTTCATGCGCATGTCTGTATGAAGTTACTTTTATTTTGGATTTCTCAAGTTTGTCAATCGATTTATAAATTGCGCGCAGCTTGCTGTTGCTTGTAGCTCTGAAGTATTTTCCGCCGGTGATAGAGGAAATTTTTCTTAACGTTTTTTCGTCAATCTGGACGGGAACATTCTGATACTGCACGCCGAAGGGGGTTTGCACAGGATAAGGCGCCATTCCTTCCGTTCCGAGTCCGATTGTGTAAATGCGAATGCCGTATGTTTTGGCAATCTGCGCCGCGGTTATCGGATCGATTTCACCGCTGTTATTAACGCCGTCCGTTAAAAGTATCATCACTTTGCTTTTTGCTTTACTATCCTTTAACCGGTTTACGCCGTTTGCGATTGCCGTCCCGATTGCCGTTCCGTCCTCCAGCATTCCGCTTTTTACCTGCTTTAAAAGGGAACGCAGAACTCCGTAATCGATTGTAAGAGGACACTGAGTAAAACTTTCCCGCGAAAAAATCACCAGTCCGATTCTGTCGCTGGTTCTCTCTTTAATAAAATTATCGATTACTTTTTTTGCCGCTTCCAATCTGTTCGGCTTTAAATCTTCGGCAAGCATACTGCCGGAAATATCAAGCAGCATTACAATATCGATTCCTTCGGTTGAAATATTTTCTCCGGTCGTAAAACTCTGAGGTCTTGCCATTGCAACTAAAAGTACAATTACTGCAATAGTCCGGAGGATAAAAGGAAGATGAATCAGCCGCTCTTTCAAAGTCGGTTTCATTTCCCCGAATGCTTTTGTCAGCCAAGAATAGGAAATCTCGGGAGAAAGTTTATTGCGTTTTTTCCAGTAGTACCAAATCATTCCGATAACAACCGGAACGATTGCATAGAGAAAAACCGGATATGCGAACTTAACTCCGCCGAACATCGTCAACCTCCTCGGTAACTTCGGTTTCTGCGTCGTTCTTTGTTAAGTCCACTATCTTGTAAGCTTCCTTCAGCATTTCTTCGTTAACCGAAGGCATGGGAGTAAATTTGGCAAACTTAACCATATCGGCGTTCTGCAAAAATTTTCTCGTAGTCTCGACAACATCCAGCGAAAGCCCTGCTTTTTCGAGTTCATGCAGAGTTTCGTCAGTTGTCATCTCAAGAGAGTTGAACCCGAACCTGTTTTCAAAATACTCTCTGATAATCTCCGTTATCCCGCTGTGAAATTCTTTAATTTTTCCGGCTTGCCAAAGTTTTTCCGTTTCGAGTTTTCGCAGCTTATTGTAAGCAATTTTATGAGCCGGTAGAATTATTCTTTGGGTTTTCTTTATTTCTTCCGTTTCTTTCCTAAAATACTTTTTATAAATAAAATAAATCAGAGCCAGTAAAATCAGCGCTCCCAACAGAATCAGAATAAGTCTTTCCCAATTATAAGGAATCTCCACTACAGGCTTAACGTCTTTTATATCTTTCTTCAAATTAATCTTCAAAGTGTTTACAACAACGTTAACCTGATTGGTTTTAATCTTTATCCGACTTTTATTTGTCGTATCCGTAAGCGTTACAGTCATCGCCGGAATAGTTTCTTTCAGGGAATCGTAACCTGCAAGGACAAAATTGAACGTTGTTGTGACAAATCCGTTTTTACTTTTCACCAAATCGGTTTTACCTTCTCTGAGGAACGTTAAAGCTTTCAAACTGTCTTTTACCGCAGGCAAAGTAATTTTATATTTTTCCGGCGCAAAAACCACAATGGAGTAATCTATATAATCGCCGATATTATACTGCAGCGAATCGGTTGTGGCAAGCGCTTTTATATTTTGCGCATGAGCCGGAATCCACAAAAAGATCAAAAATATTACAAGTAATTTCTTCACAGTTTCGATTCCCTTTTCTTGAAAAACTGTACAAGCGGTTTTATGTATGATTCTTTTGTGTTAATGCGAATTGAGTCGATTCCGCTTAATCTGAATAACCGTTGAAGTTCGCTTCTTCTTTTATTAACGACTTTGTTGAAATAATCTTGTACGCTTCCGTTGGATAAATCGATATAGCGAATTTCGCCGGTTTCCAAATCTTTGAATTTCGTTAATCCAATTTCCGGAAGAGAAGTTTCCCTCTCGTCCTCGAGAATTACTCCGATTAAATCATGCTTGCGCGAAACGACTTTAATAATCTTATCGTAATCATCATCAATAAAATCAGAGACCAAAAACGAGATGCTTCTTTTCTTAATTATTCCGTTGAAATATTCCAACGCAGACTTAATGTCCGTCCCTTTCCCTTCCGGAACAAACGACAATATTTCACGAATAATCCGAAGAACGTGCGAGCGTCCTTTTTTCGGCGGAACGAATCGTTCGATTCTATCCGTAAAAAGAATTAAACCGACTTTGTCGTTATTTTTCATCGCGGAAAATGCAAGTATGGAACTTAACTCGGCTGCAATTCGCTGTTTTCTTTTTTCTGCCGAGCCGAAACCGAGAGAGCCGCTCATGTCGATTAAAAGCATTACAACTAACTCTCTTTCTTCCTCAAATACTTTAACGAAAGGATGATTGAATCGCGCCGTAACATTCCAGTCGATTGTGCGAATATCGTCTCCGGGCTGGTATTCACGCACTTCGGCGAATTCCATTCCCCTTCCTTTAAATGCGGAATGATACTCGCCCGAAAAGACTTCGTTTACCAGCCCTTTGGTTTTTATCTCAATTCTTCTTACTTGTTTTAATAATTCTTTAGTATCCACGGCTCTCTGTTACGGAACTTCAACATTATTCAAAATTTCGGAAATTATATTTTCGGAAGTCAGTTCTTCCGCTTCCGCTTCGTAAGTAACCGCAATTCTATGACGCAAAACGTCATAAGCAATTGCGCGTATGTCTTCGGGAATTACATATCCGCGCCTTTTAATAAACGCCATTGCTTTTGCGCCTTCGGCAAGACTTAACGTAGCTCTCGGCGAAGCTCCGTAAGCGATTAACTCGGTTAGCGAATTTAATCCGAATTCTTCAGGATTACGAGTGGCAAATACAATGTCGAGAATGTAACGCTCAATCTTTTCGTCCATGTAAACGCTCTCTACCAATTTACGAGCTTTAAAGATTTGCTCGGGGGAAATAACCGGATTGATTTTCGGCGGAGAGCCTGCGGCATTGGCGCGCATAATTTCCAGTTCTTCATCCTTTGAAGGATAATCGATTTTAACTTTCAGCATAAATCTGTCAACCTGCGCTTCGGGAAGCGGATAAGTTCCCTCCTGCTCAATCGGGTTCTGAGTTGCAAGAACAAGGAACGGCTCGTCAAGTTTGAATGTGTTCTCTCCGATTGTTACCTGGCGTTCCTGCATTGCCTCAAGCAAAGCAGACTGAACTTTTGCGGGCGCGCGGTTTATTTCATCGGCGAGAATAAAGTTTGCAAAGATAGGACCTTTTTTTATTTGGAATGCCCCATCCTTTTGATTGTAAATTAATGTTCCGATTAAGTCGGCGGGGAGCAAATCCGGCGTAAATTGAATACGCTGAAACTTTGCGCTCATCGCTCCCGCAAGCGATTTGATTGCTAATGTTTTAGCCAATCCCGGAACGCCTTCGAGAAGAACATGCCCGTTGGAAAGTAATCCTATTGTAAGCTTTTCAATCATGTCTTTCTGACCTACAATCACCTTTCCCATTTCGCTGAAAAGGGTTTCGACAAAGGCGCTCTCATTTCTAATCTTTTCGTTTAATTCGGTAATTTCCAAAATCTATCTCCTATCTTTTAAAACACAAACGTTTGTACAAAAGCATAATAATTTAGTTCCAAATATATTGTATTAGAGTTTAACGCCAAACTATTAAGATAGTGAAAATTAGGAATGAATGTGATAAAGCGAACTGTGTGTTTTTTATTTTAGCGTCATTGCGAACTGCGACAATTGGAGCAGTGAAGCAATCTCACCAGAAAACACACAGTTACCAAATAATCAAAGACTGTTTAACTGCTAATGCTGAATATTCAGGGGATTGCCACACCCCGATTTAATCGGGGTTCGCAATAACTGTTTGTTATATTTCCCGTTTGCTCGCACTCCGCCTTGGCGTGAGCCATTCCTACTTCTTCATTCTTCCACCACGGCGGATTACAGCTTGCCACATTAGGTTTTCTTCAAACAATAAAAAAGCCGAGCGTAAAACTCGGCTTTTTAAGTTAAATAAATGTCTTTTCAAGAATCTTACTTGAGAAGCATCATCTTCTTGATTGAAACAAAGTTACCCGCTTTAATTCTGTAAATATACATGCCGCTGGCAAGGTTGGAAGCGTCAAAGTTAATCGTATGATAGCCTGCGCTAACATTCTGATTAACCAATGTAGTTACTTCCTGACCGAGCGAATTGTAAACCTTCAAGGTTACAAATTCATCTTTTGGCAGTGCGTATTTAATCTTAGTAGTAGGATTAAACGGGTTTGGATAATTCTGTTTCAATTCGAATTTATTCGGAATTCCGGATTCGTCATTAACGCCAACCGGTTCAAAAACTCCGGTAATTGCGCGGAATTGGAATTCTCTATCAGACATCGACCATGCCGAAGCGCCGTCGTAAACGTAGGAACGTGTATCTGATAAACTACGCCCTAATGTAACCCAAACAGAATCGCTTCCGGGAACGGTAAAGCCAATCCAGAAATCTCCCTGCAAAGCGCTCAGTTCGGAATCGTAATCCCGTAAGTCAACTACAGTAGGTCTGTAAGGATGGGAAATCGTTGCAGCAGGCGCCATCACGAACGGAGTAATCAAATCGCTACCCGGAACGCCTCCGTTATCATCCCAAACATGAACTAACATGTCACCGTTAGGTCTTCCGCTATCAGTGTAATTACGGATTAAGCTTGTAACAAGACGAGTTTTCTTTCCTTCGGGAATTGTCATTCTCATTGCGGCGCCTTGTCCGTTAGTAAATGCCGTTACAAAAGTAACTTCCGCATCGTCATAGAACATATAATTACCGGCAATGTACATAAATGCATCGTAATCATTATCACATCCAACCGTATCGACATTTCCAACACTATCTGCGGCGATAAATTCGTAGCCAACCATTGTACCCGGTTCTTGCGCAGGAATATGGAAATAATAATGGGATCCCGAAACAGAATCGGGAGTTGCAATATTCGGCTCAACATTTGGACCTGTAGCCCAAGCTACAACAGCCGAAGCTACGCCCGAAATATCCGTAATATCTGCTTCAATCGGATAATCTCCTATAGTTCCTTGGTACATAACAGGACAAGGAGAAGAAACGAGAGGAGCTGAATTGTCTTCGGTTGAGATTCTAACAACTACATCGTCAACATAAATTCCGTCCATATTAAGACCGGCATCGCTGACGAATCTGAATCTTAATTTAACTCCGGTTTTTCCTACGAAACCACCGAGAGGCACTGAAATAGGGGTCCAATCGGGCTGAGCGCCGGTGAACTGAGTTACGGTTCTCCAGCCGCTAATTCCGTCGTAGTGAATATCAACGTACATGTAATCAAATCCTTCTTCGATTTGATATTTAGTCATGAATTCCAAAGTAGCGTCTTTTGCTTGCGAGAAATCCATAGGATTAAGCATATTCGCAATTAATATTGCATTATCCGGATAATTTCCGTTCGGACTTTCGGTAAATGAGTGTGTTGGAGAAAATGAGGTTGTTTCCGTTAGTCCCCAACCGCTTAATATCTGCCATTTTCCTAATCCGTTTTCGAAATCATCTGAAAATACGATTGAAGAGTCAACCGGCTGAATTAATTCGCCGTCTCCCATCAAAAGGATATCGTCAACTGCAAGCCTGTACATATCTGCAGCGGAATATCCGTGGAATGCGATGTAATATTCCCCTTCTGCAGGAGGCTGGAAGTTAACTCCGAAATGAGTGTATTCAGTATTGCCTATTCCGGTACTGTCGAATAAAGTCTGAACGATTGTCTTGGAACTGTCGATACCGTCTGTTAAATAAACAGCCATATTCTCAGTCCACAATGACGATGCCGCTCTGTAACCGAAGTTTAGATAGTAATCCTGATCTCCGGGGTGCATGCTTATCGGGCCAATATACGCCCAGTCATCCATTGCTTCATCCGAGTTCCAGCGGATCGACATTGAATAGTTTCCGCTTTCGGCAAGACCTTCATAGGCTTCCCAAGTATAACCGTCATTGTTTGCGTCAACTACCGTATAATATGGAGGTAAATCGCCTTGCTCAAAATCATTAAAGAAAATAACTTGAGAAGGATCGAGTACGTATGCATCTGCAGTATTACTCGGAGAAGATTCAACTCCGTCATCAAACATAGCAGTTACATAATAGCTGTAACTTTGATTATATGCTGGGAAATCCATATCTGTAAAGGCTGTAGTGTCGCTTGTACCGACCAAATTATCGTTACGATAAATGTTAAAGTTCGTTAACGATTTCGGCAAGTCAATACTACCCTTATGAGTAGCTACATATTTGTCAACTCTTTCCTTAAATGAAGTAGAACTTTCTTTGGAAGTTTTCTTTAACGGAAGAGTATTATTATTATTATGAGTAATTACAAATTGAGATGCCTGCTTCGGATCTTCAAACGTAAAGTTTAGAGTTTTGCCTCCGGCAATTCCCGTAACTTTAATATCGTCAAGTGTAATATTGAACTGATCGGTAACACGGTTATGCTCCCAAGCAAGATAAACAGTCTGGTTTGCATAAGCGGATAAATCAACAGTGTACATAGCAAATTTACCGGCAGCATCCGTGCCAAGCGTTTCATCCAATAATACATCTGTAAAAGTAGATGTATCCTGACTTACGGTTGAGACTCTCAATTCAAAATGTTCCTGATACCAGTTAGAATCGGAAGCTCCCATATAAAATGTAAGCTCGGGAGTATCGCCTAAGTCAATCGCAGGAGAAATAATCCAGTTATCCGGAGTTAACGGTCCCGAATTATTGTCATACGAGAAACTAGCCAAAGCGTACATTCCGGTATGAACAAACAAATCCCAAACCGCCCAATTATGTCCGTCTCCGTCTCCGTCAACAACGGCTGCGCCTTCAGGAATGTCTCCTGTTTCAAATCCTTCCTGATATGAACCCGGTTCTGTCGGAGGAATGAAATTCCAAGCTAAATCAACTTTTCCAATCTTTCCGAATGCGGATAAATCAAACGGAGCCGGATGCATATCTTCAGCCGTAGTAAACGACCAAACAGGCCCGGGTGTGTAGCTTCCGTCTGAAGCATACTCAACTACTCTCCAATAAATTGTCGAGCTGCCGGGTAATCCGTCTTCAGGAGTAATATTGGAAATAACGGTTGTATCGGCAGAGCCGTCAAAAACGACTGCGGAAGAATCCATATTTTCAACCGCTACTTCATCTCCGTTACTTGCATAAAGAACATTAAAGAAAGTTGCGGTCGGATTTTCCCAAGAAATTACTTGATCCAAAGGTACGTCTGTGGCTCCGTCTTCCGGTATCGGATTTGTCGGATTTCCAGGACCTTCAACATAATAATCTATCGTGATATCATCAACACCGGTTCCGTAGGAAGAATAAGATCCGTCGTTTACGTCTCTCCAGCGGAACATTACGGTTTGACCAACGTAATCAGCTAATACATCGGTAACCAAATGATATTCAGAATCGTGTGACGCTTGTGAAAGAGTATCCAAACCGGTCCAAGTCATTCCGGCGTCGGCTGATATTTCAAAGAATGTCGTATCATGTCCGGCAATTTGAACGCCCTTAGTTGAAATGTCGTCATCTTTCCAATAGAAACTGATATACATTGTTTCCGTTGCATCCAAAGTTATTGCCGGGGTAATTAAATCAGCTTCGCCGTCATGACTGAAACTAACTCTTGCACAGTACTCGCCGGTATGTGTTTCCGTTCCCAGTGACCAATAACCGTCAGGATTGCTCCAGCCTATTGGCGGGAACTGACCCGATTCAAATCCTTCCGTGTAAGGGAATGTTGTTACCGTATAAGGATTAACTGTCATAACTCCCGAAACATTAGTGGTTCCGTCCCAGAAACCGCCGCCGCCGGCGCTGTAACCGCCGTAAGTGTAGGGACCGCCGTTATAGCGATAACGAAACGCATAATAATATGTTCCCGCGGGTAAATCAACAACCTTTCCGAACATATATTCATCGTTGTTGCCGGTGGGACCGAATTCATTATATTGAGCTTCTTCCCATTGACTATCATCCCAAGTCGCAGGGTCGCTGTCTGTGTCTGAAAGTCCTATCCAGCTTTCAATTCCCGCTCCCTGTCCTTCGCCTTCGGTTACGCCTGAAACATATACCTGAGAATAAACCGAAATGCTGTCTCCTTGCGTAATATCAAGCGTTGGAGGCCATTGCAAGTTACACCAATCAACCGTCGAAGTGCTCACATAAACCGGCGGAAGTATAACCTGATCTAAATACTGACTTGTTCCGTATTTAGAATTTGCAACAAATTTAACTCTGAATGACGTTGAATTTGTGTCCGTTACATAATCGGCAACATCAAACTGATAGTAATGCCAATAATAATCCTGAACTAAAATCGAATCTACTTTTACCCAGTTCGTATCGGTAGTAACGTAAACATCCATCCAATCCGTACCCGAAGATGACGGATGAGCATAAAAGAATCCGAACCAGTCATTGTAATTTTGAGTTAAATCCAATTTAGGAGTTATCAATTCTGCAGCCGAACCTGTAGATGCGCTGTAAGAATTGTACTTGGCTACATAGTCGCCGTCGTACGCCGAAGAAAATGCATACTTATCCCAATTATATGAACCGTCTAAAATATTAGCGTTCCAATCGGTTGGCGGGAAAGTGCCTTCAAAGCTTTCCACATACATACCGGTTGCATCGTAAGCGGAGCCTTGCGCCGTAATGGTATCAGCTCCACCGTTAGATTCAAAAATTAGCGATGCGGTAAAATCGCCTGCTTCAGTAGGCATAAAATCCACAGCAAATGTATCGGCTGCGCCGGGTCCTAAAGTAACGGTTTCGTCAAAATCGGTTGAGAAAGGAGTTCCTTCAAAACCGGAGACGCTCGAAAATGTCAAATCTCCGCCGCCAGTATTGGAAACGATAAATACATTCCCTGTAGTTGCGGTATCGCCGACAGCAACAATTCCGAAATTAACCGAGGTATAGTTAAGAGACAAAATAGGATCTGCGGGAGGTTCGTCAACTACAACATCGTCAATATACCATTCATCTGCATAATCTCCTGTATAAAGAAAAGCAATATGAACAGTACTGCCTGCATAAGCGGTAAGGTCCAAAGATACTTGTTCCCAAGAGGAAGTTCCTATTCCGGTATATAAAGTATCCCAGGAAACAAAATTATCAGCAGAAATTAAAACGCCATGAAAATCAGCATATGAAGAATATTTCTCATACTGCCAAAATGTTAACATAGGCGCTGTAGCCCCGGTTAAATCAATGGCGGGTGTGATTAGAGAGTCGGTTTCGGCTCCTGAAATATTATCATCATTATGATAAGCCGAATATGTACCCGAATGAGCTTGTAGATCGGTTTGCTGCCAAAGAGCTTCCATTCCTATATTGTTCCACCCATCCGGCGGAAATGTTCCTTCAAATCCCTCTTCAAAATATGCGTCTTTCGAATCTCTACGGACAACTTTAGTAGAGTGTTTCATTGCATACTTTTTCAGGGAGATTTTTGATTCGTCTTTCTTATCAGCGGCAAATAATGTAACAGCCGACATAAAGAAAGCGATAGTTAAAAACAATGAGAAAAACTTTCTCATAAGACCTCCTGTTTAGTTAATGAAATAATGTTTTGAAACATTTATAATTGTAAAAACTAACTAACAGTATAACGTACTTCCTAGTGAATGATTCTTAAATGAAAATCCCTAACCTTTCATTTCAATTTTTTAATATAATAATATTTCTGAAAATTTACTTTAACAAAATCATTTTCTTTACCGAAACCAAATTTCCGTAAGTCAATCTGTAGAAATAGATTCCGCTCGGTAAAGCTCTTTCAATTTCATTCGGATTAAATTTCACTGAATAACTTCCCGCCGATAATTCCTTATTAATAAGCGTCGTAATTTCTCTACCGAGAGCGTCGTAAACTTTTAACGAAACTTCGCCGTGTCCCGAATTGGGGATGGAAAAATTAATTGTCGTCGAAGAATTTCCCGAAGAATTCCCTTCCTTGTAAAACGGGTTGGGATAATTCTGCGAAAGTGAAAACTCTCTCGGCGCCGTTTCTCCGCCGCCGTTAACTCCAACTACACTGCTGACTAATTTAACATCTAACCAAGTAGTTTCGTTTGCCGAAACGTTAACGTTTGTAAATGTCTTTGTAAAAAAGCTGTCCGCCGAAACTTTAACCGTGTAACTTCCGGCATTAATCGGACGGCTGAATCTTCCCGTCGTATCAGAATATACTTCGGAGCCATCCGCATCATGATTAACAATCTCTATCTTTGCGGCGATTGGTTTTCCCGTTAAAGAATCGGTAACCATTCCTTGAATTCCGTACAAAGATTGCTGCATGTAATTTAAGAAAGAACGGTAATTATATTCCCAATGAGGAAGCAAATCCGATGCGGGGAGCAATTTTGTATCGGAAAGTTCAATTGTAACCTCGCGGCAATGATGATAATAATTCATATAGTCCTGACGCCCGCCGGAAATTGTGTACCAATCGTAGCCATCGGTAATGCCGTCGTTAAATCCCGACATATAACCGCTCGGACTGTAAGTCTGCGCAGTATCGGCGTATTCGTGTGAAACTACTTGGAACCATGCGTCGTCCGGATGACGCGCGTACCAAGTATCCCAAGGATAATTTACGACTTCCGCTCCGCCGTGAAAATTGGCGGACATAATAAAATTATTGGAATCGGCAAGATTCATCATATCAATTGTTTCCGGCTGATATTCCTCCCCGTCAGGATGCGGTCCATCGTCGGGGTCGGGAAAATTACGATTCGGGTCAACAAAATTGGCGTTGTAACGCATCGCGCCCTGTACGCTGTTGTTGCCGCCGTGGTAAGTTCCGTCCGGATTTGCAAGCGGATTAATCCAAATTTCTAAGTTGTTCACTAAGTTACGCACGCGCGAATCTGAACGGTAATTCTGCAAAAGATAATCAATCAAATGAAGCATCAGAATATATCCCGTCGTCTCGTCGCCGTGCATTGTTGACGTATATAAAAATTGAGGTTCTGCTTCCCGTTTGTTTACGTTATCCGAAATCTTTACAAACAAAATCGACCTTCCTTCTACAGTCGGTCCGACATTATATAACTTGCACAAGTTTGGATAGTCCGCTTGGAACTGCTCCATTATTTGAACATAAGCGTCGTAGGTGGGATAACTGTCCCAGTTCATAACGTCTTTGATATTATCCGAAGTTTTAATTCCCTTCGGAGTTTTATAGGGAACAACTTCGTAAGGAAGATTAAATTTTAAAAAATTATTAAACTCTTTTTTATTCGCATAAGCAATTACTTCAAAACCGGTAATTTTATCTATCGATACCGCGCGGCTTAGTTCGGGAATTTTTCTTAAATCATCGAGATGAATTTTTATTTCAATTACTCCTCGATCTTTGAATAAGGTTGATAAATCAGTGGAAAAAATATTAACTTGGAATGTTAATAACAGAAAAAAGGTAAACAGTAATCTCATTTTACTCCTCGAAAATATGAATATAGCGCTTATTGTGATATCGTTTTTATTTCTATTTTTTTTAACAGTTCTTAATTTAATAATTTTTTATAAAAAACAAATCATATCGGACACAAATAATAAACTTCCTTTAGAAAAGATTTCCGTAGTAATCCCGTTTAAAAATGAAGCGGAAAACATTTCGTCATTAATGAACGCACTTTCAAAAATAAATTACCCGCATGATTTTTTTGAAATTATTCTTGTTGACGATAACTCAACCGACGCGACATATCAGCTTTTATCCGATGCCGTCAAAGGAAAATCCAATTACAGATTGGTAAAAGCGATTGACAAAAAACTTCCCGCAAAAAAAGGCGCTCTAACAATTGGGATTGAAAATGCAAAGTATGATTTCGTTGCCTTAACCGACGGCGATTGCGCTCCCGAAAGCGACTGGTTGAAGAATATCTCCAAAGCTCTTGAAAACAATGACGTCGTTTTCGGCGCGGCGCCGCTTGTTCCAAACAACTCTTTTGTTTCCCGCTTTGCCGCATACGAATCTCTGCGCTCTCAGATTATTAATCATCTTACTTTATCGCTAGGAATACCGGTTTCCGCAACCGGAAGAAATTTTGCTTTTCGTAAAAGAGTTTTCGTCGAACTCGGAGGATACAATTCGACAATGGACAAACTTTCCGGAGATGATGATTTGCTGATTCGGGAAGCTTTTAGAAATAAGAAACGAATTGGTTTTATCGATACAAACGGAGGAAGAGTATTTTCAAAAACCGTTTCAACATGGCAAGAATTCTTCCGCCAAAAGGCGAGACACGTTAGCACTTCGCATAATTATTTGTTGGGACAAAAAGCGTTTTTGGCTATCTGGTTTTTATCTAATATCGTGGTTACATATTCGTTCTTTCTCTCGTTCTATAATCCTTTATTCCTCTTCCCTATTCTGCTGAAACTCAGAATGGATATTTCTACTATAGGTAAATACTCCGATTTTTCTTCCTCCAAGATAAAACTTCATGAGATATTTTTTTTCGAGCTTATTTATAATTTCATCATTGTAATTAATTTTTTCAACTCGTTTTTTTATAAAGATAAATGGAAATAAAAATTTTCTTATCTTTTAATTTTTAAAATTATAATTTGAAAAGGCGCGTATGACTGATAAAGAATTGATAGAAATTGCAGTAAAATCCAAAGACCGCTCCCTTGCCGATTACTCCCACTTCCGCGTCGGCGCCGCTATTGTTACCGATGAAGGGAAAGTCTATCACGGAGCTAACATCGAGAACGCTTCCTACTCTTTAACAATGTGCGCAGAAAGAACCGCAATATTTACCGCTTTGGTCGAAGGCGAAAGAAATTTCAAAACGATTGCGATAGCTTCCGATTCAAAAAGTTTTATCTCGCCTTGCGGAGCTTGCCGGCAAGTTCTTTACGAACATTGTGGAGAAGACTTGGATGTCATTATGACCAACTCCGCCGGCGATTATAAAAAAGTTAAAATAAAAGATTTACTCCCCTTTGGATTTTCAGATAAGGATTTAAACAAATGATAACAAACGCTCCTCACCCGACTCCGGTAAATATCGGTTGGATTGAAGTTATTGCCGGATGTATGTTCAGCGGAAAAACGGAAGAACTAATACGCAGATTAAAAAGAGCAAAAATTGCGAAGCAAAAAGTTAAAATATTTAAGCCTCGCATCGATAACAGATACTCGGAATATGAAATTGTTTCGCACTCCGAACAGGCAATGGAGGCGATTATCGTTGACAGCCCGGAAGAAATTCTCGAACAATCGGAAGACGCTGATGTAGTCGGCATTGACGAAGGTCAGTTTTTCAGCAACGATTTGGTCGAAGTTTGCAACGAACTTGCAAATAAAGGAAAACGGGTTATCGTTGCAGGTTTGGACCAAGACTACAGAGGAATCCCTTTCGAACCTATTCCGCAACTCCTTGCGGTTTCCGAATACATTACAAAAACATTGGCTATCTGTGTCGTTTGCGGAAATCCCGCTGACAAAACTCAGCGCATTGTTAAATCGAAAGACAGAGTTTTAGTCGGCTCCACCGGTGCGTACGAAGCCCGATGCAGAAACTGCCATTACATTCCGGAGGAAACCGCCGATGTTTGAATCTATTATCAGAGGAATAATCGGTTTGATTCTTTTGCTTGGGATAGCGTATGTTTTTTCCAACAACAAAAGGAAGATTAACTATAGACTTGTAATAAACGGTTTACTTCTTCAATTTGTGCTCGCCGTTTTTGTCCTAAAAGGAGAAGCGATGGCGCATTTTTGGGCGCCGCTCGGCTGGATTAAACTTTCCTTCTCTTGGGTTAGCAAATTTTTTGTTTTGATTCTTAATTTCACTACGGAAGGTTCAAAATTTATTTTCGGCGATTTAGCTTTATCGCCCGGCGCGCCGGGAAGTTTGGGAATGTTCTTTGCCTTTCAGGTATTGCCTATAATTATTTTCTTTGCGACTCTAATGGCTGTTCTTTACTATCTCGGAATAATGCAGAAAATTGTTCAGGCGATGGCTTGGGTAATGGCAAAGATTCTCGGCTCCAGCGGGGCGGAATCCCTTTCGTGCACAGCTAATATTTTTGTCGGGCAAACCGAAGCGCCTCTTGTCGTAAAACCCTTTATTAAAGATATGACAAACAGCGAACTCCTTACAATCATGACAGGCGGAATGGCTACGATTGCCGGAAGCGTAATGGGAGCTTATATTCAAATACTCGGATATTCCTACTCGCAGACATTGGGAATACCGCTGCACGACGCGCAAGTTTTATTTGCGACCCAATTATTGTCCGCAAGCGTTATGGCCGCGCCTGCCGCGATAGTCGTTTCAAAAATAATTTACCCTGAAACTAAAACTCCCGTAACCGAAGGCGAGGTAAGAATTGAAGTCGAGAAAAAAGAATCGAACGTGATTGAAGCCGCCGCCGCGGGAGCTTCGGAAGGATTACAGCTTGCATTGAATGTAGCTGCAATGTTAATCGCCTTTATCGCTCTTATTGCTTTACTGAACTATGTATTGGTTTGGACGGGCAATATTATCGGAGTAAACGAGTATTTAAAATCTGAATTCGGCAAACCCCTTAATTTACAGCTCATTCTGGGATTAATACTCCGCTACCTTGCTTACGGCATAGGCGTCCCTTGGGCTGACGCGCTTAATTTTGGAAGTCTGCTCGGGACAAAGATTGTAATAAACGAATTTATTGCCTATACCGATTTATCCCATTTAATCGCGGCAAAAACAATACTTAATCAAAAAACAATTATCATGGCTACTTACGCACTCTGCGGTTTTGCAAACTTCAGCTCAATAGCGATACAAATTGGCGGACTCTCCCCTCTCGCTCCCAAACGAAGAGGCGATCTTTCCAAATTGGGATTGCGCGCAGTGCTCGGAGGCGTGTTGGCTACTTTAATGACGGCAACTTTAGCGGGAATATTCTTTAGTGGTTAATTTAAAAGAGAAATACAAAGATTTAATATCGGAAGCGAAATCAGCCGCGCCTTTTAGAACAAATACAGCTTTTGTACTCGGAAGCGGACTTGGTGATTTTGCAGAGACTGTAACAAAAATTAAGTCAATCCCGACGGCAGAACTTCCCGGCTATCCGGTTTCAACTGTCGAGGGACATAAGGGCTTTATTCATTTTTGCGAATACAACAAAAAACGCTTTATTCTGTTTCAGGGCAGAATTCATCTTTACGAAGGCTATGATTTAAGTCAGTCTTTAATTCCAGCGCTTCTCGCCAAAGAGCTTGGAGTGGAAAACATTCTTCTTTCCAATGCAGCCGGAGGAGTCGCGGATAACCTTCGCCCCGGTGATTTAATGCTGATATCCGCGTTTAACACGATAAACATTAAGAAAGAAATGGCTACCGTGTTTGGAGTCGCATCCGCCGAAGAGAAGGAAAATATCCGTTTTAACTTTCCCTCAAAGTTTATTCACCAAAAATTAATCGAAGCGGCTCTCGAAGAAGAAGTTTATCTCAAAGAAGGAATTTACTGGTACAACAAAGGTCCCAGCTATGAAACTCCGGCTGAGATTCAAATGGTTAAGAACTTCGGAGTTGCCGCTGTAGGTATGTCAACCGCTCACGAGGCGTTGTACGCCGCAATACTCGGAATGAAAGTCGGAGCGTTTTCATTAATTACAAATTACGCCGCCGGAATTTCCCCCGTTAAACTTTCACATCAAGAAGTTATTGAAACCGCCGAAGCTGTAAAACCCAAATTAGAAAAACTGATAAAAAGATTTATCGAATTAACAATATAATTTGTAGCACAGTCCGCCTTAGGCGGAGATTAGTTCCCCCGCATTTTTTGGCGAGGGAACGGTCAATCTGTGAACGCTAATCTTTGCTTTTTCCTTCTCAGATTGCCCGCTTCGCTAAGCAATCTGAGCTACATCGTTTGATAAATTATTTCAAAAACCCTCAAAAATATTTATAATAATTACCTTTCCATTTCTTTGCATCTTCAACCAGTTCTGCCTTGACCGGATTATTCAAAATATAATTAACAATTTTGAGCATTTCCTTATTACTTCTGACGATGTGATCAAAACTTTCCGATTGCCAAAACGAACCATTCATTCCTAATATTTTATTTGCTTGATAACCTGATACTCTCTTTATTGTTTGCATTATTTTGCTCAATGGTTTTGACCCCTCAAGCAATTTTATTAAAACATGAACATGATTCGGCATAATTGAAAAACAAATCAACTCAAAATCTTTACTATCATACTTATGAAGTTGAGCTGAAACTAAATCCATAACTACCGGATTTTGAAGATATTTTAATTTCCCTTCATGAAGAATTTCATCATACTTGCTTATATAAGACATGCCATTATTGATTTCTCTGTTATTGTTTGATCTCATTTTTAAGCTATTATGCCAATGAAAGTATTCCTTTAATTTATTCTCAGGGATACTTCCTTTTAACCGAAATGTAATAAAGTAAGTAGAATTTGGAATGTAAATGTGAGGTAAGTTCCTCCTATGAATTTGTACACCGTTTTCCAAAACACCCCCATTTTAATTTATCAAAACATAACGTAGCACAGATTGATTAGTTCCCCCGCATATTTTTGCGGGGGGACGGTCAATCTGTGAACGCTAATTTTTGCTTTTTCCTTCTCAGATTGCCCGCTCCGCTAAGCAATCTGAGCTACAAAATTTCTTAACATTTTTATATTTTAGCTTGTAGCACAGTCCGCCTTGGGCGGAGATTAGTTCCCTCGCATCTTTTTGCGGGGGGACGGTCAATCTGTGGATGCTAATCTTTGCTTTTCTTTCTCAGATTGCCCGCTCCGCTAAGCAATCTGAGCTACAAAATTTCTTAACATTTTTATATTTTAGCTTGTAATACAGTCTGCCTTAGGCGGAGATTAGTTCCCCCGCATTTTTTTGCGGGGGAACGGTCAATCTGTGAACGCTAATTTTTGCTTTTTCTTTCTCAGATTGCCCGCTCCGCTAAGCAATCTGAGCTACATTATTATCATTCAAAAATATTCTCGCCGATTCTGCATTCGAGACATTTGTTTTTAGAACAATAACTGCGATAAAGATCGAGCATTCCCTGCACAAAAACAGTTCTGTGAGTTAGATTTTCCAAACCGATTACATTGGCAATATCATCTACGAGCGAATACTCACTCTTCTGTGTATAAAGATTATATATTTTCAGAACTTTACGAAGATGCTCCGCCAAACCGAATATCTGAAAATACAAAGCGAGTATCGGAAGCGCAACATTTACAATTATTTCATCGGCGCGCGATAGTCCGACAAAATAATGAATTTCGGTTTTTGCTTTTTTATAAAAAGTAAAATGATTTTTCCAAAATCCGAAAGACTTAACAATAAAGGCGCTGCGAAGCCGTTTCATCATTTCAGTCAATGATATATCGGAACCGATTAAGTTTATAAGAGAAGAAACAAAATTATCAGCTACGATACTTTTAATAAAACTGCTTCCCGCCGCTATTCTTATGGTCGGAAAATTCTGCGGACGCATTTTAAAAAACTGCCAATCCGTCTCATCCAAATATTCGCTGTCGTAAAGTCCGTTCAGCTCGGTCCACCGTTTTGACAGCTCCTTCTGGTATTTGGCTGCAGATTCATCTTCGGTTGCGGCGGGAGTTTCAAAAATTCCGCTGACTCTAAACAAAACAGCTTGAATTTTAAGAACAAAATCATCGTCATTCCCGATTTTCCTTAAAAAATCCAGATTAGCCAACTCCGCGAGTTTTCTCATGGAGTTTTTATTTTTTGTATAACCTAACGCCTCAAAAAGGAACTCGTAAAAAAGTTGTTCCCACAATTCTTTTTTAGTAAAATCTTCGCGGTGAAAATCTTTCTTCTCATACTCGGGGGGCAAGTCATAATTTACTTTCGGCTCGCTCAAAAGTTTTTCATCCAAGTATTTCAGCTCAAGCAAACGATGAAAAAATCTGTTCATTTTTTTCTTGAACCGCTCCATACCCAACTCGGCGATAAATTTTTCCCGCACAAAATAATCAACGGATTGAGCTTCTCCGGCGCACTTTAAGCGAGATTTCATTTTCGGCTCCGTAAGTTCTTGATTCCGAATTGCATTAACATAATCGGCAGAGACAAAATCTTTCAGAAGCAGACAAGGTATTTTTCTTCCGCCTTTGGAATAGACGTAAGGATATTTATGCTTGTTATTTAATACAACGTGAAGTATAACATGATTGTAATGACTGTTAATATTATGACCGTGCTGTTTCCACCCCGAGTAATCAATGTCTATTTCAACATCGCCTACAAAAATTATATTGCCGATTCTGATTTTTGCATTTTTAAAATCAGGTCCGGAATTTGAGCTATTTTCCTCTCCAGGAAAAAGCACCTCAATTTCACGATCATCAATAGTACGAAGTGTGTCGTTGAACTCCTGTTTCAGCCAAAGTTGATAAAGAGGTTTCTCATATATTTTTTCTTTCTCGCCCATCTTTCATTTCCAATAAATCCGCAACTGTTTTATTGAGCAACTCAATTTTGTTCCTCGTTTTTTCAGCGAATAATTTTGTACTGTCCAAATATATTAAACCTCTGCTTATATTAATAATAAAATTATTCTTCTTTTCATCGGTAAAGATTTTAACAATCTCCTCCAAACTCCCTCCCTGCGCCCCTACTCCGGGAAGAAGCGTTAAAGCGCCTCCGAGAAGATGCAGATTTTTTCTCAGCTCGTCAGGGTTCGTAGCTCCGAATACAAAGCCAATATTGTCACCCCACGTTCGGCTCTTTTTAATTATTTCCTGATACAAAAAACTTCCGTCCGCCAATCTGAGTTTTTCAAAATCTTTAGCTCCCGAATTGCTAGTAAGCGCCAGCACAAAATTAATTTTATCCCGATAATCGACAAATGGTTTCGCCGAATCGAACCCCATTAACGGATTTATTGTCGAAGCGTCAAATTTATAATAATCAAATTGCTCGCGCGCATACATTTCAGCGGTGTTCCCGATATCGCCTCTCTTAGCGTCGCCGATAACTGGAACTTCTTCGGGAATTAATTCAATTGTTTCTAATAAATTTTCAACTCCTGCAGAACCTGACGCTTCGTAAAACGCCAGATTAATTTTGTACGCGCACGCTTCTCTCCTAGTAGCTTCGATAATGGCTTTGTTAAATTCAACAATCGGATTTTTCGTCTCCGACAGATGACTCGGTATTTTTCGTATATCGGTATCAAGCCCGACGCAGATATGTTTTCCTTCTAAAAATTTATTCTTAAATTTTTCCGAAGCGTCCATTAAGTATGCTCCTTTTTATCTCTGTAAAAACTCATTACAATTGCAATCATACTGACATTAACTATCAGCGCTGTTCCGCCGTAGCTCATAAAGGGAAGCGGAATTCCAATAACAGGCGCAAGTCCGATATTCATACCGATATTTATAAAAAAGTGAACCAGCAAAGTGGTGAGAAATCCGATTGTTACCAATCCGGCAAATGAATCCTTTTGTTTAAGCGCGATTCTTAAAAGACGAAAAAACAATATTGAGAAAAGCAGAATCACAATAAAAGAGCCGATAAACCCGAACTCCTCGCCTATCACGGAAAAAATAAAATCAGTCCATTGTTCCGGAATAAAACGGAGCTGCGTCTGCGAACCGTGCAAAAATCCTTTACCTAATATTCCGCCGGAACCTACCGCCGTCTGAGCCTGAATGGCATTGTAGCCGGAACCGTATGGATCCGAAAGAGGATTAAGAAAAGTCATGATTCGCTTCTGCTGATGCGGCTTTAATAATTTTACACCGAGGTCAAAAAGAAATATTGATGCCAAATTAATTATGAAAATAGTCAAACTCAGGAACAAATCTTTTTTAAAAAGAAAAAGAAGAACCACAAGAGCAAGAAATCCTACAAGAGCGGCAACCGTTCCGAAAAATGAGAGAAAGACTATAACCGCCGGTGAGAGAATAACGAAAAGTCCGAACAAATCTATTCCGGCCCAAAAAAGAACGGAAAGAAGAATTACAACGTAAACAATAGCGGTACCCATATCCGGCTCTGCTAAAATTAAAAGAACGGGAAACAATCCGAAAAAAAGCGCAATCGCCAAATCTCGCAAATTATCCAACTTAACATTGCTTTGTGAAAGCCAATATGCAAGCATAAAAATTGTTCCGATTTTACCAATCTCCGAAGGCTGAAATCCGATTGGTCCAAAACTTAGCCAGCTTCTTGCCCCGTAAACCGTATGCCCCGAAAGAAGCACAAAAACAAGCGCGAGAAGAGTGATAATATAAATCGGTATAGATAAAAGCTTAAAATATTGGGCGCGTATAAAATATATTACAAAAAAGAATAGCAGAGAAACGGCGGCAAACGTAAGCTGCTTAAAGTAATTTGTTGATGCCATATTTTCCGTTGCGCTGAATATTGCAACTAACCCGATAATTATAAGCGCAAGCATCGAGCCGAAAAGCCAGTAGTCGAATCTATCCGAAACTTTATACTTGATTTTCATTTTACCCGCCGCGCCTTTTTGTGAAGCATATTTCGCAGATATGTTCTGATAATTTTATGCGCAACCGGAGCCGCATGGGTAGAACCGTAACCGGCATTCTCGATTACTACAGCCACTGCTATCTTTGGATTATCAGCGGGTGCGTATGCGATAAAAATAGCATGATTTTCTCCATGCGGATTCTGAGCCGTACCGGTTTTACCCGCAATCGGAATATAAGCGTCTTTAATATTTGTCGCGGTGCCTTCGCCGTTTACGACTTCAAACATTCCTTTTTTTACTATCGCCAAATCGTTTTTATTCAAATTAATTTTTACACTGTCAAAAGAAAAAGGGTGAAACGCGTTGGTTTTATTATCAATAAATCCCTTGGCAAGATGAGGAACAACCGTTTTGCCTCCGCTGGCTAAAAGCGCGGTATATTTTGCAAGCTGAAGCGGAGTAACCGAAACTTCTCCCTGCCCTATGCTTAAACTTAACAGAAGTCCTTTGTTCCATCTGTGCCGTCCGTAACGTTTGTTGTAATACGCTGAATCCGGCAGCAATCCTTTTTTTTCTTCGTAAATATCAATGTGAGTTTTCCTTCCGAAACCGAACCTTCTCGTAAAATCAAGCCAGGGCGCAAAGCCCATCTTGAGGAAAAGCAAATAGTAGTATGTATTGCACGATTCTTCAATAGACTTTACCATATTAACCTTTCCGTGCACATGATCGCAGCCGAAAAACCTGTCGCCGTACTGCAAACCCCCTTTACAGATAATTGTAGTCCTCGGTGTAACGCTTTTGGCAGACAATCCGGCAAGCGCTTCCAAAGGTTTTATAGTGCTGCCCGGCGGGTATGCCGACATAGTGGCTCGATTAAAAAGGGGTTTATCCTTATTGAAAACTATTGCTCGCCATTCCGACGGACTGGCAACGGAAAGTTTGGAAAGACTGAAAGTAGGCGCGCTTGCCATTGCGATTATCTCCCCTGTTTTCGGATCAATCGCCACAATCGCTCCTTTTTTTCCCTTGAGCGCATTTTCCGCGGCTATCTGGGTTTTCTTGTCTATTGATAAAACAATATCGTCCCCTTTCTCGGGCGGAACATCCATTGCGCCGTTACGGAAATCCCGGATGTACTGCTGCCTGGAATTTACGACTACCAGCTTTTTCCCCTTTTTTCCTCTAAGATACTTTTCGTAATATTTTTCAATTCCGCTGGCTCCGATTTCGTCTCCGCCGACATATTCACCCTTGGTATTTTTTAACTCGTCCGCCGTAATCTCCTGAAGATAACCGAATATGTGCGCTCCGTTTACTCCGTATGCGTAATCCCGCTTCGGCACAAATTCCACTTTCACTCCGGTTAACTCGTCGCCGTATTCATTTACTCCGCTTACAACATCAAAAGGAATATCCCTGCGGACAATAATCGGTTTAAATTTGGAATACTTTCTTTTCGCGCGTACTATTTCAAGTTTAGTCTCTTTTGAAAATTCCAGCAGTTTCCCGAAACGGGTAAAAGAAGACGTATCAAAGTAAGCCGGAATAACTACCAGGTTATACGACGGTTTATTCCCCACGAGTAAATTAAAATTTCTGTCAAAAATTACTCCGCGCGGAGCTGCGACCGGAAGAGCTTTAACGCTGTTCTCGTTTGCTTTAATCTTAAATTTTCCGCTGTTTAAAATCTGAATTCTAATTAACTGCAGAGTAAGAGCCGTAACAATTATCAGAATTGTGGAGAAATAAATGGAATACCGGAGAGCTTTTCCTTCCTCATTACTCATTTAACAACTTCTCCGAACCGAATAAAAGAAACGGAATTGCAAAGACCGCCGTATAAATACCGGATAACAACCCGTAGAAAAATAATCCGTAAAAAATATTAATCGCGACATTCCCCGCAAGATAGACATAGAAAAACGAATAAACTCCGCCGCTTAAAATCGCGACAAATAATAATTTCAGTCCGAATTTTTCTTCATCGAAATATCCTCCGGGGAAAAAAGTAATTATGTAAGCGGTTACAGTCATTGAAAATGCTGATGCGCCGATTACTCCTCCCGCGGCAAAATCATAAAGCAGTCCGATAAAAAAACCGAGCAATATCGTTTTGACCTTGGTTAATCTGAGGGAGTAGTAAAGAAGAAACAGAACCAAAAAATTCGGAGCAATGTAGTCCACCGAAATCAAAGGAACAATTGTCATTTGAAAAACAAATAAAACAATAAAGGCTGCTACGCCTGAAATAATCTCCTTACTTTTCAAGCTCTTCTCCCCGCGATAGTTCATTTAACTTATCCGAACTGTTTTTGACGACAAAACAAAATTTGACCTTGCGGAAATCAACAAAAGGTTTCACGATAACCTCCGAAAGCAAACCCGAAACCGAGAGATTTTTTCTCGTAACAATTCCAACCGGAATATTATAAACAAACCTGAAACTTACCGGAGACGTTACCACGCGGTCCCCGATTAAAATATCGTAATTTGAAGGAATATTTTCGATGTGGAGGTTTAGTCCGTCCCATGCAAGAATGCCGTTCAATCCGGTTCTTTCAATTTCAACGGCAACCTTGCTTCTCCCGTTCATGAGAGTTCTTACTTTTGAATAATTATTGCCGCACGTTGCGACAATGCCGAGTAGTCCTTTGTCGGTAATTACATTCATTCCCGGTTTCACCGAATCGGAGAGTCCTCTGTCAATGACGACAAACGACTTGTTCGGGGAAACATCTTTTGCAATAATTTCGGCGGACAAAAGGTTCAGGTCGCTTCCCTCCTTAAAAGCAAGCAGCTGTTTCAGACGTTCATTTTCCAATCCGTATTTTCGAAGCAGCGAATTCCGAAGCATCAACTCCGCATCTCTTGCCCTTAGTTGTTCAACAGATTCTTCCGGAATTGCGGGTGCAAGGATGGAAGAAAACGCGGTATTTAACGCGGCAAAAACGCCGAAAAAAAATGTTTTGGGATGATCTGATTTTGGCGAAGAACTTACTGAAATTAAGAAAAGACTAACGATTATTAGCGCGGCAAATAAAATATGATGCGCCGACTCAAAAAAAAATCTTTTGAAATTCATTAGTAACTTCTTTTACGAATAAACACTCTTGAGTACTCGTTAATATTTTCGACTGCTTTCCCTACGCCGCGCACAACCGCGGTCAGCGGGTCTTCCGCAACGTGAACGGGAAGTTCGGTTTCCATCTTAAGTCTCTTGTCCAAACCTTTCAGCAAAGCTCCGCCGCCGGTCAGCATTATACCTCTGTCAAGCAAATCTGCGGATAATTCAGGCGGAGTTCTTTCAAGCGTCTGCTTAACCGCTTCAACAATCTGAGTAACATTTTCCGTGAGAGCTTCGCGAATTTCAACCGAACTCACTTCGGTAGTTTTCGGAATTCCGCCGACCAAGTCGCGCCCTTTAACCTGAATCGTAATCTCCTCCTTTAAGGGAACCGCCGAACCGACTTCACATTTAATAGCCTCAGCCGTTCTTTCGCCAATCAACAGATTATGATTTTTCTTGAAAAACTGCATAATTGCATTATTCATTTCGTCGCCGGCAATTCTTACGGATTCCACCTGCACAATTCCCGCAAGCGAGATAACGGCAATCTCCGTAGTTCCGCCGCCTATATCGACAACCATATTGCCTACGGACGCGCCCACATCAAGCCCTATTCCGATTGCTGCCGCCATCGGCTCAAAAATAAGATGAACTTCTTTTGCTCCGGCATGCTCCGCGCTGTCGCGTACCGCGCGTTTTTCAACTTCGGTTACTCCGCTCGGGACGGCGATAACTATTCTCCTCGTGGATAAGGTACTTGAACTGATCTTCTTTATAAATGCTCGAATCATTCCTTCGGCAATCTCGAAATCGGCGATTACCCCGTCGCGCATCGGGCGCGATACTCTGATATCGCCGTGCTCGCGTCCGAGAATTTCTTTGGCTTCATTCCCGATTTTTGTAATTTTTTTTGTAACTCTGTCAAAAGCGACAATGGAAGGTTCGTTTAGTACGATTCCCTTTCCTTTTATGTAGATTAAGGTATTTGCGGTACCCAAATCCATTGCAATGTCATTCGTCAAAAAATTAAAAAATTTCACAAATTCCTCAATGTTTAAAATTTCTGATTCCGGTAAAATAGAGCGCAACGCCGCGCTCGTTAGCGGCGTTTATTACTTCTTCGTCCCGTTTGGAACCGCCCGGCTCCACAATAAATTTAACTCCAGCATCGGCAAGAACTTCCAGTCCGTCGGGAAACGGGAAAAACGCATCCGAGGAAGCCACGGAATCCGACAAATCATGCCCGTGTTCCTTTGCTTTGGAAACGGCAATTTTTGCAGAATCCACACGGGACATCTGTCCGGCTCCGATACCGAGGATTTTCATATCCTTGGTAATTGCTATTGCATTGGATTTAACATGCTTTCCGATTATCCAAGCAAATTTTAAATCGTTAATATAACTCTTTTTCGGTAAAATATTGCTTACCTGACGAAATTCTATCCGATTTGCATCGCTGCCGTCGTAATCTTGAACTAAAATTCCGCCCGGAATGCTTCTGAATGTTTTTTCAACCGGAGGCAAGCCGAGCAGTTTAAGCAATCTTCTGTTTTTCTTCTTTCTCAATATCTGCAACGCCGGTTCGGTAAAATCTTTCGCCACAATAATCTCAAGGAAAATCTCATTTAATTTTTCGGCAGTCTCCGCGTCAACAGTACCGTTTACCGAAACAATTCCGCCGAATGACGAAACCGGATCGCCCGATAGAGCCGCGAGATAAGATTCAAAAACCGTATTCCTCAACGCCGCTCCCGCAGGATTTGTATGTTTAATAATTGCGACCGCATTTTCCCCCAACTCTTCCGACAGATTTACCGCGGCAATCAAATCGATTATGTTGTTGTATGACAATTCCTTGCCGTGCAGAATCTCGAAATAATTTTCAAAATCGCCGTAAATATACGCATCCTGATGCGGATTTTCTCCGTATCTGAGTTTGCGAGTTAACGGAAAATTCAGACGGAGATTCTTCTTCTCCCCCAAAAAATTTTCCTCAAAGAAATCCGCTATTACAGCGTCGTACTTTGCAGTGTGTGCAAAAGCTTCGGCGGCAAGTTTTTCTCTGAAGTCAAGGGACAAATTTCCGGAAGCCAATTTTTCGGCAAACTCATTATATTGCTCAGGCGAAGTCAGAACAGAAACAAATTGATAATTTTTTGCCGCGGCGCGAATCAAACTTGGTCCGCCGATATCGATATTCTCAATTTTATCTTGCAATGTAGCGTCGGATTTTTTCACTACTTCGGGAAAAGGATAAAGATTTACGCAAACTACGTCGATAGCGGAAATATTATTTTTCTCCGCTTCCGAAAAATCTTTCTCCGAATCTCTCCGCATCAAAATCCCTCCGAAAATTTCGGGCTGCAGAGTTTTTACTCTCCCGTTGAAAATTTCAGGAAAGCGGGCAAAATCTTTAACCTCAATCGGCGCTATTCCGGATTCTTTAAGGCGCTTTGCAGTCCCTCCGGTGGAGATAATCGAATAACCTGCCTCAATTAAATTTTCGGCAAGTTCCTTAATTCCCGTTTTATCGGAAACGCTTAAAAGAGCATATTTGTTTTTCATATCAATCCTTTTTCCGAGACTATCTGCGCCGCAATATTTAAAACGGTTTCGGGCAAAAGCAGATGCTCAATTTCCAAAACTTTTCCGGCAATTTCTTCGGGAGAAGCGGCATCGTCAATACGGACTTTTTGCTGAGCGATAATTTTTCCGTGATCGTAAATTTTATCCACATAGTGAACGGTAGCTCCGGAAAACTTATCTCCGTTTTCAAAAACCGCTTTGTGAACATTCATTCCGTACATCCCTTTTCCTCCGTATCTCGGAAGGAGCGCCGGATGAATATTTATAATTTTTCCATTAAACTCATCAATAAAATCATCGGGGATTTTTTTCAAAAACCCGGCGAGAACAACCAAGTGAATATTATTATTGTTTAATGTTTTCGCTAATTCTTTGTATGAAACAGATTTTTCGGAAGAGGTTGTTGAAACAATAAAAGTCTTAATTCCTTTTTCTCGAGCAAAATCCAATGCAGGGCAGTTTGATTTATTGCCGATCACAAACTTAATTTTTGGGTAACTTTCATCGGCAATAAACTTATCGTACAACGCGCGAAGGTTTGAACCTCTTCCCGAAACAAAAACTGCAAGATTTATCATAAAATCATTAATTTTAGGTTTAGAAAAATAGAGAAATAGCTGCACAAATTCAATTTGAAAATCGCTCTAATTTATTAATTTTTAATAATTTATGAAAATAATTACAATAAAAAATTCTGCCGAATCAAGATTTAAGGAAAAAGAGTCCCTTTTTATAGGAAAAGCGTTTCGCGTTGATTCCGAAAATGATGCTGAAAAGATATTAAGCGAGATACGAAAAAAATATTACGACGCGACCCACCATTGTTACGCGTACAAAATCAATCCCGACTTTGAAAAATATTCGGACGACGGAGAGCCTTCCGGCACGGCGGGAATCAGACTGCTGAACTCAATAAATCATTTTGATTTAACAAATGTGCTTGTTGTCTCGATAAGATATTTCGGCGGGAAAAAACTCGGCGTCGGTCCGCTCGGGAAAGCATATTACAGGTCGGGTTTGGAAACGCTTGAAAATGCCGATAAAATAGAACTGAAAGAATTCATCAAAGCGTCGATTATTTTCGACTTCAGTCAGACAAAAAACGCACATCATTTTCTTCAAAAATATAACGCGATTATAAAAGAAAACACTTTTGAGAAGAAACCGAAAATTACATTTCTTATAGAGAAAGAGCTATTTGAGGACTTTTCGAATGAAATAACCTCCGCTTCCAACCGAACCGTACAATTAAAAAAGGAGAATGAAACTTTTTTCATTTGATAAACTTGACAGATACATCTCTTTTTTGTTATCTTTATTAAGATGTTTGTATCTTTTGTAAATAATTAAAGTTTAGAGGAAACATGATTTATTCCAAAACCGGCGAATATGCGATTAGAGCAATATTATATCTTGCCCGTTATCCGAAAGATAAGTTGGCTATGTCTTCTGAAATAGCAAAAGTCGAGGATATTCCTTCACATTATTTAGCTAAGATTCTCCAGAGAATGGCAAAATACGGTTTTGTAGATTCATTCAAAGGAAGAGGCGGCGGATTCAGAATTACTCAGCTTGCGCTCGATAGTTCAATCCTCGAAATTGTCGAGAGAATTGAAGGTCCAGTCATAACTTTAACATGCATCACGGGCTTAAAAGAATGTTCCGATGAAAACCCGTGTCCGCTTCACGAAGAATGGAACGAATTAAGAGATAAGATTTACAACTTAATCTCAAGCAAAACAGTTGGAGAAGTCGCTCAGGAATATGACGAAATGCTTGCCAAAAACGAAGAAATGATAGCCCACCATAAAAATTAAAGAAAGCTCCGTTACGGAGCTTTTTTTGTTAAAAGTTCCACTTTAATTGAGAAAACAAAAAACTTCCTATTTGCCCGAATTCAGTTCCGGTGTCGCCTTTAAAGAATTGCCCCGCAATATTAAAATCTATATTCTCTGTCAGTGAAATCCGCAGCATGCCGCCGAAATAATACGATTTATCGTAAGGATTGAAGATTGAAGATAAAGTTCCTCTGACAAGCGGCGTAATCGGATACGCGGCTTCGGCAAATAAGGAAATTTTGGCGGGAGTAAGATATTTCACATTCAAATCCTCCCGAAAAACCGCCGCGTTAAGTCCCGCTTTTCCCGCAGTTCCGCGATTATTAAATAAAAATGAACCGTCGATGTAAAATCCGTTTGTAAAAGTATAGTTTCCCTCAACAGATAAAAGGATTCTGCTCTTCTCCTGAGCGTTTTCATCTTTCGATTTGAAATAAGTAGCTTCCCCGCTGAATCCGGCGTCGTATATTTCTCCCGACCAGCCGCCGCCGGCAACATAATCATCCGGCATAACTCCGCCGAAAAACTGAAAGTCATAATTCCACTTGTTAAATTTAATAATCCCAGCCGCGGTAACTTTTTTATTTCTATTAACTTTTACCGCCGCTTGCAAAGATGAAACATCGCCGAGAAAATATTCGATTTTTGCGGCGTCGCTTCCCGGTTTTTCCACATAGGTAAAATTGTAATAGTTGTAAGCGTTAAAAATATCGTTGGGATTCCAAACCATATTTTCCGCAAGATTAATCCGCTGCCTTCCGAGTGTAATTTCAAACTTATTCGATGAATAATCGAAAAACAACCTGTCTAAGTCTGTGTAAAGGATATATGACTTATCCGAAGTGATTTTTCGCGTCAAATCAAAATAGCCGGCGTCGGTAGTTAAGTAATTATCGTAATTAGGAATAAGACGTATAAAATCTCCGAATTCCCAGATAGTTCTAAGTCCGGCGTGCAACGTAAAATTACCGAGATAGTAAGAAAAGTTCAATCTGTTCGTAACCGTTTCGTCCAGCGCCCAATCGGGATTATTCTTCATCGCCCAAACAGAATTCACGTTGTCGAAATAACCCGATAATTGGAAATCCTGCGCCGAGGTTGAAATCGAAACGACTATTAGAACAATTAATGTGAATTTTGCTTTCATATTATTTTGCTTTTAAAATTTATGTAAAAACTCGTTTCCACTCTTTATTCAGAAAATTTTTTTATCAATTCTTAATTTTTAATTAATCTGTTCAGTATCACTGATTATCTTCCCATCTTCAAGAGTAACAATTCTGTGAGCGCGCTTCATCACGCGGCTGTCGTGAGTGGCAAAAATAAACGTAACTTCCTCAATTCGATTTAACTCCTCCATTATTTCCAACAAATTTTCGGTTGATTTACTGTCAAGATTCGCGGTCGGCTCGTCGGCGAGAACAAATTTGGGTTTGGACGCAAGCGCCCGCGCAACGGCAACGCGCTGCTGCTGTCCGCCGGAAAGCTCGGACGGCTTGTTGTTTTTTCTGTCGAACAATCCGACGGCTTTCAGTAGCTCAGCGCTTCTTTTCTCAATATCCGATTTTGCCCAACCCTGAAGCTCAAGAATAAACTCGATATTTTCCTTTGCCGTCAAAACGGGAATGAGGTTGTAATCCTGAAAAACAAATCCGATGTTGTTCAGACGAAAATCAATCAGCTCCTTTTCTTTCAAATCGTTAATTTTAGTTTCGCCGATAAAGATTTCCCCCGAAGTCGGATAATCGAGTCCGCCGATTAGATTAAGAAGCGTTGTTTTACCGCAACCCGAAGGTCCTACAATTGCGGAAAATTCCCCTTTCCCGATTTCGAGATTAACGCCGTTAACGGCATGAACGGGAACGGAAGTTTCATTATAAACTTTTTCCAAATTTTTAATTTCAATTACTTTCATCGGTTTATTTATCCTAAATTTTTACGATATAGAATTATTTATACTAAACCTAAAATGGTTTTCAGAAAAACCTTCGAGGTTTTTAATATTCAACAAATATTGAAAATTCGTTTACTATTTTATTAACAGCAAATTTCTAAATAAATCAGTTAAACCTCGAAGGTTTATTAATTACTGAATTGCTAAAACCAATTTGTTTTAAGTATATTCTGCACGCCGTCTTACAAGTAGCATTCTGTCAAGAGGACGGCAAGCGGAAGTTTTTATCAATATCTCTTTGTTAATTTCCAATTTATAATTGTCTTCTCACGCAATGTGCCTGATTGCAACAGCCGGTTTTAACTTTATTGCTTTCCTTGCCGGATAAATTGCCGATATAATTGAAACGACAAAAACCATAATTAAAACCATGTAATAAAAGCCCGGCTCCATCTTGGGAATCACAACCGGATTGTACCCGTAAGCTCTGAGACCTTCGGATAAAACGGACAAATCTATTCCGGTTCTTCCTGTAATCTGATTTAAAATGAAAGCAAGAAACACTCCGGTAACTCCGCCGACAAAACTCAGGAAAACGGTTTCGTAAATAATCATAATAAAAACTTTTGAACGCCGCATTCCGATTGCAAGGAGCATCCCGATCTCGTGAGTACGCTCCATAATAGCCATCAACATTGTGTTCACAACTCCGAAACTGAGCGCAATCAGGATGATTATCATAAAAATCACCAAGTATTGATCGGTATATTGCTGCATAATTTTCAAACTCGGTTTTAAGTCGCTCCAAGTCTCAACTTCAAGATTGGCAAAATCCGGATTTTCACTGAAAATCTCTTCAAGACTCGATTTCACCGGCGTCAGAAAATCTTGGTTAGATATCCGTATCGCAATTTCGTTTACGTAATTCTTCCCCAACGACGCTTCCCGAACCAAATCCCCGCTTCTGACAAAAACGACGCTCTGATCAAACTGCGTGTTGTTGGTTCTGTAAATACCGACGACACGAAAAGCCGCCGTGGTAATATCTCCGTTATTATCCTGAAAAGTTAATATTATTTTTGAATGGAGCTTCAAATTTAATTTATCAAGCAGTTTCTCTCCGACTACTGCCGGATTTCGCTTATTGTTAAAATACTTTCCGGAAACCAATTTGGAATGGACGTCCGATATTTGTTTTTCATCAGACGGCTTAACTCCCTTAATCATTACGCCCAAACCGTTTGATGCGCTGTTTGCCATTCCCGAAACCACAACCCGCTCTGCCGCAGCCGTAACTCCTTTTACCTTATCGATTTTATCCATAAGCGCACCCGCATCGGAAATTGAATAACTTAAATCGTAATTGGTCTTAAAGTTTTTGTTGTGAATTTGCAGATCCGCCGTTTCGGTTTTTATCGTCGATTGAATCATCTGCACAAGCATCCCGTTGGAAAACGCCAGACTGAAAATTCCGCCGACAAGTCCCAACGTAATCGCCGTAATGATAATCAAACTGCGTAATTTATTTCTCCAAACATTTTTCCACGCTAAAGATAAAATCATTCTAATCTCTCATTGCCTTTAAAATATTCAATTTATTTACTTTAACTATCGGATAAACAGCCGCGGCAAGCGCCAGAATTAAAACAACCAGCGCCTGATAAAGAAATATATCGCTTCTTAAAGCAAACGGCATAAAAGGATCGGCGCCAAAATCCTCCATCATTTTTGCGGTCTCTCCCGAAAGTTGTATCGGATTAACATTAAAATAATAGACAATCGGGAGCGATAGAATTATTCCGGATAAAGCGCCCACAATGCTCAAATAAATTGTTTCCCAAATCAATATTAATCGCAATCTGCCTCTTCTTAAACCGACCGCAATCATAATCGCAAATTCTTTTCTTCTTTCAAGCGTCATCATCAGCAATGTGCCGAAAATCCCAAAGCCGATTATTACATAAATAATCCCGAGCATAAAAATCCCGCCAGATCTGTCCGTTTCAATAACCTGAACTATTTCCGGACTCATCTCCATCCATGTCATAACTTCGTAACCCGCGCCGATAGCGGCTTTAATCTTCTCCGCTTTCTCTTTAAGATTATCGCTGTTATCGTCTGAAAAAATCAAGGAATAGGAAGTGAGACCTTTACCGACATCATAAAGATTTTGAGCGGCTTTTAATGGTAAATAAATCATTGATGAATTTATCTCTTTGCTCGGAAGATGAAAAATTCCGACCACCGGATATAATCCCGCAGCCGTTACGCCGTGATAGCCCTGCCCGAGAAGCACAACGGAATCTCCGACGGAGACGCTCAGAAACGAGGCAAGTTTATCGCCGACCAATATTCCGTTTCCGTTATCCGCAATAAATTTCCCTTTGATTATTTTCTTATTAATGTTTGAAACTTTTGTCTCAATGCTCGGAACAATTCCGTTGACATAAACGCCTTTAGTATGCTTTCCGGCGGAACACAATGCGAACGAAGCTAATCTCGGAATAAGAAACTTTGGATGAAACTTTTCTAATTTTTCAGTTAGCTCATTGTTGTTCTGAAAAGTCTTCTCAATAGATTTCTTTTCCCAATAACCTTTTTTATGAATTTGAATATGTCCGGTGGTCAGCTTCACGGAGTTGCTAATCATATTCTTGTAGGAACCTTCCTGCATAGAGCGTGTAACAATCGCGAGAATAACCGCAATCACAATTGACGAAGCGGTTATTATGGTTCTTCTTTTATTTCGCCAAAGATTCCGCCAGGATATTTTATATATGCTCTTCATTATTTTAGATGCTTCATTCTGTTTTTTGAAAAGAAACTGTTAGGAATCGGCTTATTAAAAACAATATTCGAATAATGAAATTCCGTAGAGCGTCCCGCCTCCTGATTGTCAACCATCTTCATCGTCATAGGTAAAAGTCGCCCGCTTACCTTTTGAATATCGTCTGTAGTCTGAGTGTATTTCAGCTGAATATCTTCGTCAAAATATTCCGCCTTCAAAATCATATAACCTTTTTTTGAAATCCACAAATATACTTTTCCCCAAACAACCGCGGCGTCGGGTTTAGGAGTCAGCTCGATTTTATAGCACGCGTAGTTATTAATTGTTTCTTGCCCGACAATTTTATGTTTGTAATCGGTAACCAGCGAGTTCTGCTTCAACAAATCATTATTCTTAAAGTCGCTTCCCATCCATGATTGCCCCATCATTGAAGGCGGAATTTTTATGATTCTGTTGATAGAAGGCATGTAGTTCCAGATCTCGTTATATCTTTTTAAAAACACTTCTCCCTTGTCCCTCGCCGGTGCGGTAATATAAATCAAATAAAAATCAGTTCCTTTCGACCAGAACTTCATCGAAATTTCCCTTGTCCAATCCGGACGGACAATCCGCATTGTGCTTTCCCCTTTGCTCGTTTTACCGAGTAAATTCTCATTAGCTTTCTTAACAATACTATCGGCATTCTGAGCGTACGCAAAACTGAAAGATATGATTAAAAATGCTGCGATTATTTTTTTCATTTCACCGTCGTCTTTTTTATTGACTAAATGTTCAGTCAAAAAATAGGGAATTACACTTTACAATGCAACAACAATTTATTATTTTTGTCCGAACAAAATAAAGACGTGAAATGCCGAGAACAGAATTACAAAATATTGAGAAACGACTTCAGACCAAAACCAAAATATTAAATACGGCTCTGATGCTCTTCGCACAAAAAGGCTTTTCAGCTACCACGATTGAAGACATTGCAAAGAAAGCTAAGATTTCAAAAGGATTAGCTTACAACTATTTTAAAAGCAAAAAGGAACTCCTGCAAGCTGTAATCGGAATGATACAGCCGATGCTTGACGAAATGTTTCAAGCGGTTGACGACGCACTCCCCCCTTCCGAACAGATTAGAAACTTAATCAAAGTCAGTTTTGACTCAATTAAAAACGAAAGCGATTTTTGGAAATTCTATTTTATGATGTCAGTTCAGCCCGATATTCTTGAGCAGGTTTCCAACTTTTTCAATGATTTCATAACGGAAGGAATGTCAGTAATCGAAAAGCTTTTCAGAAAATGCAAAGTAAAAAATCCTAAAGCGGAAGCTAAAATACTCGGCGCCATTCTGGACGGCGTCGGATTACATTATTTGCTTATGCCTGAAAAATATCCGCTGGAGTCCGTTAAGAAAAAGCTCCTTGAGCGCTACTCCGATAAAAATTTCTGCGGAAAAAAGTAGCGAACAAAAATTATCTTCCGGATTATTTTATACCTTTAATTTTCTGTAAACTAAGCGACACTCTCTACACCGTCTCGTCCTCTAAGGCGGAATATGAATTATTAGAATGTAAGCGTCATTGCGAAAGAGGACGAAGGACGACTGAAGCAATCTCACCGGAAAACATGCAGTTGCCAAGTGTTCAAATGAGGTTTAACGGCTGAATTTGAATATTAGTGAGATTGCCGCGCTTCACTCCGTTTCGCTCGCAACGACGCTTGTTTTTTATTGGTTTCGCATTTTGCTAAAGCGGACTCTTTGGCTTTGATTCTTTTAATCACAATCCTTCATTTAATCAAATTAATCATAGTTCAAGACAATAAAGTACGCGGAACAGCTAAGCAATCTCTTCACCGTGCGTCATTGCGAAAGAGGAGTTTGCGACGACTGAAGCAATCTCACCGGAATACTTACAGTTGCCGAATATTCATAAGCGGTTTAACTGTCAAGGTTGAATACCGGTGAGTCCGCCAAAGCGGAGCTTCAATTTTTCTCTCGAAAAATTTCACAATGACGGCTTGTCTTATAAAGCGGGTTCGCATCCCGAACATTAAAAACAATACAATTCTGAACTTTATCAAAACTGAAAATGCTTTATATGCTCGCCTTTCGTCCCGATTTCAGTCATTGCTTCAATCCCAATCTGCAAGTGCATATCTACAAACTTACTCGTTACCACTTTATCGGATTGCTCGGTTTTAATTCCTTCTTTAATCATAGGTAAGTCGGAAACAAGCAGCAATGCTCCGCGCGCAATTTGGTTAGTATAACCGGCGACAAAAATAGTGGCAGTTTCCATATCGATGCCGATTGCGCGGTCTCGCCGGAGTTTCTCTTTAAATCCGTCGTCCCATTCCCACACTCTCCGGTTTGTCGTGTAAACAACTCCGGTTCTGTATTCCATTCCTTTTTCGATAATCTTGGATGATACAAACTTGTGGAGCTTAAATGAAGGAAGCGCGGGAACTTCCGGCGGCATGTAATCGTTGCTGGTCCCTTCGCCTCGTATTGCGGCTATCGGCAAAATAAAATGACCAATTTCAGTTGTTCTTTTCAGTCCGCCGCATTTGCCCAAAAAAAGAACGCCTTTCGGCTGTCGCGCTACGAGCAAATCCATAATTGTAGCGGCGTTCGGGGAACCGATGCCGAAATTAATTATTGAAAGTCCCTCGGTGTTGGTTGCGCTCTGCATAGGACGAGTTAATCCCTCTACATCAGTGTTAAATCTTTCGGCAAATTTTTCAACATAATTCCCGAAGTTAGTCAACAGCATATAATCTCCGAAGTCATCAACCTTCATCCCCGTGTAGCGTGGCAGCCAATCTTTGGCAATATCTAATTTAGTAATACTCATATTATTCCTTTATTAAATTTAATTTTCTCAAAAAAACTACGAACAAATAACCTATTAAAATTCCCACCGCGGCTCCAACCACAATATCGGAAGGATAATGAACGCCGACATACGGACGTGAAAGAGCCACCAAAGTAGCAACGGTGAAAAGCACATATTTATATTCTTTATAAATCAATGAAAAAAAAGTGGCGATCGCAAAGTTGTTCACCGCATGCGAAGAAGGCATCGAATAAGAACCGGTACAGCCGACAAGCAAGCGAACATTTTCCAATGCGTTGCACGGACGGACTCTCCCTATCATATTTTTCAGAAGAGAACTGCTAATCTGGTCCGAAGCCGTAATTACAAGCAGCGCGGTAACAGCCGCAATTTTTCCTTTTCGTCCTCCTTTGAAAAATAAAATCGCCCAAAGCGTAATGTACAACAAATACCAGTTGTGCACATCCGTAATAAAGACGAAAAATTTATCGAAAAGAGGGTTCGCCAAATTATGGTTTATGAAGAAAAAAACCGCATTATCTATATTTTGTAAGAGTTCAATCATAAAGTAAAATTGCCTATAAAAAAGAGGCTGCCCTTTCGGACAGCCCGTAAGCTTAATCCATTAAAAGGACGTCTTTTATTCTTTCCATTGCCCAATCTATTTCTTCCTTCGTGATAACCAAAGGAGGAGCGAACCGGATAACATTATCGTGAGTTTCTTTTGCAAGAATCCCTTTTCCCATAAGGGCTTCACAGAATCTTCGCGCTCCGCCTGCTTCGTCGTTCAGCTCAACGCCGATAAACAAGCCGCGCCCGCGAATTTCTTTTACATGCTTTGAATTAACCGCGCGTAATTGTTCTCTGAAATATTTACCGTGTTCATAGGACTTTTCAACCAAATTTTCTTCCACGAGAACTTTAAGCGCTTCCCTTGCAACAGCCGCTCCGAGCGGATTGCCTCCGAAAGTCGAACCGTGATCGCCCGGATGAAAGACATCCATAATTTCTTTGCTTGCCAGAAACGCCGATACGGGATATAAACCGCCGGACAAAGCTTTGCCTATTGTAACTCCGTCGGGACGAATTCCATCATACTCGAATGCAAAAAGTTTTCCGCTTCGTCCCAAACCGGATTGAATTTCGTCAGTGATTAAAAGAACATTGTTCTTTTGGCAAATATCATATGCTTCCTTCAAATATCCTTCCGGAGGAACGATTACGCCACCTTCGCCTTGAATCGGCTCAACAAGAAAAGCTACGGTATTTTCGGTAATCGCTTCTTCCAAAGCTTTGGCGTTTCCGTACTCAACATTTTTAAATCCGGGCGTAAGAGGTCCGAAACCATCTTTGTACTGCTCTTCGGTTGAAAAGGAAATAATTGTAATCGTTCTTCCGCCGAAATTATTTCTGCATGTTATGATTTCAGCTTTATTTTCGGGAACTCCTTTTACTTTATAGCCCCACTTGCGAACGGCTTTCAAAGCTGTTTCAACAGCTTCGGCTCCGGAGTTCATAGGCAGAACTTTTTCAAATCCGGTCAGTTCGGAAAGTTCTTTGTAGAGGAGCGGAAGCTGATCGTTGCGAAATGCGCGGGAAGTAAGCGTAACCTTTTCCGCTTGATTTTTCAGAGCATCCACGATTCTGGGATGACAATGCCCTTGGTTTACAGCTGAATAAGCCGCGAGGCAGTCCATATATTTATTTCCTTCTACGTCCCAAACCCAAACGCCTTGAGCTTTGTCAATAACCACATCCAAAGGATTATAGTTGTTAGCTCCGTATTGGTTTTCCAATGAAATATAATCTTGTGTGTTCATTTTTCTCCCATCTGTTTAATTATTCAATAAAATCAAGATTTTAAAGTTAATCTAAAATCAAAATATTCCCAAATGATAATTTTGAGGGGAAATTATCTATTGCGAAAAATCGCAATCCGCCAATAGGGATGAAATTAGATTTTAGAAGTTTGAATTTTGAAAAAATAATCTTTAGGAGGCTTTGCATAACCCCATTTCGTCATTGCGAACTCCGATGTTTTTTATCGGAGTGTGGCAATCCCAGTAATATTCAACCTCAGCTGTTAAACCGTTTTAGAACATTCGGCAATAGCGTGTTGCCCAGTGAGATTGCCCCCAACCCCAAAAAACGGTCGGGGCAAGTTCGTCTCAAGCTTCTCGCAATGACAGACGGTGATGAATTTTGTCAGAAAACTACCTTCAAGGTACTTGTTCCTTGAAGGTAGTCGAGAGGAGAATCGGAGACAATGAGCAAGTAAATTTTGTTCCGTTGAATTTTTGAGATTTTTGCAACACCCCGACTTTCGCCTTCGTACACTCCGGCGAAATCCACCCCTCTTTCAAGAGGGGAATTTTATTACCTCGGCGAATTCCCCTTCCTTAGGAATCCACCTTAGGCGGAGTGCCTCCCCCTTGGCGGGAACTGAGTAGGGAAGAAATTACACACAAAGAAAAGAAATGAAAAAGTACCGACCGCGCTGATATGCGCTTGCCCAAAGGAGAACCAACAGAGGCAAATCAGCGTCAGGCGTTCAGTTATCGTTTCGACAAGCGCAGCGACTGAGAGACAATTAGACTGAGTGAGAATTAAGAATGATAAAAATGTTTAGATTGTTTAGTCCGCCACGGCGGATAGGGAATAAAAAATGTAATACAATAAAAAATTATTTCAATTGTAATTGCGATTACCATAAATCGTTACAGAAAAAAAGGTCGCATTATCTGCGACCTCTAATAGAATCATAAAACCAAAAATGCGGGATTATATTATTAAAAGAGATCTTTGCAAAACCTAAAATTGTCATATTGAGTCCGCCAATCCGCCAAGGCGGAGGAGTGGGAGTGATTCGAAATATCTCTAAATTCGGTACTATTACCGGTTTTGAGATTCTTCATTCCGCTTCGCTTCATTCAGAATGACAAATTTCGGGGTTATGCAAAGCCTTTTAAAAATCAATCTTCTCCTTCTTCCTCGGCTTCACGTAAGAATTTCTCAACCATATCGACGGCGTTTTTACTTCCGATATAAATCGGAACGCGTTGATGTAATTTATGTGGTTGAATTTCCAAAATTCTCTGCTTGCCGTCTATTGCTCTTCCACCTGCTTGTTCGTAAAGGAAAGCCATCGGATTGCATTCGTATAGCAGACGCAACTTCCCGTTCGGATGACGCTTATCCGCGGGATAAATAAATATTCCTCCGTAAAGCAAATTGCGGTGAATATCGGCAACCATCGAACCTATATAACGCGCCGAATAAGGCGTTGCGCCTCTGTCATCGGCGTCCTGAATATACTTAATGTAATTTTTCAGTCCTTTGTGCCAATATTTGTAATTCCCTTCATTTGTGCTGTAAATTCTCGCATCTTCCGGCGTGTGTATGTTTTCGTGCGATAACAGAAACTCCCCTACTGCAGGGTCCAGTGTAAACGCATGAACTCCGTGCCCGGCGGTATAAACAAAAATCGTACTCGATCCGTAAACTATATATCCTGCGGCTACTTGTTCAACTCCGGGCTGCAGAGCGTCTTCCAAAGTTCCGGGCGTTCCTTCCGGAGATTTTCTTTTCAAGATTGAAAAAATAGTTCCGATTGAAACATTTGCATCAATGTTCGACGAACCATCAAGCGGATCGAACATCATAACATATTTACCGAGTTTGTGATGTTTAGGAATGTGAATAATATCTTCTTCCTCCTCGGAAGCCATCAGGCAAAGATGCCCGCCGTGATCCATAGCGGAGACAATTGTGTTATGTGCATAAATGTCCAGCTTCTTTACCGCTTCCCCCTGAACATTTGTATCCCCTGTAAAACCGAGTATGTCAATTAACCCTGCTTTGTTAACCTCAAGAGAAATTACTTTTGCCGCTAATGCTAATTCTGATAATAATGCGGAGAGTTCTCCGGTAGCTTCCGGATGCTGCCTTTCTCCCTCAAGAATATGACGCTGCAGCGTCATGAAACGTTTTGGCTCCATTTCATTTCCTCATATTTTTTTAATTTAAGAGCCTTACAAACCGGACGAAAAAATCACCCGATAACAGTAAAGCCTGTATATTTATGCAACGCCTTCGGAACAATAACTTTGCCGTCGGGCGTTTGATAATTTTCCAGCAATGAAACCATCAAACGGCTTGTCGCCAAACCGGAACCGTTTAAGGTGCTTAACAAATGTACTTTTTTATCTTCTTTGCTTCTGTACCGCAAGTTTAATCTTCTCGCCTGGAATGTTTCAAAGTTGCTGCAAGAAGAAGCCTCGAGCCATTTATTTTCCGCGGGCGACCAGGTTTCGATATCGTAACATTTTGCGGCGGAAAAACTTAAATCTCCCGTGCACAGCATTAAAACTCTGTATGGAATATTTAACTCCTTAAGAATATCTTCCGCATCGTTTGTGATTTTTTCAAGTTCGTCGTAGGAATCCTCAGTCTTAACAATCTTAACCATTTCAACCTTGTTAAACTGGTGTACGCGCAAAAACCCTTTTGAGTCTTTGCCGTAAGAACCCGCTTCGCGTCTGAAACAAGCCGTGTAACCTACATACTTCTTAGGAACTTCGTCCTCGTTCAGAATTTCATTCCTATGAAGATTTGTAATCGGAACTTCGGCTGTCGGAATCGCGTAAAGTTCATCCTTCGGGATTTGGTACATATCGTCTTCCATCTTCGGGATTTGCCCCGTTCCTACCATTGAATCGCGATTAACGAGAAGAGGCGGAATAACTTCCGTATAACCGTGCTTCTGAATATGCAAATCAAGCATAAAATTGATCAACGCTCTTTCTAATGCCGCTCCTTTACCAACATAAACGGGGAAACCGCTTCCGGTAATTTTTGCCCCTCTGTCAAAATCTAGTATGCCCAGTTTTTTCCCCAACTCAAGATGATCTTTCAACTCAAAATCTTTTTCGTAAACAAATCCGTCAGGCTCCCATCTTCTAACCTCAATATTGTCGTTTTCATCTTTTCCGACAGGGACGGATTCATGCGGCAAATTAGGCACCCAAAGCATCTTCTCGTTCAGTTTTTCCTCTGTTTCTCTAAGTTCAGCGTCAAGTCCCTTAATTTTTTCGGAAACGGATTTCATTCTGCTCATTATTTCAGTCGCATCCTTCCCTTCCCTTTTCAGAACGCCAATCTCCTTTGATACGCTGTTACGTTCTGCTTTAAGAACTTCAACTTCGTTTAAGATTTCTCTTCTTCTTTTATCGAGGACTAAAATTTCATCGACGGTATCTTTTTCATTTTTGTTTTTTATACCGGTTTTTACAAGCTCCGGATTTTCACGGATAAATTTTATATCTAACATTTTTCCTCTTACTTAACTACTATGTTATAAATTTTATTTTTAACATAAATCTCTTTAACGATAGTTTTACCTTCGGTATAACTTTTAACCTTTTGATCTGCAAAAATTATTTCCTTTATTTCGTCCTGCGATAAATCAACCGCCGCCTGAATTTTAGCGCGAACTTTTCCGTTTATCTGTACAACAATAGTCGTTTCATCCTTAACCAAAGCGGATTCGTTAGGTTCAAACCAAACAGGATTTTTAAATAGCGAATTTCCCTCGCCCAGCATTTGCCAACCTTCTTCAGCAAGGTGAGGCGCAAGCGGAGCCAGCATTGTGGTAAATCTTCTTAAAACATATGCTTTTACATCGCCGCTACAGTTACCGAAATTATCATAAATTGAATTTTTAAGTTCCATCATTCCGGAAATTACGGTGTTAAATCTGAAATCGTCTATTTCAGGTTCATAGCGTTTGAGTATTTCATTCACTTTGTAATAAACCGCCTTTTCATTCTGATTTAATTCTTTGAGATTAAATTCCGGTTTATCGGAAGCTGTGTTAAAAATATTTTTATTCTCTTCAAAAAGCTGATAAGACTGCTGAACAAACCTGTCGATTCCCGTTATTCCTTTGTCGCTCCAATCACCGCCGTCTCGATAAGGTCCCATAAACATAAGATACATTCTAAAAACATCGGTGCCGTATCTCTCAATAAATTGATTTGGATTAACCGTGTTTCCCTTTGATTTCGACATCTTCGCGCCCTGGTTTGTAATTGTTCCCTGATGAATAAGGCGCGTGAAGGGTTCGTCGCTTTTTACCAGCCCAATGTCCCGCAAAAACTTGTGAATAAATCTGGCATAAAGCAAGTGCATAGTTGCATGCTCGGCGCCGCCTACATAAGTATCAACAGGCGTCCAATTATTTGCCAATTCGGAATCAAACATTCCCTCCGAATACTTTGGATTAAGATAGCGCAGATAGTACCAAGAAGAATCGACAAAGGTATCCATCGTGTCGGCGTCCCGTTTAGCAGGTCCTCCGCATTTGGGACAAGTAGTGTTAATGAACTTTTCGTTACGAGCCAAAGGAGAAGCGCCGTGAGGTTTAAAATCAACTTCGTAGGGAAGCTTAACCGGTAAATCTTCTTCCGGTACCGGAACCTCGCCGCATTTGTCGCAGTAAACTACAGGTATCGGAGTTCCCCAATAACGCTGGCGGGAAATCAGCCAATCACGAAGTTTATAATTAACAGTAGCTTTTCCCTTTCCCATTTCTTCAAGATATTTTGTAATCGCATCTTTTGCTTTTACAGAATCCATTCCGTTAAACTTACCTGAGTTTACCAGAATTCCCGGCTCGGTGTAAGCTTCAGTCAGATCGGCAGTTTCATCTTCACCCGGTTTTAAAATAACTCGTTTAATGGGCAATCCGAATTTTGTCGCGAATTCAAAATCCCGTTCGTCGTGCGCCGGCACCGCCATAACGCAGCCGGTTCCGTATGTCAGTAGAGCGTAATCGGCAATCCAAATCGGAACGCGCTCGCCGTTTACCGGATTAATTGCATACGCACCGGTAGGTACGCCTGTTTTTTCCTTTACGGTAGATGTTCTTTCAATCTCCGATAATGTTTTAACTTTATTTTTATATTCTTCAACTTTTGATTTCTGTTCTTCCGTAGTGATTTTATTTACTATTTCATGCTCCGGAGCAACAACAACATACGTAACGCCGAAAAGCGTGTCAGGTCTTGTCGTGAAAACGCTGATCTTCTCGTCAAATCCTTCAATGTCAAAATCAAGTTCGGTGCCTGTGCTTCTGCCAATCCAATTGCGCTGCATTGTTTTGGTTTTTTCGGGCCAATCAATTTTGTCAAGTCCGTCAAGAAGCTCATCGGCGTATTTCTTAATATTAAAGAACCATTGTGTCAGTTCTTTTCTTTCGACAAGCGTACCGCATCTTTCGCAAGCGCCGTCAGCTTGAACTTGCTCGTTTGCCAATACGGTATTGCAGGAAGGACACCAATTTACAGGCGCATTTTTACGATAAGCCAAACCCTTTTTGTAAAGCTGTAAAAAGAGCCATTGGTTCCATTTATAATATTCGGGAACGCAAGTCATAAGTTCGGCGTTCCAATCATACATACAGCCCATAGTTTTAAGCTGCTCGCGAATATCCTCGATGTTCTTAAGCGTGCTGTCCTGCGGATGAACGCCTGTTTTAATAGCATAATTTTCAGCGGGCAAACCGAACGCATCGTAACCCATCGGCTCGAAAACGTTGTATCCCTGCATCTTTTTGAATCGCGCCCAAGTGTCGGTTGGTCCGTAATTGTACCAATGCCCTATATGAAGTTTTGCGCCGGAAGGATAAATAAACATAACCAACGCATAAATCTTTTTCTCGATATCGGATAAATCCGTTTTATAAGTTTCCTCTTTTTCCCAAATATTCCGCCATTTTTGCTCAATTTCCACAAAAGGATATTTCATAACATTTCATCTTTTTTATTTAAAATTAATTAGTAAAATTATTAAAAATATATTAATTCATTCTAATAATTTTTAAGGAAACATAAATTTTGTGATGTAATCTTTGCCAAATAAAAGTAAAGGAAAAAAGTGTTGCATAAAATAAGTTCGATTTATATCTTTGAGTTCGTTTTTTCAAAAAGTTTTGGGCCTATAGCTCAGTTGGTTAGAGCATCTGACTCATAATCAGAGGGTCGGTGGTTCGAGCCCATCTGGGCCCACAACTCCGTTACGGAGGAAAAGCCTTGTGAACACTCTGTTTGCAAGGTTTTTTTGTTTTAAAAATAAAGTTTTTGCTTGTGTCGCCAGTTTTTTGGGAACCATGTATTTATGAGTTTCAAAAATGTGGGATAATATTTGGGTTTCAATTATAGTTCGATTACAATAAGGAAACAGTGATGAGTGATGAGTAATCAGTGATGAGTGATGAGTAATCAGTGATGAGTAATGAGTAATCAGTGATGAGTAATGAGTAATCAGTGATGAGTAATGAGTAATCAGTGATGAGTGATGAGTAATCAGTGATGAGTTGAAAACAAGCGGTTTCAATTCTAGAAAGCTTTGCAAAACCCCGAAATTTGTCATTACAAAGGTCACTTCTAATATAGTTCGATTAAAATAAACTTGGCGACAACAAGTATAAAATTCGGTAGGAGGTGTTTCAATTCTAATATAGTTCGATTAAAATTAAAGGGAGAGTACAAAATGGCACAAGACACAAAAAAGTTTCAATTCTAATATAGTTCGATTAAAATTTGAGAAAACTCATTGGCAATAATGATGCTGTTATAGAGTTTCAATTCTAATATAGTTCGATTAAAATTCCCGCCGGGTGTGATAGCGATACCTTCGAGGGGGGTTTCAATTCTAATATAGTTCGATTAAAATAAAAACGCCTTGAAGTATTGCAGCAAGAAAGAGCGGGTTTCAATTCTAATATAGTTCGATTAAAATTTTATTTCAATATTTTATGGAACATAACTACCCGAGTTTCAATTCTAATATAGTTCGATTAAAATGCTACGGCAAAGCGCAAATAACCGCTTCGGAGATAGGTTTCAATTCTAATATAGTTCGATTAAAATTTTTACCAGTTCAAAAGCGATGACGTAGAGATTAGTTTCAATTCTAATATAGTTCGATTAAAATCCTCGAGAAAGCCGAGAAATTGGCAATAGCACGAGCCGGTTTCAATTCTAATATAGTTCGATTAAAATACGACATTCCAGTTAAGGTTTTTGACAATAAAAATAGTGTTTCAATTCTAATATAGTTCGATTAAAATGGCATTTCAACTATCAGAAGAAGAGCTGCCAATATTGTTTCAATTCTAATATAGTTCGATTAAAATTCCAAGTGAAGGGCTACGTTAAGGGAATAGACGGAAGTATGTTTCAATTCTAATATAGTTCGATTAAAATTTCCTGACAAATTCCAAAATCGGAGAAGACCTAAGAAGAGTTTCAATTCTAATATAGTTCGATTAAAATAATACGAAGAAGTAAAAAATATAATTACTAACTATGTTTCAATTCTAATATAGTTCGATTAAAATTAAGGCAAGCGCAAAAATTTGGTTCATTGACAAATGTTTCAATTCTAATATAGTTCGATTAAAATCGAAAAAACCTAATCTAATAACAAAAAAAGGGAGAGTTTCAATTCTAATATAGTTCGATTAAAATCTAAAAAAGATGTAACACCGCAAGGCAAAAAACTACAGTTTCAATTCTAATATAGTTCGATTAAAATGTGATGCCTCCGAAAAAACTCGATGACGCTAAAATAGCAGTTTCAATTCTAATATAGTTCGATTAAAATCCTTACGGGACAACGCAAAGCGAAATCAGAAGCCAAGTTTCAATTCTAATATAGTTCGATTAAAATTCTTTTCAGCTCTGCCGATCCCGTCTCGACTAAGAGTTTCAATTCTAATATAGTTCGATTAAAATCAAAAAAAGGGAGATTCAAAAATGACTAAAAAAGAGTTTCAATTCTAATATAGTTCGATTAAAATGGAAAAGCCGTTGTAACGGCGAAGTTGCGTAAAGTTTCAATTCTAATATAGTTCGATTAAAATACAATAAAATTCGGCTCGATGTGATTGGGTATATTAGGTTTCAATTCTAATATAGTTCGATTAAAATAGTATAAAATGGCTCAAAAACGAGGGGTAGATTGCGAATACGGCTCAAAATCGCAATATTGTCGATGTCCCAAAATTTCAAAGAGCGTAGAACTAAAATAGCGTTTTTGAGCAAAAAATCAAGTTTTTTATTTTTTGCCGTTAAATTTTAGAGGGATCGACGAAAACAGTTAACAGTTGTCAGTTTTCAGTTGACAGTTAACAGATGGCGGATCAGTTATGAGTGATGAGTAACGAGTAACATGTTTTCAGCGGCGCAGATGGACGAGTGGATGGTTGGAGTGGCGGCTATCGAAGATTGAGTGCGGACTCAATATGACAATTTTAGGTTTTGCAAAGGTCTCTATTGGAAGAATGAAGGGCAAATTACTCAGATAAAGTTTGATATCTCATTTAGTTCTTTACCAAGAACGTTTTTACGGATAACTTCGGTGTTTCTTATCTCGAAATAAATTACTGAGTCTTCTTTTTTATTTATTTTTCGTTTTAATTCATCGTTTAATTGTAAAAACTGAGTTTTAGTTAATTCTCCTTCAAAAACGGAGCGCTGCACCCAATGGAGGTATTTTCTGCAAATCTTCAAAATTTTAGGAAGTCGTTTTGCGCTTGCAATATCATAAACAACGATGTAATACATTACTTTCCGTTTACCATTTCGATTTGAAGAACTCAAATTTTTCTCCTTCGGTTAAAAATTTTCTTAATCGGTAAAGCGATTCTCTGATAACCCTTTTGTAGGTAACTTTTACGTTAAAGTTTTCAATTTTGATTTTAGATAAAATTTTAGTTTCCAACTCGCTGACAAATATTTTTTTTGTCTCTTTTTTCATCAGGCAGATATTGTTTTTACGGAAAAAATTATTTTCGGAAAGGATGTTTTTATTGATAATCTTAAAGATTGTTCTATCTACTATAAGGGGTTTAAAAATATCCGCAATATCGTAAGCAAGACTCAATTTATTTTCTCCGGGCGAGTGCATAAAGCCAATTTCGGGATATAGTTTTGTTTGGACTATTTGGTTTAATACCGTCGTATATAGAATGGCGTTTCCGAATGAAATCATCGAATTAATAAAATCGATAGGAGGTTTTCTTCTTCTCGAGTAAAAATTTACAGGGTAATTGAATATTTCGGTCCAGCTGTCGTAATAGTTCCTTTTAATATAGCCTTCTATTCCGAATAATTCCTCAATCGATTCGGCGTATTGTATTTCGTTTCTTAATTCTTCGATAACGCTTATTGTTTCGTCCAAATTACGCCCGCGGTTTTTATAATACTGGAGGTTTTGCAAAGTATTGTGAGCTGTCGCGTCGATAATTTTAGAAGAAATTAGGAGTCTTTTTTCTTCGTCGTCAAACGCCAGCGATTGTGAAATGAGCGTTGTCGCCGATCTGTTGTTTGCGGGTAAGAATGTTCCGAGTAAACTTCCTTTGCGACTCATAATGTAAAGCGGAATGGAGTTTCGGGATAAGAAGTATATTAACCGCGAGTTGAAGTGCGTGGAACCGATTGCCGTAATCGACTCGATGTTTTCAACGGGCATATACTTCTTATCCCCGGAGGGAATAAGAATATCTTTCTCAAAAAGATAATCTTCTTTTAATAAGTTCAAATCGCCCTCGTCGTCCGAATTATCAATTATTTTATTAAAAAATAATGTGTTTTGTTTCCGGACAACTTGCACATCTGAAAAAAGGAAAAGATTCTGTTTCATTTTACCCCCTTTCTGTTTCTACTTCGCTTTTTCCCGATATTTTCAGCCAGATTAAACCAAGCGTCATAAAGCTGATTCCAAGCCACATCCCGTGAACTGTCAGCGTGCCGATTATTGCCAAAGAAAGAACGACAACTACAATTTTGCTAACCCAAAGCGGCGCTTTTGGGAAAAGATATATTTGCAGCAACACAATCATAACAACTGAGATAAAAAAGACTCCGACAAATAGAAACATTTCTGTTTTCCTCCGTTAATTAATTATTAATTTTTACATCTCAAGTATATTGATAGAATTAGGAAAATTGGAGTGAAGAAACATTTCAGAAATGTTTCTAATTTGAGAATATTGTTAGAAGAAGCCTTTGCATAACCCAACCTGGACAAGCCAGAACCAAAAAGGGAGATAGGCTGAAAAGAATAATCTCTGAAAGGATTTTACTAATGAATTTCGGCGGGATAATTCCCAACGAAAGGCAGTCGGGACAAGTTCGGATGTTTTTCATTTCATCAGTTCTTAATAGCGATATTATTTCGGCGACTTTAAGAATGCCAATATTAGTAAAATTAGATTTTAACTCTTACTCCGCCTGGTCGGATTACGTATCGCGTCAACATATCTAAGAGGTTGTTCATCACATTATATCAAAGAGAAGTAACTCCGTAGGAGTGATATCTTGGTAATAAGTATGCGTCCCTTTATCTATTAGCTCCGTAGGAGCGGTACATCAATTCTTACGAGATAATCATTGTATTTTATGTATCGCTCCTAAGGAGCTTTTGATTGGAGATTAATTGTTTATTACAGAGGTTTTGCTCCTACGGAGCAAGTACAAAATCATATCGTCTATGTAAATATCAGAAAGTTTTGCATAACTCAACATGGACAAGCCGGAAACAAAATTAGAAAAAGTTAGACAAAAAAATAATCTCTGAAACCCTTATCAATAAGGGATTTTAGAGTATTTGGAAAAATATTTTGCCACAAATAACACGAATTTTACTGATAAGGTACTATAGAAAATTAAAGTTATGTCATTACGAGAAGTTTTATCCCGAAATAATCTGCCAAAATATGGGAGATTGCCACACTCCGATAAAAAACATCGGAGTTCGCAATGACGAAATTGGGTTATGCAAAGCCTCCTATAGAATTGAAAATTTTGTGAAGTTAATGCGGGAGTATTTTTACAACTTCATGATGTGTCGCTGCTAACAGAATCTTACAAACAGCAGAATCAATAATTAACTTTAATTTTATCTTTAGGAGCTAAGATTGAATATGATGTAGCGCCCCAAACTTTCCGAGAACTTATTTTGTACTCATTAAATTCTTCTTCGTTGAACAGCGGCTTTAATTTTGCATTAATTTTAGAACGGAGACTTCTGAAAAAAGTATCTTCCAATCCTGTAGTTGTCCAATGCTTTTTATCATTTTTGTCATAATATTGATTGTAATATTCTTCCATTATGTTTTTAATTTTTTCGGCAAAAGCCAAATCTTGGATTTCTTGAATATTAAAACTGTTTTTACCGGTAATTTTAGCATCGCAGAATCGGAAATAGAGCGATATCTGCATTGGGGTTAACTCGACGGATTTTTCCTTATAAGTGATTTTTTTTGATGATAAATCCACTAAAACAGTTGAGGCGTCGGTTATCAGTGAAAGTCGGGTTTGCGCCTTTTCAACTAAATCGGAATATGATTTGAACTCTTTGAGCAATGGAGCGTTTAAGCTTCGGAGACGAACAAAAGGAATTTCGGCAATTGTTAATGCGTTTTCTTCTTCGTCTGTTATCGGGAAAAAGTTTTGGAACTCGAATTTTTCTTCTGTAATTACGTGGTAGAGATTGTCTTGATTTCGGGCAAATAAAGAAAAAACCAGAGCGAGATGCGCCGACATTGATTTCCTTCCTCCGGAAAGCGAAGCATGGATTGAGGTGTTTTCCAAGTTGGAGAGTTTGCTCAACATTTCCGCCACTTTATTCGGGAATAGTATATTTTGCTCATCGGTTTTAATGTCGTAAATATCTAAGCTTTCCTCATTTGCAACAAAAACATTTTTAGTCAGGGAAAATTTTGGGGTTGCTATTTTAAGATGACGGCTAAGTTTTTTTAATTGTGAAGCAAATGGTGTTTTAGGGGTGTTCGGAGAATTATCCTTCCCTTTTAAAACTTCAAGTCCCCGTTTTGTAGTAACAACAAAAATTTCGTCAATAACGATATCGTATTTTTTATATAATGCGAATACTGTTTCCGTTACTATTTGCGGCGTTAAACCCGATATTGCAAGCAGAACATTTTTCATTAGTGCATTCGTGGCGAATTAATAAACAATCCGTTTAAAATTAAGTTTTAGTTCCCCGAAATTTACGATAATCGCCAGTTTATTTCCGGATACTTTAAGATAATTAATAGCCTGAGCAATAAATTCATCCGCAATTCCGGCGACAGCTTTTACCTCCAAAATAATTTTATCATAAATTACGAAATCGGCGTAAAATTTATGGGGAAGGATAATATTTTTATATTTGACAATATATTCCTTTTCTCTTTCAAATGGAACGGCGGCTTTCTTAAATTCATATTTGAGTGCGTCTTTGTAAACAATTTCCAAAAATCCGGAGCCCAAATTGTTATGGACTTCAAAACATTTTCCTATTATTTGGTAGCTTTCTTCTTTGTAAATTATCTCATCCATTTTCGCCACGAATTCACGAATAATATTTTCTAAATTTTACGAATTGAAATTCTGAAATTTTTTTTCCTTTATTTTCAGTTGTATTTCTTACTGTTGTTGAAGCTACGCAGGTTATGCCTTCCTTAATCAGCATATTTGCCAAAGCGAATACAAAAGTAAATTCACCCATTAGATGAACGGCGTTAACTTTATCACCGGAATTTTTTATTTTCTCATTACAGATTGAAAAATAGTTTTTTGCCAATTCAATTATTTCCGTTTCGTCAGCTTTAGGATCTATCTGGGGGAAAGGAATATCCACGGTTTTCCCGAATTTTTCTTCAGCAATCTTAAGCTGCTTATCCGACCAATTAACTACGCTATGGTTTGAAAGATTTAGGAGCATTAGAGAGTCTCGTTAAGTTTTTCAATTAATTTATATTTATCACTTTCTCTGATTTTCATTTGTCTGTCCGTATGAATTTGATCTATTATTTTAACATTATGTTTTTTAGCCAATTTTTTTAGACTATCATTCACTTTAAGCCTGGAAATAAGTATGCGTTTTGTATATATACCTAAATACTCGCGGCTTCCCGCTGTTGAAAGTTGATCTATTCCCTGCTTTCGTTTTTCATCTTCACCACCAGATTTTACTTCAACAATGGCAAAGTTATTAGTCCCTTTCTTTTTTATTACGGCATCAATTTCAAGTTGGTCTCCTTCCTTTTTAGGTTTTACTCCTTGAAGAACTTCAAATCCATTTGACTTTATTGCCTGAATTATTGCGTTTTCAAATTTTACTCCGAACAGATTAGGATTTTCCGGTTTGGCTAAATAAAAATCACTAACATGGGCTTTAATATATGTTTCCACATCAATCAATTCCGAAATCATTTCTACTTGGTTAGATATTTCATTATTCTCAATTACATAAACAAGTTTGTTAATATTATTTTGGCTCTCAAGATAAACCACTTTTGCTTTCTTTTCGAGAGCAAACTGAAATAATGCAACTGACATTATTTTTGTGCCTCCGGTAATATTAAAAATATAATCACCGCTATCTTCATAGATTGAGTGAAGTTTTTTAATATTTTCAGGAAAGTCAAAAGGTTTTGTTGAAACCAATTCAATGTTTTTTACAATTTTTTGCAGTCTTAAAGCAACCGCGAAGGTTCTTTGCGTATGCATAACTATTGTCTTATCCGGTTTAAAATGCAAAATCGGAAGTAAATTCGGTATCGGCTGCTCGCCGATTAGGTTGATTAGTATTTTCATAATTAATTATTTAGCCTCGAATGCACGAATAAAATTTAATGTTCAGTTAAACAGTTTCTCTAAGGATTATCATTCACAAAATCATGTCGCCCAAATTTACGTAAGTAAAGTTTATTTTTATAAACAACACAGCTTATTCTATCTCCCTGTGTAATCCTAAAATGGCCAATCGGATTATTATTTTCATCTTTTTTATTCTTATAATTTTCATATTGCAAACCACCATCACGTTTTAAGTATGAAATATTAAAACCATTTTCCAGTAAAATTCCGGAAACCTTTGCTAATGTTTCTTGCAGTATAATTTTATCTGCCTCGGATGTTTCATTAAAAAGCTTTTTAAATTTTTCCGAATATACTAAAAATGGGAGTTTAATTAAATCTTTTACAAGTATCTTCCCTTTTGATTTATTCCATAATAGTTCCCCCCAAACTGATAGAAAATATGAACCATCAATTTCATCAATAATTATTTTGGGAATATTAATTATTTCTTCTTCGGTTCTGTAATAATAACCGGTAGCCATGAGCATTATTTTTTCTTTATGTTTTTCAATAATTTCATTATCTATTTCAACTGGCAATTTAGGTATTTCTATCAATTCGGCTTTTTCCGATTCGAAGATGTAAATTATTTTATCTGCATAGAACATTGCAATTGTATTCATATATCCCTGCAGACTTTTAAAGCTTCCAGTAAGGTTAAAGATTATTTCATAGCCGGATTGTTTGTAACCGGTTAAATTTTCGTCGCACCATTTCAATAAATTTTTTATTCCTTGCTCAAAGTTGTATTTTGTTTTGGTAGTTAGTTCTGGCGGAGCATAAATATCAACATCAATTCCTTTTTGGACTAAAAATTGTTTTAGAATCTCTCCGCATATTCTACCTTGATAAGTATCAGTTGTAATTAAGAAATGAAAATCTTGTTTACTTATTTTAGTTTCAATAAATAATCCGTAAATACCGTTTAGCTCGGCACTTAACCTTCTCAATTTTTCAGATTCTAAATTTTGTGATAATCTTTCCAAAGCTTTTTCTTTAAGTTTATCAATAAGCTTAATCGCAGACTCAGAGCATTCCTCTTTGTACCTACAGTTAGAATTATTATACAATTCCGCTCTTTCATTATTATTTTCAACAACATTTGTTAAAATGCTTGTGCCAACTGTAGATATAATTAACTTTTTCACACCTGCTTTCCTTAAAATTTATTTTCGCAATTTGTCAGTATTCTTTTTATCGGGATTACCACCTTATTAATACCCGGGCTAAAGTCAATTCAACTTAATCATAATGAAATCTACACTTAACTATTCTTATTTCATCATCCTTGATTTGATAAATAAGCCGGTGTTCATCTGTAATTCGGCGGGACCAAAGTCCTTTATATTTATGTTTTAGCGGCTCCGGTTTGCCAATTCCTTCAAAGGGATGGCGGGAAATATTTTTAAGGAGGTCGTTAATTCTTTTTAAGATTTTTTTATCGGTTTTCTGCCAATAAAGATAATCTTCCCAAGACTCATCCACGAAAATATATTTATACTTCATTTGGAATCAATTTTTTCTCAAAGCCCTTTCCTTCTTTGAACTTAGCTATTGCAGAGTCTAACCTTTTTTCGTTTGCCGCCGACGAAAGCTCATGCTGCGTTGTTTGTAAAGCATTGTATTCGTCCAATGATAGAACAACCACGCCTTTTGCTTTACCTCTGTTAATAATTAACGTTTCTAAATTTTCATCTATTTCATTAAAGTATTTCTTCATATTGTTTCTGAAATCAGACATTGTTGTAGTTAGCATAATTACCTCATTAATTTATTATGTACAAATATATGTACGTAATAAGGGAAAAGCAAGTAAAAAAATAGACGGGTTCCCTGTCTTTTCCTTTTGATGCCGGATTACAAATACAAACCGGTTTGTGTTTAAAATCCGATTCTGTTTTTCTTTTGCACTTCAGGTTTTAGAGACCTTTGCAAAACCTAAAATTGTCATATTTAGTCCGCCAATCCGCCAAGGCGGAGGAGTAAAAGCGGTCCGAAATATCTCTAAATTCGGTACTATTACCGGTTTTGAGATTCTTCTCCCGCCAAGGCGGGATCAGAATGACAAATTTCGGAGTTATGCAAAGCCTTCTTTTACCAATTCTTCAATAATCTTATAGATAATTGCGATGTGTTTGTTCTGTTCTTTATCGCTTTTTTGCAATTCATCAATTTTTGCAAGTAACTCCGAATAATTAACCGCATACTGACGAATTTTAACGAACACACGCATAATTGCAATTATTGCCTGCTCACTTTTAAGAACAGACGACAACATTGCGACCCCTTGTTCTGTAAAAGCATAAGGCGAAGTTCTTCTTCCACCCCATTGACTTAAGGTAACAATTTGTGACTTCAAGTTTTTCCATTCATTTTGAGTTAATTGGAACATAAAATCATTAGGGAAACGTTCAATATTACGTTTAACCGCTTGATTAAGTACTTTTGTCTCAACGCCGTAAAGTTTTGCCAAATCGCTGTCCAGCATCGCTTTTTGGTTCCGAATAACAAATATAGAATTGAATATTTTTTCTTCCGGAATTAATGTGTCGTCCATAATAGTTTCTTTATTTTGCCACGAATTGACGAATTAGCAACGAATTTTATAAATCAAAGTCAGCCGCCAGAGTGAATGCAATACCATTGTGGATTGTATTCGGGTGATAATCACTTACATGCTTAAGGACTCTGCCATAATAATCTTTGTTTTCGTCAGTTATGAAACAGCTTCCGGGCTTCATCAGAAGCATTGGAGGTTTGAATGGATTTTGTGAACCAGACTTCTCCTCTCCGAACTTTCCGTATTTTACATTTATTTCGTAATAAGCATCTTTAATATTATCTTCATTTGCCGGCAAGTAATGACTAAGTGAAATAAACCCATTAGGATTATCCGGCTCTCTAAAAGCATTATAATCCTTGAAACTTAAAATCTCAAATTGTCCGTAACCTGAAGATTTCTTTTTGCCGTAACCGATCTCAAATACATTTTTTATAATTTCTTCACAATGATATTCATTCCAAATATTTTCATCCAATATCTTAATAAATAGAACAATAAATGTTTTATCGTCTAAATATTTAGGGTTTTCAGTAAATAGTTGTCCATCCTTACTTGAAAAAGTTTCTCTATCAATTTCTACATGAACTCTTAAATCATTTTTAAATCCGGGGATTGATGTATTTGATGAAACTGCAAGGGATTCATCAAATTGTTCGAGATTATTATTTAGATAGTAGTTTAATTGTTCTGTCGTAATTAATTTACGCGATTTGCTCTCTTTTTGTTTAAGAAAATTATTAATACGTTCTTGTTTGTTTACACTTTCAAAATTTGCCGGAGTAAGTTTTAAAGGTTTGGGAAAATAAACTATTCCGTCTTTTTCGAATAATCCGTCGGAAATTGTGAAAACTGGCTGACCACTTGAAAATAAATTTAGAAAAGTTTCCAGTTTTTCATCACCATATTGCTCTTTAAACCGCCATGCAAAATGACCAAAAATTGTGTCGGACTGAAGCTCGGTAAGCAAACCGGACTTTAGTTTGAGTGTAAGTTTTTTTATAGTTGCCATGATTATTCTTCTTCAATTTTTAGTTTGCACCAACCAAGTTGATAAAATTCATTTTGTATCTGAACAGAAAAAGTAGTATGAGCTTCTTCTTTAGTGTTTCTATTTTTTTTGCTTTTGAATTTGGGTACCTCAACATTATCATAAATCTTGAAATAACTCCCGCCTCCAAAACCTAAATTTATTAAATACTCATCATCTTCTAATTTAATGTCGCTAAAGAACTTTTCAATAAAACTAAAATACTGAGTAGCTCCTCCGGGTTTTCTCTCCAACTTCTTAAAATGATTGACATATTTTTCAGCTTTTTTCAATTGAGTAAATGAATAAAGATTTAGTTTCTCTTTCAAAACTTTAACTGAAAGATTTCCTAATTTACGGATTGTTGAGGTAAAACAAACTCCTGTGTCAAGAGTTATCAGGTTTACTGAAGGAGGTCTGTAAGCAATATCAACTACAAAATCGTCCGGATCCAAAAAATCTGAATCAGTTATGACAAATTTATCATCTATTTTAGGTTCTAGTGGATTTATGCCTAAAGGATTCTTATTTGGATCACGATTTAATATAGTTGTTAAAGCTCCTTTGATAGAGCTACCGGGTATGTAGAAATTTCCATTTGAATTAATAAATTCTTGAACAATTTTTTTCCCATCAAGATTTTCGTTATTGATATAGTCAAGAAAAGTATCTTCAACATAAATTTGATAATCAAAATCATCATCTTTGAAAATATTTTTATTATCTTCGATGATTTTAATTATTTCATAGAACTTATAATTATGATTGTAATTAAAAATTTTGGATTCTGCCATAGCAAAACCGGCTTTAATAGGATTTAATTTCGCTAAATATTCATCTTTGATGATATACTCTAAATTAAATGCCAATTGATTGCCATTGGAAATATGAATTGGAGTTAATGTTTCAAAAAATAACTTAATCATTTTATTCTCAGTTTTATTTAAGCGCTACATTTACTGCACCATATCCCCGACTTCCAGAGCCGCCAAGATAATCGTTGTTAAGTAATTGAACCGCTTCATTTAATAAGGAAAGATTTAATTGTTCATCTTCGTCAGACATTGATCGAATAAGAATTTCACCACTAAAAACTACTTTAGGAGGTATTCTTTCAGTAACTCTCAATGCTCCAGGCGCCGCAGTGCCGGTAGTTCGATTAATTTTAATTTCTGTTTTAGCTTCTGTTTGAATACTACCATCGGAAAACCTTTTTTTATAATCCTCGGATAGAAAAATATCTCTGAATAATAATCTTGTAGGAGAATTTTCATCATCACCAAAAGCTGTTTCTATTACGCTTTTGCTAAAGGATGTTGATTCAGTTTCCAAAAGAGAACGAAATTTACCTTTTAATGAACTACCGGGGATATATGGCAAATTAGTTATCGGATCTTTTATTACAGGATTATCAATCCCCCCAATTTCGGGCCTATCTGTGCCAATACCAATATGTAGTCCTGTTAATACTTCGATAGTAATACTTAGTTTTTTCTTTTTCATATTCTCATCTCACTTAATTTTTTACTTTTTTGGAAAATAAGCCACTAATGCTTCAAAATGGATTTTAAACGCGTCCATGTATTGATTAAATTTTTCACCCTGACTAATAACAGTGTTAACGCGATCTTTGATAAAATTTGCAAATTCAAATATTTTTAATCGACCGGCTGCATATTCAACGTTGGCTTTCATAACCAATAGCTGAACTTTTTTAGCTTCATCAGAAACATTCGAATTATAAACTTTCAGAAAAGAATCATAAAATTTTCTTAATTGGTTACTGTTGAGTTTAGAATGTTTCTTAAGAAATAAAGCTAATGCAGCAACATTATTCTCACCAACATCATTAATTAACGATTGATTAATTTTCCCATCGACAAAAAATTGGGCGTATTTCATAATTTATTCTCCTTTAGAATTTCTAGTTCCGTAAATTGCTTCGCAAACTACAGGGTAAAGAATTTGCTCAAGTATTATTGCGTGAATATCTTGTCCCTTATTAATTTTTAATGCTATGTTAAAAAATTCTGAAATCTCCGGATTGACATATTTACCGTTTTTATCTTTTAATAATCTATTAATCATATAAGTTAATTTAGGATGCCACATTAATAATCGCGAATCTTCTTTTTCATTAAAATCTTTTATGATTTTAGAGAAAAAGAGTAGATTTCTCAATACACCTTGTGTAACTTTGTTTTTTTCATCCATTTCCCAAATGATTAGATCTTTTCTATAGTTTAATATTTTGTTAAATAATGCATTCTTAATATTAGTATTAAACAACCTCGTCCCGGCTTTATCATTTTGGGGATAAAAAACTTTTTTATTGTCCGCGAAAAAATTTGATTTAAATTCAGCTTTAATTTTACTCTGATTTTCTTCCGCCATATCCGCTACAATTCTAATTGGCGTATTGTGCTTGAAATTAGTTAAAGAATAACTTATATGCACTTCGGGGTTTTCACAAACAAAATCCGTAAAAGTTTTGTTTAATTCGTTAAGTAATTTTAATGAAGAACTTTGGGGCGAAATCAGCATCAAATCATCGCCTCCTGCAAAAACAGTATAAACTTTTTGGTCCGAAACAGTTGCATCGAACTCAGATTTTAATTTACCAATGTTCCAGTCTCGTAGTAACCCGTTTAAGGAAAAGCTGAAAAAGTATTTTAAGTGGTTGCTTAATGTTGTAGTTCTTGAAATTGCAGTATAATCATCTTTGTCATCCACCAAACCGGAAGACATAATTAAACCGAGATTATCCACATCGCCTTTAATCAGCGTTAAAAATTTTGCTCCGTTATTTTGCTCTTCAATTTTATCAAATTCTAAAACATGATCTTCCTTTTCATCCCAAGATGTGTAATTCGCAACTTCTATTATTTGTATATTTCTTAAAATATCTTTTTTAATGTTGCTTGGTTTAATTAGTTCGTCTAAGTCAGGATTTATTAAAATACGTTTGTCATTTTTTTCGGGTTTATATTCTTTAATTTTTTTTACATCTTTAACAGTTGAGTAATTCTCATCAAACAAAACTACAACGTTTGACTGCGGAGCTTCGGCTCCAATTCTGATTTCATTATAAACTTGCCTGTCAACATATTCGTTTTCATCTGAGTTTGGCAATTTCTTTTGATGTCCCTCCCTAATAGGCAAACCGGTAACCGCATCTTTAACTTTGTTTGTGTCAGTTTCATTTGGTTTAAAGTAGTTGTTGGAGAGCACAAAATAGTTCTCGTCAAAATCATCTTTTTCAAAAAGAGTATATTCAAACTGTTGATTTCTTTTTAACAGAAGATTGTATGAAGCTTTATCAATAACATCGCCAAAAGTTTTTCGCTTAGTTTTATCCTTTTCCATCAACAGAGTATAATCAAATGTTTCAAAAGCAGATGAAAAACTAAGCTGGTAATTGAAATTTTCTATTAAAATATGCTCGATATCATCCTTCGCTTTTGAAAATTTTTCTTCGAAATCTTTTGAGTCTTGTGCAAGAATATAAAATTTACCTCCGGCAAGCATTATTAAGTTTGCGTCTGTCAAACCCAATTTATCAAGCATTATTGTAGCAAATTGCCTTGTGATAATTTGTACAAAAATTGAACGCCCTCGTAAAACCTTAGCGGGATTTTTATATGCCACATTAAAAATATACTTTTGAATTCCGGGCAAATCGCCAATAATCAAATTTAAGTTTGAGCCTTCCTTATCCGATTTATAAATTGCATGCGAAATACCGGCAACATCTTTCAGATGGTTGTAAAGTGAAATATCTGTATCGGCGCTTCCGGTAAAATCGGGAATGCACCACATGTATTTTTCGAAAAGTATAAGAAGTAAATTAATTAATGTTACAAAATCTGCGTCAGTTTCATAGAATTCCAAAACTGCTCTCAATTGACTTTTAAAACTTTCAAAGTCATTCGGTTGATAATTGTAACGCTCCTCCTTCAGGTCTTCTTCGTCGCTAAATTGAGGAATTAAAATTTTATAATTCTTCTTTGTAAGAATTTGATGCTGATAGTATCTTTGCTCTTTCCCTTCTTTATCATTCAAGTAAATTTTTGAAAATAATGAGGATAAATATTTATGGCTCCATCTATCTTTCCACTCATCTTCTTTGTCAAAACCGACTCGTTCGCTTGCCGATAGATGATCTGCGGTTCGGCAAATTTGAGTAAAATTATCCTCATTCTTATTATGATGATTTTCTATTATATACTTAATTTTTTCAGCACTTGCTTCGTCTTCAACTATTTTTAGAAATTGCTCATAAAACTCATCTATCAGTTCTTTCCCAAGCGTTTGATGTTTTGTTGTGGTTCTAACTCCGCATCTTTGCTGAAATTTGCCAATGTCGTGAAATAGAGAACCGAGCAACAATATTTTTTCTTCTTTTGGAATAACCATTATTTTTTCCTAAAATTTTTAATTCAAATTTATTCTAATTGTATAATTATTCATATCAAAGAAACATTTCCGAAACATTTCTATTTAACATTTTTTGCCAAACCGAAGCCCATCGAATTTTTTTCACCGAAACCGCATTCATATCCTACTTTTATCAGTTCAGGGTCTCCTTCTATGTAGAAAGGAGAATTTACGCCTATTACGTTAATCGTATTACCCCTAATTTTTAATGAAATTTTTTTACTCACTTTCCCTTTTTTCCGTTTAATATATTCGTCGTCAAAAGAAAAATTTATTCCTTTTCCATTATATTTTTCAGGATGATAAAGCTCGTACTTATTAGCTAAATTTTTATTGATTATGTCAGTAAACATTCCCGGGTTGTCGTTTGCCCTAAGGAAATATTGAGATAACTCTCCGTTATGTTCTTTCATTGTAGAGACAATTAAGGGTGAAAGCAATGAAAATTTCATGTTTTCGCGAAAATCCGGGTTAGGGACTTCCTCAATTTGTTCAATTGAAAAGATATATTGCTTTCTATCAATATCGAGTTCAATTTCTTTCGAAGCAAATGAGCCAAGCAAAATGCCTTTAAAAAAGTCCTTGATAATCGGGCTTGAAATAATTAATGTAAGATATGGCGAAATCAGATTAATGCCTTTTTCGGTTGTTTGATATTTCTGAAGTAATAGGGCAAAACTAAAGAGTTTATAGGTTTTGTTCCCAACTTGATAGCCGGTGTTATGAAGAAACTCTGAAAACTTGGGCGTTCCGAATTGTAACAGCTTATATACCGCCGAAGACACGTAATAATTGTAATTATAGGGGATAAAGTTTGTAGAAGACTTCAGCAAAATCTTAATTCTCAAAATACCCTCGTTTGGTTTTTTGTAAAAACAATAATTTGCTCCTCTTAAAAAGAAAACTTTTTATAAGTTTTTCTAATAACATCTGCTACTTAAAAAAATATTTCTACAAAATCAAGGAAATTAAATTTAGAGTTAATGCCTTGGATTTTCAGAAATGCTCGAAATTGATGTTGAGCAGTCCGCCTTGGCGGAGCGGTGAACAGTTATGAGTAATGAGTTATGAGTGATGAGTTATGAGTGATGAGTTATGAGTGATGAGTTATGAGTGATGAGTTATGAGTGATGAGTTATGAGTGATGAGTTATGAGTGATGAGTGATGAGTTATGAGTGATGAGTTATGAGTGATGAGTTATGAGTGATG
>WGCV01000003.1 GCA_015493615.1 Melioribacteraceae bacterium
GCTACGTGCATTATTCTTTTGCCGGATGCAAGTCTTAATTGGGATTTGGTGGTTTGTGCATTTACTTTAGCTAACTCGTAGTAAGCCTTCAATGCGCTGATGTTTGTGTTGACTTTAAAAGCCATTGTGTACCTCCGTGTATTTGTTTATGGTTTAAGTCAAGTCTCCCTACTTGACCTTACTATTACTTTTTACACTCATACTATCGGAACATATTCGGAAAAGTTTAGTATGAATTAAAATTCAAAAGAACTTAAATTAACCTGCTATTTCCTTATAGATTTTATCTACAACCTTATTAAGAACAGCTTCGCTATTATAGAAACCGCTGTTAATTTTTTCTTTAACTTCCGACAATTTGGCTTTATCCATCTCTGTCCCTTTTAACTTTTTAGCTGCGGAAGATAATTCTAACTTATCATTAATTTTATTGGACTTTTCTGTAACTTCCGTTGAGACGCTTTTTTTATTTTTGTAAGCGTTTACCAAATTCGGATTTACATAACCGTTATTGATCCCTTTTACGTCCACTTTTTACCTATTTATAGTTTATTAATTTCTTTTTATTGTTAATTAAAAATAACTCTTTTTTTAAAGATATACTTTTTTCACTTTTTTCTGCAATAATATTATCGAACTTTTCTTTTATTACTTTAGCTTTATCGGTTAAAAATTTATTATATTTTTTCAGTTCTTCAACCCCGAAATTTGATTTCAAAATCTCTCTCTGCTTTGATATATCTTCATAAAGAAAATTTATCCTGCTGATTTTCCCGTTAAAATTTTCATCGTCAATATTATCAAGAAGAAATAATACTTCCGAAAAATTTTTCTCAATCCTTTTAACTCCTTGTACCGCTTCCATTAAAAGAATCCTCCTCCGAATTGCGAATACATTTGCTGGCTCATTAATAACTGCGCTAATTGCTGCTGCAGGGATTCATATTGTTTCCTAAGATTTTCAGCCTGTTTATCAATGCTTGATTGTATTGAATCAACTCTGTCATTTAAATAGCTTACGTTGTTGTCCAAAGAATTTATTACATCCGCTATCGAGCCGTCGGCGCCTACGTAGGAATCAAGCGAATCGTACAACGAAGTCGCAACACCGTTTGTGGAATTAAACAAATCCGCAACTTGGTCCGGATGATTCTGCAAAGCAGTTTCAAAAGCGCTCGAATCCGACATTGACAGCCCTGTGCTCGGGTCGAATGTAATTCCGATTTCCGAAAGGTAGGCATAATTGCCTGAAGTTAAACCGTCAACTTTTCCGATTGCAATATCCTGCAGCTTTTTCATTAAAGAATAGGCGGTCGAATCGCCCGCAAAAATTCCTCTGCCCGAATCTCCGGAGTAGTAACGATTTTTTATATAGAGATACGAATCATTGAATTTCGAGATAAAATCATTTACTTTTGATTTTATCTCGTCAACGTCCTTTCCAACCGTAGCGGTTACGGTAGTGTCCGTACTCTCCATCTTTGCTTTCAGATTAATCGTCAAATCCGAAACCAAATCCGTGATTGTGTTGGAATCCCGCTGGACTTGAATACCGTTAAATTCCAACACCGAGTTTAAATCGTTGCTTGTCGAACTCGTTGCGTCGTAGATAAATCCGGCGTCTGTATCAGTGCTTGTAACTGTATGATTACTTAAAATAGTTGATGTAAGACCTACAAAATCAAGAGCGCTTCCCGAAGCATCGGACATAATTAATCTGTTGTCGTATCCGGAATTTTTAGCCGTAATGGACAACTTGGAATTTCCGGTTGTCGGAGCAAACACGGACGCTGAGGCGAGCGCATTTGCGGATTTTTCTTTGGTAACATCGATATTCAAATTTGACGAATCAAGCAAAGTTCCGGTATCGTCGGCGGCAGCCATTGTAATATATTGGCTTTTATCGTTGACCGTAATTTTTAAGCTTACATCCGTGCCGTCGGTAACTTTCTCCGCAGTAACGCCGTCAACATTTGATGAAATTTTACTCACTAAATCCGAGACCACATCGTCCCACGTATAACCGGTGGAATAATCGTAATCAATGGAAGTCTCTGTTCCGTCTATGTTAATCTTGAAAGTCCCCGAACCGGTATAAGTATCGGTAGCGACATGAGCCGTCGATTGGACAACTGCAAAATCGTTATTGATCGCGTCGCTTATCGCATCCATAATGCTGTCGTTTGTCTCGGAGGAAGTAAGCGTAACGTCAACATTGCTTGTGTAATCGCCGCTTTTAATCTGAATTTTATGCGTTCCTGCCATCGTAGTAACTGCGGTGTCCGAAGCCATGGTATTTGAAACGGCAATATCGCTTTTGGCAAGCTGATTAACTCTTATCGCGTATGAAGCGGGAGTTGCATTGCTCGAAGCCGTTACCGAGAAAAAGGAATCATCGGAGAGTTTTGCTGAACTGGTATTAAAAACCGAACTGTCTCCGCTGTATTTCAGCGTATAAGCAATATCTTTCAAACTTGAGAGGGATGTGCTTAAAGAACTCCACGTTGAAGATAAATTGGAGTATGTATTTATTTTATTTTTCAACGGATAAATCTGGCGCTGCTCCTGCACCGTCTTAAACGACGATACCATTTGATTTATTCCGCTTGTTGTCAATATTGAACTTGAGCTAGCCATTGTTAAACCTTTAGACCGCTATTGCTTCTTTATTAAATGCCGTAACCCAACTTTCCTTTAAATTGGAAAGTATTACATAAACTATTTCGGTATTTCCCTTTATCATCTCGTCCTTGCAGAACATATAAAGGCTGTATAACTCCCGGGCAACTTCAAACTGCAAATCCAATCCGCCAAGCAAAACGTCTATCGCTCTATTTGTTTTATTGACATCTCCCTTTTTACAATGCAACAGCGCATAATCATAAGTTTTTAGAAGAAGCTTTTCCTGCGGAGCTTCCATGATTTCTTTAGTTAAATATGGATTTCCCGCTCGTACGGTAGCGCGACCGCTTTTTCTTTGATATGCATTAGTTTCCGCTGAATTCATTTACAACCTGCTTTTTAATTTTTTATATTTTCTGCAATCCCATTTGAGATATAATATTCACATTCAGATTATCGGAAAAAAAGTAGGAAAGTTTAGTTTTTTCAGGTAAGAAAAAACCGCCTCTTTTGGGAGGCGGCTTTTTATAGTAGAACTAATTGGCTTTTGCCGCAGGCAAAGAATTAAATAGCGTATCAAATAATTCCTGCCATGTATCTCTAAGTCCGGTAAGAATTTTCATCGCCATATCGAAGTTACCGCGCCGGACTTGCTCCTGGGCGAATTGGTACAGCTGCAACAATGACGTGGAAAGCTCGCGAGTTTGTGTATCATCAAAGTTAAGAGCGTTTATCAGCTCGGAAATAGCGCGATTTGTTTTCTCCACATCATGTCTTTGGCAGTGAGTTATAGCAAAGTCATATACTCTAAACAATAACTCATGAGGAAGCGCGTCCATTATTTCTTTTACGAAATAAGCGTTCGCCTTTTCCTTATTTCCTTTTGCTAAATTTGTAGCATTCATTTCGGTTCTCCTCATCTATTATTTAAATAATTGTAAGACCTGTTGTGGAGACATATTCAATTGCGCCAGCATTGCCGTTGCGGCTTGTCCTAAAATACTGCCTCTTGTAGCTTTCAACTGCTCCATAGCCATATCGGCGTCGAACAATCTGCTTACACTTGCTTCGGCGTTTGTAATTGCAACGTTCAATGTTTCTTCTTTAATATCCAATCTTTGCGTAAAGTTACCAATACTGCCGAGCGCGTTTGTAACCGCAGCTTTCAAACTTGTTAAAGCTGTCTGCAATGCAGCGACAGAGCTTGAGCCGGAAGTACACATCAAGGTTGAAGCGGAAACATTTGCAAAACTTCCAAGCGATGCGGAAATCCCGGAGCCGTAACCGCCGGTTGTACTTCCGGTGCTTGCCAACGAAGAAGCAAAGTTCAGATTAAGAGTATCCGAAGATTCTCCGACCTGAAAAATAAATCCTGACCCGGCTGTAGAATACAATAATGATGTATTGTTGAACTTGGCGTTTCTAATTGTTTTATCAATTTCTTTACCCAGCGCCTGAATATCGCTTGCAAGCGAAGTTCTGTCGGCCGTCGGGTTTGTCGAATCGGAAAGCTTTCCGTCAATTTTAACGAGTAAGTCGTTTACCGCGAGCAAAGCTCCTTCGGCTGTTGCCATCATATCCTTTGCGGCGCTTACGTTGCCTTTTGCCGCTTTCATTACGGATATTTTTCCTTTCAGCGATGTTCCAACGTTAAATCCGGACGTGTCATCGGCTACATGCATGATTTTTTTGCCAGAGGCAAGTCTCAATTGCGCTTGAGTAGTATCTTGATTTACTCTTGCCAATTGGTAGTAGGCTCTTAAAGCATCGATATTTGTGTTAATACGAAAGCCCATTTTTTAACTCCTTTTTTTGTTATTGGTTATTGTTTGAACTCCATTTCTTGGATTCATTTCTTCTAAAACTTTGTTTATTGCTCCTTCCCATTCTCCGAAACGGGACTGTCTGAAAATTTTTATCGCAGGGTACCAGATTGTTCTTTCACCGCGTCCCCAACGCCAGTCCGCTTTTTCCGATAAAAGCAAAAATGTTTTTACATTTAACGCTCCGGCAAGATGAGCTACTGCGGTATCGATGGAGATGAGAAAATCGAGATTTTTCAATATCGCGGCTGTATCTGAAAAATCTTTTATTGCGGAAGATAAATCAGTAATTCCCATTTCATTCATTTTTGCCGAATCTCTTTCCGCCACTTCTCCGACTTGAAGCGAATAAAACTCATATCCGCTTAATCCTACGATTGAGGAGAAATCGCTTAACTCTGCCGAACGGTGAGCGTTGAACAAGGGCGTTTTTCCTTCCCAAACCAACCCGACTTTTATTTTATCAGTCGAAAAATAATCTTCTCTAAAGGACTTAACTTTGCCGGATTCGACACTTAAGTATGGTTTCTCCATCCGGCAATCGTCAAAATCCGACTCCAAATATCGGGGCAAAGATAAAAGCGGCAGATGAAAATCATACTCAATACCGTTATCGTCGAGCGAGGTTCTCGGGACTGACTTTGAAACGCCTTCACAGTTCTGCATTAAAGCGGAAAGACTTCCGTGCGTTTGCAAAATCACTTCCGCTCCGGTGTCGGATAGTTTTTTCGCAAATCGCGAAAACTGAATTGTATCGCCGTATCCCTGCTCATCGTAAATGAGAATCTTCTTTCCTTCAAGCGGCACGCCGTTAAGTTCAGGCTTTGAAAAATAACGCTTAAGATAATCAGGCAATTTTCTCCGCCATTCGTAAAACTTAAATCCATCCTTGTAATTCCCCGAAGCAAAAAGGATCAGACTTTTATTAAAGTTTGCGCGTACGTTTTCCGGCTCCCTTTTAAGCAATTTATCAATTACTTCAAGAGCTTCCTTATCTTTACCAAGCGTGGAAAGAGTATTGGCAAGATTAATTTCCGCATCCGAGTATTCCGGCTTTATCGATAATGCGCGCTTAAACAAATCTGCCGCTTCTGTAAACCTTCCCGTCGCATCTACAATAATTCCGAGATTATTATATGCGTTGAAATTTTCAGGCGAAGCTTCCACCGAAATCCTCAGCAATTTTTCAGCCTCTTTGTACTTGCCTAAATCTTTTAAGGCAACGGCGGCGTTATTAATTGCATTCAGATTTGCCGGATTGCTCCGTAAAACTTTTCCGTAATATCCGAGAGCTTCCTCGTTTTTCTCGAGATTTTGTTTAACAAAACCTGCTTTAAAATTAAACTCTTCTTCGTTTTCGTACTCTTCGGAGTATCTGTCCAATAATTTTTCAGCTTCCTTGTATTTTCCCGTAACGAGCAAATCTTCGGCGCTTTGCAGCAGTTTAGTCACTGGAATAACATCCGCCTCTTTAGTCTTCAATAAATTCTCCAGTTCCGAAGAAACTCTGTCGATTAAATTATCCCAATCTCCTTCTTCAATCTGACGGAATAACTTCACGCTCGGATACCAATATGAGTTTTCACCTTCAAACGTCCAACGCCAATCGCAGTACTTGGGAAGCAGAACCCAAACGGGAATTTTCTGCGAAGCCGCTATGTGAAGAATTGAAGAATCAATCGAAATAACAAGATCCATCGCTTTAACTATCGAGGCAATATTCCATAGAGATTCATTAATGATTTTTACATTCTCAAAATTTTCATCAATTTTTTTTATTAATTTTTCATCCCGTCCCTTTTCAATGAGATAAAAATCAGCTTTTGTATTGGCAAACAATTTTTTCAGCGAATCAAAGTCAACCGAACGCTGTTTATTCGTCGGAGTTTTTGAATCGGTATGCCACATTATCGCAATATTTAATTTTTCCCGATCAAGTTTCTCCTTCCATTCTCTGACTATTTTTTCATCGGCGGCAAATAAATTCTGTGGCAATGCAAAATCTTCTTCTTTTTCAAGTCCGAGGATTTTCGGCAGTTTCATAATAGAGCAGGAAAAATCATAATTTTGTTCTTTCTCCAGGACGACCTTATCAACACAATTTAAGTTCTCAAAAAAGGGCACTAATCCGGGAGTTGTTCCAACCGTTATACTCAGTCCTTTCTCTTTTACTTTGGGCAAAAATCTCATAAACTGAATTGAATCCCCCAATCCCTGTTCGGTGTAAATTAATATCTTTTTGCCCGACGCTTCAGTTCCATCCCACTCACGAACCGGATTTTCCAAATCACTGACGCTTCTAATCGCCCAATCATATTCTCGGAAACCGTTCTTGAAATCTTTCCGCGCCAAATATGCGAAACTTTTCCCCACATGCGCGGCAATCAGATTTTCCAACTCAATAGCTTTATCAAAATATTTTACAGCTTCGTCAAACCTTTTCAAAAAATAGAGCGTGTTAGCGTAATTGATATAATAGCCGGCGACAACTTCATACTTCAATAACTTTCTTAAGTACTTTTCCGATTCTTCATATTTGCCGAGACTTTGAAGCGAAAGAGCAAGTTTATTGAGTATTTCAGGAGTTTCTTTTATTTCCAGACTTACCTTGCAATATTCAATTGCTTTTCCGAAATCTTTTTTTGAAAAATATATTTCGGAGAGCATTTCAATTGCGTCAAAACTTCCGGAATTAATTTGCAGCAGACTTTTCAAAAACTTCTCTGCGGAGTCAAACTGTTTCCGCTTGTATTCCAGGGTTCCCGCCATTAAAAGCGCCGCTTCGTCATTAGGAGATTTATCCAGATATCTTTCAAAATAAATTAACGCCTGGTCGAAATTTCCTTTTTCGTAAGCGTCAACACCGTAAAGTTTCAGCAAAACCAATTCCTGTTCCAATTCTCTTTGAGATTTCTCCGCCGTCTTACTCAACTTGTTGCTGATTCTCTCAAAAACTCTGCTCCATTCTCCCTGTTCCCGCTGTCGGAACAACCTCATCGATTTATACCAAGCGGTTCTGTCCTCGCTTGTTCCCCAGCGCCAATCGGATACTTTTGAAATTAAATTCCAAACTTTTTTCCCCATCGCTCCGGCAAGATGCGCCACCGCCGAATCAACGGAAATAATGAGATCCAAATCATTAATAATTTGTGCGGTATCCAAAAAAGAATGTAACCCGGAAGATAAATCCGTTACGCCGCATTCGTCCAATATTTTCTTTTCATCTTCAGTCGGATCAATTTGAAGCGAAAAAAACTCCGTATCCTTTACGACAAAAAGTTTTTTAAAATATTTCAAACTTACCGAGCGCTTAAAATCATACATGTGCTTGCTGTTTCCGCGCCAAGTAATTCCGACTTTTATTTTATCCGAAGCCGTTTCACTTAATTTACTATTCTTCGATTTTATTTTAATGTACGGTTCTTCAACTTCGAGCGGAAATTTTCTTAACACGCTCGGAATACTCATCAAATAAATTTTATAATCTGCATGCAGGTTTTCATCAATTTCGGGCGTAATTTCATGGGCGATTCCGCTTATTTCAAAAAGTTCAACGAGAGATTTTCTTGCTTGCAAAATCACATAAGCGCCTCGAGACTTCAGTTCCTTAATATACCGCACAAATTGAATCGCATCCCCCAAACCCTGCTCGGCTATTACAAAAATTTTCTTTCCCGTAAGCTCTTCTCCATGCCAATCGGGAATCTCTTTTAACGCAGTTTCTTTTCCCCAAGTTTTAAGGCGCCATTCATATTCCGAAAGAGCTTTTTCATACTCCTCGATTGTGAAAAGAAGCAGAGAGTAATTAAAATGTGTAACAGCATCATCCGGTTCTTTGCTTAACACTTTTTCATAAAATTTCTTCGATTTTTCAAAATCACCCAGTTCGTAATAATTCGCCGCAAGATTAACCATCGCATCCAAGTTTTCAGGCTCAAGCTTAAGCACAGACTCAAGCAGTTCCTTCGATTCTTCAAACTTGCCGATATAATGATAAACTATTCCGAGGTTCGTCATCACTTTCGGCTGGTCCGGTTTTATCCGAAGAGAAGCTTTATAATATTCTTTGGCTCTTTCCCAATTTTTATCCTCCTTCAAAACATTCCCGTAAGCAAAATTTGCTTCGGGACTTACGGGATTCTCATGCACGCTCTTTTTATAATATTCCGCTACTTTTTCCGATTCTCCAATCTGCTGATAGCAAAATCCTAAATTATAAAGCGTAAGAAAATTATTGGGACTTACAAGTTCCGCTTTTTTCAAAAATTCAATAGCCCGCTTCCAGTTTCCATTATCGCGGTTAATTATTCCCAAATTGAAGTTCGCGCTAAAATTCATCGGACGAATTGCAAGCGCCTCGCCGTAGTAAAATTCGGCGGCTTCTCTTTTCCCCAATTTATAATACAGAGTCCCGAGTTCAACAAACAGCTCCGGATTTCTCGAATCAATATCAATTCCCTTTTTAAAATACTCGGCGGCTTTTTCATAACTGTGTAAATCCTCATGCACTACTCCGAGCAGCAGATAAAGCTCGCCGGTTTTCCTAAACCGGGCGGCTTTTCTTAATGCTTCGGAAGCATGCGCCGAATCTTTTTTGCGAATAGACTCTTTCCCGAGTTCCAAATAATATTCGAAATTTTCTTCGGTTTTGAGTTTTTCCTTATTAACGATATGTTCTTGTTGTTCTACCAATTCTTGATATTTTTCCTTGCACACAATTTTCAATTATCGGGCCAAAATATTTTCCTACTCCTTTTTGCTCAATTTTCATCTGTTTCCACTATTTTTATCGAATTGAATTCAGATGAAAATATCTGTTTGAAAATTTAACATTTGAACAGCTGGTTAATATTCTACACTTTTTAGTAACAAACTCTGAATACTAACCGGAATCAAACTTTTTTTTGGTATTTTTTTTGATGTTATTACTTTTATATGTGAATAACTTTTTTATACATCTAATGACAATTATTATTAAAATTATTTTATCCGGAGTCTCTGAATGAAAAAGATCTGGCTTTACTATGTTTCATATCCCGCAACGACCGCAGTTTATTTTGAAAAAGCTTTTAGGAAAAAATATGATGTTACTACAATCGGTCCTCAGTTGCCGCAGGAGTACATAACAAAGTGGAAACTTGAAAACTTAAAACAACCGATTTTGCCTCAGAACATTCCGACCGATTTTGAACCGGACATACTTGAAATATATAATAACACGCCCGTCCACAAACAACCGGAGGTTTTTATCTGGATTGAATCGGTGGGAAGACTTGTACCTCGAAATACCAAACAGCTTCCTGTTCCCACGGCATGTTATCTTATTGACAGCCACCTTCATTTAAGCGACCATGTTGAACTGGCGAAAAATTTTGACTTTGTTTTTATCGCCCAAAAAGAGTATTTAAATGATTTTATTAATGCAGGCAACAAAAAAGTTTTCTGGCTGCCTCTCGGCGCCGATCCGGAAATTCATGACAAATTTTCCGAAAACAGAATTCATGATGTTGGGTTTGTCGGTTCGCTTGTCGGCAATCAGCGGAGAGCTCAACTGTTAGAGTATTTAAAATCAAATTTTGATTTTTATTACGAGAGAGCTTTCCTGAAAGAAATGTCAAAAGTATTTTCTGAATCAAAAATCGTATTTAATAACGCTGTCCGGAATGATTTGAATATGCGTTTTTTCGAAGTAATGTCCACCGGCTCGCTTCTTCTTTCCGATATGACAACCAAGAGCGGACAGGACGAATTATTTGTTCCGAATGAAGATTACGCCCTTTACGACGAAGATGTAAATATAGGAAACGTAATTAATTTTTACCTTGAAAATGACGAATTGCGCGAGGCGATTGCCAAACGGGGAATGGAGCTGGTACGGAACGCACATAAATATTCCGACAGAGCCGAGGAAATGCTCGCCGTAATTTCGGGCGAGAAAAATTCGACATCAACAGCCGAAGAACTACGAAAAAAATCGGTTAAGTTTACATCCGTAAAAACGTCGCGGATAAATAAATTAAAACGAAGTTTTGTAATTCCCGTGATTGATTACGCCCCCGCAAGTCAGTACAATATAAAAACGCTGTTAGACGATTTGGAAAAAATCGAGGGAGAAGTAATTGTCGTCTTTAATTCCGAAGAAGTGGCAAATGAAATAAAAGACGATCCGCGAATAGATTACTACGCCGTAATGAAAAAGAATGTAGGCGTTGCACGTGCGTGGAACATCGGCTTGAACATTGCTCGTACTCCGATTGTTTTTATCGTTAACTCTGATGTCCATGTTGAAAAAAACGCTATTATAAATTTTGAGCAAGCCCTTATTTCACAACCCAAAGCCGCGATGGTAGGACCGCAAGGTTCTTTCTTCCATTTTGATAAACTTGCCGACCTTCATTATTTCGATAAGAATAAATTCGATAAAATTCAGGAAGTCGATGCCGTTTCAGGATTTCTTTTCGCGGTAAGGAAAAAATATTTCGATGAAAACAATCTTAAATTTGAGAACGCTTTTACTCCCTGTTACTTTGAAGAGTGGGATATCGGATTGCAGATAAAAAGAGCCGGACTGGCAAGCTACATTGTTCCTTCATTTGATTACGACCACGAGTGGAGCGGGAGTATTCGCTCGATGAGAAAAATCAGCTATTACGACAAGTCGGAAACCGCCGTGGAAATACACGCGAGAAATTCAGAGATACTTAAGAAAAAATGGGAAAAGATTGTTGAAAAAGATAACTCGTTAAAGCGCCTGCTTATCAGCGATTGGGTTAACTGGGCTTTATTTTTAAGCAAACAGGCAATTGAAATGCAAAACTTTGAACCGGCTGAAAAAATATTCAGGCAAATTATCGAACTCTATCCCGAGCTGGAAGTGGGCTATAAAAACTTAGGTTTTCTCTATTTTATCGAGAAGAAGTTCGACATTGCCTTACCGCTCCTTAAAAAAGCGGGCGAATTAAATCCGGACGACGAAGCAGTGAAAACTTATCTCGAAAAGACAAAATCCGAGATAGAGAGCAGACTGAAAAATTAAAGGAAGAGTTAATAGAAAAAGGCTTTGCATAACCCCGAAATTTGTCATTCTGAATGAAGCGAAGCGGAATGAAGAATCTCAAAACCGGTAATAGTACCGAATTTAGAGATATTTCGGATGGCTCATACTCCTCCGCCTTGGCGGATTGGCGGACTCAATATGACAATTTCAGGTTTTGCAAAGGTCTCTAGAAGGCTTTGCAAAACGAACTTGCTATGAGTAGTAGCGTTTTTCAGCTATTGCTTATAGCTTTTGTTATGGGCTGGGTTTTCTCACAAATTCATCAATTATCTCAATTAATTTATTTGGCGTTAATAAGTCTTTTGGATTACTCCCAACACAATGCGGAATATATATATCATTTTCTAATTCAGAAATTATATTTGCTTTTTTATTTCCCTTACCGGAATGATGGAATATTTGTCATGTGATAATTACGGAATATTTACTTTTGCCCTTATGTAAAGAGCGCAATACATTACTATTTTGTAATTTCTTTTTGTTGAAAAAATCAATATTCCAGTTAGTAGTATTAATTCCGATTTTTTCAAAATATTTATTTAGCTCTTTCCAAATTTGTGATATTTCCGAAACTTCACCTAAAACACAAATATTAAACGGGAGTTTTATCTTTATATTTGTTTTTTGCCATTTAGTTTTCTTATGTTTTCAGTTCATAAATTTTATACCAATAGAAAAATGCTTCGGGATTCGATTTCTTTAATTTGTTAAGTTTGTTATTAATTGGCTTATCAAGTAGCCAATTTTTCATTTGTAGTGGTTTACTATATTTTTCAATTTTACCGGCATCGTGTTTAATCAATGTTGCAAGATAAGCTGCTTTTGATGCTGCAATAATTGCTTTATCAATATTAAAACTCTCAGAAAAAATAAAAGATTTAATCCTTTGTATTCCTAATTGTAGTTGTTCAAAGTCTCCCTTTCCGTCAATTCCTCTACTTGCAATTGTTAATGCTGTCTGGAAGATGTCTTCGGTTACATCTTCTACGCTAAGGTCATTTTCACTTCTGTAATTCAATTCAGTTTTTGTAAAGAGTGAAAAAGTAGATTTAATAATTTTCAGATTTTCAACTTTATCGAATAAATTACCAATATCGTAAAGTTGTTTAATTATTTCCATACTCATACTATGTTCATTTCTGAAATATGGAATTCCGGTTGTGTTAGGTGCAAAAGCAGTGAGCTTGTCACCAAGCATATCTTCAAGCGATGGAACGTTTACCAGCAACGGTTCGTCTATTATTTGAACAAACTTTGAATCAATGGGGAGTTGAATAATATTTTGATAATTGGCTTCTTCAAATAAAATATCTAACAAAACGTAATCTTCTTCTTTATTGGTTTCGTAAGAGGGAGTATAAAAAAACTTGTAATGAGATTTGGTAATCTGAGTTGTGAAATATCTCTCTTGTAATTCTTTACGTGAAAACCCTTGTTCTCGAACAAGTTCTTCTAATAAAGCATCTAATTCTTTTGTTTCTTCAGGTAAAATTATATCAATATCAATTGAAAGTCTTTTAGTGGAATTAAAATGAAGCATCAATGCAGTACCGCCCTTAAATGTAAATTCAACCTTTTGTTTAACAAGTCCCTCAAGCAACAAAAGAGCACGAATAACTTTTTCAATCAGAATTTTATCAGCATTTTTGTTCTCTTTAGAAACCTTGCTAATCCACTCATTTGTTATTTCTTTTTGATTTATCATATTCTATATTTCGGCAGTTAAGTTTCTTTGTTGCCGTTAATTAGTTTTAAATAATTTATAAGTTGGCTCTTTTTCCCCCGCCTATTAGCGTATCTTAATAGTTTGTTTTCGTTAATAACATATTTGTTATAGGCATTGGAGAAAATTGTTTTCATTTCGTTTCCTTTATAGGCAGTAAAAATAATTTCATCACAGAAAATATCAACCAACATTTTTTCTAATGTAACAGTATTGAGGTTTTTAATTGTTTGTACGGGAGCTTCTGATATTAATGGTTTAACAATAAAAAAATTGTTTTCACTTAATGCATAATTTTCAAAAACTTCTTGTGTAGGATTAATAAAAACCGAATAATTTCTATCTTTCAAAAAATGGAAAATAGATTCTACAGAATCCTTCTCTGCTTCAATTAGGAAAAATGTTTTGTTAGTCTGATGAATTGTAAATTCGTTTAGAAGAGAGGAACTCCACAAACAAAATGTGGAAAACGGAAAATTCTTTTTTAGCTTAGAATTGATATTTTTTAATTTTTGAGAAATATCAGGTAGATAATTGGGTCTGACTTTTAATGTGTATTTACCTCTTCCGATTCTATGAATAATTCCATTTTGAATTAATGAATAGATTCTCCAATGAATAGTAGTTTTTTTAATATCAGGCTCAAAAATCTTATAAAACCGAATAATATCTTTTGTATTAAAACTACCTTTGTTTTCGAAGCGAGATTTTATTTTTTCAATATGTAATTTGCCACTTGCGATAAAACCACCAAATTATTTATACAAAAATAGCAAACTATACAATGGCAGCAAAGAATAATATTTGCCAAAAATTAGAGATTTTGTTTTATTAGACGAGAGTAGTATTTCTGTTGCTCTTCAACCTTGCCCATAACTCCGTAATATGTCGCCCCAACAAAAAGCGGTCGGGTTAAATTCTGAATGGAGCAAAGCGGAATCCGCCAAGGCGGAAGAATCTCAGAACCGGTGATTATACCGAATTTCGAGATATTTCGGACGACTTACACTCCTCCGACTTGGCGGATTGGCGAACTCAGTATGACAATTTTAGGTTTTGTTTTGCAAAAGTTTCTAATAATCACCTTGTTATTATTGAATATAATTATTAAACTGATGATTATTAATTAAGGAACTTTTATGAAAAGATTATTTGCCGCGGTTTTACTTTTTGCCGCAACGCTTTCGGCGCAAACCACATACAATTTTTTAACTATGGATAATTCCCCCCGTGCTGCGGCTCTTGCTGGCGGGTTTGTTGCCGCAACCGACGACCCGAACATTATTTTCTATAATCCGGCGGGCATAAATACTCTCCGGAAAACTCCCGTTTCATTCTCATTCCTTAAACATCTTGATGGAATAAACTCCGTTTCCCTTTCGGCTTCTCATCGGTTTGAGAATATCGGCAGAATTTCAACCGGGATTCAGCTGGTTAATTACGGCTCGTTCACAAGCGCGGATAAATTCGGCAACAAACTCGGGACTTTCAGCGCGTCTGAATTTGCAATTTCAGTCGGTTACGGAAACGAGATAGATAAGAATTTTTACTACGGCGTTAATCTCAGATTTATCTACTCCGGAATTGAAAAATACTCATCGACCGGTATTTCTACCGATTTGGGCTTGCTTTATTTAATTCCGGAAAGTAAATGGAGTTTCGGGTTGTCTCTCCTTCACCTTGGGAAACAACTATCCAATTATACAAGCGTTGAGGAATCGCTTCCTCTTGACGTGAGAATAGGTCTGACCAAAGAATTGGCTCATCTCCCACTTAAATTTTATATCTCGGTAAATCATCTTGCCGACAAGTATGATAAAATCGCCGACAGATTTTCACAGTGGACGGTGGGAGGCGAACTGCGCTTGAGCAATTCCCTGATGCTTCGCCTCGGCTACGATAATAATAAACGGGATGAAATGAGTCTCGGACTTTCATCCGGTATCGCGGGTTTCAGCGCAGGTTTCGGATTAAAAGTAAAAGGTTACTTAATCGATTATGCCTTCTCCTCATTCGGTCCCACCGGAAATCTCCACCGGTTCGGAGTCAGCGCTAATTTTTAGAATGCTTTGCATAACCCAATGATATGTCATTCTGAATGGGAGAAAGCCGAATCCGCCAAGGCGGAAGTAGAGGTAAGAGGTTAGAAGTAAGAGAACAAAAAACAACCGAAACCGGAAGTGAAAGTTAGCTTATCCTTTCTTCCATTCATTCCTTCTTATTTTTACCTTTTAACCTTTTTCTTCGAGATTTCTTAATCGCAAATCTTGTTGAAACTACAACTGAACGCTTCTTCAGTAACGAGTGATGTGCGATTCGCGTATTCGCAGTGAAGTGATTTAGTCGCTAAACTCATAAACAATCTAATCCGCCTTTGGCGGACTAAACGCTTTTATCATTCTTAATTCTTAATTCTTAATTCTTAAATAAATTGCGGCTTACCGCGATATGTTTTACAAAGGTTTCTTCTATTTTTTAACTTTCAAAGCCGAGAGTTTTTTCTCGGCTTTTTTGTGTGAGCCGTTATATTCGTCCATCTCCAAAACTTTCTTGTAATATTCGGCGGCTTTTTTGTAATTCCTTAAGCGGGTATAAATTATACCGAGATAAAGCGCGGTGTTTACTTTGAAACCGGAATCATGCTCTCCGTCAATTTTCTCCGAAATTTTCAAACTCTTTTTAAACTGCTCGACAGCTTTATTGTTTTTTTGCTTACGGGCATTAATATCCGCCAAATAGTAGAGCGTACTTCTTTTTAACTGAAGATTATAACCCCGTTTTCCTTTCTCAATTTTTTTATAAATCACTTTAAAAACCGAATCGGCTTTATTAAACCTTCTTGTTCTGAAATAAATCCGAGCCAGAAAATTTTCAAATTTAGGATTCTCGGGAAAATCGTTAAGAAGCATTTTACAATACTTCATTGCTTCATCATTGTCTTTCTCAAAATCAAAATAAATCATCAACAGAAAATAACGCGTTTCATATTTTGCGTAATGACCTTCGGACGCCACTATCTTAAGCTGCGACAAACCAAGCTCTTTGTTGCCGGGCGGGAATAAATACATCAGCGGTTTTACAAAGGGAAACTTTTCCGGAATTACGGCGGCGTAATAATTATAGATTCCCAAGCCGAGTTTAATATCTTTGTTCTCGGGATATTCCTCAGCTATTTTACCTACGATTGGCAAAGCGTCTTTCCCATCCAAAGCCGCTTTCACCCATTCCCGCCTTACGCTCAGCAGTCTGCCTCGAAATCCGAGCGCGCCGCCTTTGTAGAAAAGCGCATCGTAGTTGTTTTCATCTTTTTCAAGTACGGAATCGCACTGCTCGATTACCGCTTGCAGTTTGTCATAAAAAAGCTGATCAAAGCGCGTGTTATTCAGGTCGAGTAGTATCTGCCACCAAGTAACCATCGCGTCGAAAAACTTACCCGCGGGATTATGCGGAGCGACTTTCCGCAATTTATCGAATGTGGAAAATGCTTCCTCAAACTTAATGCTGTAAATCTCTCTGATTCCCGTTGTGATTAGAGAATCCTCAATACTTTTCGTTTGGGCAAAAACAGCCGTGGAAATAAAAAGGATAATTATCATTTTTTTCATAATAAAATTTAAGGAATAATTCCTTTTAATTTATTAATTTGGTTTTAAGAGAAACAAATTTTCTATTCATAACAATCGGGGCATTATGAAATCGGATAAATTAAAACTTGTAATCGATATTGAAACAAGCGCTTTTCCTCTCGAATCTTTCTCCGAATCCCAGCAGGAATACATTTTACGCTACGCCGAAAAAGAAAGGGATGAAGAATCCAAAGCCGCCAAAGAGCTTGAAGCGATTCGATATATGAATCTCTACCCACTGACTGCAAAAGTTATTGTAATCGGTTTGATGAATATAACAACGGGCAACAGGTATGTGATGTTTGAATCGGAAGAAAAAAGGGAATGGGAAGTTGAGGAAAAACAAATTTCGTATCACGGAATGAGTGAAGCGGAAATGCTGAAAACTTTCTGGAAGTACGCCGTAAAAGCAGATAAGATAGTAACATTCAACGGAAGGCAATTTGACATTCCGTTTCTGATGCTGCGCTCTGCAATGATAAAAGTAAAACCTTCCCGTAATTTTATTAAAAGCCGGTACGATTCTTCCACGCATATTGATTTACTCGAGCAACTTACATTTCACGGACTGGTGCGGAAATTTAACTTGGATTTTTACACACGCGCTTTCGGAATAGAATCGCCAAAGTCGAAAGGTGTTTCGGGAATGGACGTAAACGAACTTTATCGTGCGGGAAAAATCGACGAGGTTGCAATTTACTGCGGCGACGATATTTTAGCGACTTCGGAATTATATAAAATTTGGGATGAATATCTTCGGCTTAAATAATTTTACAACAATTAATTATTGATAAGTTCGCCGTTCCGGTAAAATGCTCTTTCCTTTTCGGTTCCGTCCGGAAAGTATGAAAACCAATTTCCGTCGGGAAGATTATTCTTATAAGAAGAAAACTCCTTAATCTGTCCGTCCGGATAAAACCACTTTGCAATTCCGGATAATTTCCCCTCTTCAAAATTCTCCACAACTTTCAGATTTCCGTTGGGATAAAACTCCTTGTTTTCTCCGTCGTATTTCCCCTCCTTGTAATGAGCGACCGACTTTAACGTTCCATCGTCGTAATATTCTTTTGCGGTTCCTTCCAATGTGCCGAGTAAAAAGTATTCCTCTTTTATCAGCGAGCCGACATGGTTGTATGTCAATCTTTTGCCGTTTAATATTCCGTTGGAATAATTGGAGATTTCAGCAAGGTAGCCGCCGTCGTGAAACATAACTTGAACGCTGTCAAGAATGTCGTTGTTAAAATTCTTTATCGCCTTCAGAAAACCCGATTCATAATAAAACTTACAGACTCCGTTCAGTTTTCCTTCTCTGAATTTCTTAATTGCTCTGAGAGTTCCGCTGTCGTAAAATTCGTTAAACGTTTCTTCAACTTTGTCCAACCGCCCGACGATGTCGTAACGAATTCGCTTAACGATTTGCCCGTTCTTGTAAGTATCGATAACTTTAATTTTTCCGTCCGGATAGTATAAGTATGAAATTCCGTTCAGCTTGTCGTTTTTATAATTTGCCTCAAGCGCAACGCCGCCGTATGAGAAATAAACTTTATTTATTCCTTCAAGTTTGCCATCCTTATAATTACGCTCAACTTCAATCTTCCCGTTCTCAAAAAATGTTTTGCTTATTCCGTTCAACTTTCCGTTTTTGTAGCTCCAGATTCCCTGCAGTTTCCCGCTTTTGTAATATGTCTGTGTAAAACCCTCCCGCTTACCGTGAACGTAAAGCGGTTCCGCCCAAAGTTCTCCCGATTCATAATACCACTTCGATTTACCTTCCAACTCCCCGTTGTGATAATTCCACTCCATACTCAATTTTCCATCCGGGAAATACCATTTTGAAACGCCTTCTTCTTTTCCGTTTTTAAAATTCCAGTCCTTCCAAAGTTTTCCGTCTCTGTAATATTCGCGGTAGTAGCCGTTTAATTTCCCGTTTACATATTCCCCTTCGGTTTTTACTTTTCCGTTCGGGTAGTACGTTCGTTTAATTATTGTTTTTCCCGTTTGCGCGAACAAAGATGCGCCGTTAAGAATAATTGAGAGCAGAAAAGCCGTAAGCAAATAACGGGCGGCAATGTATTTTTTATTGTCTGATTTTTTCAATGCGATGAGTAAGTTTCTCTTTTTCAATTTTAATTGCGAAATTTATGCAACCGAAATAGATTAAGCAACAAATTAAGAACTTTATTATTTTGTTTTCCAAATTATATTTGAATAAAAAAGGTGCGGAATGTTTTTAACAGAAAAATTTGTTCACTTCGGCGATTGCGATCCGGGCGGAATTATGTTTTTTGCAAATCTTTTACGGTACGCTCACGAAGCTTTCGAGATGTTTATTTCATCGGTGGCGGATTATCCGGCATATTATTTAAACAAGGAAATCGCTTATCCCGTTTTAAAAACCGAAACCCGCTTTGCGCATCCCTTTTTCTGCGGAACAACATTTAAAGTTGAGCTTGGCGTTTCACAACTGAAAGCTCACTCCTTTGAAATCACCTACTACTTTTACAATAAGGAGATGACTCTACTGGCAAAAGCGAAAACAGTTCATGTGGCTCTGGAAATCAACAGCCTGAAAAAAACAAAACTCCCCGAAGAACTTAAAGAAAAGCTGAAGCTTCATCTGATTGAGAAATAGATTACGGTTTGAAGTAAGAGAACGGTCAAGCTTCTTGTTCGTTGTCCATCTTTCGGGACTCTGTTTTTTTATAAACCAATTTCAGAATAAGACATCTTCAAGGTACTTGTTCCTTGAAGGTGAAGTTGAAGAATTACCTTATTGTATGTTCGTATAAAATAATAGAATTGACTGAATCTTGAATTTAGCAATTAACATCCGGAGGATTTTTCCAATATTTTATTCCCTTTACTAAAAAATAACTTAAAATAAAAATATAAAGTATTGTGTCAAAATGAATAACATATGAGACAATAATCAATATTATATTCAAAATTATTAGCGCTCTAAAAACATATTTCGGACATTTCTTTTTTTTGAATATCATTATTAATATTTTCCTCCCAGAAAAGCTAAGCCGCTTGCAGTTAAGCCACCTCCAAGTGCGGAACCGGCTAAACCACCCCAAGACCAGCTAACTTTATACTCTTTAATCTTCTTAATCATCATTTCTATTTTCCAGTAAATTATAAAACTCGTTCAGCTTTTTACGCAGAAGCTCTTTGGAAATAAGTTTCGTTTCGTAATCCGCTATTAGCGTGGGACTTATAGAACGGCTAAGAGCGTATTCCACCACTTCGTTATCTTTATCACGGCAAAGAAGAACACCAATGCTCGGGTTTTCGGTTGGCAATTTTACATCGCGGTCGAGCGCTTCGAGATAAAACTCCAGTTGCCCCATAAATTCAGGCTTAAACCTTTCGGTTTTCAGTTCAAATGCCACTAAGGATTGCAACTCACGATGAAAAAAGAGCAAGTCAATATAAAAATCCTGATTACCAACTTGTACTCTATATTGCTCTCCTATAAAAGTGAAGCTTTTCCCCAACTCAAGAATAAAACCTTTCAATGAACCAACAAGAGCTGTTTGCAAGTCTTTTTCTTTATGTAGGACAGGTAAGTCGAGAAAGTCTAAAATATAGGTGTCCTTAAAAATATTTTCGGTACTTTTAGGCAGTTGTTTCACGGCCTCCGACATATTATTCTGAGCAAGCATCGTTCGTTCGTAAGCGCCGGTATTTATTAGTCGTTCAAGCTCGCGAACGCTGTAATTTTCTTTTACACAAAGCTTAATATAAAATTCCCTTTCTTCGGGAGTTTTTAAGCTCATTATCCGCCTGTTATGCGTCCAGCTCTGCCATCACTGATGGCAGTTTTTCATAATCTTTATATGTCTCATAGAACTGTTTCATTGTCCAGATATTTCGAGATGAAAAGCCTTTTATTCCGGGTTCGTTTTTTTGTATGTATTCCGATAATTCATGAACAATTGATTTTCCCCAGTTTTCTTTTTCAACTTTTTGTGCAACATATTTGCCAATATCCCAATATAATTGAATTAAAGAAGCATTGACCTGCCTAAAAACTTTTTCACGGGCATTCTTAATTGTTCTAAGAATTTCTGAAAATTGATTTATTTGCATCATGTCATTACTCATTTTACTACCCCTTATAATTTATTCAACAAATCATTGTATTTAGCAAAAGAATATTTCAAACATTTCTATTTACACACAATTCATGAACTCTGTTCACTGTCGGCTGTTTACTGACTTAGCTTCAATCTTCGAAGGAAAACTCTTACCTGTAAAAATCTTAATTTTTGCTTTAACAAAATCGGAATCTGCACATGAATAAATATCTGTAAAGACCTGAGGATTTCTGTCAAAGAAAGGGAACATACTGCTTTGAATCTGCACCATTATTTTATGACCTTTCTTAAAAGTGTGAAGAATATCCTGCAACGGGACTTTAACTTCCGTGGGAACTCCCGCCTCAAACGGCTTGGGATTTGAATAGGAATCCCTGAACTTACCTCTCATAATATCGTATCTCACAAGCTGCTGGAAACCTCCGTATTCTACTCCGTTTACGCTTTTCATGCTGTCCGGATAGACATCGATAAGCTTAACCACAAAATCCGCATCTGAAGATGAAACCGAAACATAAAGGTCGGCGGTCAAAGGACCTGCAATCGTAAAATCTGAATCCAAAACTCCCGAAGTAAAAACAGCGACATCGGGACGCGTCGATGCAAATCGTTGGTCTTCAGTCATATACGGTTTGGGGTAAAATCTCATTGCGTCAATAACCCGCGCAGTGTAAGGCACAGGATGCTCCGGATCGCTGATATACTCAACGGAGTCGGTCTGTTCGGGAGCGGTAAAAGTTAACTTTTCTTTTCCGTTTAAAAAGATATTTCTTTCCGTAGCTTCCTCAGGCGGCCAATGCGAAAAAGTCCTCCAGCGATTAGCTCCCGTTTCAAAAACATAAGCTTCCGGTAATTCCGGATTCTTTTTCCCTTTTAAGTAATAATTAAAAAATGGCAATTCAATATTCTTCCGATAGAAATCACTTGTTGCAGAACCGAAATAAACGTCCCCGAGCTTTTCTCCCGTAGCTCTTGCCCAGCCGCCGTGGAACCATGGTCCCATTACAAAAATATTAAAAGTGTGCTGGTTATTCTTCTCAATTGTTTGATAAGTATGAATCGCCCCGAATAAATCCTCGCTGTCAAACCAGCCTCCAACCGTCATTACGGCGGGCTTAACGTCGGTAAAATCGCTTAGCGTCGATTTTCTCTTCCAAAAATAATCGTATGTTCCGTGCGCGGCTACGCTGTCCCAGAAGGGAATTCCGTGATGAAAATATTTCTTATTGATATTTGCCGGTCCGCCGAGATTCAAAAAGAAATTATATTGATCGGGAGTATCTTTAATTGCTCTCGGCGTCCAATGCGTTGTAAGCGTATCGCGCGGAATCCCGAAAACGGAAAAGAAATCGAAAGTCATCGCCAGCGACAGCGCGCCGTTATGATGCATATCATCGTCAATAAACCAATCCGAAATCGGAGCCTGCGGCGAAACCGCTTTGAGCGCGGGGTGATTACTCATCGCTCCCATTGCCGCATAAAATCCGGGATAAGAAATTCCCCACATTCCCACTCTGCCGTTGTTGCCTTTAATGTTCTTTACAAGCCAATCTATTGTGTCGTAAGTGTCTGTTGTTTCATCAATTTTATCTTTTTCCCCTCTTTCCCAAGGTCTCATATTTACATATTTCCCTTCGCTCATAAACTTACCCCAAACATCCTCCCAAACGAAAATATACTTCTCTTCTTCCAAGTACCGCGAAGGTCCGATATGCTCCTTGAATTTATCTTCCCCGTATGGCGAACAGCTGTAAGGAGTTCGCAGCAACAAAATCGGGTATTTTACGGTTGTGTCTTTCGGGGAATAAACCGATACAAATAGCTTCTTCCCGTCCCGCATCGGTATGCGGTATTCCTTTTTCGTGTAGTTATTCTTCACAAAGTTATCCTGAGCAAACAGGGAAACGGTAATAATTATTGATATGATAAAGAGAAATATTTTTTTCATTTCTTAATTCCTTTTCAATAGGGTAAAATTTTATTTAATAGAAGGCTTTGCATAACTCCGTAATATGTCACCCCAACGAAAAGCAGTCGGGATAAATTCTGATCCTCCGCCAAGGCGGAGCGGGAGAAGAATCTCATAACCGGTAATTACACCGAATTTAGAGATATTTCGGTTATGCAAAGGTTTCTAATACTTAAAAACTGTAATATACAAATTTTATAGGACGCTGATTTTCATGATCAATTATGATTTTAAAAGCGAAATTTACAATTGACAAATAACATGGGAACTCTACCATCAATCTAAATCGGAAATCTATTTCAACAATTTCACTATTTGTTCAAAAGTCTTTTTATCAGCGGTAAAGTTAATTGTTGCAAACTCATCGCCGTATTTAATTTCGTTTACGGTTGTAATCTTATGAACCATCGAAATTAGTTTGGAATTTTCAACAGGCACTTTTATTGTGCGTTGCGAAAAGTTCTCTTCATAAATATCTCGGATCCGTTTTTTAAGCTCTTGAATATTAATTGCCCGCGCCGCCGAAATAAAAACCGAATCGGGGAACTCACCTTTTAAGCTGTCAAACAAATGTTTATCCGCAACTTTATCAACTTTATTAAACACAACCAATCTTTTCGTTTCGTCTCGCTTTAATTCCTTAAGCGTTTTTTCAACTACTTCCATATGCTCGTAAAATGTCGGAGCGCTTAAATCGACAACATGCAGAATCAAATCGGCGTCGCGAACCACATTAAGCGTGGTGCGAAACGACGCGACAAGCGTATGCGGCAGTTTGCGGATAAACCCGACGGTATCGCTCATCAAAGCTTTTTTGTCCTTGTCAACCATGTAAATTCTTGTCGTCGAATCGAGAGTGGCAAAAAGTTTATCTTCGACAAGCACATCAGCCTCTGTCAATAAATTTAGGAGCGTGGACTTCCCCGCGTTAGTGTAGCCGACCAGACTTATCTGCAAAAAACTTTTTCTCTGCGCGCTTTTGGTTTTCTGCTGCGCCTCGATTTTTTTTAGCTTCTCCTTTAATTTCGCTATTCTGTCGCGAATAATTCTTCTGTCCGTTTCAATCTGCGTTTCCCCCGGGCCTTTCGTTCCGATGCCTCCGTACTGCTTGGAAAGATGCGTCCAGGCGCGTGTAAGTCGCGAAAGCGTATATTGCAACTGGGCAAGTTCCACTTGGGTTTTGGCTTCGCTCGTTCTTGCGTGCTTGGCGAAGATGTCGAGAATCAGTCCGCTTCTATCCAAAATCTTTTTATTAATTACTCGTTCCAAATTTCTGATTTGCGACGGAGAAAGGTCGTCGTCGAAAATGATTAGAACAACGTCGTTCATATCGGCAAGTTCGGCGACTTCTTCCACCTTTCCTTTCCCGATGTAAAACGCCGGATCAGGCTTTACCCTATCCTGAATGATTTTCATAACCGTCTCGGCTCCCGCGGTATCGGCAAGCATTTCCAACTCTTCGAGATATTCCTCGGTCTTCTCTTTTGTGTCGGTCTGTTTTTTAAGTCCGATTAAAATTGCTTTTTCCCTACTCTCTTTCCGTAATTCCATAAATAATTATTTTCCGATAAAATTCATAAATTCATTTTTTCCCGTTCGCGCCACAATCATCTCAAGTAAAGCGCAAAGTAAAGATAAAAATAAAAAAAGCCGCCAAAGTTCGCTTCCTTTACTTTCGAGAAAAAGCGATTGCGAGTAATTTTCCATTTGCGGAATTATCTTAACAAGTCCTTTGTTTTTTCCGACTTTAAATATCTTCTTCAATTCATTTGCGGAAAAATATTTCATCTCTGATTCGGACGGATTTACATTAACTGCAAATTCATCGACGAGCGTTTTTCCGGAAAACACCTTGTAAATACCCGCCAATTTAGTCGCTTTGAATGTGTAAAAACTTTTATTCTCAAGTTCGTCCGAATTGATGATTATTTCCCTCTCGTCCGGCGCAACAACTTTCACTGTCGCTCCGCTAAAGAGCGCTTTTTTTATTTTGTATCCGTCTCCGGCAAAAATCGGAGTTCTTAGATTCTTCGGCGACGTGAGAAATAGAACAATTCTATTCATCAACGGAGCAAAGATTGGCGTAACGGGAAAATCGCCCCACTCCATTGCAGGCGTTACATTAAAGACAAATATTCTTCCTCTGCCGTATTTGTACCGGGAAAGGAAAGAGGATTTATCTTCGAGCGAAATGATTGTTCTGCCCACGCCCTCGGTTTTAATCCGGATATGCTTTATTATCTTTGGGGAATTTATCTTGGCGTCTCTTTTATTCTTGAACAATCCTTCAAAAACAGGGTCGCTGAGATTTACTTTATCAAACAAAAGGGGGAAACCGCTTTCGCTTTTGGAGACGCCGTAATATTTCCCCAATGAAAACTTCTTAATAAAATTCTGGAAATCGCTCGGGGATTTCTCCGACGGAAAAACCACAAGTCCGCCCCCTTTATTTACGTAGTTTTTAACTTTACTCAAAAACTTCGCCGGAAGTCCCGCAATAAAAACCGCGTCATAATTTCCAAGGTTTTCGTAATCAAATTTTGAGAATGTAATTGTCTTAACCATATTGTTTATATGTGCGGCGTTCAACGCAAGCCGCACAAAATTAAGCTCTCCGGCTTTTGCCGAAACGAGCAGAATTTTCCTCTTCGTCTTTACGTAAAAAGAGAAGAAAGCGCTGTTGTTAAAAAGTAAATCGTCGTCCGAAAGGCGAACTGATGCGGGAATAAATCCTCCTCCGGATAAATCAGTCCGAAGCGATATTCTTTTGGATTCGCCGGCGGCAACCGATGCGGAACTTTGCGCAACCCGCTTCTTATTCAGGAAAAGCGAAATTCTGTCCTCTTCCTCTGTCTCTCCGCCGTTTTTTTCAACGACCGAAAATTCCAGCGGCGAATTTTCCGAGATTAGTCTGGTCTTTAATTTAAAAGAAGAAATGGAAATGTCGTGTTTTACTATTCCGTTAATCGGCAGAAGATAAATACGCACGCCGGGATTTTCCGCGAGAGCCTTTCGCAGAGCGGCGGAATCAAATTCGGTTTTCTGAAAGTCGCTAAACGCCAATATTTCCTTTTTCAATGTTTTGGATTTAGCGATAAAATGAACGCCTTTAATAATTTGGCGGGAAAGAGAGGAGTGTACGTCGGTCGCGTGAATCGAAGGGAGAAGCTTCAGCAGTTTATCGCGATTCAGTTTTACGTAAGATTTACCCGACGCCGACAAGGGTTGTAAATAAAGGAGATCGTCATTCGTAAACCGGGAGGCGACTTCCTTTATTGCCGACTTGGCTTCGTTAAAAACAGAACCGTTTACAGCCGGCGCGGTCATGCTCGGACTGTCATCCAAAATAAACAGCGCGGTCTCCTTCGCTCTTTCTCCGGCGATCCCTATTCCCGACTTTACGGCGGGTTTTGCGAATGCAAGTACAAGGAATATTATCAGAAGCAATCTGAGAAGCAGTAAAAGCCACTGTCTGAATTTTAATTTTCGAATCTTACTTTTTCTCAACTCCTCCATAAAATAGAGCGTGCTGAAATCAATCTTCTTCAATTTTCTCAGATTGATAAAGTGAAGCGCAATGGGAATTATTCCCGCAAGCAGACCGATTAAAACCGCCGGATTAAGAAACGTCAATGTGAACGCCTCCTTTTTTCGATTAACTCTTCGTACCTGCCGAGCGCCTTATCCGTTAACTTTTCAATGTCAAAAACGCTCACGGCTTTTTCCCGCGCGGCTTTCCCGAAGTGCTCTCTTTTTTGAGGACTTGTTATCAGTTCTTCCATTTTTTCAATCAAATCATTTTTGTTTTTCGGCTCAAAAAACAATCCGTTTTTCCCGTTGTCAATAATATCAAGCGGTCCGTCCGAACCCGCCGCCGCGCAAGCCTTTCCCGCCGCCATCGCTTCGGCAAGCGCAATGCCGAAAGCTTCCGCATGCGAGGGAAAAACGAACAAATCCAAAGCCGAAAGCATATCCGGCATGTCCCCTCTGAATCCCGCAAAAAACAGTTTTTTCTCCTTGGTTAATTTTTCTCCCGAGGCGCGAATCTTTTCCGCGTACTCCGATTCGCCTCGGCTCGGTTCGCCGATTACGACAAACTTAATATTATCGTACTTTGCGCTGAGTTTTTCGGCGGCGTAAATAAATTCCTCATGTCCTTTGCCGGGAGTAAACCGCGCTGTCATTCCGATAAACAACTCGCTATCTAAAACATTAAACTCTTTCCGCACTTTTTCCCTATTGGGATTTTCCGGTGTGAATTTTTCCACATCCACTCCGTTGTGGATTATCTTAATTTTTTCCGGCGGTATCGGCGTGGTTTCAACAAGGTTTCTCGCTATTACTCCGCTGATTGCAAACGCCTCGTCTATCCTTGAATAGAGCGCGCGGTGAAGAAAATCCTTTTTAACAATAAAGGAACCCATTTGTTTTGTAAGGACTAACGGAATTTTCTCCCCGCTGATTTTCAGCGCGGGAACAATCGCCCACAAGTCTTTGGAAGCCTGCGTATGCGCCAAATCAAAATTCCCGACGGATAATATCTTCCGGATTTTATTTACGGCGCTCGGCTCGAAATAACCTTTGGCTTTGACCGGATGCGTAATTATTGCTTCTTCGCGGGCTTTCATCTCAATTTTCGATCCTGGATAACAAAGCAGTTCGGTATGAATTCCCCGCTTCAGCAAACGCTTAACCGCGTCGATAGTAAACATTTCCATTCCGCCCCAGCTTTGGGAAAGGCAAGAATAAAGGATTTTCATTTGTAGATTCTTTTAATTTTTGCGTGAGGGAAATAGTGAGATAAAATTTCATCAAACTTGTAACCTTTATGCCCCATAACCGCCGCGCCTATTTGACACATCCCTACCCCGTGTCCCCAGCCCGCGCCGTAAATTACAAACCGCTGCGGAATATTGTTAACGACATTCTCCTTCTCGATTATAAATGCCGAGCTGTAAAGATGCGATTCCGAAAGGGCTTTTCTGATTTCAAGTTCCTTGCCGATTATAAACTCCCGTTTGGAACCGACAATTTTTAACTTGACCAGCCGCCCCGATTTCCCTCTTTCAACCGGAATTAAATCCAATATCTCCCCAAAATCGTGATGAAGATTTTTATGAATTAATTCCGCGATTTCATTTTGTGATAATATCTTCTTCCACCTGAAAAAATCTTTTGTCTCGTTATCGAAATCTACAAGAATCTGTTTCAGAATAGTTTCATCTTCGGTGTTGCAGAATGCCTCGGGCTTTGCGAGTATCCATTTGCGCGCGTTCTGTTCAACCGATAAATCCCAGTCGGAATAATAAGTCGGCGCAACAAAATCATAAACGCTCTCCAAACAAGGATGAGCCTTCTTCGACCAGACATTTTCGTAGAGTTCCGTTACTCCCCCGCAACTTTTGGAGTATCGGGCGTCGCATATTTTTTCTCCTTCGAGAAGCGCGATTCCCCTTGTTTTATCAACGGCGGCGGCTGTTCTTAATGTTGATGTTTTAATAATTCCCTGATAACGCTGGCAATGATCGTCGGCGCAAAAATCATACAAAGTATGCGAGTCCCTCTCGCGCCAGCGAAGACGCAAACCCTTTTCACGATATTCGTTATGCGGAATTATGTTCTTTTTACCGAGCTGTGCAAGCGTCCAGCTCCGCGCTACTATTGCCTGAGTTTCCAGCAGCGCGGATGAAGCGTGTTCGCTCATCTCCGAACCGATCACGCTTTCGAGATAAAGCTCAAGCGGAATGATATTTACAAGCGTAATTTCACCATTCTCATGTACAAATTTAAAATTCCCGAGGAAATGCTGATCTTCTTCCCTTTCCCAATGAAAGCCTTTCCCGATTTTTACGTTGTGAACCCAAAAGCTGGCGTTATCTTCATTTGCCGCGACAAATATATCGTTCTCGTTAATATAGTACGTTCCGAGAGTGGATTCGAGTAAAATTCCTCTGTTGCTTTTTTCAAAGTAGGAACGCCCGTGAAGATATAAATTCAGGCGCGGCAAATAATATTCGCCTACAATTTTCAACGCTATTTTCCTGCCGGATGTGATTCCGACCGTAATTATCGGTTCAGTCATAAATTTATAATTTTTTATGACGTAATATAACATTTTAGATAATTTACAATTAAGTAAAGAAAACACTCTCGAAGAAAATACTCATATAACCGCCCGATTTAATGATCCCAAAATTGTCATTCGGAGATAAATTTCTAATAACTGCCATTAGGGGAAAAGCGGGCTAACTTATTGAAAAACAGAGAGTTGACCGGCGGAGAAAAAAATATGTAAGATAATCTTACAAAATGAAATGGACTTATTTGTAACACAATTTGCCACGGCGGACTGTGAGAACAACTTGCCAATCGTTATTCACATATAAAACAAAAGAAAGCATAAAATTTGCTTTATTTTCGCAAATAACCAAAACACAGTTTGCTCGAACACAGCTTGCCCGCTTCACTAAGCAAACTGTGCTACAATAAACTGCTAAATATCCGAAATCTCCGATTAAAAAATTTTTAATGACAATTTTGTAATAATTGTTTCACTATTCGGATTTTATTTGCGAGAGACTGTCGGGTTTTGCGGCTTAATTAAATTTGCGCAGTCCAAATATTTTATTTTAAATTTTTCATGGGAAATTGAATTTATTACTATTTTAAAGTATATTTCGATGCATAAAGGAAAAAGATGAAAACACCGAAAAAGATATTAAAAATATAAAGACAATGATAGATTTAAATGCACCAATCTGATTGGTGCATTTTTTTTGATTTTATGACAATAAATAAATTAATCAGATTTATTGAGAACTGGGCGCCCCCCGAGATAGCGTGGGAGCGGGACAACGTCGGGCTTCAAATCGGCTCAAGGGATTATACGATAAGAAACGTGTTCCTTGCGCTCGATTTAACTGAAGACGTCGTTGATAAAGCAATCGAAAATAACTGCAATTTAATTTTTACGCACCATCCCTTTTTATTTACTCCTTTAAGAAAAATAGACTATTCAAGAAATCCCAAAGCGTCTCTTATAAAAAAACTGATACTCAATGAAATCTCGGTTTTTTCGGCGCATACAAATCTTGACTACACAAAGGGTGGAGTGAGTTTTCAGCTGGCGCAAAAAATAGGTTTAACAAATATTGAGTTTCTTTCCCCTCTTTCCGGAAAGGAGCTGAAGCTTGTTGTTTTTGTCCCCGCTGATTATAAAAAGGTTGTTGCTGATGCAATCTTTAACGCCGGCGGAGGAATTATCGGTGAATATGAAAATTGCAGTTTTTCCTCTGTGGGAAAAGGGACCTTCAAAGGTTCGGCAAATTCAAATCCCGCTATTGGGGAAAAAGAAAAATTCACAGAGGTTGATGAGATAAGAATAGAAGTGATTGTTGACAACTGGAAACTGAGCGGCGTAATATCCTCCATGTTAAAAGTTCATCCTTACGAAGAGCCCGCGTTCGATGTTTATCCTTTGAACAATATCAGCAAAGAGTATGGCGCGGGAGCTATCGGAGAACTCGGCAAGTCCTTGTCAAAGAAGGAGTTCCTTAAATTAACAGCCGGAAAACTCAAAACTTCCGCCTTGAAATATTCGGCGGGGAAAGGAACCGGAATTAAAAAAGTAGCGGTTTGCGGCGGAACCTGTTCCGATTTGCTTCCCGACGCAATAAAGAAGAACGCTGATGCATTCATTACCGCGGATGTTAAATACCACACATTTCAGGACGCTGAAGGAAAAATTTTGCTTGTTGACGCCGGACATTATGAAACGGAAAATGTTGCGCTTGACGAAGTAAAAAAAAGGATGGATGATTTTTTTGTCCGGAACGGAGAACAAATTAAAACTTTGAAATATAAGGGAAATACAAATCCCGTTAAATTTTTTATTAATAAGTAGGAGAATAAAGTGAAAGGAAGATTAGGAAATCTATATGAACTGCAGCTAATCGACAAACAGCTTGACGAATTGGAAGAACTTCGCGGCGACTTGCCTTTGATAGTGAACGAACTTAACGCTCACATGGAAGTGCTTCAAAATAACATCAACGCCAAGTTGGAAGAAAAAGAGGAAGCTCAGAAAACCAGATTAGCCAACGATGCGGAAATTAACACATTGCAGGAAAAATTGAAAAAATATAAAGCGCAGCTTTTTAAGGTTCGTAACAACAAAGAGTACGACGCGCTCACAAAAGAAATCGATTTCTCCGAAACAAACATTCTCGAGATGGAAGAAGAGAACAAAGAAATCGAAAACAGAGTTGGCGTTTTATCTTTGGAAATCGAAGAAATTCAGGACGAGCTTAACAAACTGCAGGAAGAATTTAAGGAAAAAGAAGAAGAGCTTAAAAAAATTATCGCGATTAATGAAAAAGAAGAAGCTCATCTTAATAAACTGCGGGAAGCCGTTGTTGAGAAAATCCGTAAGAACGATTACAACACCTATATGCGAATCCGCAAAGCAAAAGGAGGCATTGCCGTTGCGCCCGTTTACAGAGGTTCGTGTTCGGGATGCCACAATGTTATTCCGCCTCAGAGACAATTGGAAATCAAACAAAATAACAGACTGTTTTCTTGTGAAGCCTGCGGAAGAATTTTAGTTTCCGCAGAAATTGCCAAGGAAATAGAAGCTAGTTTTAAGAATAAATAATAAGAGGTTAGTAATATGACAGCAAACTTTGATATGATCAAAAATGTTTACGCTTCTTTGAAAGAGAAGCACGACAAAGCTCGTGAGTTAATCGGTCGTCCGTTAACATATGCGGAAAAAATTCTCTATTCCCATCTTTGGGAAGATTCTTCAAGAGCTTTTAACAGAGGAGAAGATTATGTGGATCTTTCCCCGGACAGAGTTGCAATGCAGGACGCAACAGCCCAGATGGCTCTTCTGCAATTTATGATGGCGGGTAAAAAGGAAGCGGCTGTTCCTTCAACCGTTCACTGCGACCATTTGATTAAAGCAAAAATCGGAGCGGAAGAAGATTTAAAAGCGGCAAAATATGAAAACCAGGAAGTTTACGATTTTCTCGAAAGCGTTTCCCAGAAATACGGAATCGGCTTCTGGAAACCGGGCGCAGGCATTATCCATCAAGTGGTTTTGGAAAATTATGCTTTCCCGGGCGGAATGATGATCGGAACGGATTCTCATACGCCTAACGCCGGCGGTCTGGGAATGATTGCAATAGGCGTCGGCGGGGCGGACGCTGTTGACGTAATGGCTGATATGCCTTGGGAACTTAAATGGCCTAAATTAATCGGTATTAAACTTACCGGAAAATTAAACGGCTGGACGGCTCCGAAAGACATCATATTGAAAGTTGCCGGAATCCTTACCGTAAAAGGGGGAACAGGCGCAATCGTAGAATATTTCGGAGAAGGCGCCGAATCATTATCCGCAACAGGAAAAGCAACAATATGCAACATGGGCGCTGAGATCGGCGCAACCACATCAACTTTCCCGTTTGACGAAAAAATGGCTGCCTATCTTGAAGCAACCGAAAGAGGCGACGTTGCAGCGCTGGCGAGAGAACATGCCGACTTGCTCCGCGCGGACGACGACGTTTACGCTAATCCCGAAAAATATTTTGACGAATTAATTGAAATTAATTTGGATGAACTGGAACCGCACTTAAACGGTCCGTTTTCTCCCGACAAAGCTTGGCCAATCTCAAAAATGATTGCGGCGGCAAAAGAAAACGATTACCCCGAAGAACTTTCGGTTGGATTGATTGGAAGTTGTACCAACTCCAGCTACGAAGATATTGACAGAGCGGCTTCGGTTGCAAGACAAGCGCTCGACCAGGGATTGAAAGCAAAATCGTTATTTGATATTACACCCGGCTCGGAACAGGTTCGCGCCACTATTGAACGGGACGGACAACTGAAAACTCTCACCGATTTGGGCGGAACTGTTTTGGCAAACGCTTGCGGTCCCTGTATCGGAATGTGGGAGCGTATGGATAATCCGGAAGGAAAGAAAAATTCGATTGTAACTTCTTTCAACCGTAACTTTGCCAAGAGAAACGACGGCAACCCGAATACGCTGGCGTTTGTCGCTTCGCCTGAATTAACCACCGCACTCGTAATTGCAGGAAAAATAACTTTCAACCCGATTACCGATTACATCGAAACCGACGACGGAAGAAAAATTAAATTGAATCCTCCGGTCGGCGACGAACTTCCCAAGAAAGGCTACGATAAAGGGGAGGAAGGATTTGTTCCACCGGCGGAAGACGGTTCTTCGGTTGAAGTTGTAGTTAAACCGGACAGCGAAAGACTGCAGCTTTTAACGCCTTTCCCCGCTTGGGACGGAAACGATTTTGAAGATGAAATTCTTCTTCTGAAAGCTAAAGGAAAATGTACAACGGATCATATTTCAATGGCAGGTCCTTGGTTAAGATACCGCGGACACTTGGATAACATTTCCAATAACTTGTTCTTGGGAGCGATAAACGCATTTACCGATAAAGCCGGCGAAGTTAAAAATCAGTTAACCGGCGAATATGACAAAACTCCCGCCGTTGCCCGCTACTACAAAGAACACGATAAAACTTGGGTTGTAGTCGGCGACGAAAACTACGGCGAAGGATCAAGCCGCGAGCATGCCGCAATGGAACCGAGGCATCTAGGCGCGAAAGCCGTTATTGTCCGCAGCTTTGCTCGTATTCACGAAACCAACTTGAAAAAACAAGGCGTTCTTCCCTTAACATTTGATAATCCCGCCGATTATGATAAAGTTCAGGAAGACGACAGATTAAGCATCCTCGGAGTTAAAGAGCTTGCGCCTGAGAGTAAACTCAAGTTAGTTATGAAACACAAAGATGGCACGACGGACGAGGCGGTATTGAATCACACAATGAACGCAAACCAAATTGAGTGGTTTAAAGCCGGTAGCGCGTTGAATCTGATTGCATCTAAAAATAAAAAATAATAGCTGTTTTATATATTATTACAAATAAAAGAAGCTGCTTTTGCGGCTTCTTTTTTTTTGTAAGACGCGAGACGTGAGACGCGAGACGTGAGACGTGAGACGCAAGACGTGAAACGCAAGACGCAAGACGCAAGACGCAAGACGTAAAGTCAAATCCTATGTTGTCATTCTGATCCTCCGCCAAGGCGGAGCGGGAGAAGAATCTCCTACCAAGTATTTATACAGTTCTAATTTTTTCTGCATTCCGTAAAAACGTCAACCGCAAGACGTAAGACGTAAAATCAAATCCTATGTTGTCATTCTGAGTTGAGTCGTTAGACGAAACGAAGAATCTCCTACCAAGAATTTATACAGTTCTAATTTTTTCTGCATTCCGTAGAAACGTCAAACGCAAGACGCGAGACGTGAGACGTAAAATCAAATCCTATGTTGTCATTCTGAGTTGAGTCGTTAGGCGAAACGAAGAATCTCCTACCAAGTATTTATGCAGTTCTAATTTTTTCTGCATTCCGTAGAAACGTCAAGCGCAAGACGTAAGACGTAAAATCAAATCCTATGTTGTCATTCTGAGTTGAGCCGTTAGGCGAAACGAAGAATCTCCTACCAAGAATTTTTGCAGTTCTAATTTTTTCTGCATTCCGTAGAAACGTCAAACGTAAAACGGAAAGCAAAACCCTGATTATCCAAACATCCATTAATCCAATTATCCAACACGAATTGTCATTCTGAACGAAGGCGGAGCCGTAGTGAAGAATCTCCTTACTATAAAATTTAAGCAATCCTAATTTTTTCCTTTTGTAATAACGTAAGAATCCGCCAATCCGCCAAGGCGGAGGAAGAGGTAAGAGAAACGCGAGACGGAAAATCCAATTCTTATGTTGTCGTCTGCGCCGTCTTGTCATTGAGAACTGCGACAATAGGAGCAGTGAAGCTCCGCCTTGGCGGACTCACCGGAAAACTTACAATTGCTAAATATTCAAAAACGGTTTAACTGCTTAGGCTGAATTCTAGTGAGATTGCCACACCCGCTGAAGCGGGTTCGCAATGACAGTGTGTTTCTGTGCTGTTAAGTACCATTCCTTGACAAATTGACAGCAAACCGGAAAAATAAATTTCCCCAAAAACCGCTTGATTTAACATTGAAAATTCTTTAACTTAATTCACAAATATGAGGTTTTTTATGGGCGTTACCGGATTAAAACATTTTGAAACAGAAAACTCACTGACGAGGGTAAAAGATAATTCTCTTATTCTTACTTATACTACAGGTTTATTTCACTTTTGTCAATTTGGAATTAGAAAAACTGAAACACATTAGTCCAATAAAATAAACAATATTATTTGATGAAAATAAAATTAAATAACGTATTAGAAACCGTATTAAATCCCCATAAACTTACGGTGGAAATGGTTTCGCATTTATCCCGCAATGGCGGGACAACAGAATTTTATCCCGTAGAAATAAACGGGATAAAATTCTTTAAAGTTATATAACTAAAAGGATATAAAAATATGAGCAAAAGATGGATATTTAAGAAGGAAAATATATTCTACAGATATATATTTATTTCCTTAAGTATAGGGTTGTTGTTAGTTTCATTTCTTTTATTAAAAAGTTTAGAACTTGGTTCGTTTTTCTTATTTATAAGTGCCTATTTTTTAGGTGCGTTCAAGGGTAGAAAAAAAATTGAAGTAATACAAAATCAAAGTATGGAAACAGCAATATCAGAGATATGCAAATTAATGGATAGTGCAACAAAGAATATCTATATTCTGACTGGTGGTTTGAATCAGAATGTTTATAATCAAGTTGATGTTTTAAATAGTATTAAATCTGCAAAATCAAGAGGGGTGGTTATTAAAATAATTACTAATTATTCAAAAGTAAAATCTAACTATAAATTTCATTCTTTGGAAGATTTAAATAATAGTATTTTAAAAATGATTTCAGAAAAAAGGATTGAACTTTTTGATATAGACAAAGATTTATCTCGAGTTAACCATTTTATTGTTGTTGATAGGACTAATTTCCGTTTTGAGCAGATCCACGGTGAAGATGAAAAACGTGAAGCCATCATAGTTTATAGAAGTCACCGCGCAAGAAAATTACAAAATCTTTTTGAGGAATTACTGGAGCAAAGTTCCTGTCGAAAAGTATTTTCTGATGAAATCAAAAGTATTTTAGATGAAATGAGCAAGAACATTAAGGAGGTTAAAAATGAAGATTAAACTAACTATTTCAATAGTATTTTCTATTTTTTGCATACTGTTATTTGGTCTCCCACAGCACGTCGAACAAATTTTTGAAAAAATATTTACTCTTATTAATTTATCCCCAGTATCCATAGATTTCCATTTATTGATCCAGATATCTTTTCTTGGTACAATTATTTTTGCGCTTTCAAATATTGGACGATTTGAAGAACATAAAATAAACTTAAGTTTTATTAATCATTATAATAAACAAATAAATCTTTTGACTCAACTATCTTATGTTACTGTTACTTATTTCTTTTATTTAGTAATATCTTTATTCGTACTCGCAAATTTTAGCAATGCAAAAGTAGTTGAAGGATTTAAAACATTAATATATAGCTTAGTATCTATCACAAACTACTATATCCTTTTTTTGTTCGTAAAAGTATTCATTTTTGAACCTATTATGGACGATTGGGATTTGTCTGAATTTATAAGTAATGACGATTTGCAAAAAATTAGGAATTATTTTATTAGTTAAAGTTGTATAACCAGCTTTTCCACCCGACCGCGAAAACGGTGCGGATTTTTGTGGTATTTTTTAGTTTTCGTTGTTCGTTTTAGTTTGTAATTTAACAGTAGTGCAGTAAGATAAATTTTTAATAATTTTAGGCTGTGGTTTTTCAGTCCGGCTTTGTTGTTTGGGGCGGACGGGTGAAAAGCAACGCCATTATAATGCAAATTAAATTTTATGAAATTAAATAAATCTCAAAAACGGTTTGTTAAATATTTTTCTGAAAGTATTAACATTATTAATAGTAAATACTTTACTAGATTATATGAAAATAATAGAATTGAGTTCAAAAAAAGTTTCGTCGCAAGTACACATTCAATTAGTAAATCCTACTTAAAAACAATCGCTAGTTTTGCAAACAACAATGGCGGTTGGATAATTTTCGGAGTTACCCCCGATGAGAATGAGATTGTTGGGATTAAATCAAAATATGAAAACCTTGACAATGCTATTATTAGTACAGCTATACGTGATGGTATTGATGGCACTTTTGTCTATGATTTTTTCACAACGAAAATTAATGGAAGAATAATTGGTTTTTTAAAAATTGAAAAGGCACTAAATCCTCCAGTTATTATCAAACAATACTTTGAAGAAAATGGAATAAAAATTCAAACAGGTGATATTTTTTATCGATATTCAGCTCAATCTACAAGAATAACTGCAACTGATTTGCGCCAAATAATAGATAACGAAATAGCAAAAAAAGCCAAAGCATTTCTAAGTAAAGTTCAGCAAATAATAAAAATAGGACCTGAGAACACTACATTATTAGATAATAAAACTGGGGAAATTAACTCAGAAAACACTAATGTGAAATTAATTTTAAGTGAAGATATTTTAGATAAAATTAATTTTATCAAGGAAGGAAAACTTGTAAACAAGAATGGTGCTCCTGCATACATAGTTAAAGGTAAAATTGAATCAATTGTACAACCAACTGAAATTATTGAAAAACCAATAGCAACTGGGATACGTGCAAAAGATTATTACTCTTCATTTTTTAGTTTTAGATGCCCAAACCCAAAAATTTTTATTAAAGAACTTTTATATAGAGAATCTCATTATTATCCGATTTATTTTTTTATGCAAAAAGCAAAACTAAATGTTAACGAAACTATAAATTATTTAGAATCACTTAATGAACCAGAAATAAAAAATAATATTAAACTTAAGTTAATTCAAAGATTAAAAGACGGTGATATTTACTCTTCTATTGGCGCATTAATCGAAACCATAAATGAAAACTACTTTTTAGATAATGAAGAAATCGAAACACAGTTAAACAATATTGCCAATAAGTATGGACTCAAGGGGAATCGAAATAAAACAATTTTTAGAACAATTATTGTAAATATGCTTTTGGAAAAAAAATCAATTTCAAACACAATTATAAATTATAATTTGATAGGTGTGATACAAGCATTTTCACATCTTGACTCTTCTTTTATTAAAAAAAATAGGATTTTTTTATTAAACGAGTTACAAAAAATCTCGCAAAATATTACACGTGGAAATGCGGCTAGTTATTTTAGAAAAGTTATTTGTAAATACGATTACATATTATTTGGAAGATTAGGAGTGTAATGCATTATAACCAGCAAATCAACTTGACCGCCTTACTCGTGCGGGTTTTCTGCTAAGTTTTTGTTTGGTTCGTTCATTCGGGTTTGCTTTTAGATTGGGAACTGTGTAATGTAAATTTGGTCGCCGTGCTTGCGTAAACGAAATTTAAGCACGGCTTATAAAAATAAATATTCGTTGCTTACTTGGCTTCTCCTCTCGGGGCGGACAAGTTATTTGCAACGCCGTTATAGTGCAAAAAAATGGAGTAGAGATGGCATTTCAATTTAGTAATCTTAGAATCGATAGAATTATTGTTCATCAAGTTTTTCAAAGAGATGAAAATCGTGCTATAGTACCTCCCAAGTTTAGTACAGAACTTACAGTTTTAGATCAATTTGGTATTTCTACTTTTCAAGAAAGAATTGTTAATGCTCTTGGGAACGCATCTCATAGTATAGAAATGACAATCTCCGAATCTGATGCTAATAGTACATTTAATATTTGTTCCCAGCTTTTAGATGCGTCGCATAATGATTTTAAAAATAATTCAAAATCATTACCATTAAAATTAGCTCAAGCACAAACTTCACGAAAAATACCGGGTGGTATTTTAGTTATTTTTGATGGACAGATTGGTCCAAACAACAAACGTTTTATTGGTATAATTAAAGCTGAAATTCATAGCGGTTTTAGTATTGAAGAGCAAAACAATAGATTATTACTTAAGTATTTGTCTGAGCTTTTACTTACCCCTCAGCAAAAACTTTATAAAATTGCAATTTTTGTTGAAGAACTTAGGACAACTTCAATACCAAAAGATCCGGAGAATTATATAGTTTTTGTTTATGACCACAATATGACACGCTCTGAAACTCAACAAGCAGCACAATATTTCTATGAATCTTTTTTAGGTTGCTCTTTTTCTCCTTCAAATAAAAAATTGACAAGCGATTTTTATACTTTCACAAAAGAACATATTAATTCACTCGAAATAAATGAAGAAGAAAAATTAGACCTTAATACTAGTCTTTATACATATCTCAAAACTTCTCAGAATACATTTATTGAAGTTTCAGAATTTGCCAACCAATACTTTAACCTAAATGAACGAGATAGCTATTTAGAATTCATGTACTCCAAAGGGATACCTGAAAGAGCGATCCTAAAAGATATATCATATATTAAATATAAATTAAGAAGACGAAATATTAAATTTACTTCCAATGTAAGAATTTCTGCACCATCAGACCAATTTAATGAGCTAGTTCAAATTGAACAAACAAATGATAATAGAACTCTTGTTTCAATAAAGGGTATAATTTCAAGAGATGATTGATGACTGAAAAAGAATTAATTCAAATATTTGATAATGATAAACCTAAATATTTAGCTTGGGGAAGATTTTTACAATCTTCGCTCAATGAGTCTATAAAAACTGAATTGGGCTCAGAAAATAAATTTAATGATTTTATAAAAATCCACTTCCCTCCTAGACTAAAAAATAATGAATCGTTAATTTCTAAAGCTTTTTACAGAAATAAAAATTATTCTAATCCATATAACGATATTACCGACAAAGTTGGTTTTAGATATGTCGTATTATTAGTTGAACATATTAAGCTAATTCAAAGAATAGTTGAAACAAATGAATCGTGGAGTTATTCAAAAGACAGAGATTTTGAAGAAGAAAGAAATAATAATCCGCTAGTATTTAACTATCAATCCGTCCACTATATTTTAAAAAATAAAAAAACATTTAATTTTGAAAAAACAGAAATACCTGAAGGAATAGCTTGTGAAGTTCAAATTAGAACATTATTACAACATGCATATTCTGAGCTTACTCATGATACTATATATAAACCGCGTTCTTCTACATCTCATAATGTTCTCCGAGCGGTTGCTAGAAGTATGGCATTAATTGAAACAACTGACCAAATATTTGAAGAGGTTAATATGACTTTGAAAAAAGCCAATAATAGTATCACAATATTTTTCAATTCTCTATCTAATTTATATTCAACCTTTAATAAACCGAATATTGAACCTAAAATGAATTATTTCATCTTAGATTCTTATCGTGAACAAATTGAAGAAATAAAATTTTCAGATATAGAAAATTTTATATATGATAACAATTTTCTTGGTAATATTATTAAAGAAAAATTTGAACTCTCTCTTTTATATAAACAACCAGTTTTACTCTTTATTTATTATTTAATAAAAAAAAAGAGAAATATTTGCAAAACAAAATGGCCATTAACTGCATCAGAGCTAAGACCAATGTTTACAGATTTAGGCATTGCTTTTGAAAATGGTTAAATGCACTATAACCAGCAAATCAACTTGACCGCCTTACTCATGCGGGTTTTCTGCTAAGTTTTTGTTTGGTTTGCTCATTCGGGTTTGTTGTTAGATTGGGAACTGTACAATGTAAATTTGGTCGCCGTGCTTGCGTAAACGAAATCCCGTTTCACGAGGACAGGCTTAAGCACGGCTTATAAAAATAAATATTCGTTGTTTACTTGTCTTCTCCTTTTGGGGCGGACAAGTTATTTGCAACGCCGTTATATGGCTAAGAATAGCAATTAGATATTTTTATAAAATAATTTATTGGCAAATTGTAATATTATTTTGTTAATAGTAATGTAGATGCTTGCCAATGTTTTTCCAATATTTGTCAGCAAATAAGAAGTGTTTTTAACCAATAAATGAGGTCAAAAAATGAAATATTTTAGTTATTTATTATTTTTTCTCCTAATTATTTTAATTTCATTTTGTGATGATGAACCAACTAAAGTTAAAACCGGAATAATTTATGTTTCGGTAGTTGATGAAAACAACTCTCTAGTTCCAAATGAAAAAATTATAGTCACTCCTGATAGCTTGGTTAAATACACAGATGCAAATGGAATATGTAAATTTGAAGTTGAACCATGTGATTATTATGTCAATGCATATCTTCCGGGTCCGGGACCTGCCGGTTATTATTATCATAAACTAGTTATGGTTAAAAGTAATGAAACAATAAAAGTAAAGCTATTGGCTTGTCTCTCTTGTATGTAGCTAATCTACATAAACTGACAATTCATTTTTTAATCAATAAATAATTTACAAAAGAATTGAAAAAAAACATTCGCCATATAACCCGCTTTTCCACCCGACCGCTTTTACGCGAGGCGTGTTTTTCAAGTTGGGTAAGTAACAAGGTTGTAGTTTTTATAAAGTTGTTCAAGTTAGTAAAATAATTTTTCAATAAAAGGCGTTGGCAATTCGTCTCTTAAAGCATTGCAAAAGCGGACGGGTGAAAAGCGAC
>WGCV01000004.1 GCA_015493615.1 Melioribacteraceae bacterium
GAATATTTGTCCCATTTATTATTGACTTTAAACGGAATAACTTCGAGGTTACGTGATTTATATAGAAATTCGCTATTTATAAAGCAATAAACCAATCTTCAATATTTGCCGAATATTAAAAACCTCGAAGGTTTCATTAAAACCGTACCTTTGCGCCTCTGAATCTTTTAACCTTCGAGGTTACGTGATTTATATAGAAATTCGCTATTTATAAAGCAATAAACCAATCTTCAATATTTGCCGAATATTAAAAACCTCGAAGGTTTTCTTAAAACCGGTTTAGGTTTAGAATAACTCATATTTATTATTCGCTAAGTCGGAGGTAAGACGTAAGACGCGAAACAAAAAACAAAAGTCGGATTATCCATCCATCCAACCACCCATTTATCCTTTTCTTAACAGGATAACCGTAAGAATTAATTTTCCCCAAAACCGCTTGATTTAAGTGTGAATATTCTCTAATTTATTTCATAAATATGAGGTTTTTAATGGGCGTTGCCAGATTAAAATTTTTTGAAATAAAAAACTCACTGATGAGGGTGGAAAGCTACACTGTTAGACTGAAAACAATAATCATAATTTATTTTGGGAGTTAATAATGAAAACAACAAAAAGCGTTCTTTTTATATTTTTTCTTTTGGAGAGTTGCATTTTTGGTCAATCCCTATCCGTAGGAGTTAGTGGTGGTATTTCAATAATCCAAGGTCCCAATTATTTCACTAATAATTTAGGCTTATATGGAATACATAAAGTAAATGGTACGGAATCTTCATTTGCGGGTTTAGAATTTAAAAATGAAAATAGTTTTGTTTTGAAAATAGATTATGGGATAAAGAATAATCCAATTAGATTAATAACTCAAATAAATTATATACCAATGCGCGGAAATGGCTCTATAAAAGTTTACGACCAACTTTCTCAGTGGGATATTCAAGAGGAAGTAACAACTAAATTAGATATATGGTCATTATGTGTTGGGGCAAAATACAAAGTTAACTTTCGAAAAATTAGTCCATATGCCCAAGCGTTATTTTTAGTAAATTATTTCGGCGATACCCGTTTGGAATTTGACTACGGTACAACTGAATTAACCAGAGTTGATTATAAAAACGGGATGAGATACGGATTAAACTTCGGCTTAGGCATTGTCTATAATATTAGAAGCGATATAGATTTAGATATTGGAGCGTCATATAGTTTAATGAATATGTGGAATAGTAGAAAAGCAAATCCGTCAGACTATCCTTATGAATCGGTTGAATCAAAAATGAATACGATAAATTTATTAATAGGTGTAAATTATACAATATTGTAGTGTGAGTTTTTATTTTATCAGAAAATTATTATTAGCAATACAGCCCAACTTTTCACTGTGGAAAAAACAAACATGGTAAGTCCAATTGTCTCGGCAAAAATATATACTTAAAACAAATTCGTTTTCGCAATTCAGTTTTAGAGCAACCTTCGAGGTTACGTGATTTATTTAGAGATTCGCTATTTATAAAGCAATAAACCAATCTTCAATATTTTGCCGAATATTAAAAACCTCAAAGGTTTCCTTAAAACCGTACCTTTGCGCCTCTGAACCTTCGAACCTTCGAGGTTACGTGATTTATTTAGAGATTCGCTATTTATAAAGCAATAAACCAATCTTCAATATTTGCCGAATATTAAAAACCTCGAAGGTTTTCTTAAAACCGTACCTTTGCGCCTCTGAACCTTTGAACCTTCGAGGTTACGTGATTTATATAGAAATTCGCTATTTATAAAGCAATAAACTAATCTTCAATATTTGCCGAATATTAAAAACCTCGAAGGTTTTCTTAAAACCGGGCCTTTGCGCCTTCGTTCGTCTCCTCCTTGACGGAATCAAACTCTAATCTCAAACCTCTAACATCTTCTAAAAATAAATTTCGCTGTAACATTTTTGTAACATTCACTTTTATATTTTCTTAAACGAAAAAATAAAATTCGGAGAAAACCAAATTGAAAAAAATAATAGCAGCCGCTTTAGTTTTGTTCCTTGCCGTCCCGTTTGTTTTCGCGCAGCCTGTTAAGGTTGATAATCGTCTTCCTCACTACAAGAAAAAGGGAAACATCAGCGGCAACGCCAACAGTATCGGCTCCGATACGATGAACAATTTAATGACGCTTTGGCTGGAAGGTTTCAAAAAATATTATCCGCTTGTAAATATTCAGATTGAGGGGAAAGGTTCCTCAACTGCGCCTCCGGCATTAATTGAAGGAACGGCACAGTTTGGTCCGATGTCCCGCAAAATGAAGAATAAAGAAATCGATTTGTTTGAAAAAAAATACGGATTTAAGCCGACGCGCATAAAAACATCGCTTGACGCGCTTGCCGTTTTCGTAAATAAAGATAATCCGATTGATTGTATGACGCTTGCTCAGTTGGATGCGGTTTTTTCATCTACTAGAAAAAGAAGACATGCTCCGGTTAAAAAATGGGGCGATCTCGGATTGAAAGGGGAATGGGCAAATAAACAGATCAGCGTTTACGGGCGTAATTCCGCATCGGGCACTTACGGTTATTTTAAGCATCATGTTATGAAAAAAGGGGATTACAAATCTTCGGTAAAAGAGCAGCCCGGCTCGGCAAGCGTTGTGCAAGGCATTTCGAGCGATAAATACGGAATCGGCTACAGCGGCATCGGCTACAAAACTTCCGGAGTTAAAATATTAAAATTATCTAAAAAGAAAGGGAAACCCTGTGTTGACGGAAGTTACGAAAATGTGGTTTCGGACAAATACCCCCTTTCCCGCTATCTGTATCTTAACATTGTCAAATATCCCAATAAACCTCTTGAGCCGCTGGTAAAGGAATTTCTGAAATATGTTCTAAGTTACGAAGGACAAGAAGTCGTTGTAAAAGCGGGCTACCTGCCGCTTCCGTATAAAGTTGTAAAAAAAGAATTAAAAAAGTTGAACTAAGTTCCCGTTGAAGTGAAAAGCGACTTTAAGAAAAAAATTGAACGAAGCAATAAAATTTCCAAAGCGGTAATTTCGTTTGGCGGCTACGGAGTAATTTTCAGCATAATCGGAATTTTTCTTTTTCTTCTCTACGAAACGATTCCTCTTTTCTACGGGGCTGAAATTGATACGGCGTTGTCTTTTAAACTCAGTAAGAAAAAGCATGTCGTTCTTTCGGGAGTTGACCAGTACAAAGAACTCTCTTATTTAATTTCAAACAACGGGGAAATCGATTTTTTTAATTTGAAAGAAAAACGGATTACAAAAAAAGATACTCTTCCTCTCGCGGCGAATGAAATCATCACAACCGGAGTCAGAAACTCCAACGGCGATATTTCGCTCGGGACAGATAAAGGGAGAATTTTATTTTTTAATCTTAATCTGAAACCGGTTTTTACCGGTTCTCAAAGGAGGATTGTTCCTCAGCTGGAGTTAAAAAAATCTTTCCGTTCCGATGTGGAAAATCCGGCTGACAACAACGGGATTAAGATTCTTGCATTTTCGGAAAATGACGACGGAGTTCTCTATTGGGCATGGGTAAACGCCGAGGATAAATTGTTGCTGAAAATTTATGATCCGGACGAGGAGGAATATTTTGATTTTTCTCTTTCTGACAATCTTGAAAATGTTAACGTTACCGCGCTGGCTCTTAATCCGGATCAGGAATCGCTTATTGCCGGAGATGATAAGGGGGAGCTTTATCTCTTTGATTTATCGGATCACTCGGAGCCGGATTTGCTTGATAACTGGAAAGCTGCCGATTTTAAAATTACATCTCTTTCATTCCTGATAGGAAACAATACTTTAATTGTGGGAGATAAAAACGGAAATGTAACATCATGGTTCGAAGCCAGGGAAAAAGGGAGCGACGAGTTAAAATATCGTGAAGTTCACACTTTCAAAAAAATGGATAGCGAAATTGTAAATGTCGTTCCGTCGCCGAGGAACAGACTCTTTCTTGTAATTGGGAAAAACGGAAAGGTTGAGTTAAATTACTCGACAACCGGAAATACCGAGCTTGAGTTTTCCGAAAATAAAAGCCGCGTTCTCTCAGCGAGTTTTGCTCCGAAAGCCGACGGAATTTTTGTGGTAAATTCAAAAAATGAAGTTTCGTTGTTCAAGCTCGACGACGAGCATCCGGACGTTTCATGGAAGACGCTTTTCGGGAAAGTCTGGTACGAAGGTTATCCCGGTCCGGCATTTGTTTGGCAGTCAACCGGAGGAACAGATTCTTTCGAGTCGAAGTTCAGCTTGATTCCATTGATTTTCGGAACGCTGAAAGGAACGTTTTACGCAATGATATTCGCAATCCCTATTGCGCTTTTCGGCGCAATTTATGTTTCGCAATTTGCTCCCAAAAGATTCGCGAAAATCATAAAACCGACCGTTGAAATTATGGCTGCGCTTCCGAGCGTTGTGATCGGGTTTCTTGCCGGATTATATTTTTCTCCTTTGTTCGAACATCATCTCATGCTTATTTTTCTTCTTTCGGTTTTGGCTCCGGCGCTTTTTTTAATTCTAATTTCTTTTTGGGGAATGATTCCCGAACGAAAAAGAAGAACGCTCCCCGCTTATTATGAACTCGGTTTTGTTTTGTTCGTCATGGCTGCCGTTTATTATTTTTCTTCGATTGTCTCTCTTCCTCTCGAAAAAATCTTTTTCAACGGCGACTTAAAACAGTGGCTTTACAGCTCTCTGAATGTTTCTTATGATCAGCGGAACAGTCTGGTTGTAGGGTTTGCGCTCGGATTTGCGGTAATCCCGATTATTTTTACGATTACCGAAGACGCTCTCAGCAACGTTCCCGCTTCGTTAAGCTCGGCGTCGTTGGCGCTTGGAGCAAGCAAGTGGCAGACGGTTAAACGCGTTATTCTTCCCGCGGCGGCGGGTGGTATTTTTGCCGGCGTTATGCTCGGACTCGGGAGGGCGATTGGCGAAACGATGATTGTTCTTATGGCGACGGGGAACACTCCGATTATGGATTTAAGTCCGTTCGACGGCTTTCGCGCGATGAGCGCCAACATTGCCGTTGAAATTCCCGAGGCGCCGGTGGACGGTTCGCTTTACAGAGTTTTATTTTTAACGGCTCTGCTTCTTCTGGTTTTCACATTTATCATAAATAGTTTCGCAACTTACATAGGCGATAAATTAAGGAAAAAGTATGCGCGGTATTAATAGATGAAACGGATATTGTCTTTCTGGAAAAGAGGAGACTCCTTTATTCTGATAACCGCCGGAGGATTGCTCTTCTCAATTTTTATGGTCGTTCTGATTGTCGGAATAATCATGGTAAAAGGATTGGGATTTTTCTGGCCTTCCGACATTGAGCTGTTTCAATTAAAAAACGGAGAAAGGTTTCTCGGGCAAGTCTGGGATACGGAACAAGCCCGCCTTACCGATAAAAACGGGAAAGTAAGAATCGTTAATCAGACAAATATCAAAATCGGGAATAGGGATATTTACGGGCGCGATTTTGTCTGGATAAACAACGATGATATTGTTAAGAAATCAACTCCGAAAAACGGCGTTGAATTTGAACGCTGGGAATATGGGAACATGTACGGCTTTATTAAATCATTTACTCCGGTTTCATCAAAGGATAGAATAAACAAAGATAATTTTTTCTCCGAAGCGCAAAAATCATTGAAAAAAGCGCTGGCGTTAAAAAGTCAAATAGAGGAAAAACAGAATGCGATAAACAAATTGCTTACGCCGCTCAGTAAACTTCAGACCGAAATAAGTTTATCCGAAATAAACAAAACAAGGTCGAAAGCCGAAATAGAAAATTTGCGGAAGCAAGAGGAAGGAATTAAAAATTCAATCTCAGCAAAATTAGAACTTCTTCAAAGCGAGTTGTTGAAATTGAAAGAGGAAAACGCCGGAATAAAAATGACAATTGTTACGGCGGATGGTAAAAGCGTAACTTTACCCCTTTACAAATTCGTGCGGTTTTTCCGTCCGAACCAAATGAGCGTTATGGAAAAAGCCGGCTTTTATTTGACTAAAGTTTGGGAATTCCTTACCGAAGATCCGCGCGAATCGAACACGGAAGGAGGCGTTTTCCCGGCAATATTCGGAACAGTGCTAATGGTGATTTTAATGTCTATAGCGGTTGTGCCTTTTGGAGTGCTTGCCGCTCTTTATCTGAACGAATACGCTAAACAAGGATTTATTGTTAGGATGATTCGTCTTGCAATTGCAAATCTTGCCGGCGTCCCTTCAATTGTGTTCGGAATTTTCGGTTTGGGATTTTTCGTCTATATACTCGGCGGTACAATTGACCGCCTCTTTTTCAGCTCCACTTTACCGGAACCGACTTTCGGTACCGGCGGAATACTTTGGGCTTCTCTTACTCTTGCGCTCCTTACGCTTCCGGTTGTGGTAGTGGCGACCGAAGAAGGAATTCTTGCGGTTCCCAAAGCTAACAAAGAAGGTTCGCTGGCTCTCGGCTCAACCAAATGGCAGATGATAAGAAAAATTGTTTTACCCAATGCAATGCCCGGAATATTAACCGGAGTGATTTTGGCAATCAGCCGGGGCGCCGGAGAAGTTGCTCCGCTAATGATTACAGGAGTTGTGAAACTTGCGCCTTCGCTTCCGTTGGACGGAACTTTTCCCTTTATTCACCTTGAACGAAAATTTATGCACTTGGGATTTCATATTTACGATGTCGGATTTCAATCGCCTAACGTTGAGGCGGCTTTGCCGATGGTTTACACAACCGCGCTTCTGCTGATTGTTATTGTTGTTGCGCTTAATCTTCTGGCAATCTATATGCGAAATAATTTGAAGAAAAAATATAAAACTTCAACGTTTTGATTGAAGTCTTTTGTATGTTATATTAATAAAAGAATTGTGAAATGGGAAATTAAAAATGAATGTAGATATTGGAAATGCGGTTAGGAAAAACGAAGAAGCGGAAACTTCGGAAGAACGGATAGTGTTGGAAACAAAAGATTTGAATTTTTATTACACTCCCGAAGTCAAAACTCTTAAGAATATAAATATTTCGATTCCCGAAAAAAAAGTTACCGCTTTTATCGGTCCTTCGGGATGCGGAAAATCAACGCTTCTGAGATGCTTTAACCGGATGAACGATTTGATTCCGGGAGTTAAGTTGGAAGGGAAAATAGAAATCGACGGGCAAGATATTTACTCGCCCGAAGTAAACCTTGAAGACTTGCGGAAAAAAGTCGGGATGGTGTTTCAGAAATCAAATCCTTTCCCGATGGATATTTGGGAGAATGTCGCTTTCGGTCCTAAAGTAAACGGCGTTACAGATAAAGTGGAATTGGAGGAACTTGTCGTCTCCTCTCTTAAGCAAGCCGATTTGTGGCGGGAAGTAAAAGACAGATTGAAAACTTCGGCTCTTGATTTATCCGGCGGACAGCAGCAGCGGCTCTGCATCGCGCGGGCTCTTGCCAATAAACCGGAAATTATTCTTATGGACGAACCGGCTTCGGCTTTGGACCCGATATCAACAAATAAAATAGAGGAAACGATTGAAGAACTTAGAGCCAATTACACAATAATAATAGTAACGCACAATATGCAGCAAGCCGCTCGGGTTTCGGATTACACTGCTTTTTTGATGACGGGGGATTTGGTTGAGTTCAATTCAACGTCAACCTTGTTTACAAATCCTGACGAAAAATTAACGGAAGATTATATAACCGGAAGATTCGGATAGAATGTTATTTTAAATAAACCATTTTAAGGCAAAAGTTTATGAGCGAAAAAATGCATGAACGTCTTGAGAGCGTTCACAAAGATATTATTTTTTTAGCCAACGAAGTTGAGGACGCTTTATTTAAAGCGGTGAAATCATTGCGTAAGCAGGATGTTGAACTGGCGAAAAAAGTAAAGGAAGATGATTGGAAGATCAACCGGCAGGAAGTGAACATCGAAAAACAGATTCTGGAAATTATGGCGTTGCAGCAGCCTGTGGCGGTTGACTTACGCTTCCTGATTGTCGCGCTGAAGATGAATAACGATTTGGAGCGGATGGCGGATCATGCAAAATCGATCGCTAAGATAGCCATTAAAATTTCCGGCGAACCTTTTATGCCTCCGTTCGAACATATTGAAAGACTCGGTAAAATAACGCGTAGAATGCTGCACGATTCGGTTCAGGCGTTTATTCACCGCGATTCCGATTTGGCGCGCGAAGTGCTTGACCGAGATGAAGAAGTTGATAATCTATACGATAAAATTACCGAAGATGTATTTGCTCTCCTTGAAGAAAAACAGGATAAAATCCGTCAGGGATACGAGATAATCAACACGGCAAAACATCTCGAGCGGGCGGCTGATTTGGCTACAAATCTTAGCGAGGACGTTATCTTTATGAACGACGCTGAGATTGTCCGTTACGGAATAAATGAAATTGAATGATTAAGTGTTCGCATAAATTAAAGACAATATTAATTATCGGTTAAACCGGTACACGTTGGATGTTAGATGGAAGATGTAAGAAGTCAGAAGCCGGAAGATAGAATATAGAAAAGAGAACTATTCTCATAACTCATTACTCTTAACTCATTACTCTTAACTCATTACGATATAAAGGATGAAAACAACAATATACATAGTGGAAGACGACGGCGACATAGCGGAATTGATTGATTTTAATCTCTCCGTTCAAGGATATGAAACAAAAGTAATTTCAAACGGCGACGAGGCTTATGACTTAATTATAGAATATCCTCCCGATTTGCTTTTGCTCGATTTGTCGCTGCCCGGACTTTCGGGAATAGAGATTGCGAAGTATGTCAGGAGTAGTCCAGAAGTAAAAGATTTGCCGATAATTATGCTTACCGCCCGCTCGCAGGAAACCGATAAAATAATCGGACTTAAAACCGGCGCAGACGATTACATTACCAAACCTTTCAGCGTAAAGGAACTCTCGGCGAGAATCGAAGCAATATTAAGAAGGACAAAGAAGCATTATGATGAAATGCTTACAAACGGAAACCTTACTCTGGAGTTAGGTTCTCGAATTGTGAGGTGTAATGAAGACGTTGTTACGCTTACTCCCAAGGAGTTCGAGATCCTTTCCGCGCTGATAAAAGCCAACGGAAACGTTGTGTCGCGGTTGCAGCTTGTAGAGAAGGTTTGGGGGAACGAAGACGCGGCTGACGAACATACTGTAAACGTAAATATCAAGCGGCTTAGAGATAAATTGAACGACTGTTCAAAATATATAAAGACCGTGCACGGTTTGGGCTACAGGATTAATCCGCAATGAAAACTTACTCCAAGAAAATATTTCTGTATATCCTAATCTCGTTATTCCTTTTGATTATTGCATCCGACTTTTTTGTTTGGTATTCGGTGAAAAATAAGGTTATCGAAACGATAAAAGAAGAAGCGCACGAAACAATTCTGTTAAGCGAAAGACTTTTTGATAAAACCGATTTTGTTCGACCGGATTCAGTTCGGCTTTTGAGTAAGATTAAACAAATTTCGTATTTAACGGGACACGATATTTCTTTTATCGATAAAGAGGGAAGATCGATTTTTTCCGGCGGCGCTACCAGCGGCTCTAATTTACTAAATGAGCCGGATGTGGAAACCGCTATGAAGGGAGGTCGAGGATACTATCATTTTTATGATAAAGAAAAAAACGGCGAAAATTTTTATTACTCCGAACCGCTCAAAAAAAATGGAAAAATGATAGGCGCGCTTCGGGTTTCCATTCATCCCGATGAATATTACGATAAGATAAGTTTCGTGCTTCCTACGATTATCACCCTTGATATAATTATGCTTCTTTTCTCACTCTTTTTATATTTTGTAATTACGGCGGATTTCAAAAAATCTTTTGCCTTGTTGATAAAACCGGTTAAGGAAAATTTTAACAGCAAATCTTTTGAAAGAATTCCGCGGCAGGAAGTTTATGAGTTTCAGGAGATGGCGGCGTTGTTCAATAATTTTGCCGAATGTATTATTAACAAATATAAAATGAAGAAAGAGGAACATTATCTTATCGAAGAACTGTTAAATTCTCTTGAGGATGGAATAGCCGCTTTCGACGAAGATAATTTACTAATCTTTTCAACGAATCGTTTTTATAAAATACTAAATATTAATTCCGGCGAAGAACGCGCTCATATATATGATATTATTGAGTTCCCTCCGTTGTTGAACGATATAAACGAATTTCTTTCCAATAAAACTCCCGTTTACAGAAAGATAAAATTTTACGGCGGCAAATACATTGATTATTCTATTCTTCCTCTGTCGCTGGAAGCCGGAAAGCCGGGATTTACAATAGTAGTAAGGGACATAACCGATAAGCGGCGGCTTGAAAAAATAAGAACCGATTTTGTGGCAAACGTTAGTCATGAATTTAAAACGCCTCTTACTTCGATCAGAGGATTCGCCGAAACGTTGCTAAATAATGATATTATCGATGTTGATTTGAGAAAACGCTTCCTTGAAAAAATCAAGAAGCAAACGGATTATCTTGAAAATTTAGTAACGGATTTATTAAAGCTGAATCGTATTGAAAAAAATCAGCTTGTTGAACTTGAACGGATGGATGTTACCCCGATTGCCGACGAAATCATCGAAGAGTTTGAGCCGAAAGCAAATAACGCCAATCAAAAATTAATATACAACAATGAAGCCGGCGGGCGCGTTTTTGTTATCGCTAATGAAAATATTATACGCAATATTTTAAGTAATTATCTCGCGAATGCAATTCAATATTCCGAAGAAAACGGAACAATCACGGTCAATCTGAAGCTCGCGGGAAATTCCTTAAGAATAGAGGTGTGCGACGAGGGAATCGGGATACCGCCGAAAGAAGCGTCAAGAGTTTTCGAGCGTTTTTACCGGACAAAACAGGCAAAAGACAAATTTTCAACCGGAAGCGGGCTTGGACTTGCGATTGTAAAAAACGCCGTTGAACTTATCCATGGAAAGTATGGAGTTGAGAGCGTGCCTGGAGAAGGATGCGTCTTCTGGTGTGAAATTCCCGTAGCAAAATAAAGGATGCCGTAAAACCGAACAAAAGTTATAAGATTTTTTAGGGAAATTTTTACTTCGCTAAGATGAATGTTTCTTAAACCTTTTTAATATTTATATCAAAGTGTTTAAATGAGTATTAAGTGTTTGATTATTATATAATAAGCATATAAATTAGTATCCATAATGGAATTTGAATTTGATAGGAATAAAAGTAATTCTAATAAAGAAAAACACGGTATCGATTTTGTTTAAGCACAGAAACTTTGGGAAGATCCGGATAGAATTGAAATACCGACCAAGTACTTGGATGAAGTAAGATTTGTATTAATAGCAAAATTGAAAGAAAAATTTTGGTCTGCGGTTTTTACTTACAGAAAGAATAAAATCAGAATAATATCAGTTAGAAAGTCAAGAGAAAATGAGAAAAAAATTTATAAAAGCTGAAGAATTTGATAAAAAATTCGATAACGGCGAAGACATTTCGGAGTTCATAGATGTAGAGCATGCAAAAAGATTTACGAGAGAGCAAAAAAGGGTAAACGTTGATTTCCCTCTTTGGATGGTACGGTCTCTTGATAAAGAGGCTAAAAGATTAGGAGTTACGAGACAATCAATAATCAAAATATGGATTGCCGAAAGACTCAAAGATATTGCTTAATTTATTTTCATGTTTTCCCCCCCATCCTTTTTAACTTCACCTTGAGCTATTTGTCTCGTTTTACTACCCGAATTAACGCAAATTAATTTCAATATTTTTCTTAAATTACTTAGTTAAATAAAATGAACTGAATTTGAAGAAAAAAATCTATTTTATCTCCGATATACACTTTGGTTTGAATGACAGAAACCGAGAAGAAGAAAAAGAACGTCTTCTTGTTTCTCTGCTTCGGGAAATGAAAAAAGACGCGTCTCATCTTATCATCGCTGGAGACTTGTTTGACTACTGGTTTGAATATAAACTTGTAATACAGAAAGGTTATTACAGATTGTTTACAGCTTTGTCCGACTTAAAGAATGCCGGGGTTAAAATAATTTACTTAATCGGAAATCATGACTTTATGCATCGGGATTTTTTTAGTTCGGAGTTTGGCGCCGAGATGATTGAAAACGATTTGTCAACGGAGTTTTATGATAAAAAGTTCTTTATTGCGCATGGCGACGGACTGAATAAAAACGATACCGGTTATTTAATTCTTAAGAAATTTATGAGGAACAAATTTCTACAAAAATTGTATTCATTAATCCATCCCGATTGCGGGATAAAAATTGCAAGTAAATCGAGTAGAAAAAGCCGTAAATATACTTCGCAGAAGTTTTCGGACGAGAACGACAGATTAGTTGACGTTGCCAAAAAGAAGATTGACGAAGGTTTTGATTTTGTTGTATTCGGGCATACGCATATTAAATCGGATATTGATTATAACAAGGGGAAATATATTAATCTCGGAACGTGGCTCGACAAACCGTACTACGGGGTTTTCGACGGAGAAAAATTTGAAATTAAGGAATGGAAAATAAATTTTAATGAGTAAGAAGAAGAAAAAACAGAAGAAGAAACACAGCAAAGGCATTTTGCTGGGAATTTCTTTGGGGCTGGTTGTCGTCGTTGTAGCGGGAATATTCTGGTTCGTACAGCTTGTAAGTTCCGACTTACCCTCGTTAAATCAGCTTGAAAATCCCAAGCAGGATTTATCAAGCAATGTTTTCAGCGAGGACGGAAAACTTATCGGAAGTTTTTTTGTGCAGAACAGGGTTGAAACGCCTTACGACAGTATTCCGAAAGTTGCAATTGAAGCGCTTGTCGCCACCGAAGATAGAAAGTTTTATGAGCACTGGGGAGTTGACCTTGAGCGTTTTGTAAAAGCGATGGTAAAAAATATCGTATTGGGACGCCGAGAGGGAGGAAGCACAATTACGCAACAACTTGCCAAAAATCTTTACTCATTTAAAGGAAAACGGGAAACTCTTTTCCAGACCGGAATTAGAAAAATAAGAGAATGGATTACAGCCGTTCAGATTGAGCGGAATTACACTAAGCAGGAAATTCTGCAAATGTATTTTAACGAGTCTTATTTCGGCAACGGCGCGTACGGAATCGGGATGGCTGCTAAAACTTATTTTAATAAAAAACCGCAGGATTTAACCGTTCCGGAAGCGGCGCTTCTCGTTGCTCAACTGAAATCCCCCGCCTACTACAATCCGGTTAGGCATTACAACCGCGCTATGTTCAGAAGAAATCTGATTATGCATAATATGGTAGCGGTTGGGTATTTAACGGAAAAGGAATTTCAGCGTTACAGTAAAGAGCCGATACGAATTTCAATGGAGAAGATAAGAAAAGGTTTTAAGAGTGAACTTGCGCCTAAGTTTCTCGAATTTGTTCGTCAGCAGATGTCTTCTTTATCTAAAAAACGGGATTTTAATCTATACAAAGACGGCTTAACAATTAACACAACTCTCGATTCCCGGATGCAGCAGCTTGCCCGCGACGCCGTTGACGAATACTTACCGCAGCTTCAGAAAATGTTTGATGAAAGCTGGGATTGGAAAGAACATCAGGATTTATATGACCAGATTTTGGATGAAAACATAAAAGGTTCGTCGAATTACAAAAACGCTTCAACGGCAGAGGAAAAGATAAGAGTTTACCACAAACTGAAAAACAACATTCCTTTTGTCGATTCGATAATGAGCGCTAAAACGAAAGTCCAGGTAGGCGTAGTTGTGCTTGATCCTAAAACCGGAGAAATTAAAGCTCTCATCGGCGGGCGCAACAAAAAGGATTATTACGGCTTAAACCATGTAACGCAAATTTACAGACAACCCGGTTCCTGCTTCAAACCGATAATTTATACCGCCGCAATCGAAAACGGACTATATCCGGCGTACCCGATTTTGAATCAGCGTTTTGATTACAACGGCTGGAGTCCGCAGAACTACAATAAAGATACCGGCGGGTTCATGACGCTCCGCGACGGACTGAGAAAATCGAAAAACATTATAGCCGCGCGTCTTGTAATAGAAGGGCACGTAGAACTTTGGCAAATAGGCAAATTAGCTCGTCGGCTCGGAATCAAAAGCAAACTTGATTTATATCCTGCGATTACCCTCGGCGCTACTCAAGTTACGCCTCTTGAAATGGTTTCCGTTTTCTCAACGCTCGCCAATAAAGGAATTTACGTTGAGCCTTCCTCTATTAAACAGGTAGATGATAAAGATGGAATTTTAATCGCCAACTTTATTCCGAAATCGAGGGAAGCAATTTCCGTTGGCACCGACTACATAATTACCAATATGCTTCAATCCGTAATAAATGCGGGAACCGGCTACCACGTAAGGAGCAAATACGGCTTTACGATTCCCGCGGCAGGTAAAACGGGAACAACTCAAAACTTTGCCGACGCTTGGTTTATCGGATTTACAAGCGATTTGGTGTGCGGAGTTTGGACAGGGTTTGACGATCAAAGAATAACTTTTAAAGATATGAAAGGAACAGGCGCAAAATGCGCTCTTCCGGTTTGGGCATTATTTATGAAAAAAGTTTACGACCGGAAAGATGATTTTAATCTTACCGGAGATAATTTCCAAATGCCTGACGACGGTTCGGTTGCTTATGTAGATTTCTGCAAGGAATCAATTTACGAATACGGAAACCCGAGGTTAGTTTCTGACGATTGCAACTCTGGAGTTGTAACCGATTTAATTAAGGTGGAAGATATTCCTCCGCCTTTTAACTATGAAAGAGACGCCGAAGTTAAGTTATTCGACAAATATATGTATTTCGACAGCTCCGGAACTCACAGAGCGATAGAGATTAAATAAAAATTTTAGGAAGAGATATTTTAGCCATTACTTGAAACATCCGAAATATCTCTAAATTCGGTATAATTACCGGTTTTGAGATTCTTTCCGCCAAGGCGGAGCGGGGGAAGAATCTCAGAGCCGAAAATTGTCTTGAGATTATTCGCGTATTTGCGGTTGGTAAATTGGACGCTGATTAGGCAAATTTTTCTGTCTTTTAACCTTTATTCCTTTTCAATCATGGCAATCAGTGAATCATAAATAATCATAGTCCAAGATAGATAATTCACTCAGACACGACAAACTAATCTGCTCTAAACTATTCTAAACAAAAGCTACGGGAATTCTCCTCTGCGCTAGTCGAAATCTGCTACTGCAACCAACTGAACGCTGGACGTTAAACGCCAATGAACTAATCCCGTTCGTCGGTTATGCCTCGCTATGAAAATTTTGGGTTTTGCAATGGTCTCTAAAAAAAAGCCGGATAGAAATCTACCCGGCTTTTAATTTATCTGAGATTTAAATAACTATTCTTATTTGATTCCTGCAATTTCTTCCAACATGTCTGTTGTTAAAGATTTAGGACGCTCAATCGGATAACCTAATCCGCGATCCCAAATGATATTTGCAAGAATACCGAATGCACGACCTACTCCGAACAGTACTGTGTAGAAGTCATATTCCTTAACTCCGTAGTACCACTGAATAACGCCTGATTGTGCGTCAACATTCGGCCAAGGATTTTTAGCTTTACCATGTTCTTTCAGAATCGGCGGAACTACTTTGTAAAGCACGTCAACATATTTGAACAACGGATCGTCCGGTAAGTGTTTCAAGCAGAATTCTCTCTGCGCTTGATAACGCGGGTCGGTTTTTCTTAATACGGCGTGTCCGTATCCGGGAATAACCTGACCGGAGTTCAAAGTATCCCAAACGAATTTTTTCATTTCTTCTTCGGTAGGAACTCTGTCGCCCATTTTTTCTTTTACGCCCTGAATCCAGCGTAAAACTTCCTGGTTTGCCAATCCGTGGAGAGGGCCTGCCAAACCGTCTAACATTCCGGAAATTGCATAATAAACGTCCGACAAGGCGCTTGCAATCAAGTGACCGGTGTGCGCGCTTACGTTTCCGCTTTCGTGATCGGAATGGAGCAAGAAATATAATCTTGCAACGTCGTCGTAAGGTTTATCGATGCCCATCATGTGAGCAAAGTTTCCGCCGAAATCAAGATGCGGATCCGAAGGAATAATATCGCCATCTTTATATTTCCAGCGATAGATGAAAGCCGCAATCTGAGGTAATTTCGCAAGAAGGTTCATTGCGTCTTCGTAAGTGGGATCCCAATAATCCATCTTGTTCAAGCCTGCGTTGTATTCTTTTACAAATACGGATTCTTTTTCCAAAGCTAAAACTGCGGTTGCAAACATAGCCATTGGATGAGAATCTTTCGGCATAGCTTTAATTACGTCAAATACATACTCGGGAACGTCTTTTCTGTTTTTGAATTCTTCCGCAACAGCTTTAACGTCGTCTTCGGTAGGAATTTCGCCCGTTAACAAGAGATAGAAAAAGCCTTCGTCATATGGCATTTCGCCGCCGGGAACTTTAGGCAGTTTTTCCAATGTTTCGGGAATTGTGTAACCTCTGAATCTGATACCTTCGAACGGATCGAGATAAGAAATATCTGTAACCAATCCTTTAACGCCTCTCATACCGCCGATTACTTGAGCTATGGAAACCTCGCCGACTTTTACATCGCCGTATTCTTTTGCCAATTTAGCGGTTCTGGGACGCCAGCCTTCAATCTTTTCACGAAGTTTTTCTTTTAGGTCTGACATAAATCCTCCAATATTTTTATTCTTTTAGTTAGTGTAATTAAGTCCACAATTTGAGAGAATTTTCTACTCTCCAAGCCGCATTTTTCCCGCTCAGAACTGCGCTTTCAATTGTGGCGGGTAAGTCGGTATTTGTCCAGTCGCCTGCAAAAATGAGGTTGGTGTATGGTGAGTAAATTTTATCTCTCAATCTATTAATAAGATTATCGGACATTATTGTAGATTTTTTTTCATTTATTAACTTCAAATCTAAAACATTATCAATTGAAAAAACAGGAAAAAATTTATTTAACTCGGAAAAAATTATATTTTTTTGCTCTTTTTTATCTAAACCGGAAATTTCTTTATTAGCGCTGACTACTACGGAGAAATAATTCCCGAAATTAAATATCCAATCTATTTTAGAGTTTACCAAAGTAATCATTTTTTCCTTTAAAAAAGGTTTTTTTACTTTAACATATCCGGTTAATATCGGACTGAATCTGAAACATTCCAAATTGTGTTTGAGTTCCGAATCGGGGAATAATTTTGCGGCTTTATCAGGCGGAAGCGCGAGAATGACAATATCAAAATCCGAATATTCATCTTTTTCAGTTACTATTTTCTTTATGTTATTTTCGCTGATACTTAAATTGACCACTCTTTCTGAGAGACGTACATTTCCTCCGTGAGAAGTAATAAAATCCAAAGCGGGGGAAATAAGAAGTTCGGACAACGGACGACGCGGCGGAAAGACTATAAAATTATCCTTTTTATCAAAGAACAACTTTCGCATTGTAGAAACAAAAAGCTGCGGGTCAACATCAATTGTGGGAGTGTTAAAAATCGATAATATAACTTTGTCCCAGAATGTGGTTATTAGATTATCGCTCTGATTGTGCTTTGAAAAAAATGTCAGCAAATCCGTTGAAGTATAAAACGACTCGTCCGAATTTTTAATAAAAAGCAAAAATTTAATTAAAGATCTTCTTTCTTTGCCCGAAATAAACTTAAATCCCATAATTCCGAGTAATAAATCAAAAGGGTAGGGGAGATAACCGGTTGTAAATTTTGCTCGTTCACCATCTTTAATAAAAGTAATGTCAAGGCGATTGGGAACTTTTAACAGTTCATAACTTCCCAGTTTTTTCATTAGTCGGAAAGTATATTTATAAGCCGTTGCAAGAGCGTGTTGTCCGTAGTCAAGTGTGGGAAAATCGCTTCCCGGAAAATTAACAGGCTTAATTCTCCCCCCTGCCGTTCCGGCGCTTTCAAATATCGTAACGTTGTTTCCGGCGTCGGATAAATAAACCGCCGCGCTTAGTCCAGCGATTCCGCCGCCGATTACCGCGCATCTCATATTCCGGTTCTCCCTTTAATTATTTCGCGAAAAATAATTGCAAGTTTTTTAAGCTTGGAAACGGAAAAATCGTTTTGAAGTACATTGTAATTCCCGTCTTCGATTTTTCTCAGAAGTTCATAGTAAATTTTTCCCATTCCGACAGCAGGATAAAGTGTTTTATAATCTTTATCGTCAAAATAAGAAAACGCGTCGTTAAAGAATTTGTGAGATTTAGCCCCTAAAAATTTCATAATTTTCAAAAACGAATCGTTGTATTTCAGGTCGGATAAATCATGAGATGAGTACCCGAATTTGTGAAATATCTCCTCGGGAATATAAATTCGGGAATTAAAATAGTCCTTTTTAACATCGCGCATAATGTTCGTTATCTGCAGCGCCTTGCCCAAGTTTACGGCAAACTGTTTTTCGTCGGGATTGTTGTAACCGAGAATTTCGATAATCACCAGACCGATTGTGGAAGCGACTTTGTAAGCGTAATTTTCCAGTTCGACAAGGGCAGTAATTTTTTTGCCATTTAAATCGTCTTCCATTCCGGAAAATAAATCGTTAAATATTTTTACGTCAAGGTTAAATTCACGGATTATGTCGCCGATTCTGTTCAAAAGATAAAAGTGGGATTTTCCTTTCAGTCCGAGATTAAATTGTTCTTTCCAATCGGCAAATTCTTTCTTTTTTTCTTCAATCGATTTTTCGGTATTATCGGCAATTTCGTCGCTGAGGTGGGCAAAAGTATAAAAATCGTTCATCGCTTCTCTTTCTCTTTTGGGAAGCAAAGCGAATGCATAGAAAAAACTGCTTTTTTTGTTATCAGATAAATTTTGCATTCTTAGTCCGACTTTTATAAACGTTTACGAACAACAATTAAATCGAAACAGTATAATAACCAAATTTCGCGGTTTTTTAGCAGAAAATTTATAAAACACAGATTAAAAATTAAATAGAAGCCTTTGCATATCTAAATGAAGGCTTTGCATAACCCCATTGTGTCATTGCGAACTCCGATGTTTTTTATCGGAGTGTGGCAATCTCCCATATATTGGAAGATTACTTTGGGATAAAACTCCTTGTAATGACATAACTTTAATTTTTTTGAGGTTATGCATAGGCTTCTAAATGTATATGTCATTTTGATCTTCCGCAAAGGCGGGGCGGGAGAAGAATTTCAAAACCGGTAATAGTACCGAGTTTAGAGATATTTCGGACGGCTTACACTCCTCCGCCTTGGCGGATTGGTGGACTCAATATGATAAATTTAGGCGCTTAGCAGTAAAATATGTGTTATATTTGGCAGAATATCTTTCCAAATACACTTTGAAATCCCTTCTTGATAAGGTTTTCAGATATCATTTTTTTTGTTCAACTTTTTCTCATTTTGTTCCCAACTTGTCCGAGTTAGGTTATGAGAAGCCTTATAATAATTATATAGACAAAATGATTTTGTACTTGCTCCGTAGGAGCAAAACCTCTGTAGTAAATAATTAATCTCCAATTAAAAGCTCCGTAGGAGCGATACAAAATATACAATGATTAGCGCGTATGCATTGAAGTGTCGCTCCTATGGAGCTAATAGATAATGGCCCGCTCTATTAATTACAAAGGTAACACTCCTACGGAGTTGATTCTTTTTTATAGAATGTGATGAACAACCTCTTAGATATGTTGACGCGATTAACCGGAAAGAGTTAAAATCTAATTTTACTAATATTGGCATTCTTAAAGTCGCCGAAATAATATAGCCATTAACAACTGATGAAATGAAAATCTCCGAACTTGTCCAGGTTAGGTTATGCGAAGCCTTCTACGAATTGGTTTTACCGATTCATGAATAAAGCAATCTTCGAGGTTGCCGGATTTATTTAGTAATTCGTTATTTATAAAATAATAATGAATGAGTTTACTAAAGAAAGGTCTAAAAACCGTTGAAACGGTTACAATGTATAATAAGCATTCTATTAGCCCACGACTTATCCGCCGTGGCGGACGGGGGGGGGGTAGCAATAACATAGAGAAATTAGTAACCGCTTCAGCGGTTTATAAATTATTGAATTTGCAAATAATCGCCTTTTTTAAGTAGGCTCATGAATTTTCAATATATGCTGAATATTAAAAACCTCGAAGGTCTTCTTTAACCATTTTAGGTTTAGTATATTGCAAAGTTAAAATTAAGCCGTTAATTTCGTCCGTAAAAACAATTACATTTTCAGAGCTTTAAATATAAGCTGAATCAAATCCCGTTTATTTATTGCGGGTCTGAAGTTTAGCGTATCGTAATTATTTGCTTCTATTTTTTTCAGAATTTCCTCTCCGCCGAGAATCGTCCATGCGATTTCCTTTTTAAGTCCGCCCTTTAAATAATTTAGTAAACCTTTGCCTTCTTCAAACATTGTTTTGGTTCTTTCCACTTGCCGCTGCATCAGCATTCTGAAGTTGTTATCAATTGCGCCTTCGGCAATCTGCTCTTTTGTAACGGAGAACTCTTTCATCTCATCACGACTGAGATAAATTCTGTCTAACATAATATCTCGGGAAACGTCCTGGTAAAAGTTTGTAAGCTGCAGAGCGGTACAGATTTTATCTGAAAAAAGGAAAGCGCTTTTGTCCCGAATTTCAAACAGTTCGAGAATAATTCTTCCGACCGGATTTGCGGAGAAGGAACAATAATTCAGAACGTCTGCAAAAGTTTCAAAGCCGTTCATTTCAATATCGGAACGGAACGCTTTGAGTAAATTAAAAAAGTTTTCGCGACTGAGATTAAATTCCTTAATCGTATTCTGCAGCGAATCCCAGAATTCATTTTCGGAATTACCGGCGAGAGCTTTCTCAAAACTTTTCTCAAAGTCGGTTAATCTGAAATATTTTTCGGCGACGGACAGCGCTTCGTCGTCCGCTATATCGTCGGCTGTGCGCGCAAAGCGGTAAACCACGGCGACATGCCGCCGCAGACGTTTGGGGATCAAAAATGAAACTACCGGAAAGTTCTCGTAGTGCGAAGTCGCGAATTTAACGGCTTCCTCGTAACCTTTTTCAATTAAATCAGATTGCCGAGAACTTTCCGATTTGTCAATCATGAAACTTTTTCTCTCCCGCCGTTACCGCCAAATCGAGATAATCATCTTTGGAAGGAATAGCGCATGAGTACGCCGGACTGTAAGCGCAGTAGGGATTATACGCCAAATTAAAATCAATCGTGTAAACAAAATTCGGGTCGGGGTTTTTCTCAAAATCGATGTAGCGTCCTACTCCGTATGATTCTTTATTTGTGGTTTTGTCGGTAAACCAAATGCTGTAGTAGCGCTTTCCGTTGCGGGCGCGGCTTTTGTAAACGTTCATTTTATATTTTTTCCCGCCGACATTGAATTTAATATAACCGAATTTTATTGTCGGTCTTCCTTCTCCTTTTGTGCCGTAGATAGTTAATGAATCTTTAACCGGATATTCGTAAAGTTTGCTGTGAAAAACCCATGCGGGATCGACGTCAAAATATTTCAGTTTGTGGAAGGGAATTTTTTCTTTGTAGTTGAAAGGAGATTCCGGGGAAGTTTTGAACCAGTCGTTTTTTTCGGCTCTCTCCTTTTCTATTTTTGCGATATATGCTTTTTGTTCGGGAGTATAATTTTTGCCGCAGCCGGCAATAATCAGCAGAAGCGAAAAGAACAATAACGATTTTTGAAGATTATTCTTAATCATCTTTTACCTTCTTTTTTAATTCATTCAATTTATTCAATGCCTCGATCGGCGTAATGTTATCAACGGGGATTTCGGAGATTTCCTTGCGGAGCTTGTCGTCCTGAAATTCAAACAGATTAAGCTGATCCTTATCCTGCTTGAACTTAGCGATTTTGCTCTTCTTTACCTCGTAAGGCGTCAGCTCTTTACCTTCAAGGTTGTTTAAAATTTCCTTTGCGCGGTTCGTTACGAAAATCGGGAGTCCCGCCATCCGCGCTACCTGTATGCCGTAACTGTGGTCGGCGCTTCCTTCGGAAACTTTATGGAGAAAAATTACTTTGTCGCCGTACTCCTTAACCTCGACGCGCATATTTTTAATCCTCGGAAAAATCTCCGCCATCTCATTAAGCTCGTGATAATGCGTTGCAAAAAGAGTTTTAGCCGCAACTTTCGGGTTTTCATGCAAGTATTCGGTTAACGCCCATGCAATTGAGATTCCGTCAAATGTGCTTGTTCCTCTCCCGATTTCATCAAGCAGAATTAAGCTCCGGTTTGTGGCGTTATTAAGTATGTTTGCCGCTTCCTGCATCTCGACAAGGAAAGTGGATTCGCCGGCGGAGATGTTATCGCTGGCTCCGACTCGTGTGTAAATTCTATCGACAATTCCAATCTCGGCTTCCTCGGCGGGGACAAACGAACCAATCTGAGCCAGTAAAACCAAAAGCCCGATTTGCCTTAGATAAACTGATTTCCCCGCCATATTCGGTCCCGTAAGAATGATTATCTGCTCTTCGGAATTATTGAGTTTGCAATCGTTAGGCACAAAGTTTTCGGTTGGGGGAAGAATACGCTCAACAACCGGATGCCTTCCGTTCTTAATAAAAATTTCGTTCCCTTCGGTTAAAGTCGGTTTTACGTAATTGTATTCGTCGGCGGCTTCTGCAAAAGATAAATAACAGTCAAGCGCGGCAATAAGATGCGCGTTTTCCTGAATGGCTTTTGCGTAAAAAGCCACTTCTTTCCGGAGTTCGTTAAAAAGATGAAATTCCAGCTCGCCGATTTTTTCCTCGGCGTTCAAAATTTTGTCTTCATATTCTTTAAGGGCGGGAGTAATATAACGCTCGCTGCTTACAAGCGTCTGTTTCCGGATGTAATCTTCCGGAACTTTCTCTTTATGCGTGTTGCTTATTTCAATGTAATATCCGAATACTTTATTAAAGCCGACTTTCAGAGACGGAATGTTTGTCCGTTCCCGCTCGTCCCTTTGCAGATTGGCTATCCAAGTTTTAGCGTTTTTTGAAATGTCGCGTAATTCGTCAAGCTCAATGTTGTAGCCCTTTCTGATAATTCCGCCGTCGCTGATATTTAACGGAGGCTCGTCAGTAACGGCGATCTCAATCTTACGGATTATCATTTCGAGTTCGTTTAAGGAATCGTTAATTCTTTTTGATTCCTCCGATTCGGCTTGATCAAGCAGCTGTTTGATAATCGGAATCTTTTTTAGCGATAATTTAAGATTTACCAGTTCCCTCGCGTTTGCTCTGCCGGTGCTTATCCGGGAAGTAAGGCGTTCCAAGTCGCTTATTTCTTTCAGCTCGTTCTGAAGATTTTCGCGCAAAGATTTGTTTTTCACAAAATCCTCCACGCTCTGCTGCCGTTTCAGAATCGGAGCGAGTTTTGTCAGCGGAGCGGAAACCCACTTCTTCAGCATTCTTCCGCCCATTGCCGTTTTTGTTTTATCAAGGACTTGAATTAAAGACCCTTCGCGCGAGCCGTCGTGCATCGTAGCCATTATTTCGAGATTTCGTTTCGTCGCAAAATCGAGCGACATATAATCGGAAGGATTGTAAATCGCTATTTTATTCAGATGAGGCAAATTGGCTTTTTGTGTTTCTTTAAGATAATTCAGATTTACGCCGGCGGCTGAAAGCCCCGCCGTTAAATGCTCAACTCCGAATCCTTTTAAAGTCTTTACTCCGAAATGTTCTTTAATCAAGTCAACGGCAAAATCGTAATCAAAAAACCAGTCTTCCAATTTTGATATTCTGATTTCGGGGAAAAGAGATTTGATAATAGGTTCGAGATAATCCTTATCCTTTTTTGATATTAAAATCTCAGCGGGATTTATTAACGAAAATTGTTCTTTAAGTTTTGCTTCTCTGATTTCGTAAGCGTAAAATTCGCCGGTGGAAATATCAGAAAAAGAAATCCCGACAATTTCACCCTCGACGTGCAGCGACATCAAATAGTTGTTTTTATTGTACTCCAGCAATTTATCCGAAAAAACCACTCCGGGCGTAACCACTTCCACAACTTCCCGTTTTACAAGTCCTTTGGCAAATTTAGGATTTTCCACCTGCTCGCAGATTGCCACACGGTAACCTGCGCGGATAAACTTGGGTAAATATGTATCAATAGCATGATGTGGAAAACCGGCAAGCGGCACCGAGCTTGCTTTTCCGTTGGCGCGTTTGGTTAAAACTATACCGAGAACTTTCGACGCGATTTTTGCATCCTCGTCAAATGTTTCAAAAAAGTCCCCTACGCGAAAAAGCAAAATCGTGTCGGGATTTTCTTTCTTAATCTGGAAAAATTGTGTCATTAAAGGCGTTTGAGCCATATATTTTCTTGTCCGAAATATTTCTAAAATAATTTAGTAATATACGAAATCTACGGCATGAAGTCATGATTTAAGTTTTAAGAACCGCGAAGAACGGATTTTACTTTTCAAAAAAAAATCAAAAAAATTTTTCATTAGTGAATCACACAATATATCTTTTTTATTATATTGTGAATTATTTAATAATCAAGAGGAGAAAAGATGTCAAGAGTAGTAGTAATCGGAGCGGGAATTTCCGGTCATACCGTTGCATTAAACCTTAAACACCTTCTGAAAAAGAACCATGAAGTCCTCGTGATTTCGCCAAACGAATATTACCAGTGGGTGCCTTCAAATATCTGGGTAGGAACAGGACATATGGTAGCCGATCAGGTAAAATTTCCCCTCTCAAAACCTTACAAAAAACTGGGTATTGTTTTTAAACACGCCTTTGCACGGACAATTCATCCCGACGGGGATAACGCTACGGACAAAGGTTTTGTAAGTATTGAGCATGTGGAATCGGGAGAAAAAGAAAAAATTGAATATGATATACTAGTAAATGCGACCGGACCAAAACTAAATTTTGATGCGACCGAAGGTTTAGGCCCCGATAAATCGGGCACTCTTTCGATTTGCCATTATGAGCACGCTACTCACACTTGGAACGAGCTTCAGAAAATAATTCGGAAGATGAAAGAAGGGAAAAAGCAGAAGCTTGTAATTGGGTTGGGACACGGAGGCGCAACATGTCAGGGCGCCGCTTTGGAATACACGCTGAATGTCGCCAATTTGATTAAGAAAATGGGATTATCCGACATGGCTGATATTCGCTACATTTCCAACGAATATATGGCCGGCGATTTAGGAATGGGAGGCGCATATGTGCGGAACAACGGCTATGTAGCTCATACTAAAAATATTATTGAATCGTTGTTCACCGAGTTCGGCGTAAAATGGTATATGAAGAATTCCGTCTATAAAGTTGAACCGGGTAAAATTTACTACGAGCATATTGACGGTACGGAAGGCATAATGGAATATGACTTTTCTATGCTTATTCCCGCTTTTGCCGGAGTCGGAATTAAAGGGATTGACAAAGAAGGGAACGAAATTACGGATGGAAGTTTGTTCAAGCCGAACGGTTTGATGACCGTTGATTCCGATTATTCCAGCGCGAAAAAACCTTATCACGAATGGCGAGGCGACGATTGGCCTACAAGGCTGCAAAACCCGACATGGAAAAATATTTTCGCCGTTGGAATTGCTTTTGCTCCGCCTCACTCGATTTCCCGTCCGAGAACTACCGCAAGCGGACGCCCATTAACGCCCGCTCCGCCCCGTACGGGAATGCCGAGCGCAGTAATGGGACACGCAACGGCTGAAAACATTGCGGATATTATATTAAACAATAAACCCCTTGATTCCAAATTTAAGCATAACGCTTCAATGGCTAAATTTGCATCGATTTGCGTAGTTTCAATGGGATACGGAATTCGAGGACTTGCGGGAACAATGTCGGTTTACCCGACAATTCCCGACTACACAAAATACCCGGATTTCGGACGCGACATCAATTACACAATGGGCGAACCGGGCTTAGCGGGACATTGGTTTAAATGGCTAATGCACTATGCCTTCATGTGGAAAGCAAAAGCCAACTTCGGCTGGTCATTAATTCCCGATTAAAAATTTAATTATAAATAAAGGAGAGTTAAAAATGGGTTACGATCCAACAAAACAATATCTTCAAACCTCGTGGGAAGAAAGGAACTACACCGATTGGAACTTCGGTATGTACCCTTTAAAAAGCGAGCAATTCAGAAGAAAGTGCATGATCTATCAATTTTGGAGATTACTGGTACTTTCGATTAAAATGCTGAAAGTGGCTTCTTTCCACTGATAAAATTATGATTCAGACTATGACTGATGTCCCTGTATCGGACATCGGTCAATAGTCGAAAGATTTACATCATCCAACAATATTTCACCCAAGTAAAAGCGCTACGGATAAACGTAGCGGATTTTGTCGCCTTTTCCCCACACCCCGTCTTCCGACTTTGCTCCGTTACGTCGGAATCCACCCCTCTGTCCAGAGGGGAATTAAAAAATTAAGCAAAAAGCGAGAAAATTCGGCATTTAACTTTCCTTCGAGGTACTCGTTTCCTCGAAGGTATGAAAGTAATGATGCTGCTAAATACCTTCAACGAACAA
>WGCV01000005.1 GCA_015493615.1 Melioribacteraceae bacterium
AGAACAAATTTACTTAAAAAGGAAAGGGGGTTTTAAGAAAAATGGTTTTGAAGAAAAAAGATAAAGAAAAGATTACGCAGCCCGGGGGATTTACCGATGCGCCGCGCGTATAAACCTAATTTACCGAGAGGGAATAACATATACAACTCCTCGAGTAAAACCTTAAATATTAAACTATGAGGATAACTATGCCAAATAGAAAGCGCCGGATACTTTTGCCGTTTTTATTATTGACGACAATTTTAATTATTACCGCAACCTCTTGTAATATGTTTAACGAGCCGGAAGGCGGAAACGGCGGCTCGCTTACTCTTACCGTAGAGGACGCAAGCTGCACCGAAGCGTGGATAAAGCTGAACGAAACAAATGCGGAATTGCCGGCAAGCGTAAAACTTTACGCAAACGATACGCTTAAACAAACGCTTGAGCTTACCACCGCCGACACGCTTATTTACGACGAAGGACTGTTGCCGAACCGCGCCTACGCTTACCAGGCGGAGTTGATAAAACCGCAGAAGCCGACCTTAAAAAGCCAAACCGTAACCGCAACCACAATGGATACGACAAGCCACGATTTTACTTGGGAGACTTTTACATTCGGCGGAGCAAACGGAAGCAGTTATTTGCGGGATGTGGCAATAATAAACGAGAACGACATTTGGGCTGTGGGAGAAATACACACCTCTTGGACAGACCAATGGGACAGTAACGGCGTGTGGGTTCAACCCTACAACGCCGTTCATTGGAACGGGCAAGAGTGGGAGTTGAAAAGAATTTATTTCCCAACTGTTTGTGGACAACAGCATTTAACACCATATCCGGCAAGCGCTATATTTGCGTTTGATGATGGACAAATATGGATAAGTTCTTCGGGAGATAAAATAGCGGTTATTGAAGATAATGTACAGATAAATAAATTTTGTCTGCCATCTTCGGTTTCAATGTCAATCAACGCGATGTGGGGCACATCAAGCTCTGATTTCTATGTTGTAGGCAATAACGGCAACATAGCTCATTACGACGGCAACGGTTGGGAGAAGATAGAGAGCGGAACAGGATCTGCAATACAAGAGGTATGGGGCGTAAATAATATTATAACCGGCAAACAAGAACTTTATTTTTCGGTACCCACTCAATATTCTGTTTATAAAATGGATGAACAAAACAACATTAAACGATTGGAGATAGGTAACAATAAATATTTTCGCGGGATGTGGACTAAAAACGGCTTAAAAGTTTATGTCTCCGGTTTCGGCATAGTTAGTGGAGTATCCGGTCAGTGGACGGTAGAATTAGAAGGCAGTCAGTTGTTCTTCAAAGATGTAAAAGGGGATGGAAATAACAATATTGTTGCCGCCGGTGCAAACGGTGAAGTTGCAGTCTTTAACGGAATAAGGTGGTTTCGGTATAATGAAATAACGGCTAATAATATTTTATATGATAAAGTTTCAGTAAAATATAATACAGTAGTAGCCGTAGGAGAAACGTTCGGGAATGAGATTTCCGGGATTATTTTAATCGGACATAGGAATTAAATGGAATATACAGTTTATAAAAAAGAACGGTTTTTTCTTTTTTATTATAAAAAATCATTAACTAATTATGAGGCTTTAAAATGAAAAAAATAATTTTACTATTTGCACTTTTATCAACATTATTAAATTTGCTGATAATTGCACAACAAGAAGAAATATCACTTGCAGGGAAAGTTAATCGGTTTACTAAAGTTCCGCCGCCGGAAATATATTTAAATAAGGATTTACTTAATAAAACTACATTAACAAATATTTCCGTTTCGTTTAGTGCAGATTTTCCTGACTCTGCACAAACGGCTTTTACTTACGCAATGAATATTTGGAGAGAAATTATAAACACAACACAAGATATAAAAATTAAAGCAATATGGAGTGATAGCGTTTCGTTGGGTGGCGGGACATTAGCCGAAGCAAATACAACAGCATATATAAAGAATTTTTTGAATGCACCGGATACCAATAAATACTATACTATTTCTTTGGCAGAATCAAAAAGCGAAACGAATATGAATCAGGATTCAAGCAATTCAAACTATTTATTGATAGACAGTACTTATTGGAATTACGATATAGTAATAAAGTTAAATGGAGATATTGCTTGGTATTATGGCACCGATGGGAACACACCAGCTGAAAAGTATGATTTTGTTACTACCACTATGCACGAATTTACACATGGTATAGGCTTTATAAGCAGTTTCGAATATGATATAAATACTTATATAGGTTATTGGGGAATGGGAAATAATACTGATCCGATAAAATATGATGATAAAATAAAAACCGGCTATGGTTCATTTTTAATTTATGATTTCAACAATAATACATCTTCATTGGGAGATGCATTAACAAGCGATAATCTTTTTTTTGCCGGTTATAACGCCGAGCAAATGGAACCAAATGGGTACCCAAAAATATTTGCACCGTTTTCTTGGATGGAAGGAAGTAGCATTTCACATTGGGATGAAAACACATATCCACCGGGGAATTCAAATTCCTTAATGACCCCTTATACCGATAAAGCTGAAGCAATACATTCACCTGGTGAAATAACATTTGGTTTATTAAAAGATATTGGATGGAGCGTTAGCAGAATTGTAACAGTCACGGAACCCAATGCGGGAACAACTTGGAAAAAAAATGAAACTTATTCAATCAAATGGTCAGACACGGAAAATGGATATCTCAGCATTTCACTTATTGACCTACAAGGAAATTTTATTGAACCTATTTCAACACCTTACAGTTACATAGGGAGCGGAAATGAAGTTTTATATACTGTTCCTAACAATATAATAAGTGGAGAATATAGGATAAAATTTCATACACTCGGCAATCCTTCCGGACCAGGTTACGGTTTAAGCTTCCCGATTACTATAAATGACTATCCGCAAGTTGCGGCGGTAACTTTTAATCCTCCTCAAGGATTTTATCAAGATACAATAAATGTTTCACTTAATAGTAATACCGAAAATGCAGAAATACATTATACTACAAGCGGTGGAAGTCCGGATACAAATTCTCCTATTTATACTATCCCTATACATGTTTATAGATCTATGACAATAAAAGCAATAGCATATAAAAACGGATTCAACCCGAGCCAAGAATCAGAAGCAAGTTATACAATTAATAATAGCGTACAAGATTTAGTCTTTTTCCCAAAAGGCGGTAATTATGATTTTAGTAATAATTACATTTATCTTGCTACAAATATAAATAACGGAGAAATTAGATATACAATAAATGGGCCAGAGCCAACTATGCAATCCACTTTATATACTGATAGAGGAATACAGTTACAATTTAATGTATACAACTATACCATTAAAGCTAGGGTTTTTAAAAATAATCAGCCGGTTAGTGATGTAATTACCGAGTATTATCATTTTTATGATAACGCTAATGATTACGCCAAATGTTATTTTGAACAATATGATGCTTCAAACAATCAATATAAAAATTATAGTTTCTGGTCAGATGATTTAAATGATTGGATGAATTTTCCTCAAGGAGTGGTAATGATTGAATTGCCTAATAATACACCATATATTTTTAGGAGCGATACATCATTTAAGCCTGGAACTACAGAAAAATTTTATAAAGTTTATGCTAAAACTATAGATAGTCTCTCGTATAAAAATCATTCATATTTCACGATATCAAAGGATCTTGATTCATGGTACATTCAAAATGCGTATTTGAACACAGCATATAATACAACAATTCAAACTTCACTTGAAGGTCAAAATAACTTAACAAACATTTTTATAAAAGACCCGTGGGTAAGGGATGATACCTCCGACCCGAAAGGAACACGCAATAGAGGCGCTGCTGCTGTTTGGCACAGTTATTCTTCGCCTTATCAAATAACGACCGGCGGCGAACATCAAGGCGTCTTCCTTCATCAAGAGATTGCACCAAACAAACCCTACTACTCCGTCAAAGCCGAAAGCCCGCAAACGATAAACATTAACGGCAGAGACCATAAGTTTTATTTTCAATGGTGGGAAGCAAGTCCGAGCGGCAGCGCAACATTTCAGCACGCCGACCACGCCGAAACTCCCGTTGTGTTTAATAACGCCGGCGCAACCGTAACGGCGGTAATGAAAGGAACGCAGCTTTCGGATAATCAATCCGCCTTTGCAAACAACAACCAGCGTAAAATGATAAGAACCGCCAACGGCAATTTGTTTTTAACATACGAGAGTATGGGAGAGGTTTGGCTTGAGATGAGTACGGACAACGGGAGGACGTGGGAGCTAACAAATAAACAGGAGCCAATTGATGCGGGGAAAAGCCCTTCAATCGCTTATTCCAATTATAAAATATTGCTTTCATACCAAATCCACGGGGGTATTCCGCCAAACGACGGGGATATTATAATAAAATTATTCGATTGCCACGACAATACATTAACATTTGAAGACGAACTTATAGTGGACGAAGATATCGGAGTTCTCGGACTCGGACCCTACTCAAAAGATTTTTATCAGACAATCGCTTTTAACGGAACAAATTTTATTGTTGTATGGAGTTCAGACTACGGTCTGCAATGCAGAGCCGGCAATTGCGATTTATATAACGGAAATATTTATTGGTATAGCAACATACTTTCTGTTCCAAATACGACACCTTCGGATATAAAACCAACGATAACAAAAGGCGTAAATGAATTTTATTTGGCTTGGCAAAGTAGCTACGATATTAAATTTTCAAAATTATTACCCGCATCATCGTCAATTGTTTTTTCGGAACAATATACTCCCTCCTACCGAAGCGGATATATGCAGAACACCGATCCGAGCATTGCTTTTGCCAACGGAACGGTCGAGCTTGCGTGGCACGGGTACAAGAAAGTTGTAGGCTCAAGGGGAGGAGACAAAGCCGGAACTATTTACAACAATATTGTTGTAAGGGAAAAGGCAACCAATAATTGGGGACAATTTTTAGTTTACGGCAATAACGCATTTAAGCCGAGCATAAGCTCGAACTACGCCGAAGACGATTACTACGTAACGTGGAGCGAACATCCGGCTCAGAGCAAGTATGTTGTGGGGTCAAATAATCACATCAACGGATTTCTTTCGACATCGACAAACTATGTTCAGTCCTACAACATAAACGATATGAAGAATATACAAGGAATGTCTTTTGAAGATTCGAACTCTCCGTATGAATTTCTTACGTCGGTTGACGCTCCTCCTTCCAAGGACGACGTAAACGCATATTACGCCGGAAGGGAAGGCGTGGTAAGAAAGGACTCTGCGGAGTTTTACTTTGCCGTCGGCGACGTTCTCCTTGACGGAAAGACGGTTGATTTTAAGACGTTGCCCGATACGCTCGCAATCGACAGTTTGACGGCTCTGAACAATTACCTCGAAACCGAACCGATAGAGTTGAACTCGAACAGCGATTTTCAGTACAGCGTGATATTCGGCGTAACCGACGATACGACCGCGGCGTTAGTATTGGGCGACAACGACAATATAAACTTTACCGTTCGGTTAATCGACGCGTCAAGCGGAGAAGTAATCGGTTCGTACGATAACGTAACCTTTACGAAAAACGAAGCGGGACAGTACAAAAACATAGCCTACAAAGTAAACACCGAAGGAATGAGCAGCAGAACGGTTAAGCTGCAGATAAGGATAAGCGACAACTTGGCGTCGCCGGAATACGGCTTGGCTAAAATATACTCTTCGGAAACGCTTCTGAACAAACCGGCGACTGAGGAAATTCCTCTTGAAGGAACGCTGGCGGTAACGAAGTACGAGCTTGCGCAAAACTACCCGAATCCTTTTAACCCTTCTACAACGATAAGATTCAGCGTTCCGAACGAAAGAGGGAAAACGGCGAATGTAAATCTTTCGGTATATAACGTATTGGGACAACGCGTAACGGAGTTAGTAAACAAAGCGCTTCCTTCGGGAAACTATGAAGTTAAGTTCAACGCTTCGGGTTTATCAAGCGGAGTATATTATTACAGATTACGAAGCGGAAATTTCGTTGAGACAAAAAAGATGATTCTGCTGAAGTAAAGCGGAAAAACGCAATGCGCTTAATATAAAATATAAAGCCCGGCAATATGTCGGGCTTTTTTGTTAATAATATTTTTTGGAAAAAAATAGGACGCTAATCTTTTCCTCTTGCGCCGTGTTCTTCGGTAATGAAAATCCAGCTTACAACTTTGCCGAGGTCTATCTCTCCGAAGTCGTTCCAATACTTTTTATTTCTTACGTACATCGAGCTTGTATCTTCCGGAGCGATTGAGTTTGCTTCGTCAATGATATCGCGGATTCTCTGCTGCCATCTTTCCATATTGGAAACGCGCAGATCGACCCAGCCGTCCTTTGCCCAGAGATTAATGTTATCTTCATTTATGTCAAGTTCGTTTTCTCCGCGATAAGGAGGGATTTTCATTTCGTTTCCTCTCAGCAGATTTTTACCGTCGGGGAGGAGAATCGGAATACCGATTGAGAGAATCTGATTCCTCAGCTCGTCGTTCGATTTCACAATCTCAACAATCTTTTCGGATAACTCTTCCGGCGTTGTTTCCAAGATTGATTTCATCTCGTTTTTTACAAGCTTGATTAAGTGAATTTCATGCAGAAGTTTTGATAATCTCGGAGGTCCGAGAAGCTCGAATGCAACGCTGTCCACATTGTGAATTTTCTCCAGCTCTTCAAGTTGTTCAACGGCGGAATGTTGCATAAAGCCCGCGCGGTATGTCGGTTCGAGCGTAGCGTTATCAAGCGCATTGATTATGTCGTGTCCGGTGTTGCCGCCCTGAATTTCAAACAAAACGTCATCCGCAATTTCCTGCGGAGTAACGTATTCCATCTGTCCCTGCGATGTAATCGCTTCAAATTCGCCACGGGAAAATGTGCCGTTTTCCCCTGTATCAATAAATACCGATTTAAGAGTCTCGCCGGTTTTGGGAAATTTTTCTCCGATTTTCAGTTCCAATTTACCATCGAGTTTAAATGGGGAATCAAAAGGAACGTCAACAATTTCAATGGCTCTGCCCCGTTTCTTGATTTCTCCGTAACCGATTCTCTTCCACGCAATTGCCGCCGTCGGTTTAATTTCCTTTGTAATCGGCGCGCCCGGAGTCCTGCCCATTAAGAAAAGAAGCAACGTGTGCGCGCCCGCGACTGAGGACTTGCTGAGAAGCACTCTCGAAGGTCTTTCCTCGCTGTGCGTGTAAGGGATGTTAAGTCCCATGCCGCCCGTGCCGCTTGTCCCGATTTTAACGTACGCTTTTGTTCCCGCTTCAAGCATTGAATTATAAAGCACCTGAATATGCCTGATTAACTGCGGAACATACAGCGTGCAGAGAAGTTGTTCCGTTGCTTTCATCACTTCTTCTTTTTCGGGATTTTTTGCAAAAAGGGATTTAATCTCACGGTAGCTTGTGTAAACGTCCTGGTAAGCGATTCCGGTGGCGGAGTTAATCGCGTCGATAATTATTTCCGGTTTGTAAGTATCGATTAATTTGTAGAGAGAACTCGCCTTTAATATTTCGTCGTCAAGTTCGTCAAGAATGTCGTGCAGCAGTGTCGCGCGCTTCTCAGGTTCTTCCAAAATTAGGTTCCTGTCGAGATCTTTAAATTCATCGCGCACAAAAATATTTCCCCACCAGGGAACAAAATAATCTTCCGGCAGTCCGGGATTAAGTTTATGAAGCTGGTCGCAAGCTTCTTTGGCTTCCGATTCTCTTAGTGAAGTAACAATAATTTGTCTCGGCTGTTTGGAAATCATCTTACGAATAATGGCGTTTCCCACCAAGCCCCAACCTCCGAGAACTAAAACTGATTTTCCTTTAATATCCATTGTTTTCCTCTGAGAAATTTCTAAATGATAATGAAACATAATTGTAATGAAAATGTTAGGCAAGTTTTTTGTAATTTTTATTTAAAAAATAAAGAGGAGTGGTTTCATTAATTCAACTGCTTCGCAGTTAGTATCTCTTCTTTCTTTCATTGACTCCGAATTAAAATTCGGGGCTATTATAAATTCAATTGCTTCGCAGTTAGTTTAAATGAAACTTTTGTAAAACCCAACATGGACAGGAGATAACCTGAAAAGAATAATCTCTGAAAGGATTTTACTAACGAAGGTTGGCGGGGTAAATCCCAACGAAAGGCAGTCGGGACAAGTTCAGAGGTTTTTCATTTCCGATATTATTTCGGCGACTTTAAGAATGCCAATATTGGTAGAATTAGATATTAAGACTAACTGGTTACGTATCGCGTCAAAATATCTAAGAGATTGTTCATCACATTATATAAAAGAGAAGTAACTCCGTAGGAGTGATATCTTGGTAATAAGTATGCATCCCTTTATCTATTAGCTCCGTAGGAGCGGCACATCTATGCTTACGAGATAATCATTGTATTTATTGTATCGCTCCTACGGAGCTTTTGATTGGAGATTAATTGTTTATTACAAAGGTTTTGCTCCTACGGAGCAAGTACAAAATCATATCGTCTATGTTATTATCAGAAAGTTTTGCATAACCAAACCCGGAGAAGCCGGAACCAAAAAGGGAGAAAAGCTATAAAAATAATCTACTAAAGCCCTACCAACAAATTACTGTAGAATATTTGGAAAAATATTTCGCAAAAATGACACGAACTTTTACTGAAAATGCACCAAGGATCTAAATCATAGAGAAGATAATATTGCACGCTCGAATTTAATGAAATAGAAAAGAGCGCTCCCATTGCTTCAACTGCTTCGCAGTTGGTATTCCTCCTTCCTTTCATTAACCCCGAATTAAATTCGGGGCTATTGTGAATTTAACTGCTTCGCAGTTAGTTTCTTCAAATATTGATTTTCATTCTTCGATTTTATGCGAAATTTGGTGGCTATTGAATTAAATTGCTTAGCAGTTAGTTTGTTTAAATAAAAAATTTTCCGGCTTCGGTTTTTGTAAACCGTGAGATTCAACAATTCAATATTTCACTCCAAAAGCGCGAAGCGCTTAAATTTGTAATAACTATGGGTGAAACCCATAGGAGATATCTTCCCAAATCACAAGAACTGCGAATGCAGTTCAATTTAATTTTTGAACAAAAAAAAGAAAGCTTTACAAAACCTAACATGGAAAAGCCAGAACCAAAAAGGGAAAAAGTTGAACAAAAAAAATAATCTCTAAAACCCTTATCAACAAAGGACTTTAGAGGGCGTTTAAAAATATTCTGCCAAAAATTACACGAATGTTACTGATAAGGTACTAAATTTGTCTTATTGAGTCCGCTAATCCGCCAATCCGCCAAGTGTAAGCCGTCCGAAATATCTCTAAATTTGGTATTATTACCAGTCTAAAATTCTTCTCCCGCTCCGCCTTGGAGGAGGAGCAGAATGACATACTGCTATGTTATGCAAAGCCCTCTATTATTCTTTTATAGAATTGTAATGTTCTTCATAGATGCGTTGAAGCAAAACACGAGACGAATGACGGGAAATGTAAAAAAAAATTATTAATTCCTCCTTTCATTCCATTTTATCCTTTGTCCGTTCCAAATAATAACGCCGCTGTTGTCTTTTGATCATTAACCCATTGCTTCAGCAATGGGATTAGGACGTAAAGGGAATGAAGTTCAACCGGTTTACCGGTTTCATTAACTCCATGGCGCATAAACCGGTGAGCCGGTTACAGAAATTATAGTTCCCCTTTTCCCCACTGATAAATCAATGGGTTGATGAGAATGATTATTTCTTTAAGTTGATAGAATCTCCTCACTTTAATTTGAAACGACTAATTTCCGTTTCAGTTATTATTTACTTTTATTATGTTACTTAGTTAATTGAATTTTATTATGAATAAGAAAATAAAGAGCAAAATAATTCGTCATTTGTCGGGACTGCTGATTTTCGGCAGTCTGTTGCTTCTTATTTCCTTTTTATATATTGATAGCAGTAAAATCACTGCGGATTACAGCGAGGTAATTTCAATTTTTTCTGAATCGGGATTAGACATTAACAGCAGCTACGACAGAGAAATTTTTTCCGATGCGGTAACGAATTTCTTTTCAGGCGAAAAGAAAAAAAGCGGCGGTTTGATTGCAAATCTTAATGAGTTCGTGGAAAAAGAATTTACGGAAAAAGAACTCAAAACCGGCTCCTATAAAAAGAAATTATCGGGGAAAGCGGTTTCGGAAATCTTGTGGAAATTCTTAAAATTCATTTTACTTTTCGCGGCGGTTGAATTTCTGATATTTTATCTTGCGGAAAGACTGGCTTCGGTTAAATTCTATTTGGAACTGGAAGGGAAGAACAAATTCTATCGTTTGATCAAAAGATTTTTCAAGGAACGAAAAAAACAATTTGTGCCGGAAAAATTAAACCTCAAGCAGCTTTCACTTCTGATTTTGGGCGCGCTGATTAGGTTTACCGCCTATTTTGTTCTCTTTTCTCCGGTTTATGTTGTCGCCTATATCTTAAAATTTAATTCCGAAAACGTAACGTTCCTTTGGATAATAATTTTCGGAGTTTTTACAAACGGCGTTTTGATTACGGCGGTGAACAGATTTTTTCAGCTTCTGAATTCCGAAAATAAACGGGGGTATGTGGAGACGCTGCGCGTAAAAAATATGCCGATGTTCCGGCGCGATACAACCGGCGGACTGCTGAAATCGCTGCTGAAAATCAATATCGATTTGGGCGACACAATTTTTTCGCAGGAGTTTGAATCGGCTCATCTGCAGTTTGTCGGCTCGTTCAAACAGATAAGCCGTTTTGTGATTACCGGTTTAATAATTATCGGCATGGCGCTGAACATTCAATCGGGTTTGTTTTACGAAATGCTTCAGTCGTTCCTTTTTAAGGAAATTGATATTCTCTTCTTTATTCTTTTCTTAATCTTCTTTTCCGTTAAGCTGGTAGATGTTTTTATTGATTTGTATTCGCTCAAATTGGAAAGCAAATATGATAACTAAGTTTGCAGAGAAAATATCAAATTATTTTGCCGGAATAACGGACGAGCAGGATAAATTGTGGCTTTTTATTTTTGCCGGCGGACTCATTTTGCTTTTCGCCTGGGATTTGTTTTTTCTGAACGCTCCCGCTTTTAACCGGTTAATAGTAAGTTCCCTAAATACATTTCTGATCGCGCTGCTATCGGTTGCGGTTTCTTTTTTCGCCGCTTGGGGAATAGTTTTGCTTAAGCATTTTTTCATTCGGAACGCCCTCGGCGCGGCGGCGTACGCGCTTGATTTGGCTCTCGACTTTCTCGAATCGATTCCGCAGGTTATCTGGGTTTTAATCGCATATTTCTTCGCTTTGATTGTCGTGGATTTGTCTGGATTCGCGCTGATACTTTTCCTTGTTTTTATTATTTCATTTGCTTTCCTCAATGAAGTAATCGAAGAACTGGAAAACAGAATTAATCATTTTAAGAAATCTGATTTTTACAACGCGATGCTCGTTCTCGGTATCAAAGAAAATAAAATAATCAACAGGGAAATTTTGTGGAGCAACAGTCTTGCCTATCTGATAAATAAGGGCGTAAACGTTTTTGCTTCCACTATTTTTTTAATTTGCAGCGTCGATTTTATTGTTTCGGTCGGTTTAACCTCAAACATCGCTCTTAGCAATCTACCCGGCACGCTCGGAAGTTTACTAGGAAATCTCGACAGCAAGCAGGACATTCTCGCGATAGGAAATATTTTTTCCAATCCGTTATATATTTCGGAGCTTTTAACCAAGCATCTGCAGGGAGTTTCAACTGCCTTCGTTCTGATTTTTACGCTTATTGCGGCGTACAAAATTTCTAACGGTTTGATTAAAAGGAAAAAATTAAACTGATGAAGCTTAAAGTTGATATTTCCGTAAAGCGCGGTCCCCGCATCAAAGTTGATTCTCTTAAGATTGAGAACAACAAAGTTAACTTTCTTTTCGGCGAGTCAGGCGTCGGGAAAACCCTTATCTCAAAGGCGTTGCTCGGTTTGCTTACCGGAGATGAGTACGACGTAAGAATAGACGATGAGCCGTACGATAAATATTTAACACTGCCGGGAGTGAAAGATATTCTCGCAAAAGGTTTTTATGTGTTTCAAGAACCGTCGGCTCATCTTTCTCCGGTGAGAAAAATCAAGGAGCAGCTTACGGAAGGTAGTCTCTCGGATTGCGGCGAACAAAAAGATATTTTATCGGGACTTTTCCCTGATTTATCGGATGCTGAGTTAAACTCCCTTCTTGATATTTATCCCAAACCTTTCCGTCCGAGCGGAGGAGAAAAACAGCGGTTTCTTAACTCAATGGGATTGATAAAAATCAGCAAACTTGTGAGGGGAACTTCGTGGAACGCGCTCTTTGTTTTTGACGAGCCGACAAGTCATCTTGATGTTGCCAAACGGGATGTTCTGTTAAAACTTCTTCTTTTTTATTATGTAAAAAATCGCCCGACAATATTGATAATCACGCATGACTATTCGGTTTTAAGCATGCTGGAAAACTCATTCTCGGCTCTCAGAGAAAATTTCGCGTATCATGAACTATTTCTTGAAGATGAGAAAATTAAACAGAGAGCTTTTTCCGAAGAGGAATATTTCAGCTGGCTCGGGAAAGAAAAGCGGAAAAGAAAACCGGCGGCGGGAAGCGAAATTATTTTGAAAGTTAAAACCGGAATAAGAGTTTTTAACGGCAGACTCGGTTTTTACTCCGATAAAAAACTTATGAATGTTACCGACTTGGTTTTAAGGAAAGGAGAAATAGTTTATCTTAAAGCGCCGAGCGGAACCGGAAAAACAACAGTGGGAAAGATTTTACTCGGATTAATCAAAGCGGATTTTGAATATGAAATCGCCGGACTAAATGTAAACGGCAAAATGCCGACGCGGTTTTTCGCGAACGAAATCTGGGGTAAGCGTTTAACAATGGCGTTCCAGCATGCGGACGAATGTTTGAATCCCAACGCTTCGGTTGCGGCTTCCCTTGAAATACTGGGAACAGGAAAGAATGAATATTCGGAATTAGTAGAACAGCTTTTCCCGAACGCGGACATCTCAGCGTTACTCGGAAAGAAAATAAAATTCCTGAGCGGAGGAGAAAAGCAAAAGATAAATTTACTCCGCGCTTTCCTTGCCGACGCCGACGTTACGATGCTTGACGAGCCGATAAACGGAATGGACTTGGCGGGCGTCGATACTGTAATTCGTATGCTTAGGAAAAATTTGAAGAATGGGAAAACATATCTTCTTGTTTCGCACAGCGAAGATGTTTTTTCTACGCTTGTCCGTCGTGAAAATATTGTTTATCTAAAGCGTGAAAATGATCGATGAAGTTTCGTATATTACAAAATTATTTATGAGAAAATTATGAAAAAGATATTTTTATTTTTATCGATAACGGTTTTGCTCGGAGTTTCGTTTACAGGTTGCGGCGGAAATAAAAAGGAAGATAAAAAATCGGATGTAATCCGACGCCGCGATGAACTGACGCAGAAGAAAAACGAGTTGAAAAAGGAGGTTTCCGCGTTGCGAAAAGAGGATAAAGCCTTGCGTCAAGCGGAGCGTGAAAGCAACGTCAAAGAGGTTACGGTAACCGTTAAAGTTAATAGAAAAGATTCAAACCGGAAGGATTGGGATTACGGAGAAAAGCCCGATATTTACGGCTTGATTACGCTGAAAAGCGGCGACGCAATCGCGATACCCTTGACTAAGAACAGTTTTATCGCCAAAGGTTACGCGCGCGATGTTACGATTAATCCCGGAGACACCGCTTTTATCTTTCTCAGAGATCAGGATGTTGACGGTTATCAAATAATAGAAAACGATTCTTTCGTATTTCCCTCCAAAATCAGATATTACAGAAACAAAGCCCGTTTTACGAAGCGGTTAAAAAATTCGACGCTTACATTCAATATAATACGGAAAAAGAAAAAATGAATTTGAGTAAACTTTCAAATAGAATAAAACCTTCGGCAACGCTGGCGCTTAATACTAAAGCCGCAAAGATGAAAAGCAAAGGGAAAAATGTAATTCATCTCGGCGGAGGCGAACCGAAAAGCGAAATCCCGGAAGCGGCTGTTGCCAAGGCGCGGGAGATGCTTGAAACCCGCGTAGTCCGTTACACTCCGGTAGCCGGGACCCCCGAAATGAAAAAAGCTGTAATTGATTACACTGATAAATATTACGGGAAAACCGTTTCCGGGAGCAACATTATTGTTTCTTCGGGAGCAAAACAGACTCTTATGGTCGCGCTGCAGGCAATGCTTGATCCGGGCGACGAGGTTATTTTTCCCGCGCCGTATTGGGTCAGTTATCCCGATATGGTTGAGATTGCGGGCGGAGTTCCCGTTCCGGTTGTGCCCCGCAGCTCTGATTTCCAACTTACTTTGGATGAGATAACCTCCCGCGTAACTGATAAAACAAAAGTGATTTTAATAAATTCTCCGAATAACCCTTCCGGACAAATATACAAAAAGGAGTTCCTCGAGAGTCTCGCGCGGTTTGCCGTGGAAAAGGACTTGTTTTTAATTTCGGATGAAATTTACAGAGAGCTTGCATTTTCGGGCGTCGGAGTCGCTAATTTGTTTAATTTTGTTAAAGATGATATTAACGATTTACCGCTCCTTGTCGTTAACGGAGTTTCAAAACAATACGCTATGACAGGCTTCAGGATAGGTTGGGGAATAGGCGGCGCGGAGCTGATTTCCGCAATGACGCGTTTGCAGGGTCACGAAACATCATGTCCTTCTTCATTATCGCAGATTGCAGCAGTAGGCGCGATTTACGGCGGCGACGAGGATATTTTGGCGCTCAGAAAATCGCTTGAACGAAAACGGGATATTTTGGTTGAAGGATTAAAAAAAATACCCGGCGTTAAATTTAACGCGCCTGAAAGCACATTTTATTCTTTTGTCGATTTTTCTTATTACGAAAAAGATTCGCATAAACTTGCGGATTATTTAATCGAGAAAGCGGAAGTCGTTACAGTGCCGGGTAAAGAGTTTGGAATAGAAGGTTACTTGCGAATTAGTTTCTGCGGAGCTGAAGATGAGCTCCGTGAAGGATTGGAACGAATAAAAAAAGCTTTGGAAAATTATTAGAAGGCTTTGCACAACCCAATAATATGTCATTCTGATCCTCCGCCAAGGCGGAGCGGGAGAAGAATCTCAGAATCGGAAATTAAACCGAACTTAGAGATATTTCGGAGGGCTTACACTCCTCCGCCTTGGCGGATTGGCGGACTCAATATGACAAATTTAGGTTATGCAAAGGTCTCCCTCAATTAATCGGCTGCGGAATTAAATTTTACTAATGCTTCCCAGTCGATTGCCCCGTTTTCTTTACAATAGTTTTCGGCAAATTCTTTAGTGAGAAGATTGATTCTTTGAGAATAAGCTTCCATAAAAGTTTCATTCTTCTCTTTTGCTTTGTGTCCCAGAGGTTCAATAATATCAGTGTAAAGATTCTCATCTCCGGAGATAAACTGCCAAAACCGTTGTCCGCAATATTTATAGTAATCTCCTTTATCAGGATTGTTGTCCTTGCCGTAGCAGCATCCGTTTATTGCGACAATACTCAAATGGGAATTACTTGTCCTTAAAGTTTTCTTTGCCGTTTTGAAATCTGAAACCATTTTAGATATTTGCGAGGAATTCCCCCAATTGGGCCCGGACTTAATATTTACCAAATATCTTTCGGAGTTTAAGTCAAATTCCAAATCTACGCCCTTTATGCCTGATTTTTTCCCGCCGTAAACTTTTGAATTTATGAAAATCGCCAATCCTTCAAGCCAATCTCCGAAGATTCCTTCTTCGCTCGATGAAATATGTGCGTCAACGATTCCGCGGATTATCTGCTCGGCGGTTAAAACATATTTGGCTTTAAAAAGGTAGGGGTTTTTCCTTTTAATGACTTTTGAAAGATTTAAACCGTCTAAACTGTTTAATCGTTTTTCATGGAAAATGTGAATATTATTTTCAACATAATCAATTACCTCAGAAATTTTTAATGCGCTCATATTCATTTCCCTCATCAAATAAGAAAAGTTCAACAGAATCCAATTGCTTTTTTACCATTTCACAATATTCAGGAATTACATCAATCCCTATTGAATTCCTTTTCATTCTGTTGGCTACTATTAATGTTGTGCCGGAACCCATAAAAGGATCAAGTACCGTATCAAAAGGTTTTGTAAAAAGTTTTATAAACCACTCCGGCAATTCTTCTGGAAAGGCGGCGCTATGGTTTTTATTATTACATTCTGTAGCAAGATGAAGTACGTTTGTCGGATAAGCCATCTCGCGGTTTTCCCAATTTGCAATCCTCTTTCCAAAACCGCTGCCGACTTTTGAATTATCGCGTACCTTATCCGTATCCGATAGTTTTCTTAATCTTTTTTTTGCCCAATCGCCCATCGGCACCATTACTTCTTCCTGGTACATATTGAATTTTTTCTGCTTGTTAAATTGGAGAAGTCTTTCCCAAGAATCTCGAAAGCGGTTCGGCCATTTCCCCGGATATGAATTCTTTTTGTGCCAGATAAATTCTTCTGTCCACAACCACCCTTGTTTGCGGAGAGCGAGTATCAGTTCCAGCACGTATGTACTGCGTTCTCCGTTTACTACTTTTTCCTTTATGTTTAGGATAAAAGTTCCGGTGGGTTTTAACACTCTAAGCAGTTCCTGCGAAATTGGAAGAAACCATTCCACATATTTATCGGGATGGATTCCGCCGTAAGTCTGTTTCCTTTGGTCTGCGTACGGCGGAGAAGTAACAATTAAGTCAACTGTGTTTTCCTCCAAAGTCTTTAAAACTTCTTTGCTGTCTCCGGTTAATATGTCCGTAGTTATTTCCATTCGATTAATCTTACAAGAGTGTTTGTTTTTAATTGAATAATAATGTAAATAATCTGATTTTGATAATCAATAAGAAGTTTTTGTTTGGGGGAATTATTTGCAAAAAAGTGCAGTTAAAAATAAACTGCACTTCATTACAAGATTAACTGTTTTGCTTTTTCTCTTCAATAGGGCAGGTGCTTAAGCCGAAAATTGTGTACAGCGGGCAAAAACTTACAAAACCCGTTACGATAAAAATTCCGGCAAGTACGAGCAATATTATTCCGGTTGTGCTTGCGACTACTCCCGTAAAGTATAGAATTATGAAAATAACCGCGAGCAAAAGTCTGATAGACTTATCGAGTGTTCCCATATTCTTTTTCATTTTGTACCTCCATTATTTTTGATAATGAAAAATAATTCGTGGAGAGTCTTAATTTCAGTGACTATAGTTACCGAGCGTGAGTTTGATAGAATTTGAGAGTTGTTGAACTTTTCCGTCATGCTCCAATTTTTTAATTATTCTGGAAACGACTTCTCTCGCAGTGCCGAGGTCGTTGGCTATTTCACGGTGAGTAATTTTAACAATATCGTTTCCCGATATTGCTCGCTTTTCTTTAAGGTAATCTATCAGACGTTTATCAAGGTTCTCAAAAAGCGCGGTTCTCAGCATATCTAGTAAATCGATGTAACGCAAATCGTAGAGCCGGAAAAAGAGAGAGTTTAAACTTCTGTATTTCTTTATCCATTCTTTGATCTTTTCGCGGGGCAGAATAATAATTTCCGTTTCTTCTTCGGTAACGGCAAAAATCCTGCTCGGTTCTTCGTTAATAAGGGATGAAAAAGACATCACGCAGCTCTCATTGGGCTTGATATAATAGAGGAGCAACTCTTTTTCTTCAAATGAAGAATACACTTTAATTAGGGCTTGCTGAAAAATTCAAGCCCAAAATTGTATAATTACCGTAGAATACACTCATCGAGACTCAGCTCATACAAGTATTTTTGGAATAAATTGTAAATTACTCTTGTTTTTCCTCTTAATATAAAACATTTAACCTTTTTACTACCTTTGAAAAAAAGCAAAGAAAAAATAGCCTCTAATTTTTCATAGTTTATTAAGTTCATTACAAAAAAGATCGCAGCAATCCAGCTCTCAGACGTATCTTTTCTTCCGGCTCTTATTTTACTCAATCCGTAAGCATTTTTCCCTTGTCCGAACTTTCCTTCTATATGATTCCTTTGTCTATGCTCTTTTTTCTTTTTTGCCTTTTCGTAATATGTCTCGTTTTTTGCCGGTCTTCCCAAAGGCTTTCCGGTTATTCGTATTTGGCGTTGTTTTAACCATTTGCGATTTTCTCGCGTCAAATACGCTTTGTCTGCCA
>WGCV01000006.1 GCA_015493615.1 Melioribacteraceae bacterium
TTATTCCCCGATTTTTACCTGACGGAAGGAAGAAACTCCGAGACGAGCTCTTGGCTCAAGGTTGGTTCCTTCTACTTCCGTAAGAAAATATTTTTCCCATTTTTTCAAAGAACTTTATTATATTTTTCCCGCTCTTTTAACATACAAGGTTTATTAGAAGGTAAATTCATTTTTTGCTATCGATTACTATTTCAAAACAGATTAATACACTATTTCAGAAATATTATTCCTTCCTCGTAATTTAAAACCTTCTGAAAATTTTTTTATTTTAATCGTATTGGTCTAAATTTATGTGTAAAAATATTTTAACAATAAAAGAGGATAAAAATGATGATCGAAGAAAAGTTAAACGAACTCGGATTCAAACTTCCCGAAGCTCCAACTCCGCTTGCCGCTTATGTGCCTGCGCTTGTTTCCGGAAACTTGGTTTTCACAGCAGGACAAGTCCCTGTTTCGGAAGGGAAACTTTTGTATGCAGGGAAAGTCGGGAAAGATATTTCACCCGAAGAAGGAATGAAAGCCGCTGAGGTTTGCGCTTTGAATTGCCTAAGTGTAATTAAAAAAGAAATCGGAGATTTGGAAAAAATTAAACGAGTGGTTAAAGTTACTGTTTTCGTAAACAGCGCAAATGGTTTTACTGAACAGCCTAAAGTAGCAAACGGCGCCTCGGAGCTTCTTGTTAAGCTTTTTGGAGATAAGGGGAAGCATGTGCGGAGCGCTGTCGGCGTAAACGAACTTCCGATTGATGCCGCAGTTGAAATTGAAATGATAGTTGAAATTTGAGTTGTGTGATATTTTAACATTCACTTGCTAAATATTCTGACTTTGAGATTCTTCTTCCCGACTTTGTCGGGACTCAGAATGACAATATTTAACCCCAGCTAACATCTGTCATTCTGAATGGAGCGAAGCGAAGTGAAGAATCTCATATCCTGCACCGATGTCAGTTCTAACTTAGAGATTCTTCTCCAGCTCCGCCCTGGCGGAGAAGAATGACAAAAAGAGATGCAGTTAAAACAACACAATTATTTCTCAACTTCGGTAAATAACGCTTTAATGCATTCCTTGCGAAAGCAAAAACCGGGAGTGGTTTTCATGTAGTCGATATACTCCTTCCCGAATTTTTTTATCGCTTCCGGTTCTTCCATTAATTTTATCATTATTATCATAAACAGAGCTTCAACGGGGGCAACAAATAAAATGAATGTAGGAGAGCCGAGAATGAATGCAAACGATAGCGGGAAGAAAAGCAGCCCTAAGTGCATCGGATGGCGCATATATCGATAAACTCCTTCTTTTACCAGAACATTTGTTTCCATTCGTTCTACTTTTCCTTTTCTTCCGTATCTCGCCAAAGTTCTACCGGTGTTACGACTTATCGCCATTACCGATTTTATTAATACAATCCCGATAAAGAAACTCGCAACATGCCAAATGATGTTTGAAAAAAGAGAGGGGAAATAAATCAAATCGGTGTAAACCGAAACGATGCCGCCGCCCACGATCATTAAAATCCAAACTGCAATTCTGAAAAACATAATTTTTTAGTTTTATTATTACAAATTTTATTAAGTTAAATTAATATAAAAAATTAACATTAGGATAAAAATTATGAAACGCCACGAAGCCATTATTCCTCTTTCACACGACCACCATCAAGCTTTGAGATTTGCCACCGCGATGAAGAAAAACGCATCACCGACAAAAAGGGCTTTGCAATCTTTGGAAGAAAAATTAGCCGATGCAAAGCGAACTTACGAAATTGAACTGGTTCCCCATTTTGCGCATGAAGAGGAGGTTCTGTTTCCCGTCGCTCGGGGATATTCAGCCGAGCTTGATAAAATGCTTGACGATATAATTGAGGAGCATCGCATAATTCGCGAAGCGTTTGAAAATATTGAGGAAGGTAACCTTGAGGATAATCTGGATAGGATTGGGAATCTTGTGGAAAAGCATGTTCGTACTGAAGAACGGAGTTTATTTGAAAAGATTCAAGAAGTAGTTCCGGATGAAAAATTAAAGGAAATAGTAGGTAAAATCTCTCCGGTTAAAGACAGTTGCGATATTTAATTTTTAAAATATTTTCAAACAAAAATTTTACAATTTTATTATTTTGATTTTTATTAATTAATTATTTCATATTCACAATAAAAAGGTGTAAATATGCTTTCCAAAAAGTTACTAAACATTTTTGTTATGGCTGTTTTCTTGTTTATTTCGTCATCTTCATTATTGGCGCAGCATAAATATGTTGGCGCAAAAAAATGCGGAATGTGCCATAAAAGCGCTAAGATTGGGAAACAATACAAAATCTGGAAGAAAACCGCGCATGCTCATGCATTTAAAACTTTGCAGACAAAAAAAGCTGATGAAGTCGCCAAGAAAGCCGGTTTCAAAACCAAAGCCGCTGAAACTCCCAAATGCTTAAAATGCCATGTTACGGCATACGGCGTCGATAAATCTTTGCTGAAACATTCATTCAAACCAAAAGACGGCGTTCAGTGCGAATCATGTCACGGAGCCGGAAGCGATTATGCTAAGATGAGTATTATGAAAAGTACTTCCAAGTCGGTCGCCAAAGGATTGAAGATTTACGATCACGATAAAGCCAAAATTAAAGCTATGTGCGTTACCTGCCACAACTCTGAAAATCCTACTTTCAAAGGTTTCGATTTTGAAAAATCTTGGGCGAAGATCAAGCATTATATTCCTAAGAAAAAATAATCACTTAACAGGATAAAAAAAATGGAATTACCAAAATCATTTAACAACAAAACAACAAAGTGGGGAATTTATCTTTCCGTAATTGCTTTTATTGTTATTTTGGGATTGCTTATTTTCGCGGGAAATATTGACGAGTGGAGTGTTGCCGGAATTCTATCATTCGTCGGTTTGGTTATAGTCTGGATAGTCGGATTGATAATGATTCCGCTGGGAATGAGCAAGACGGAAAAGAAAAGTTCTCCCGACGGAAAATCTTCCATCCTTAATTTGACTAATCCTAAATACCGTAATGCGTTTTATGTTTTCGGACTGGTTTTTATTGTATTTTTGTTGGTAACTACAGCCGGCGCATATAAATCGTATCACTATATGGAATCGGTAAAGTTCTGCGGAACTACTTGCCACGTTACCATGGAACCTGAATATACGGCTCACGCAAAAATGGCTCATGCCGACGCCAAGTGTGCCGATTGCCATATCGGAGAAGGGGTTACGGGATTTCTCGCCTCTAAGGTTGAAGCGTCAAAAGAATTAATTGCAATTGTTACCGGAACCGTTCCTCATCCGATTTATGCCAACGAAGGAATTCATGAAGTAGCAAAAGAAGCTTGTTCGCATTGTCACTGGTCTCAGAAGTTTCAGCCGGACAGAGAACTGAAGCACATTCATTTTCTTCGCGATGAAGATAACACCGAATGGGATATTGACATGACGATGCATCTTGCAGCCGGAACAGAGCCGCTCGGTTTGCAGAAAGGGATTCACTGGCACATGAACAAGGATGTTAAGATTGAGTATGTCGCCACAGATAAGGATAATCAAGTTATTCCCTGGGTAAAATATACCAATCTTAAAACCGGCAAAGTTACTATTTTTGAAAGCGACGACGAACCTTTGGAGAAAGCCGCTTTCGATACTTTAACTGTTACGCAGATGTCCTGCCTCGATTGCCACAGCCGTCCCGCACATGACTTTAAGCCTGCCGAAGAGTTTATCAACAGCAGATTTGTAACCGGCGCAATTTCAAAGGATTTGCCGGAATTCAAATCAGCCGCTATGGCTGCTTGCGTTGAGGAGTACGGAACCGCGGACTCTGCAAGAATGATGATTCCGAGAAAAATTAAATCTTTCTACGAGGAAAATTATCCGGAAGTTCTGAAAGATAAAAAGGATGAACTGAATAAATCAATTGCCGCTGTTCTTGACGGTTTTACCAAAAACGTTTTCCCGGATATGAAAGTTCGCTGGGATAAGTACTACAACAATTTGGGACATATGAAAAGCAACGGTTGTTTCCGCTGTCATGATAATCATCACGTAGCTAAAAACGACGAAGTGATTCCGAAAACTTGTACTACATGCCATACTTTTAACGCTCAGGGAACTCCCGGTGAAATGCAGTTTGCAACAGCCGGACAGCTTATGGAATTCAGACATCCGGGCGAAGATGTGGAACCTGAAGATTGGCAGGAAGGATTATGTTCCGATTGTCATGCCGGAGTTGGTCCGTAGATTTTAAGATTTACGGTTTACATAACAATTAAAAAGTAAGTGTGTTTTGAAAATAACCCGTGGAAAAATTCGCGGGTTATTTTTTTTGTGAATTTACTGTTGTTGGCGATTTACTAAACCTCCGAAGTTTTTAAAACTTCGGAGGTTTTTTTATAAGCAGAATGCGGTTATCCGCTTTACGGATAATCATTATGATTTACTTTTTTGCTTTCTTTATTTATAAAAAATGTTCAAGGGAAGGTATTACACGGCAATTTTAAAACAACAAAAGGCTGCCCAACCGAGCAGCCTTTTGCTTTTGAATAAGCCGATTCTTATTTGTTATTTAATTTCAATAGTCTTCGGTTTAATTCTTTCATGTTTCGGAAGAACAACCGTTAAGACGCCGTTTTTCATTTCAGCTTCAATTTTCGAATCGTCAATACTGTCTGTTAAGTTGAACTTGCGGTAGTAATTTCCAAATTCGGTTTCCTTAACAATGTATTTCATTTCCTTTAATTCATCGTATCTGTCTAATCTTCCCATCAGCGTCAAATAGTTATCTTCCATTTTTACTTTGGCGTTATCTTTTGATACGCCGGGCATATAAGCCATCAGAACAAAGTGGTCCTCGGTTTCCAAAATATCAACCAAAGGCGCTATCCAAGCTTCGTTGTTAAAGGATTCTTCCCACGCTTTGTTCTCTTTAACTTCTACGAGATCTTTAGTCTTTTCCATGGCTTCCTCCTTTTATTTTGATTATTTATTATCTTCTTCATCAACAACTTCATACGAAGCGTCTTCAACTTGGCCATCCTCTTTCGGGGCTTCTCCCGTTGTTTGCTGACCGGTAGCGCCTGCACCTGCATTTTGATCAGCTCCGGGTTGTCCCTGAGGCGCGCCTTGCTGATAGAGCTTCGGTGCAATCTCGTTCCATGCTTTGGTTAAGCTGTCTGTTGCGCTCTTAATCTGGTCGATGTTGTCTGCTTTAAGAGCGTCTTCAACATTGCGGATTTCATTTTCCAGACGGGCTTTATCGTTATCTTCCAGTTTGTCTTTCATCTCTTCCATCTGTTTCTTTGTCTGGAATACAAGATTGTCCGCAGTGTTTTTAATTTCAACCATTTCTTTGCGTTTCTTATCTTCGTCAGCATGTTCCTGAGCTTCGCGTTTCATTTTTTCAACTTCGTCTTTCGATAATCCGCTAGAGGATTCAATTCTGATGCTCTGTTCTTTTCCTGTTGCTTTATCTTTAGCAGATACATTCAAAATACCGTTAGCGTCGATGTCGAAAGTAACCTCAATCTGAGGAACTCCTCTCGGCGCCGGCGGAATACCATCCAAGTGGAACTTGCCGAGAGTTCTGTTATCTGCCGCCATCGGACGCTCGCCCTGCAGTACATGAATTTCAACAGAGGGCTGATTGTCGCTTGCGGTCGAGAATATTTCGCTCTTGCGTGTCGGTATTGTTGTGTTAGCGTCGATTAATTTCGTCATAACTCCGCCCATTGTTTCAATACCGAGCGAAAGAGGAGTTACATCAAGTAAGAGTACGTCTTCAACGTCTCCGGCAAGAACTCCGCCCTGAATTGCCGCGCCGATAGCGACAACTTCATCGGGGTTAACGCCTTTGTGCGGCTCTTTTCCGAAGATGCGTTTAACAACTTCCTGAACTTTCGGCACTCTTGTTGAACCGCCGACCAGGATTACTTCGTCAATCTGAGATGCACTAACGCCTGCGTCTTTCATTGCGGTTTCGCAAGGGCCAACGGTTCTTTCGATTAAGTCGTCAACCAACTGTTCGAATTTTGCGCGAGTAATCGTGATGTTCAAGTGTTTTGGTCCTTCCTGCGTTGCAGTAATAAATGGTAAGTTCACATCTGTCTGCATCGAGGAAGAGAGTTCAATCTTAGCTTTCTCGGCGGCTTCTTTCAGTCTCTGTAAAGCCATCGGGTCTTTTCTTAAGTCGATTCCTTCCTGTTTCTGGAATTCATCTGCAAGGTAATCAATCAATCTTTGGTCAAAGTCGTCGCCGCCAAGGTGCGTATCGCCGTTGGTCGATTTAACTTCAAATACTCCTTCTCCGAGCTGGAGAACGGAAATATCGAAAGTACCGCCGCCTAAGTCGTAAACTGCAACCAATTGTTCTTTGTGCTTTTTATCCAAACCGTAAGCCAAAGCTGCGGCTGTAGGTTCGTTGATAATTCTGCGTACATTTAATCCTGCAATTTCGCCTGCGTCTTTTGTAGCCTGACGCTGTGAGTCGTTAAAATATGCAGGAACAGTAATTACGGCTTCGTTAACCGATTGACCTAAATACTCCTCTGCCGTTTTTTTCATTTTCTGCAGAATCATTGCAGAAATTTCGGGAGGAGAATATAATTTCCCATCTATTTTAACTCTTGCAGATCCGTTATCGCCCGAAACAACTTCGTAAGGGACTTCGTGAATTTCATTTGAAACTTCGTCGTATCTGCGTCCCATAAATCTTTTGATTGAAAAGATTGTGTTGTGCGGGTTGGTAACAGCTTGGCGTTTTGCCGGCTGTCCCACCAGGCGTTCCCCGTTTTTGGTGAACGCAACAACTGAAGGCGTTGTTCTCCCGCCTTCGGAATTAGGAATTACAACCGGCTCATTGCCTTCCATTACGGCAACGCAAGAGTTTGTTGTTCCTAAGTCGATTCCAATAATTTTTCCCATTTTCTTCTCTCCTTTTTATATGAGACAAGCGACTTTAATAAGTCGCTTGCCGTTTAGTTAAATTTTCAATTTTTAATTTATTTTACTTTAATTACTTTCTCTTTTGCTTCTTTCGGCTCAACTTTTTTAAGCGTTATATGAAGAACGCCATCTTTGAATTGAGCGTCGATTTTATCCGGATCTACATTTTCCGGTAATGTAAAGCTTCTCTTGAATGAACCGTAAATTCTTTCGGTTCTGTGAGTATCGTTTTCTTTACGTTCGTCTAAAATTTTCTTTTCACCTTCTACCGTCAAAATGTTATCTTGCAATGTTATTTTCAGATCTTTTTTATCAACGCCCGGAATTTCGGCATCGATAAAGAGATTTTTGTCGTTCTCTGAAATATCAACACGCGGCGAAAAAGTTTGAGGTAAATCTAAGCCAAAAGTCGGAAAATCGCTGAACAATGACTGTAAATGATTTTGTAAACTTTCAATTTCACGGAAAGGTTCAAATTTTACTAGTGTCATGGCTAACCTCCTTTTTTTATTTTTAATTTTTTTATTTTCATTTTCGCCAATTATACTACAAACCGCGTGCCAAAATGATATTTTAGTCGTAACTTATTATTTTTTAATGATTTACAAAGATTTTTGTGAATTTAATGGCGGATGAATATTTTGCGCATTGTCAGACTAATTGTCGCACTGCGTAGGAATTGACAAACAATAGGAAATATTTTCATACAAGGAGTAAACATGTTTAGTCTTGAAAAATTTGATATAAAACTCGATACGGAATATATCGGACGAAATTTTTATTATCTTGAAGAAGTTGATTCAACAAACGACTTCATTTTAAAATCACATGAAATTACCGAATACGGCTCTGTTGTGCTTGCAGAAAATCAGAAGGCGGGAAAAGGGCGGCTGGGAAGAACTTGGGCAAGCGTAGAGGGGAAAAATCTTACTTTCTCAATTTTATTGAATGAGGATCTGGATAAAATTAACATTTCATTAATAAATTTTGCTGCCTCGCTTTCGGTTGGCAACGCTTTGGAAAACTTATATCAGCTTGATGTTAATCTTAAGTGGCCTAACGACGTGCTTGTCGGGAAAAAGAAGATAGCTGGCATTTTAACCGAGACGGTAAGCAGAAGCAACAAAGTTGAAAAAGCGGTAATAGGAATCGGAATAAATGTGAACCAACCGGTTTTTCCGGAAAAATTTGAAATCGTTCCCACTTCGGTTAGAATTGAGCTGAAAAGGGAAGTAAGCAGAGAAAGATTGCTGAGTGAAATTCTGAATACATTTGAGGAAAATCTGACATTACTGAGATACAACCCCGCGGAGGTATTGGAGAGCTGGCGCAATAAATGTAAGTTGATAGGCTCGAAAGTTAAAGTAAAACAAGGCGAAAATATTATCGTAGGCAAATTTATTGATATTGACGAAAATGGAGCTTTGGTTTTGCTTCGTAATGAAAAGGAAGAAAAAATTCATTACGGCGATGTGGTTACATTAAGGGAACAGTAACTGTTTTATGCGGCGGCTCATCATAGTTTCCGTCATTGCAAAGAAGAAGTTTGTAACGACTGAAGCTCCGCCTTGGCTGAGAAGGGAAGATGGAAAACGGGGTGTGAAAATTAACTAAATGCAGTAGATTAAAGTAAGTAGTCTGTGTTATTAATTGTCTTGAACTTTGATTTTTTTGATTATCTGATTGACTATGATTATCTGCCTTACTTTCTCTTTTTGACTTGAATTGCAATTTGTTCAAAAATCATAGTCCATCATTTTATCATTTGTAATCATAGTTCAAGAATATTCGCAATCCGCCATGGCAGACTGTGTGTAATTTCAGTGTAATTACGACAGCGTCGAATGCGGAGGAAGCAAGCTCACTAGAAAACACGAAGTTGCTGAATGTTCATAAAGCGGTTTAACGGCTAAGGTTGAATACCGGTGAGATTGCCACACCAATCCGCTATTGCGGATTGTCTCGCAATGACAGTGTGTTTTTTGCTAATGAGATAAAAGTTTTAACTTAAATCAATATAGGAAGCGATTGTTTCACCGATTGCCAAACTTGCGGTTGCCGCAGGAGATGGCGCATTTAAAACATGAATAACTCGTCTTCCTTTCTCGATTGAGAAATCATCAAGCAGTCCGCCATGTTTGTCGCAGGCTTGCGCTCTTATTCCACTGCCTCCCGGTTCAAGGTCGTCTCCTGTAATTTCCGGCAACAATCTTTGGAGCGCTTTTACGAATGCCGGTTTATAGTAGGAGCGGTAAAACTCTCCCATTCCCATCTTCCAATATTTTTTCGCAACTCTGATAAATCCCGGCCAAGTGAAAGTTTCGAGAGTGTCGTTTAAGTTAAAGTCGGTCTTTTTGTATCCTTCCCGTTTGAATGAAAGTACGGCATTAGGTCCTGCCTCAACGCTACCGTTAATCATGCGTGTAAAGTGAACTCCGAGGAAAGGAAAATTTGGGTCGGGGACTGGATAAATTAGATTCTTAACCATCTCTTTTTTTGAATCTTTAATTTTGTAATACTCGCCTCTAAAGGGAATAATTTTGACCGGAAGCTGCGGATTAGTCAATCGCCCGATCTTATCGGATTGCAAACCGGCGCATGAAATAAGGTAGCCGCCGATGTGAACATCGTTCTGCGTTATTACTTCAACCGAATCCGTTTTTTCGGAAATACTTTCAACTTTGTGATTGAAAAGAATTTCACCGTCGTGGGCAAGGATAAATTCAGCGTATTTTTCAGCGACTGTTGTGTAATCAATTATTCCTGTTTGAGGCACATAAATTCCTTCAAGTCCGGTTGTGTAAGGTTCATGTTTTCTGATTTGTTCGGGAGTGAGAAGCTCCAGATTTTCCAGTCCGTTCTGCGCTCCGCGTTTGTAAAGTGTTTCAAGGTAAGGGAGCTCTTCTTTTCTTGTAGCAACAATTACTTTTCCGCAGAGGTCGTAAGGAATTTCATTCTGATTACAGAAATTAATCAGTTTTTCGTATCCTCGCCGGCAGTTTGTAGCTTTCATACTTCCCGGTTTGTAGTAAATTCCGGAATGAATCACGCCGCTGTTGTGTCCCGTTTGATGAGCCGCAACTCGGCTCTCTTTTTCCAGAATCAAAACTTTTATGCCGGGATGTTTTTCAATTAAATTTACTCCGGTTGCCAGACCGACAATTCCGGCGCCGATAATGATTACATCGTTTTTCATTTTAGTCTCTTTTTCTCAAAATATAAGTGGTTACTTCTTCTTGAAAATCATTAGAAATTTTTAACTAAAACAGATATTATTACAAATCAAAAACAGTTGTCATTACACAGAAGCGCAGTTGATTCTCAGCCGTTGCTTTTAGTAATATCTTTTAGAATATCCAAATAATTTTTTGCTAATTTATCTCTGTTAAAATTCTTCTCAACGAAAGTTCTCCCTTTTTCACCGGCATCTTTCAGCCATTCGGGGTCGTTGTATGTTTCCAGAATCTTTGCGGCAAGATCATCCGGATTTTCCGGCTCGGCAAACTTTCCGACTTCTGCATTTTCCACGAGCTTTTTGGCTTCACCTTTCACGGTAATGATAATCGGTTTTTTCATTGATAGAATTTCAAATAACTTTGAAGGTAAGGCGCTGTCAAACAAAGGAAGATTTCTAAGCGGAACGAGCATTACAACGGCTATTGAATAATACTTTCTTAACTCGGATTTCTTTCTCTAGAATTAATACTTTGAAGCCGGGATCTTTTTCAATTAAATTTACTCCGGTTTCCAGAGCGACAATTCCTGCTCCGGTAATTATTGTATCTAATTTCAAGACATTACCTTGCTGTTGATTGCCACTTTGCAGAATGTGAGTTTGTCATAAATTTCCAAATGCCAATTAACATCGCATAATTAGTAATTATAAAATAGTATATAATCAAAAATATTTTAGAATTTATTTTTAATAATGATAATAGTTTTCCTAAAATTCCGGCTAAGAGAAATATTAATTCAGCAACAAAAAAATACAAAAAGTACAAATTTGTGTATGCCAACAATCCACTTAATACAAATATTAAAAGTAGAAAAATCGGAGAAAACCAACGTAATATTTTGTGTGACCAAAGAGCAAAAGCCACTAGTCCAAAAGTTGGTGATAACAACTTTTTTATTCCTCGAATAGTAGATAAATCAATGGAATTGTTTCTTACTTTTCTTTTCAATTCAGATTGAATTGATGGTGCAGTCTTTTCATAAGCAAGTGCATTTTCTTCATAAACTACTTTTTTATGCTTTTCTAGCACCTTCAATATTACAAAAAAATCATCCATTACGGGATATTCCGTAGGAATTTTTGCATAAAGTTCTCTCCTTAAACTGTATATGCCTCCATTTGCTCCGATCAAAATTCCAAGATTTCCTTCTGCTTTTTTTATGAAATACTCTAAATTCCAATAAAGCGTTTCTTGTGTTCCGGAATTTATTGATTCTTCAGAATCCGTTAAAATTAGCCTGCCTGAAACTGCACCAACACTCTTATCCGAATAATATTTTATTAACAATTTTATGGAATTTTCTGCAAATATTGTATTTGCATCGCTTAAAATTAAAATCTCATTTTTTGCTTGTTTAACAAGGTCATTCAAAACAGGTCCCTTTCCTCGCTGAACAGAAAACGGGAAAAACTTAATATTTGAGTACTTGTGAGATAATCTATTCATTATTTCATTAGTCCTATCGGTCGAAAAATCGGATCCGATAATAAACTCTACTTTTTCCATTGGATAATTAGAGTTCATAAAATTTCTGATTGTATTTTCAATAACTTTCTCTTCGTTATAAGCCGATATTATGATAGACACAGTTGGTTCAAAGTGAATATCTTTATGTATAATCATGCTTTTCCCGAATAACTTTGAAAAAATGAGGATAATTATCGGATAAAAAAGATAAACATGTAAAATGATTAAAACTGAAACGAAGAATAGACTTTCTAATAAAACGTTCATAAACTTATTGAGTAAACAACTCTCTCCAATATAATTTCAAGATTTTTTTATAATTCTCAGATTTTAGATTTTCATGCTTAATTTTAGTGATTAAAAAATTTATCAAAAATAACTTAAGATTAATAATTATAAAAATAGTAGAAATAAACTTATTCCTATTCTTTTTATAATAGTGTATTAAACCTTTATTTCGATTTTCAAAAAGGAATATATTTTCAACAAACTCATGATTTTTGCCAAGATGAATAATTTTGCTTTCTGCGTAAAGGAAATTCCTATAACCATGTATTCTAGATTGAACTGAAATATCAACATCTTCAACATACATAAAATAGAACGTGTCAAATTTTCCTATCTTTTCAAAAACATCTTTGCTAACCAAGAAAAAAGCTCCTACTATTGAATCTATTTCAAAAAAGTTAGAGGTTCCTGTTTTAAGATCTCGATAAAATTTTTTAAAGAATTTTTTCATTCCTGTAAGTTCTACAATTCGCTTTGTGACTGAAGGAAAACTGTAAAAGGATTCTTGTTTCGTCATATCAGAGTTCAAAAGTTGCGCTCCAAGTAAACCAATATTTGAAGTATCTTTATAAAACTGCAACATTTTTTCTGTGGGATCATCTATGAGAATAACATCACTATTTACAAAGAACAAATATTCACTTTTTGCATTTTCCATCCCTATGTTATTTGCTTTTCCAAAACCCAAATTAGTGTTATTTTTTATCAAAACAACGTTGGGAAAATTTTGCTCTATCATTTTAATATTATTTTCCGTGGACGCATTATCGACAACAATTATTTCGTAGTTTGTTGACTTAATGTTATCTATCAAACTTTTAAGTGTTTGTTTAAGCATTTCAGGTTTGTTGTAGCTAATTAAAATTAGTGAAAATTCGATCATTTATTTCTCCGATGAATATTTGCCATATTTGTTTAAAATGAAGTGTAAATTACCTATTATCATCATTTTTAGCTTGTTAAATTTATCATCTTCAAAAAAGATTACCTTTAAAGAATCAGTAGCCGTCATTCTTAGAATATGAAAAACATAAGATGGAAATTTAAAGATGTAATTTTTCGTAATAAAAAGTCGGTTACGAACACGATAATAAAGCCTTAAAGCGGAATGATTTGTTACAGAAATTTTTTTCCCAAGAAATTTTTTCTCAATCAAATTACCCAAATTATGATCTAAAACAGCTGTATTTAACTGAATAATTTTATAATTATTCAATTTAAGACGAAGACAAAATTCAATATCCACATAATCTATAAAGAGTTTTTCAATAAATCCCCCAACCTCTACTGCCGCTTTGATATTCACCAAATTTCCAGAAGTTGCCACCGCAATTAATTCTTCAGTTTCAATATTTTTATTTGGCAGTTTATAACCTTTATGATTATGAAATGGGGTCAGAATCCCAACTTGAGAAAAATCAGTTTTGTTTGCAAATTCAATCATTTTAGCTACCATTCCTTCGGAAGCAAAACTATCCTGATCGAAAGTAAAAAGCAAATCAGAACCATTTTCTTCGGCAGTTTTCAAGCCAATATTTAGCGCTTTTGCAATTCCTAAATTTTCACCCAAACAAATGTATTGAATTTTTCGCTGATCAAAATTTGAAAGTAATTCCAGATTTGAATTCTCTGAATTATCAACAACTATCAATAATGAAATCTCTGAAAAATAAGATTTTATATTATCGACAACTTTTTGATCCGGATTGTAAAAAACAACAACTGCAGCAATATTCTTTTTTGGGAAACTCATTTTTCATGCGCTATTTTTTGATAGATTTCATAATATTGTTTGAAAGTATCTTCGATATTAAATTCCTTTTCAGCAACCGTTCTGCATCTTTCAGAAATTTTCTCGATTTTATATATTTTGCTGCTATCCTAATCGTATCATCACTTGAACTGTCATCAATAATTACAATTTCAAAATTTTTAAATGTTTGATTTAAAACAGATTGTAATTGAGTATTGATAAAATCTTTACCTTTATATGTAGCCATTATGACTGAAGCTAAAGGCATTGGGAATTATTTAAGTTTCAAATAAATATTAAAATAACTATTAATTGCATCATCAAGGTTAAATTCTTTTTGAACAACTTGTTTACATTTTTCTCTTATATTTTTAGATTTTAGAAGATTTAATATCTGGGTCAAAGCAAAGTCATAATTATTCTCATTTAGAATTACACCAACTTTATACTTACGAATTATCTCCTCAGTGTCACCAACATTCGGACTTACAACTACAGGAAGTCCAGCAGCCAAATACTCTACAAGTTTTATTGGAGCACTTACAAAATTACCAGGGTATGGATTTAGCAGTACTAAACCTATATCAGAATTAACTAATTCTTGAGGTACTTCGTTAGAAAGAAAAGTACCGATTGATATTTTATCTTCTATATGTAAAAATCTTTTTTTTATTAGTTCATAAAAGGGGTTTTCATCTTGATATGTAAGTATTTTAAGTTTACAATTTATATTTTTACTTACAACAAAGTCGAAAAATTTGAATATACTAACTACATCGTATTTAGCAGTAAAATGGCCGGCATAAACGAAAGTAATTTCTGAATCATCTTTTGGGAGAGTTGGCGATAAATGATATTTTCTTAAATCAGGACAATTACGAATTAAAATATTTTTCTGGCTAACATTGTATTTGCTAAATCTATCATTAACAAATTCCAAGTGTTTTTTTGAAACTGAAATTGTAACATCTGCATATTTAACATATATCTTTTCTAAAAATTTTTCAGTTTTGTGAGCTATGGAATTTTTCCTAATAACATTCGAATCTACGAGTTCATCTACATAAATTCCTCTCATATCAAAAACAACTTTTGTTTTGAAAATTAATTTTTCAAAAAGCGCCAGAAACATTGGAGGATAACTCCTTGTTTGGATTATATCAGGTTTTTCTCTAAGCGTTGAAAAAGTAACTTTTATTATTCCCAACAACCAAAACCAAAGCCTGCCGGAAGGGAATGTTATTTGGGGAAGTTTGATGGGCACATGGTGAATATTCCTATCTAAAATATATTTCCTATATTTTAAATAATTTTTACTATTTGCTTCTTTATTTGTCTCAATCGTAAAAAGGAAGAATTTTATCCCTTTCTTTGAGTTTTCAATAAGATGTGGAAATCCCTGTGAATGCAATATTGGATTAGTAATACTTCCATTACTAATAAAAAAAACTTTCAATTCTTCTTCTCAATTGTTCTATTGTAAATGTTTTCCAAAGATTTTATCAATAAACTTTGATTAAAATTATTAATAATATGATTTCTTGCTGAGTTCCCGAAGTCCTTTAATATACTCGAATTGTTTATAAGAAATTCAATTTTTTCTGCGAGTAACTTACTGTTTCTTTCTTCAACTAAAAATCCGGAAACCCCGTCTATTACTACTGAAGGTATATCTGCGTGTAATGTTGAAATTACCGGAAGTCCTACTGCAGCTGCTTCAGTAATTCCTACAGGGGAACCTCCTTCATTATCACCATCTTCAGCTGTAACACTCGGATGAAGAAAAATATCACTTTTCATCATTTCTTCTATAGTTTCTCTATGAGATTTTTTTCCTAAAAATTTAACATTGTCTTCAATACCCAATTTTTTAGCTAGATCAACTAATTTTTGTTCTACTTCTAATGAATCACCTGCTCCTATTAGCCTAAATTCAATACTATAATTATTTTCTCTAAGTTTAGAAATTGCTTCTAAAGAATACTCTATTCCCTTTTTTTCTCTAAATGTTGATACCTGTAGTATAACAAATTTAGAATTTGGTGTCTTCTCCAAATATTGTTTTGGGGGATAATTTTCAATGTTTACACCTAATTTTTGAACAACTACTTTCTCTTCCGGACAACCTAAATTGACCAATTGTTGTTTTAAATAAGGTCCTTCAGCTAAAAAGAGAGCGCCATATTCAAATAAATCTTGATATTTATTAAGCCAATAAGGAATTTTACCAAGTTTAGAAACATCTTGACCATAGAAAGTAGTTACTAAAGGTAATTTTATTTTTTTTATAAAGTTTAGCCATCTTACTGCTTCAAATCCCATATGGGCATGAAATAAATCCGGTTTGATTTGATATATATATTTATTAAAAAACAATCCATATTCATCAAAAAATTTTCTATTAATTTTATTTATTAATTGCTTGAGATAATGTTGGTCTTCGATGCTAAAAACATTTTCTAAAGGAAATTGATCAATATTTTCTCTTCTTTGAGTAAAGACAAAATGTTCAAGTTCTCTGACTCCTTTAATTTGTGAGTAAATCCAAGAACCAGTGTGAAACAAATATGGGGTAACTAAATGTACAATTTTATTTTTCATCAATAAGCTTTCTTCTTTCGAATTCAACATAAGCAAAAATAATAGCATATAAGAGGTTCAACTTATATCCAATTAAACTTGCAGAAAAAAAACCGTAAAAAATAAATGACATAAAACTACTAATTATAACAACTATCATTTCTTTTGTCTTTTTTGATTTTGTGTTTTTTAGAATCTTAAAAGAAATTTTTAGAAAACGGTAGAAAAGAAAAAAGTATAAACCAAACCCTATCACTCCTCCTTTCCAAAGAAAGTATAAAAACGAATTATCAATAAAAGATACTTTAGTGTTTCCGAAAAAATGAAATTTCACAATCGAACCATACCCGCTGCCTATAACCGGATTTTTTAAAAATTCTATAAAAGCAAAATAAGAAATTTCAATTCTCATTAAAAATGAATGATCTTCAAGAGGTTTTGTAATATCCTCAACTCTCTGTCTGCTTTGTTTTGATTCATGAGTAAATACATTTGATTTCAATAATACACCACCTAAAACAACACTAAATAATACCAAGGTAAAAATAATTTTTAAAATTATTTTTTTTGTATTTTTCTTAAAAGATTCTGAATCATACATATAGAAAAAAAAGAGTATTGCTCCGGTAGTAATAAGGTTTGTTATCCATAGCAACCGGGTTTCTGTCATAATCGAGCTAAGCCAAATAAATAAATAAGCTATGAAAAAAATTGTTTTATGGAGAATAAATCTACTTTTAAGAAATTTCAGCAATACATATCCCAATAAGAATGGAACGAAGACATTGTGATAGGTTGTAAATCTATAATTACTCACAAGATTAACTACAAAATATTGTATTGAAATTAAAGCAATAACAAAAAAAATAGTAGAAAAAATAATTCGATATTGCTTCTCACTTGTTAAGATGGCTCCGAAAGGTATTATCAAAAAATAATAAAAAGATTGATAGAACTCTTGAAAAGCCAAAACATTTCTTCCGTTAGTTAAGATTCCTTTTAGGAACAAAATTACAGAATAAGATATTACGAGAGCTACTGCAAAATTTAACGATTCTTTGGAGAAAGTGTCTTTTTTAGCAGTTAACAAAGTCACGAAAACACCAAAAAAAGTAAGAAAATAAAGCGGAGTATCTTGAATTAAAATCCATTTTAAGTTTCGACTAAAATTAAACTGCAGAACTGCTAGTGTCAAAATGGAGATTAATATTAAGAGGTAATTGATATCCTTAAATGTAGTGTAATTTATAAATACTAGAACTGGTATAAGCGTAAAAACTATTAATAAAGGAATTATTTCAGTTGCTACGAACAGTGAAGAAAGAAACAAAGTGAATAATAGCACTAAAAAGATACTGAAATAATTAATATTTGAGTTACTACGGAATGTCATTTTGTTTTAAGTAATCCCTTTATTTCATCGATAAATTTTTTCTCAAAAATAAACATCTGCATAAAATAAATAATTACACAAACTGAAAATTGCAATGAAATAAGAAGATAATAATTATGTAATTGAATTCCTTTAAAAATAAAGATACTTATTAACATACTCATTCCAAAAAGAAAACCTTTTATTATTGCCTTATAATATTCTCTAAAAACACTACCAATAAATGGTTTAACCAAAAATAAATAATTTGGAAAGAATAACAATACTTGTAAGGTCAATAAAGCAAGAGCTATTCCTATGGGACCAAAAAATACACCAGTAAAATAAACACTCGGAAGAGTGATGATAGTTAAAACAAAATTCCATTTAAATCCCAAGTCAGCTCGTCCTTTTGCCAAAATTAAGGATCCTACAGGATTGGCAATACTTCTAAGATAAGCTACACCACTTAATATTTGTATCAATATAATACTGTCCTGCCATTTTTCGCCGAAAAACAAAGGGACAAATAAAGGAGCTAAGATAAATATCAACCAATAGATTAGAGAATTAATATTAGAAATCACTTTGACCAATTTTAAGTATGTTGATCGCAATTTATCAGTTTTATCCTGTATTTTGGCAAAGAGCGGAAAAGAAACGTTTGTAAATATTGGGTTTAAAACTGAGACTGGTTTTGAAATAAGATTCAAAGCAAAATTATAATAACCAAGAGCTTCAACACTAATTAAAGCTCCAACAAGAACTTGATCTAATCGTTGATTCAAAATATTAAAACTTTTTTCTCCTATTTGATAAAAACCGAATTTCAAATATTCATTCACAATTTTGAGGTTAAAATAGAAATTAATTCTATAAGCAAAGAATCCTTTAACTGTAAGAATAAAAGATTTCACGAATATTTTAGTGAGTTGCCCAAATACAAAAGACCATACTCCGAAATCCCTTATTGCAAAAAAAATCGCAACAAAAACTCCAATTATAGTTGATATTATTTCAGTGACAGACAAAAAAGCAAATTCCATATCTTTTTGTAGAAGATTTTGAAATAATATTCCTGAAGCAGACACGGGTAAACTTAATGCGGAAACTATAAGCAAATGTTTTTGATTTACTTCACCAAAAATTGATAATATTAATGGTGAAAAAATCCAAATTACAACAAATAAGAAAGCACTTGTTAAAATATTTATCCAGAATAAAGTTGAAAGTTGTTTTTTATCTGTATTCTGAAAATGAATAACAGAAGCAGAAATTCCTAAATCTGAAAATACCGTAGCATAAAAAATAACCATATTAACAATTGCCCACAAACCAAAATCAGTAGCATCCAACAATCTTGATAAAACCAAAAGTTGAATAATTTGCGAAATAGCAATGATAAAACTTGAGGCAGAAGTCAATTTAAATCCCGTAATGGCTTTTTTCTTTAGATCCATAATATTTACCTTTTAACTAATATCATGGATTAATTGTTTTATCTTAACTGCTGGATTTCCTGCGTATAAAGAATAGCTTTCTGTTTTGTCTTTTAATAATGAATGAGCTGCTAAGACGGATTTGTCATTTAATATGCTTCCTGCTAACATTGTAGCTCCAAAACCAACCCAAGCACCATTTTTAATTATTACTTCTTCACATTTTCTGGGAAATATTTTCTCTAAATGTTCAGATCTATTACAATCTGAATGCGTAATTAATGATACTTTTCCTGACAAAACAGCATTATCTTCAATTATTATTTTATTTGAAAGATCAAAATAAACAGCATCGCCTATATAGCAATTATTGCCAATTTTTATATAAGAAAAATCACCCTTTGAATTTTGATCTTCATAAGCGTTATCAATGAATAATGATCTTTTAATTGTAACTTTTGAGCCAATTTTTGCCCCAAAATACTTTAGTAAACGAACTGTAATTTTGGGATTTGGATTTCTTAAATATGAAATAACATAAGAAATTCCCAAAATCCAAGACAATATTACAACCTTAATAAAAATTGGAAATAAAATAACTTTATTGATAATCCTCTTTATCATCCCAAAATTTCAATTAATGAATCAATTACGTCTTGTACATCCTGATCTGTTAATTTTGAAGAAAATGGAAGCGATAAAGTTCTTTCAGAAATAAATTCAGCATTAGGGAAATCACCCAATGAATAGTGGTAAGTATTTTGGTAATATGGATGAAGATGTAGGGCAATATAATGAACACCTGTTCCTATATTCTTTTTATGTAATTTTATTAATAATTCATCTCGGGTTATTTTAACTTTATCGGTATCTAGTAAAATAGTGAACAAATGGTAAGCATGTCGTGTATTTTCATCTGGTTCAATGGGTAAAAATAATGGTAGTTCTTTCAAACCATCTTTATATCGTTCCCAAATTTCTCTTCTTCTAACTGAATTTTGTTCTATTTTTTTTAATTGATGAATACCAAGTGAAGCTTGTAAATCTGTCATATTATATTTAAAACCTGGATATATTACTTGGTAATGCTTATAACCATCGTCTGAAAATCTTTTCCAAGCATCTTTACTCATACCATGTAGAGCATAAATCTTGATTTTTTCTGCTATTTCATCATCATTTGTGGTAACCATTCCGCCTTCAGCAGTAACTAAGTTTTTTGTTACATAAAAACTAAAATTAGAAATATCGTCAAGTGTCCCAATTTTTTTCCCATGATACTCAGTTTCAACAGCGTGAGCAGCATCATTAATAATCTTTAAATTATATTCTTTAGCTACTTTATATATTTCATCCATTTTACAGGTTCTACCTGCAAAATGAACAGGAAGAATAGCTCTTGTTTTTGATGTAATTTTTCGTTTAATATCGTCAATATTAATTGTCATATCAAACTTATTTACATCAACTAAAACAGGTTTTGCTCCTGTATGAATAACCGAATTTGCTGAAGCAGCGAAAGTCATTGTAGGAACCAATACTTCATCTCCAGAACCAATACCAAGGGCAATCATTGACAAATGCAATCCAGCAGTACAAGAGCTAACAGCTATGGCATGTTTTACACCAATATAATCTTTAAAATCATTTTCAAATTTATTTACCTTTGGTCCTGTTCCAATCCAGCCTGATTTTAATGTACTTACAACTTCTTCTATTTCAATTTCAGAAATATCAGGACTACCAAAAACCAAATACTCATTTCTCATTTATACTTTCCATTTGAATAAATTTTTACGAATAAATTTTATCTTTTCGGATTTTCTAATATTTTCATTTTCTTTAATCAAAATCAAAATAAACACTAAGAAAAATACTCCAAATCCAACAGCTAAAGTCAGTAATATCCTCGGAGGATATACTTTTACTTCTTCAGGAATAGCTTTGTCTATTACTTGAAGAATCGGTAGCTTTTTTTGTTCATCATATTTTGCTTGTTCATACAATGGCCAAATAAATTTAAGCATTGCTTGATTGATTTCAATATTTCTATAATATCTATAGTATTCCAATGATTTTTCGGGGATAGAACTATAAGGGATAAATACCGAATTAGTTTGTCCTCTAGCCTTTAAATTATTGAATTTTGATTGAAACAATTTGACTTCTTCATTAATGCTTTTTAATCTTGGAGAATCTTTAGAATAAATTTTTTCCAAAACACCTTGTTGAATTTGTAACAAAAATAATTTTTGCTCTAAAGTCCCATATGCTGTTACCAAATTCTTTATCTGTTCTTCAGGGATTAAAAAACCTGTTTTTTCTTGAAAATTTTTAAGAGAATCTTCAGACGAAGCCAATTTGTGTTTAATATCATCAAGTCTCTTTTTGAGAAAAATTTTGTTATCTTTAGCTTTAGTTACTTTAAGTAAAATTATTTTATTATTAATATATTTAACTAAAAAGTTTGTTATATCCGAAGATAAATATGGATTGTTTGTTCTAACTGTAATTGTAAAAGCCCCGTCATCAGTTTCTTCAGCACTAATACTTTGGCTTACTGCTTCTCTTATTCTTTTTACGTCTTTAGGTTTATTCTTGTTAAGTTTATATACTTTCCAAAGATCAAACCTATTAATAACTGTATCAATTGTTGTTCTACTTGAAATAATAGTGTTATAAAGCCCAACCTCCGGATTTGAACTTCCCCCTGTGATATCAAAAGGTAAATTATTTAATCCACCTAATAGACCAGAAAGTCCTGACATTGAACTTTCTTGAGATGGGATAATAATTGCAGTTGAATCAAACTTTTCGTCAACAAAAAAATAAACTAATAGATAGAAAATAACCATACCTAAAACGGTTGCACCAATTAAAATTTTTTTATGTTTTATAAAAATTATTATTAAATCCAGTATTGAAATATTTTCTTTATTAACTTTAATGTTTGTCATATACTTATTCTCTTAAATTATTTTCATGCTATAATAATTAAATATAGTGTTGTCACTACAACTTCAGCTGCAGTAACAGTAGTATTGTTATGGCAACGCCACCCACCTATTATTCCGACTAATTGCCGATGTTCTTCCGAGAAAAATCCGAAGTTTTTGGGACGCTCTTTCTTTGCATATATGAAATCTCCAGGCTCTATTTTGTAGTTTGCATCCGAAATAACAATCACGGTTGTAAAAAGAATAAATAAAAACTTCTTCCACTGCAAAATAATGCTGAGAAAATCGCTGAAACTATATTTTCTTTCGTTCATAAAAATTTTACTTACAATTTATTTTATTTTCAGTTGTAATAACAAAAGTATTGTAGTTGCTACACCGCCGATAATACCTACAATCGCAGAAGTACGCCGTAAGAAGAAATCGAAACCAACCGGTTGGTTCTTTTTAGCATAAATAAAATCACCAGGTTCTATTTTATAATCAGATTGAAAGTGAATATCAACACCAGTTATTGGAATTGATATTTCACCAATGCTCACCCAATCTCTTGTTTTTCCTTTAATTAAATACAAATCACTTTCACCGTAGGCAATTTCAGAAAAACCGCCGGCTTCTTGAATGTAATCCTTCGCTGTTTTATCTGGAGAGTATTGATAATATCCCGGATTTTTCACTCCGCCCCAAACATAAATGTACTCTTCTTTTCGTGGAACAATTATCACATCGCCGTTTCTGACCAAGAAATTTGCTTCAACGCTTTTGGAGCTGTCAAGTTTTCTAAAATCCAAATTCGGACTGTAATCAAGTAGGCGAAGCGAGTTATCGATATTAAACATCAACGTGTCTTCCAAACGCAAATTTGCCGTCCGGTACATTCTTAAATATTCCAATGTTCGGGAGTTGAGCAGCTTTTCTTTTTCTTCGGGAGTTAGGGGATAACCTTTAAGATTTTCGAGCGTTGCTTTTTTTCTGAGAGAAAGCTGGTCGTCGTACTTGCGGATAAGCTGCGCAAACTTTAGCGATGCGTTGGAGGTAAAGCCCCCCGCTTCGGTAATTACATCTTTCAAAGTTGTGTTTACGGGAGTAATGGGAACCCAGCCAGGTGTGCGGACTTCGCCGATTACCAAAACCTTGTAATCCTTCCTGAAGTTCTCGTCAAAAAGCACTCTGACTCTGTCGCCGCGTTGCAAAGGGAAATTATCATTTAAGTTAACGATAATTTTTTCTGTTGAAGTTCCGTCTTTTGTAATTCTGACAATTTCAGCTTTTGTTAAATTATTAAAAGCTTTGTTCAAACCTCTTGCAAAAAATAACGCTGTCTGTAGATTGTCTCCTTCAACAAATTGAAATTTAACATTTTTATTTACAGCACCCGAGACCGCAACAAAGTTACGCTCTAAATCGAGAGGAGGGAAAATTAAAATATCTCCGTTTTTTAGATATGGGTTATTCTTAAAATTTCCGCTCAATCTGAATTTAGCCAAATCGATGATTTGTTTTGTACCGTCGGCGTGTTTTAATACTATATTTCGTTCGGCGTATTTTTCATATTTTTCTCTGAACTGAACTAACGCTGCGTCGTTTTTTATTCCGCTGAGCATTACGCCTCGAGCCGTATTATAAACTCGTGTTACAAATTGATCAACCCGTTCCGTCGAAGATGCGGGGAATGTGCCGTTTGTAATAAACTCTCCTCCGATTGTAACTGAGATTTGCATTAAGCTAGCTTGTGAAATTAGATTTTGCGTATTGTTATCCTGTGCAAAACCGACTGTCGATAAAAACATCACGATAATAAATATTTTAAGTTTCATTTTCACCTTATAATTTACCACAAAGACCACAAAGGAGGCACAAAGTCAGAGAATGACTCTTCTTATTCCATCTTTGAGTCTTGCGACATTAAAGTTTATTAATAATCCCAATTTTATATTTGATAATTTCAAATATATTAAAATTTGTGCAAGATGTACATTGTTTAATGTTTCAACAGCTTTTAATTCGATTAATAATTTATTTTCAACTAACAAATCTATTCTATAGCCAATATCCAATTTAACTTCTTCATAAATTAATGGCAAAGCTTTCTGTTTTTCTACAAAAAGTTCGGCTTGATTAATCTCATAAAACAAAACTTCTTCATAAGCAGATTCCAATAATCCGGGACCTAATGCTTTGTGAACTTTAATTCCTAAACCGATTACAATATTAGAAAGCTCATTTTCATTCATTTCTTTGTGACTTCTTTGTGTCCTTTGTGGTTATCTTTTTTTGTACTGTTTTTCATAATATTTCAAATAATCGCCACTAATAATACCTTCCCACCAACTGCGATTGCCTTTGTACCATTCCACCGTTTTAACAATAGCGTCTTCAAACCGGAATTCAGGTTTCCAGCCAAGTTCGTTTTGAATTTTTGAAGAGTCGATTGCGTAACGCCTGTCGTGTCCCGGACGGTCCTTAACGTACTCGATTAAATCTTCCGATTTACCGAGTATTTGGAGTATCAATTTTACTATTTCAATGTTCGTCATTTCCTGACTTGCGCCTACATTGTAAACCTCGCCATCGCCGCCGTTTTCCAAGGCGAGTTCAACAGCGCGGTTGTGGTCGATTACATAAATCCAATCGCGAACGTTCATGCCGTCCCCGTAAATAGGGAGTTTTTTGTTGTGAAGAGCGTTTATAATCATTAGCGGAATTAATTTTTCGGGGAACTGCAGCGGACCGTAATTGTTGGAACAGCGTGTAATCGTTACCGGCAATCCGTACGTGTGATTGAACGAAAGCGTCGCCATGTCCGCTCCCGCTTTACTTGACGAGTACGGGCTGTTGGGAGAAAGAGGAGTAGTTTCGGTAAAAAGTCCCGTAGCTCCGAGCGAGCCGTAAACTTCGTCCGTGGAAACCTGCAGGAACTTATCAACATTATGATTTCTCGACGCTTCGAGCAGAACAGCCGTCCCGACCACATTTGTCCGGTAAAAAACTTCCGAGCCGAGAATGCTTCTGTCCACATGAGACTCTGCGGCAAAATTTATAACATGATTAATTTCATATTTATCAAAAAGATAATCGAGAAGCTCTCTGTTGATTATATCTCCTTTTACGAAAACGTAGTTTGGGTTATCTTCCACTTCTTTAAGATTTTCAAGATTTCCCGCGTATGTTAATTTATCCAAGTTAACAATAAAATAATCGTCTCTTGTTTTCAAAATATGATTAATAAAATTGCTCCCGATAAATCCTGCTCCTCCGGTTACTAAAACTTTCTTCATAAAAACCCCTTATAAAACAAATAAGCCGACCATAATTCCGGCGTTAATAAAAAATGATTGTGAATTAAGATTCGACGGAACGCCGCTTAAATCTATTCCGTCAAAAGCAGTAAAGCTTTCGCCGACCGCAAATTGATAACCGGCGCCGATTCGTAGCGCCGCAAAGCGACTGAGCAGAATTTCTCCGTTTATCGATGGAGAGAAAAGGAAAAAATTCGATTTAATACTGTAGCTTTTTGCTTCGGATGAGGAATTAAAATCGTTCCAAATTTGACTCCATGAAGCAACAGATTTTCTGCTGTGAATATCAATTTCCGTTGAACCTCCCCCGAGTGTCGCTCCAACTGAAAGCTGCATAAACTTAATCTGTGGAAAAGTATATTCAATCGTAACTCCGCCGCCACCGATGTGATACTCTGCGGATTTGTAATAATTATTTACTACATTGCTTACAGATTTACTTCCTCCGAATCCGACTCCGCCGATTCTTACATTCGGGATAAAAAGAATGTAAGAGTAACCGCCGCCTCCGTATGTTAAAATTCCGTTTTTCATTTCGGGTAAGCCGCTTTGCGTAAGAGCGCTGTTTAATCCGGAAAAGTCAGGCGCAAAGTAAAAAACTTCAAATCCGCCCGCGCCGCCGAACTTGGAAAGAAGCACATTATTGCTTTGCGCATTCAGTAAAAAAGGGAAGAGAAAAAATAGGGATATTGCTAAAAATTTTTTCATTAATTGTCTGTCTTTTAAATAATAAATACTTAATTATTGTTACAATCCAAATGTTTTACAGTAAAAGTTTGTGAACTGATAAAACAAACCTTTTTAGAATTTAAGCTAATAAATTTAAGAAAAAATTGATAAAAATTAATTGAAAAGATTATAATGTGATTTGAAGTATAAGCCTATCGCGATTAACCGCAATGTTCAGAGGATATCAAAAGGGAAACTGCTACCTTTAAGGTACTTGTTCCTTAAAGGTTCGATGCTTGTTTATTTTTACCTTCAAGGGGCAAACGCCTTGAAGGTAAATTACTCCGGGAAAAATCATAATAAAATCAGCATCCTATAAAAATTAGTACTCTTGCTACCACAATTTGCATCGCTACCGCTCTTAAATTTTCACCGGTTTAAAATCAGTAAAAAAGCCGATTTCTCTATTGCATGCCCAAATTTTCTGATTTCACCATAAAAAGTTCATTGCTAATAGTATTTTCTTGATTAATTTAATCTTTATAATTTTATTTTTTAATTGATAAAGGAACGTGAAATGAGAGAATACGAAGTTGCATTGAACCAGAATTCCCTTGTGAAATATTTGAGAAAACCTGCCAAGGAGTTTACGCGGCATGATATAATCAGATATATTGAAGAAAATGAAATTGAACAGGTTAACTTTCATTACGTAAACGAAGCGGGTAAAATTAAAACTCTGAATTTTGTAATTACTTCAAAAGCTTATTTGGATGCGATTCTTTCAACCGGCGAGCGCGTTGACGGCTCGAGTCTTTTTTCCTACATTAACGCATCCACCAGCGATTTGTATGTTATCCCTAGGTTCAAAACGGCGTTTGTAAATCCTTTCTCGGAAGTTCCTACAATCGATTTGTTCTGTTCCTTTTACACAAAGGAAGGTTATCCGCTGGAAAGCGCTCCGGAAAATATACTGCGCAAAGCAAGCCGGAGATTTACTGAAGCGACGGGATACAAAGTTAAAGCTCTCGGAGAACTTGAATATTACATAATTGCCGATAAAGATGTAAATGTGGATTATCCCGCCGAAGATCAAAAGGGTTATCACGAATCAACTCCTTTCGCAAAATTTGAATTTATCCGCACCGAAGCGATGAGATTAATCGCCAAGTGCGGCGGTAAAATAAAATATTCCCACTCCGAAGTAGGCAATTTTACGACCGAGGAGCATTATTTTGAACAGCACGAGATTGAGTTCAATCCTGTTGACGTTGACGAAACCGCCGATCAGCTTGTTTTGGGGAAATGGATTTTGAGAAATCTTGCTTACAAGTATGGAGTTGAAATCAGCTTTGCTCCTAAAATCACAGTCGGTAAAGCGGGAAGCGGTTTACATATTCACTACATGATTGCCGACGAAAACGACAACAACATAATGATTGAAAACGACGAACTGAGTCCCGTTGCGCTGAAATCAATCGCCGGAATTTTAGATAAAGCAAAAGCTCTGACTGCGTTCGGAAATACAATCCCGACTTCCTATTTAAGATTGGTGCCGCATCAGGAAGCGCCTACAAATGTTTGCTGGGGCGAGACAAACCGTTCCGCGCTGGTCAGAATTCCGCTCGGGTGGACGCTTAAAACCGAGATGATTAAAAACGCAAATCCTTTTGAGATTGCGGAAGTCCCTTATATTCCGGGAAAACAGACAGCCGAGTTCCGCGTGCCTGACGGCTCTGCCGACATTTATCACCTGCTTGCTGGAATGGTAATGGCGATGCAGCATGGGATTGAAATGGAGAACGGTTTGGAGCTTGCGGAGGAACTTCGCATTGAGGAGAACTTGTTTAATAACCGGGAGCTGGCGGATAAACTGGAGCAGCTTCCCGCCTCATGTTCGGAATCAGCCGATGAATTGGAAAAGGAGAAGGAATTCTTTAACTCGGATAATGTTTTTCCTCTTGGAACTTTGGAGAGATTTATTTCGATACTCCGTTCATACAACGACAGAAACTTGAGCGAGGAACTTTATCAGAACGACAAAGAAATTATGAAATTGGTTAAACGCTTCTTAAATTACGCTTAAATTATTTTGGATTATGTTTGAAGTGTGAGAATGATTATTATAAGGCTTTACATAACCCAGTAATATGTCATTCTGATCCCGCCGTGGCGGGAGAAGAATCTCCTTACCTACAACTGCGCAATTTTTAATTTTGAGATTCTTCGCTATCGCTCAGAACGACAAAGATTATTTTAGCTAAATTGATAACTTGTCATTCTGAATCCCGCTACATGCCGGAGAAGAATCTCAGAACCGGTAATTATACCGAATTTAGAGATATTTCGGTCGGCTACACTCCTCCGCCTTGGCGGAGTGGTGAACTCAATATGACAATTCTATGTTTTGCAAAGGTCTCGATAAAAAAATAAATAGCTTGAGATGAAATGGAAATAATTATTTTTACACTGAACATAGTCGCGCCGATTTTTCTTCTTATTTTGCTTGGGATTTTTCTTAAACGAATCGGATTTGTTAATCAAACATTTATTTCGCAATCTTCCGCGTTTGTTTTTAATGTATCGCTTCCCGCGTTAATTTTTCTGAAGATCGCGACGGTTAAAATTACGAAAGCTTTTGATGCCGAGCTAATAATTGTTTCACTCTTAATTGTTTTGCTGATTGCTGCGATAAGCTGGGCGCTGTCTAAAGTGTTCGCTAAAACCCCGAGAGAAAAAGGCGTTTTCATACAAGGAAGTTTCAGAAGCAATTTCGCTATTATCGGATTGGCTCTGATAGCTAATTTGCTTGGGGAAGGGGAGTTGGGACGCGCGTCGCTTGTACTGGCGTTTGTGATGCCGCTTTACAACGTGCTTGCAGTAATTGCCCTTACTGTTCCTTTCAGAAAAGAAAGAGAAAGCGACATAGTCAAAATGATAAGAACGATTGCTACAAACCCTCTGATTCTTGCCGCGGTTATTGCGGCGCCGTTTTCTATTTTTGAAATTCCGCTTGGCTCAATCACTACGGTTACTTTAACTTATCTCGCTAAAATCTCGCTTCCTCTTGCTCTTGTCAGTATCGGAGCTTCACTTAATCTGCGTGAGTTGAAAGAAGCTTCCAAAGTTTCTGTTTTGGCGGCGTTCAATAAAATTGTGCTGTTCCCCGCAATTGCGGTTTTAATTGGAATATTGCTCGGATTGGGTAAAGTTCAGCTTACGATTTTGTTTGTATTGTTTGCAAGTCCGACTGCCGTTGCCTCCTTTGTTATGGCGGATGCAATGGGCGGGAACTCCAAATTGGCAAGCGACATAATTGTTCTTACTACGCTTTTTTCAGTTGTAACTTTAAGCGCCGGAATTATTTTCCTTAAATATTTCGGACTGATTTGAAAGAGCATTCAATTATAAATTTCAAATTTCAAATTCCAAATTATAAATTCCAAATTATAAATTATAAATTCTAAAATAAGGATTGTAGATGTTGAATCCGTGAGGATCTGCATTTTCCGTGTCATCTGTGTTCTATGAATTTCACCTTTTTGATGTTTTATTAAGAATGTGTAAATTAGAACGTCTTGTTTCTTTCTCTCCAAAAATAAATTAATAAACGGAGATTAAAATGAAACGAAAATTATTTGTTACATTGGTTTTATTCTTCTTTGCTTTTTCCTTTTGCTACTCACAAGACATGAATTCGGATACTTCGCGCGATATGGTTTTAATTTCCGGCGGGGATTTTTTAATGGGTATCGATTCCACACAGCTTCCCGATTTAGTGAAAATGGGAAAAGATGTTCCACATATGTCTTATAATCTTGCGTTAACTTTTTTCGGAGATGAAATTCCTCGCCACAAAGTTCACGTCGATTCATTTCTCATGGACAAATATGAAGTTACTAATCAGGAATACAGAAGGTTTGTAAAAGCAACGGGATACAAAAGCGAAGGTGATTGGGAAAAATATGCATGTAAAGAAAGGGACAATCATCCCGTTGTAAATGTAACATGGTCAGACGCAGCCGCTTACGCCAAATGGGCAGGTAAAAGACTTCCAACCGAAGAAGAGTGGGAATATGCGGCTCGCGGCGGAGCGGAAGAAACTTTCTTTCCTTGGGGCAATACTATGGAACCGGACAAAGCGGACTACATGCATCAGGGCGAATCATTTCTATCGGGAGTTTGGCGGCTGCTGGGACTTAGAAAAATCGGGACGAAGCCGGTAGGAAGTTACGCGCCCAACGGATTCGGTTTATTCGATATGATTGGAAATGTTCGTGAATGGACTAAGAGCGATTACCGCTTGTACAAGGGCGCCCCCGCCGGAATTAGCCTAAATGAATTAACTTACATCGAGAATGGAAAAACAAAGTATAAAAAAGTTATTCGCGGAGGCGGCTGGGAAACACCTAATCCGGTTTTTTTGAGGATAACTTGCCGGCATGGAATCAAGCCGGGACGGTTTGATTTTGATCTCGGGTTCAGATGTGTGAAAACAGTTAACAGTCGGCAGTGAACAGCGGTCAGTTATGAGTAATGCGTAATCTGCCGAGGCGGAGTAATCATTTATCAGCAAACAGTTTACAGTGGTGAATTCAAATTGTGAATAGAAAGAAAAATCTGAGAATGAGAAAATCATAATCAATCATGAAAAATCAGCGTCCTATTTTTCTTATGGTAATCCGTAAACTCTGTGTTGTCCGTGTCCTATTCAACTGTGAGTTGTGAAAAATAAATACTAACAGTTTACAGAAATGGGCATCTCATCACTCATAACTCATTACTCATAACTCCGCCTCAGCGGATCACTTATTACTAATTCCGAAAATAATTTATGAATAAGAAGAAAAATTTTTAGATTTGATTTATTAATATTCAACAATAGGACACGGAAATATGAAACCGACTTTAGTTATACTTGCAGCGGGAATGGGCTCGCGCTACGGAACATTGAAACAAATTGACGGAATTGGTCCGAACGGTGAAAGAATAATCGATTATTCAATTTACGATGCTCTCCGCGCCGGATTCGGTAAGGTGGTTTTTATAATCAGAAAAAATATCGAGAAGGAATTTAAGGAGACTATTCTCGGCAATCTTCCCGAGTCTGTTTACACCGAGTTTGTTTATCAGGAACTTGACGCGATTCCCGAGGGACTTTCCTATTCACCCGAAAGAGTAAAACCGTGGGGAACGGGGCACGCAATGCTCGTTGCCGCGCATCATGTGCATGAGCCTTTTATTGTAATTAACGCAGATGATTTTTACGGCGCCGGTTCCTATAAGATCGCGATTGAGTTTTTAAAAAATAACGCGAACCCGTTTGAGTACGGCTTAATCGGCTACAGACTTAAAAACACTCTTTCCGATTTCGGCTCTGTTTCGCGCGGAATTTGTGAAGTGAATGAGCAAGATTATCTTAAGTCGATTGTTGAGCATACTAAGATAATGAAGCAGGATTCAAAAATAATATCCGTTCAGGATGAGGGCGTGGAAATTGAGCTTACCGGAGAGGAAACGGTTTCGATGAACATGTTTGCTTTTAATCCTTCTATTTTCGATTTTTTGGATAGAGACTTTAGGGACTTCATTAAAAATAATTACGATAATCCGAAAGCCGAGTTTTATATTCCCACGGTTGTGGATAATCTTATTAATTCCGGCGAGGCAAAAGTAAAAGTAAAACGTAGCGACGAAAGCTGGTTCGGATTAACTTACAGCGAGGACAAGGAATTGGTTGAAAAGAGAATTGAAGAGCTAATTGCGAAGGGTGTTTATCCTGCTAAGTTGTGGGAATAGAAAATTAAAAGAAGAACAAATAGCTGAATTTATTTTGTACCCATAGAATTACTAAAAGAAGGCTTTGCAAAACCTAAATTTGTCATATTGAGGACGGTGTAAGCCGTCCGAAATATCTCTAAATTCGGTATAATTACCGGTTTTGAGATTCTTCTCCCGCTCCGCCTTGGCGGAGGATCAGAATGACAAATAAATTTGGTTATGCAAAGGCTTCTAAAAATTTATATATAAATTTTCAAGTTTCCATAAACTTCAATATATTTGAAAAATCTCCTCAAAAAATATAAATGAGAGGAACTCTATGGTAC
>WGCV01000007.1 GCA_015493615.1 Melioribacteraceae bacterium
GGGTTTCCCCCATAGTTATTATAAATTTAAGCGCTTCGCGCTTTTGAAGTGAAATATTGAATTGTTGAATCTTACGGTTGACATAAACCGAATCCGGAATTTTTTTAAACAAACTAACTGCGAAGCAGTTAAATTCACAATAGCCCCGAATTTAATTCGGGGTTAATAAAAGAAAGGAGAAATGCCAACTGCGAAGCAGTTGAATTAACGGAAACACACTTTTCTATTTCATTTAATTCTAGCGTGCAGTATTATCTTCTCTATGGTCTATATCCTTAGTGCATTTTCAGTAAAAGTTCGTTTCATTTTTGGCGGAATATTTTCCCAAATTTTCTACAGTAATTTGTTGGCAGGACTTTATAAGATTATTTTTTAACTTTTCTCCCTTTTTGGTTCCGGCTTCTCCATGTTTGGTTATGCAAAGCCTTCTAATAATAACTTACGCTAATTTTTAAAATGGAAATGTAAAGTATTCCATTAAAAGTTCGGCTCGAATTCCTTTCCGCTGTGAAAACGGCAGATTATTTCGGCAACTTCCGCGGGGTCGTCGGTAATGCTGAACAGATTCAAATCTTCTTTGTTAATATAATTATCGGCAAGCGCCGAATTCTTGAGCCAATCAATCAATCCTTCCCAATAATGTTTTCCCATTAATACGACCGGGGATTTTTTTGTTTTTCCGGTTTGAATTAAAGTCAGAACTTCAAAGAGTTCGTCAATTGTTCCGAATCCTCCCGGCATAATCACAAAACCTTGAGCATATTTTGTAAGAAGGACTTTTCGTACAAAAAAGTAGCGGAGCCGGAGAAGTTTATCCTTGTCTATAAATTTGTTTGAAGACGTTTCAAACGGAAGCTGAATATTTATTCCCGCCGAACTTCCGCCTCCTTCCGTTGCGCCTTTGTTCGCCGCCTCCATAATTCCGGGTCCGCCTCCGGTCGCAATTCCGAAACCTTTGTCCACCAAAGCGGCGGCGGCGTCTTCAGCCATTTTGTAGTAAGGGCTATCTTTCGGCGTACGCGCCGAACCGAAAACAACTACGGTAGGTTGCAAATTGGATAAAACTTCAAATCCTTCCACAAACTCGGACATTATCTTAAATACGCGCCAAACGTCTTCGTGCGGAGCTTTAAGTTTTTTCCCTTTTATCGAATCCTTTTTTTCACTGCAAGGCATAATTTTTTCCTGTTTTTATTATTTAATATAATAAAGAGTATGTACAAAAAAAATCCGGCAAGTTATCCTTAACGAATAACTTTACCGGAAACTTGAGCAATTTTAATTTTTTTTTCTTATTAAAATTGCCCGGACAGCTCATTGTCGAAATAAACTTTACTGATAAAATTCCAGAGATCTGTTTTCTATTACGGTACTGCTCATAATCGGTTTTGATACCGCGATACCGCTTCTTCGAGCCGGTTTTACTACGGAATAACGCGATTCTCTGTATCTTGCCGTTTCCTTTTCCCGTTGAATTTTCAAAGCTCTTTTTCTTTGAGCTTCGGCAATTATCTCGCGGCGTTTTTTATCCGCCAAAAACAGTTCCTTGTTCAGTATTATTTCTTCATTAATCTTAGGCTGATCATTTACCTGTTCCATTTTTTTTACCGGTTGTTTTCTGAATAGATGAACAAAGAACGAAAGCCCTAATATTCCAAACAGAAAAAAGGAAAAGAAAAACAATGATTGATAAACAATATCTTCCAAACTCATAAATATTCTCCAAAATTTAAATCTTTTGCCTATGTAACTTCAAATTGCGCGCCAAAAAACTTAAAGAAAACTAATCAATTTTAATGAGGTTGTAAATGCGCTTAGTCACATTATGAGAATTCATCTAAAAATGAGACAAAAAAAGCGGCAAAGATATTCGCCGCTTTTAAAATAGATTTTATTTCGGATTAACTAAACATCATAATACAGAGCAAATTCAAACGGATGCGGTTTTTGAGCAAGCTGTTTTACTTCTCTATCCATTTTATAGGCAATCCAAGTTTGAATTACATCTTCCGTGAAAACATTTCCTTTCAGAAGATAATCGTGATCTTCGGCAAGCGCCTGCAACGCGCCGGAAAGGGAATCGGGCGTCGAGGGAACGTCCGCCAGTTCTTCGGGCGGCAAATCGTAAATATCTTTATCAAGCGGTTCGCCCGGATCGATTTTGTTTAATACGCCGTCTAATCCCGCCATTAGCATTGCGGAGAAAGCAAGGTAGGGATTTGCCGAAGGATCGGGACAGCGGAATTCCATTCGTTTTGCTTTCGGACTTGCCGAATACATCGGAATTCTGATGGCGGCGCTTCTGTTTCTCTGTGAATACGCCAAATTTACCGGAGCTTCAAAACCGGGCACAAGACGCTTGTACGAGTTTGTAGTCGGATTTGTAAACGCCAGCAACGAAGCCGCGTGTTTTAAAATTCCGCCGATAAAATAAAGCGCCGTGTCGCTTAACCCGGCGTAGCCGCTGCCGGCAAAGAGCGGTTTGTTTTTCTTCCACAAACTTACGTGAACATGCATACCGCTGCCGTTATCGCCGTCAACAGGTTTAGGCATATACGTTGCGGTTTTACCGTTTTTATGAGCGGTGTTTTTTACGATATATTTAAACATCAAAAGCTGATCGGCTGATTTCAGCAAGGGTTGAAATTTTAAATCGATTTCACACTGCCCGCCGGTTGCAACTTCGTGATGCTGCGCTTCGACCTCAATTCCCAGATCCATTAAATTAACAACCATTTCGTTTCGGATATCGTTCAGCGAATCGACCGGAGGAACAGGGAAATAGCCCTCTTTGTGCCTCGGTTTATGCCCGAGATTCGGACCTTCCTCTTTGCCGGAATTCCAAATTCCTTCTTTTGAATCAATCGAGTAGTAAGATTCGTGCGCGTTGGAGTCGAAACGGACATCGTCAAAAACAAAAAATTCCGCTTCCGGACCGAAATAAGCCGTATCCGCAATTCCTGTGGATTTTAAGTAAGCGTCGGCTTTTTGCGCAATGCTGCGCGGACATCGGGAGTATTTCTCTTTTGTCGCCGGTTCGTGAACGTCGCATATCATACTGATAGTCGGCTCTTTGATAAAAGGATCAAGAAACATTGTTTCCGGATCGGGAATGATAAGCATGTCGCTTTCGGATATATTTTTCCAGCCTCGCAGGGACGAGCCGTCAAAGCCGTATCCTTCGGAAAACGAAGAGGTTTTTAATTGAGATACCGGAACAGTAAAATGCTGCCACTGTCCGGGGAAATCCATAAACTTTAAATCAACGAATTTGATTTTGTTTTTCTTAACAAAATCCAAAACTTTCTGGATTGATGCTTTTGCCGCCATGATTACTCCTTCTTTTATAATTTAATTTCCGTAGTTTCTTTTACCGAAGACAAAACAAAGTTGGTTATTGTCCGCACTACTCCGGGCCACGACTGAATTTCGGCGAGAAGTTTTTCCAACTCCGATGTGTTTTTTACAAGCGCTTTCAATATGTGAGAGCCTTCTCCGAGAATTGAATGGCATTCCAAAATTCCATCTGTTTTTACGGCTTTCTTTTTCAGAGCCGCATAATTTTTTGAAGATTCCATTACGACGATTATAAACGCCATTATGTCGTAGTTAAAAGTTTTGCGATTTACTTTTGCGTAATATCCTTCTATAATTCCGGCGTCTTCAAGCTTTTTCATCCGTTCGCTTAAAGCGGGCAAAGACAACCCGACCTTTTCGGCAATAATGTTTCTCTTAGCTCGTCCGTCTTTCTGAAGGATTTCGAGTATTTCTTTGTCTATTTTGTCTGTCATGTTAATTATTTAGTTTCTTTTGTGATTTTAACTTAAAAAATAAGGTAAATTCCATAAATTGCAAAATTATTTTTAATAAAATTAAATATTTCGTAATAATTATTCTAAAAAATTCTATTCTTGGCGAAAAGAAATTGACAAATTGTTTCTTAAATCATATTTTAGAGTGCATTCACAAATAATTAAAAATAATTATCACTACTTGCAGGGAAGTTCTTCGGGACTTCCCTTTATTTTAAATAAGTGAATGTCAACCTTGATTTTATCTTTTCTTAATGATAGATTTTATATCAATTTTTAATGGAGTACGAATGTTTTTTTCCGATGATTATTCGGAGCCGAGTTTCGATAGATTAAACGAAGAAGAAGTTGAAGAGAGAATAGATAAAGCTCTTTCCGTTATTGAGGATGGAGCGATTTTTCTCGCGCTGAACAGTTTGGAAGAAACCGTTCAGTTGTGCATAGATTACGATTATCCCGAAGAGGGTTTGAAAATAGTTAACGCCGTTCTCGAAACCGTTTCATATAATTCCGATTTTTGGCAGTACAAAGGAACATTTCATAATACGCTCGGTGAATTCGAAAAAGCTTACATTGCGCTTGAAAAAGCGCTTGAGTTAAATCCGGGCGATACTGAAACGTTAATCAATTTTGCAATTGCAAACGAAGGATTGGGAATGATTGACGAATCGCTGAAGTCCCTTTCCAAAGCGCTTGATATCGAACCGACAAACTTGGACGTTCTCCTTTCGCTTGCTTCGTTATACGAAAAAAAAGGAATGTCGGAAGAAACAATTAAGCTTCTTAAAAAAGTTATCGAGCTGGAGCCGGAAAATTCCGAAGCGTGGTACGAAATGGCATACTCGCTGGAGAACCTCCGCCGTTACAACGAAGCGATTTACGCTTACGATAAATATATCGATCTGGAGCCGGAAAGTTATTACGGCTGGTATAATAAAGGAATCGTTCTTATTCAGATGAATGATTTCCCCAATGCGATTGAACATTTCGAGTTTGCAATTATGCTCAATGAAAATTTTCAGAGCGCATATTTTAATATCGGAATTTCTTATTTAACGCTTGAAAAATATGACGAAGCTGTCGCCGCTTTCTCCAAAGCCGTTAAACTCGAGCCGGAAGACGATTTTGCCTGGCTCTATCTCGGGAAATCGCTCTACGGAAATAATAAAACCGACGAAGCTATAGAGGCGATAAATAAAGCCGTTAAAATAGATGAGTTTTTTCAGGAAGCTTATCTTGTAAGAGGAAAAATTTTTGAAAAACTGGGCAGACGCACGGAAGCGCTTCTTGATTTTAACCGTGTGTTTCTGCTTGCTTCTGCAAGCGGAGATGAACGCTTTACTAATCTGAACCTTGACGAAATTTATCCGCCGTCCTCTTTAACCGGCGACGACGAAGTTTATATTGAAACTCTTAACAGAATAGATAAACTCCTTCTCGTTCCCGAAAAAGGGGAAGAAGCGCTTGAGCTTATTTCCTCTCTCGAGGAAAAGCATCCGGACGACACTCAGATTTTATTAAGAAAATCATTGTTTTATTTTGAGTTCGGGCAGTATGAACTCGGGATGAACTCCTTTAGAGCGGCGGTAAGCAAGGATAAAAATCTTCAGCGGAAACTTAAGAAGGATTTCACGGGATTATTGGATTCAGGAATATTAAAAGAGATAATAGAGGGGAAATAATAATGAGCGGCAGCAGCGTCAAAACCGATACGCCGACAATCGTCGGAGTGATAGGTCATCCCATAAAACATTCGCTTTCGCATCTTATGCATAACGAAGCTTTCCGGCTTGGGAAAATCAATTCCACATATTTATCTTTCGACGTTATTGCATCAAATCTTAAGGACGCGTTGAAAGGTATGAAAGCCCTCGGAATTCGCGGCTTTAACGTTACGCTTCCTTTTAAGGAAACGATAATTCAATATTTGGACGAAGTTTCCGAAGAGGCATCCGTAGTCGGAGCGGTAAATACGATTGTAAATGAAAACGGAAAACTTTTCGGCTACAACACCGACACAAACGGAGTGTTTGAAACTCTTGCTCCGCATAAAGATAAAATATCCGAGCAAACTATTTCCGTAATCGGAGCCGGTGGAGCGTCCCGTTCTGTGATTTATACTTTAATACGAAAATTTAAACCCGCTAAAATCAATATTATAAACAGAACTAAACAGCGCGCCGAAACGCTTGCCGATTACTTTAACTCGAAAATGAATTTTGAGGAACTTGTTCCTTACGAGCTGGTTCCGCCCGATTTGATTTCGGTTTTTCAGGAATCCTCGATGATAATCAATGCCACGGCAAGCGGAATGTTTCCTAAGATTGAAGATTCCCCGCTTGAAACCGGCGAAGTTTTTAACGACAGACAAATTGTTTTCGATGTTATCTACAATCCGCTGAAAACCAAGTTTTTGGATATAGCTGAAAAACAAGGGGCTACAATAATCAACGGCTTAAAAATGTTTGTGGAACAGGGCGCTCTTTCCTACGAGCTTTGGACCGGCGAAAAGATGCCGAAGGCAAAAGTTTATCTTCTCCTTGAAGAAACTCTGCATCGGCAGCGGGAAGAATCGAAAAAGCCGGAAGCAAAACAATAAAAGGTTAAGCATAAAAACAACCTCTGAAAGCTCTACAAATAAAGGACTTTAGAGTATCTGGAAAAATATTCAGCCGAAGATAGGATAAATTTCATTGATAAGCGGCTATGAACCGGACAAAGTTTATTGGTTATTGCAAAGGTTGTGATTCGGCTCACAACTATTTGTTTGAACTTTCCTTTTAATATTGTTAATTTATTAGTGTGATTCCTCTGTTTGTCTATGACGGAAAAAAAAAGGATAAATATATCATCCCCTTATGCAGTTACAGTTGATGAAGTTTTTCATCGGCTCAAATCCGGCGTAAACGGACTGACAAAAGTCGAGGCGGAAAAGAGACTTGAAGAATTCGGCGAAAACCTGATCGCATCTAAAAAGAAAGAATCTCCTTTAAAACTTTTAATATCACAATTTACCAATCTTCTGATTGTAATTCTTATTGTTTCAGCCGTCATATCGATGTCGGTAGGGCAAACTGTTGAGGCTACCGCAATAATTGTTATTGTTGTTCTTGCTGGAATTTTAGGTTTTTTTCAGGAATATAAAGCCGAGCAGGCTATTGAATCTCTGAAAAAAATGGCGGCGCCTCACGCTACCGTTTTAAGAGACGGAAAAGAAACCGTTGTTGAATCTTCTCAATTGGTTCCGGGAGATATTATTCTTCTCAGCGTCGGAAACACAGTTCCCGCCGATGCAAGGATTGTAGAGACAAATAATTTAAAAGTTAACGAATCTCCTTTAACGGGCGAATCCACATCGATTGAGAAAAGCTCCGAGCCGGTGAATGAAAAAGCGTCTGTTGCCGATAGAATAAACATGGTTTATCTCGGTACTTCGGTTGTTTACGGTCGCGCAAAAGCAATTGTAACAGCTACGGGAATGAAAACCGAGTTTGGAAAAATCGCTAATCTTTTACAGTCAACCGAATCGCGCAGAACTCCTCTGCAGCAGAATTTAGACCAGCTCGGGAAAAGAATCGGCGTAATTAGTCTTGCGCTTGCCTTCGTAATGAGTTTGCTCGGACTGATAATTGAAAAGCAGTCGTTTGTCGATATGTTCATCTGGGGCGTTGCAATCGCAGTGGCGGTAATTCCCGAAGCGCTTCCCGCCGTTGTAACAATAAGTATCGCGCTGGGCGTCAGAAGAATGGTTAAACGGAAAGCTCTGATAAGAAAACTTCCTGCTGTGGAAACGCTCGGCTCGGTCAACATTATCTGTTCGGATAAAACCGGGACGCTCACTCAGGATGAAATGACAATTAGGGAAATTTATACGAACGATTTGAATTATTCGGTTACCGGAAGCGGATACGACCCGAACGGATTTTTCAGAACAAACAATGTGCGAATCGACCCCGACTCCCATGTTAACTTAACCAGACTTCTGCAAATAGGCGCGCTATGCAACGATGCTGTGATTGAGCGTAAGGAGAACAAGACGGAAGTAATCGGAGATCCGACTGAAGCGGCTTTCCTTGTTGCGGCTTTAAAAGCGGGATTGGATGTTAATAAAATGCGGAAAGACTTTCCCCGCATAGGTGAGATTCCGTTCACCTCGGAAACAAAACAGATGACCACCGTTCACATTATTGACCGGGAGAAATACGCTTGCACCAAGGGAGCGTTTGAGATAATAATAAAAAACTCAAACAGAATACTGAAAAACGGAGTCGAACAGGACTTCGACAAAAACGAAAAAGAACTTCTCGCAAGTATAGCTTACAAAAAAAGCGATAAAGCGATGCGCGTGCTGGCGTTATCGTATAAAAAATTGGACGAAAACGCCTCCATTGACGACGCGCAAAGCGGAACCGTGTTTGTCGGATTTGTCGGGATGATCGATCCTCCGAGACTGGAAGCGAAAAAGTCGATTAAAACATGTTTTAACGCGGGAATCCGTCCGGTGATGATAACCGGCGATTACGAAGTTACCGCCGTAGCGGTTGCGAGAGAAGTGGGAATTTTAAAACACGGCAACTCAATCAGCGGCTATGAATTGGAAAAACTTAACGATAACGAGCTGAGTGAAATCGTTGATCAAACCGAAGTTTTTGCAAGAATCGCTCCGAAACATAAATTAAGAATTGTTGACGCGCTGATGAAACGGGGAAATATTGTCGCAATGACCGGAGACGGCGTGAACGACGCTCCGGCTCTGAAAAAAGCCGACATCGGAATTGCAATGGGGATACGCGGTACAGACGTTAGCCGCGAAGCCGCGGATATGATTTTAACCGACGATAATTTTTCTTCAATTGTCGCAGCGATTGAAGAAGGGCGTTCGATTTTTCAAAACATCAGAAAATATCTTGTTTATCTTCTCAGCGGCAATTTCGGTACGGTGCTCGGATTAAGTATTGCGCTGCTTACGTTTTTACCTATTCCGTTAACCGCCGTTCAGATCTTGTTCATAAACTTTTTGATGGACGGCTTAATTGCCATTGCTTTGGGCGTTGAGCCGCCGGAGAAAGGATTGATGAAGGACAAGCCCCGCAATATAAAAGAGGGCGTTCTCAGCAAGCACATGATGTTCTACATTGGAATGATCGGCGCGGTAATCGGCATAGTTACGATTACGGTATTTTACTTTGTTCTCGAAGCGGGAGCCTCAACTGAAAAAGCTGTAACAATATTTTTTGCGACGCTGATTTTCTCCCGGTTGTTCAACGCGTTAAACTGCCGCTCCTTTCACCTACCCGCGCTTTCCATGAAATTCTATGACAATAAAGCGCTCTTTATTTCTTATTTTATTTCAATAGCATTTACTTTGATTGTTATTGAAGTCCCTCTTTTTCACGAACCGTTTAACACCGTAAGTCTTTCCGGCGGAGAATGGCTTTTGGTTTTGTTCTCTTCTTCGATTGTCTGGGTGGTTTTTGAAATTTACAAATTGGTAAAACTGAATCAATAGCAGCCGGTTGTAACGCTAACCTTTCGCAAATAAGCGCGAAGCGCTTCAAATGTAATAACTGCGGACGAAACCCGAAGGATGGAGAACAAAGCAAAAAAGCAGAACTGCAAAGGCGGTTCAATTATGCGTGTGTTAATCCCATTATAGTAGAAAAATTTTTGTTTTGTTGTAGCGTAGATTGCTTGCAATCTGCGAAAAAACAGCATAACGCTAAATTATTTCAGCAACGGCCCGCCGTGGAGGACTGTGCTACAAATAAGTCTTATTTTCAATTTATAAGATTTTCTTACATGTTTTTCGTTAAGGAATGGTTTTGGTTTAATATCCTTTTTTTGTCGAAACGAAATGTTAAAAAAAGGCCAATTGATAAGATGAAAAGAAGCAGAAAAAAAGGGAATAAATTTTCTTTTTGGTAAGCTGTATCAATAAAAAAGTAATATGATAATGCAATTATTAACACAAAATATAGCGCCAAATACTTGGTAAAAATCTGTTTCATATGCAATTCCTATATTTTTGTCATAAATTCTATTGCTTCCAAGAACCGATTTCACGGCATATTTATTTGCAAGTTAAAGAACCTCTTAACAATAGCTCTTTCACAATTGAGTTTGCTTCATTAATAACCGAATCCGGATAGTTCATTATTTCTAATAACTTAATAGCATTCCCGGAGGAACACGGACCTTTTTTAATCTTATAATTGAAAAAGAATTTATTATTTTCTACTTGCTCGCTAAAGTGATACATCTCGAAATTTTGTTCTAATAAATCATGTAATTCTATATCGTGCGTGGTAACGAAAACTTTATTGTTTATATCAAGATATTTCAGTACAGCAGTGGAAGAAGCAAGTCTCTCAACTGTATTTGTTCCTCTGAAAATTTCATCAATAAGGAACAAATAATCGTTCTTTTGTTTAGATAATTTTATGAAAATATTTAGCGATTCTATTTCAGTAAAAAAATAACTTTGCCCTTCTTCTAAATTATCATTTCTACGGATAGATGATTTAACTTTAAGTTTCGGAGTAACAAATTCATTTGCCAAACTAAAATACATTGTCTGTGACAAGATAATATTTATTCCAACTGTCTTCATAAACGTTGTTTTACCGGACATATTGGAACCGGTAATCAAAACCGAACTCTTAATATTTTCTACCGTATTCGGTACTGCATTTTTGATCAAAGGATGAAATAAATCTTGGAAACTTATTATACCGGAACTATTAAACGTCGGAGTTGAATAAAACGGTATTTCTTCCAAATAAGAAGCGATAGATATTGCAGAATCAAGACCGGCTACATTTTCAAAAGTAGAACGTATATCGGCTTTGTTTTTTAACAAAAGATTAACCGATCGATAATATGTAATTATATCAAAGAGTAAAAACATATTTAAGTATTCAATTACAATAAGTGCAAATTCATTCATTGATGATTTATCAATAACCAAATAACCTATTTTCTTATTAAGTGATTTTAACAAGTTTCTTTTTTGTTTCAGATATTCAATTTCATCTATTTTAAGATTTGTTTTTATTTTACCAATTGATATAGCCGACGATATCAAAGAATTGAGACTGGAAAAACCCATAAAATATTCGTAAATCTTTTTGGAGAATATTTTACTGAGAATAAGATTAGTTAATAAAACAGCTAATGAAACAAACAGAAATATTCCATTGACAGAAATTAATAGAGTAGAAGCTATTGAAAGAATTGAACATAAATAAAAAATCCGATAATACTTTAAGTTAGGAAGATTATCGCTTAAGATTAAATATACCGCAAAGTAAGAAGCCGTTCCGGATAAATTAAATAGATTCAGTTGAATATTTTCTCTTAATTCTTTATTCTTTTTAAGATAAGAAACTAAGGCAAACCTATTTTTAAGAACGCTTTCGTCGCTTTCATATTTATGTAATAGATAATAAAGATATTGTTGACCGATACCGGATATATTTCTATCCATTTTAGCAAAGAGCGAATCAAAATCCAAATCGCTCCAAGTTTTGTCATCGACAAATTCTTCATCGCTTTTCTCCCTCAGTAAATTGTAGTAGGAAGAAATAAAATCATAATTGCGATATTTATCAACTTGTTTTCCCCAACGGTCTCTTAAATATTTTATTCTTTTTTTCTTCAATAGGAACATAAACTCTATCGCTATTAACTAACATTTATAAAAACATAACGGCGTCGTTTTTCACGCGCTTGTACCGATGTTGTTTGCCGGTACCCGCAGTAAACACGCAATTACCACAAAAAACCGGTTGCAAAACATTCCGCATTGTTACCGCAACAAAATCATTTTTCTAAAGATTGATTTTCCGTTAAAATTCAACTTGTATATATAAATACCGGTTGCCAGATTTTCCGCATTAAATAACTCGTTATGAAAACCGCGAGACTTATATTCGTTTACCAAGGTAGAAATATGCTTACCGAGTAAATTATAAATGCTGAGATTTACGTAACCCGGTTCAGATAAAGAATAACCGATGTTTGTTGAAGGATTAAAAGGATTAGGATAATTTTGATACAAATTGAAATTTGCAGCTATATCATTTTCAGATTTGACGTCGTCATATCCATAGCCGCTGACCGGCAGACCATATTGAGGGTTAAGAATTGAATTGCTGTAAAAAGTTAATGTATCGGTGAAAAAAATAACTCCGGCGTTATCGTCGCAAATCGGACATAAATCTGGCTCGCCGAAAATAAGTTTTGCGCTATCTTGAGGCGCTAAAGTAAACGATATTGCCGGAGCGCCAAAAGTAATATAGTAAGACGCTGTTGAATCCTGAAATATAATATCCAGTCCGTATAAATAAATATGCTCCCCTTTGACGCTGTCAATCCTTAAATCACTTTGTCCGTTATTGTAAATTACAACAGAGTCCCCGTAAAAAATATTATCAAGAGCAAAATAAAGAGAATCTTTACTGAACGAGATTTCCTGCGCGAAGATTAAAGATTGTAAAATTAATACAAAAGCTAAAATACTTCGTTTCATAACGCTATTCCCCTTTTTTGTTTTGTAACGGCGATAAAACCAAGCCGCCGTCGTAATTTATAAATAGAGACTTTTGAAAACCTAAATTTGTCATATTGAGGACGGTGTAAGCCGTCCGAAATATCTCTAAATTCGGAATAATTACCGGTTTTGAGATTCTTCATTCCGCTTCGCTCCATTCAGAATGACATATAAATTAGGTTATGCAAAGCCTTCAAATACATTAATTAAAAATATCGCTCATAAACTAAAAACTTAAAAACACAAAGCGTAAAGGCGGTTTAATTGAAATGCCGGTTTTACCTAACTATCGAGAAAATGAAAAATTTATCAACCGCCCTATTTTTGTCCCATTCTTCAATGTTACCCTGTGTATCTGTCCTTTCTCCAATGCCTAACCTCCGGATTCTGAAATATTGTTTTAGCCACAAGTATTACAAAATATTTTATGCAATCTAACGGCGTTGTTTTTCACCCGGTTTGCCCCGATTCTTTTTGTCGGGGTCCGCCCTACACAACAATGCCGGATTGAAAAAACATTGCCTAAAATTATTTTACTGCACTACTTTTAAACAACATCCGCCGAGGCGGATAACACGACAACGAAAATCTAGAAATACCATAAAAAGCCGCACTCCCGACTTGTCGGGACGGTCGGTGGAAAAGCTGGTTATACATACTATAGCTTAATACGAAATAATTCTATATTAAAAAGTTTAGATTGTTCAAATATATCATTCTGTGTTAGATTATTTTTAACAAAAGATATTTTTTGCGGTTCTTGTGGCCAATCTGAAATAAATGACGCATATATCATTGATCCAATTATTGGACATAATGCCACAATTATACCACCAAACGCTGGAATTGTTGTGTAATGAGATGCAAGAATAGTTGTTAAAATAGCACCAAAACCGCCACCGATGGCAGAATAACCAACTGTACCCCAAAAAGAAAGTTTTGAATTTTGAGATTTTGCAACCCAATGCACACCGACGGCTGAACCAAATAAATATGAAGATATTGTAAGAATGCCCAAAGTAGCTTGTGAAATTTCGGTTGATTTTCCACTTAGAGCACTTATAAATGCAACGCTAGATGGTAAAATAGAAAAGCCAACTGCCAAAGCAGAACCAACAAGAGCTTGACCAGTTAAATTTATAAATGAATATTTATGTGAAACAATATTGTCAGGAACAAAGCAAATTATAGTACTAGTAGAATTATTGTAATGTAAGGTAGTTGTGTCGGTTTCAAATTGCCTTAAAGATTTAAAGTTATTTTGGGCAATAATACTTGAACACATAAAAACAAGAAGTAAAAATAGTTTAGACTTTAAAATATAAATTCCATTTACAGACCTGTCCCGTTTATTTCTACGGGATAAAATTTTGTTGTGCGAAACCATTTCCGCCATAAATCTATGGGGATTTAATACGGTTTCTAATGCGTTATTTAATTTTATTTTCATCAAATGTTTTGTTTACTTAATGTATAGTAGTCATTCTAATCCCAAATTGACAAAAGCGAAATAAACCGGAAAGAGAAGTAAGGAGAAAGGAAACTTTTTTCACCCTCGTCAGTGAGTTTTCCGTTTCAAAATATTTTAATTCGGCGACGCCCATAAAAAACCTCATATTTGAGAAATAAATTAGGGAATTTTCACCGTTGAATCAAGCGGTTTTTGGGGAAATTTACTTTTTCCGGTTTGCTGTTAATCTATCAAGAAATGATTTTTGAAGGCAAAGAGATTGCATAAACACTGTCGCACGGTCCGCCGCGTCGGACTGTGGTAATAAATAACTTACTCAGATTGCCCGCCATTCCGCGTTCTGCGGAAGGACTAAGCTGTCCGCTTCACTTTATTCAAAATAACAATATGAAGAGACGGATTTTACGTTTCACGACTTGCGCCTCGCGTTTATCTTAGCTTTTCCCTCTAACCTCTTACGTTTTTTCGTCTTGTGTTTTACTTCGTCGTGGCGAATTACGTTTAATACGCTATGAACCATACAAATTTGGCAAGAACGGCTAAATCGGTATTCCTGAATTTCCCTCCTTCGGCGCTGATAAGCTGATTAACCACAAAATAAACGTTGCTTCCGATTTTGGGAATCCAATTTACTCTGTAATTCAGAATGATTAAATTTTCCTCGTTATTCCACTGAGCGTAAATATTGGTAAATAATTTCGGATTAAATGAATAGGACGCCGAGGCGCTTACCTCGTCGGTTATGAGTTTCGAGTTATTGATTGAGATTATATGCCGGTTCCAAGTTCCGTGAAGATATAAATGTTTTGAAAGCGACCATGAACCGCCAATAAAAGGAGAAACGCTCTTTCCTGAGTAAAACTCGCCCCAGTTAACCTGAGCGCGAATAAAGAAGGGATTCCCGTAATAGGTGTGCGCCTGCAATTCGTACCGCGTATCCCAATATTTTCCCGCGGCGATTTCGTTATCTCCGAAAATTGTGTAAGATTCGTCAAGCCGGTCGAACGAGCGGATAATGTTGAATTCGAATCCTTCTCCGTTGTCGGTTTCAAAACCGAGAGGACGGAACTCCATATTTAGCGATTCCATTTCGTGAGTGCTTTTGGTTTCGTAGTAGTCGAAATCAATCGGCTTAAACTCCAATCGCTTTATACCCCAAATTTCCGGTCGCGGAGAATAAACCAAATGCCCGGAGTACATCACAATATTTTTTCTTCTGATATATCCGATTTCCGGATTGTAGTTATCGCCGACAGAAACAACATGCGCGCTCCAATCAACCAAATCATTGGGGAAATCAACAAAAAGGGAGTAGCTGGAATTATCGCTGTTTGTTTCCCCTTTTGTAAATGATTGCGTGAAAACTCCGTTTACCACAAGATTATTATTGCCAAGGAAATTGGATGTCATATAATTTCCGTCAACGCCGTAAACATAATTGTTGTCCGCGCCGCCGTTTTTTCCGGTAACAATCGCGCCGATAAAGGAACGCGCGAGTACGTCCTGCTTAACTCTCAGCACCGTATAGTTTGTTGTGGGAATTGTGTCCTTCGCCGCGGTCTGCATAGTAAGAACGCCAATGTGCGTGTCGCCGGTTTTCCCAAGCAAACGCACTCCGCCGTATATCGGTATTTCCTCTCCATTTTTAATCCCTATCCGCCGGCTGTGGAAAATCCTTGTTTCCCTCGATAAATTAACTTCAAAAACATTTTTCCCTTCGAGGAAAAACTTCCTTTTTTCAGGATAAAACAAAGAGAAACGGCTCAAGTTAATTCTGTGCTGATCCGATTCAATTTGAGAGAAGTCAGTATTTAACGTTACGTTCAACTTCATTGTCGGACTGATGGAATAAGTGATGTCCGCTCCGACTTTTCCTTTCTTTTCCCAATTCTCGCCTGATGTTTTGCTTACGCCTCCCGACACAAAAGGATAAAACTCAAACTGCTTTGCAGCATAGATATTCTGAATTCCCGTTAATTCTCCGCCGTTGGAAATCTGTTCCAATTCCGTATTACGCGACCAGCCCTGCCAGACGTCCTGCTCGTGCCTGCTCCGGATATTCCGCTCCATGTTTAATCCCCAAACTTGTTTAACTTTATCGGGAAATTTCAGAGTTGAAAAAGGAATCATAAATTCGGCGAACCAGCCTTTATCGTTAATCGTAGTGGCAACATCCCAAATTCCGTTCCAGCTGATATTGGTCGCTTTTCCTCCGTCGGTAACAAGAACGTCGGTTAACATTCCGTTGGGATTTGTAATAAACAGGTAGCCGTTTCTGTTATCATTAAAGGGACTGATAATCAGCTCGAAATTGTCGTCCGTCCACCACCGTGAATCGCGGTTCATTTTGGTAGCGCGGATTTCATCGGGTTTGCCGTCCCAGCACCACACTCCAACGTAAAGATTGTTATTGTCGTAAAGAAAGGCGACCTCAGTTTTCACCGTAGGTTTTGCGCCTTCGTGCGGTTCCTGTTCGGTAAAATTTGTAATATGGGGCGCTTCGTACCAATCCGTTTCCGTCAGTTTTCCGTCAATCGTGATTGTACCGTCCGTCCTAATTGCCCGAGCTTTCCATGGATTGGATTTCTGAGCAAAAAGAGCGGATGAAAAAATAAAGATGAGAAAGAAGAATTTTTTCATTAATATTCCCTTAATACTTTTCCGCCGCTTCTTTTCCCGCGCGGAGCGCTTCCAGGTTAAGGTTAATTATTTCATCTCCTTTGCTTCCGAAAATCTTTTTAATTCCCGCTTCAAGACTTTCATACGCGATGCCGAGATAAGGAGACGCCGCTCCGACAATCACAATATTTGCCGCTTTCGGAGCATGCATTTTTCGCGCGATTTCGTCCGCGTCAACAATTACGTTATGAGGTTTCGATTTTATCTCCGAAAGTACTTTCTCCAAGTCGGGATAATTTGAAATATTGACGAAAGGTTTGGAGTTTGTAATAATCCAGCCCTCCTCGGAAAGATACGGCAAATACCTAAGCGCTTCCATCGGCTCGATAGAAAGCAACATATCGGCGGCTCCGTAAGGAATTAAATCGGAGAAAATTTCTTTGTCCGAAATTCTCAGATGCGAAACCACCGCGCCGCCGCGCTGGCTCATTCCATGCACCTCCGATTGTTTGATAAATAATCCCTCTTCCATAGCGGCTAATCCGATAACCGCCGCAACGGATAGAATTCCCTGTCCCCCAACTCCCGATAAAATTATGTCTTTTTTCATTTCTTACTTTTTCCCGATTTTTTCCTGCTTATTATCGCTTAACGGTTTGGTTATGTGTAGCGCCATTGTCATTATTCTCCAATTTCAAATAAATCTATTATCATTTTTCTTGATTTTTGACAATGATGCTTCCTATTTCATAGTTTTGTTCAATATGAAATCTATTTAACGATTTGTAAGCCTTGTATTTAGCTTTATTAATCGTTTCGATTATTTCGTTAAAAAACTTTTTATATGTCGTCAATTCATTCATTATAATCCTTTTATAAATCTCGCACAGTTGTGAGAGATTTCGAAGACACAAAATGTCGCACGGTTGTGAGAGTTTTGTAGTTCATTTTTTAAATTTTCTTTCAGAATATTGACTAATGTTACGATTGAATTCATATTAATATATATCTTTTTCCTATCGCGGTAAACCGCAAGGTTATAAGGTTCAGAGTCCGCCATGGCGGACAAAAGCGCAAAGGTAAAAAAACTATGAACCTCTGTGCCTTTGGACCTTGAATTTATTTTTTACGACAATAAACCATTTATAAAAATCTTGACAAAAGAAGCAAGAATTCATGTTTCAATACTATATTTCACATTAATAAATGTTAACGTCTTAATAAATATCAGTTTGACCTAACTCAAGAGTCTTTCTTCTTGGCTTTAAGCTCCAATTTTTTTCTGTGGGCTAATTCCGTTACGCACTCTCTTCGCGCAATAACAACGGAAACGCCGTCGTACTCAAGCTCTTCGTCAATTACTTTAACCATCTCGTCATGATTTTTTTTGAGCGGAACTACAACTCTAAGATGTTCCGGTTCAACTCCTATTCCGAGACAGATTTGATCGATTTTTCCTTCGCCCGCCGCCGGTTGTCCGCCCGTCATTCCGACTACTGCGTTATCGAGAATAATCACCGTAACGGGAGATTTATCGTTAACCGCGTCAAGGAGTCCGGTCATTCCCGAATGGGTAAAAGTCGAATCGCCGATTACCGCGACCGCGGGACGCATTCCGGCATCGGCGGCTCCCTTAGCCATTGTAATTGAAGCGCCCATGTCAACGCATGAACTTATTGCGTTGTACGGAGGAAGCGCTCCGAGCGTGTAGCAACCGATATCGGAAAGAACTTTCTGTTTGCCGTATTTCTCCATTGCTTCGTTAAGCGCAATGTACAAATCAATATGACCGCAGCCCGGGCACATTGCCGGAGGACGCCCGGAAAGAAATCCGGGAACATTTTCGCCGATTTTATCTTTTCTGCCGAGAGCTACCGCTACCAAATTAGGATTTAGCTCGCCGTCGCGCGGAAGAGTTCCGTCCAATCTTCCTTTAACTTCTAATGTGTCGTCAAAAAATCCTTTCAGCTGTTCCTCCACAAGGGGATAGCCTTCTTCGAGGACGAGAAGTTTTTCGCTCTCCTCTTTTAATTTATTCAAAAGGTTTCCCGGCAAAGGATATTGAGAAACTTTAACTACGGAATAAGGGCATTCCTCGTCCCGATAATTTTCCATAAGATAATTGTAAGCCAGTCCGCAAGCAACTATCCCGAGCGATTTATCCTTTCCGGCGATAAATTTATTAAATCTCGAGTTTTCCGATTCTTCCCCGAACGCCGGCTGATTTTTAAGCAGATTTTTGTAGCGCTCCTTCGCTATTGAGGGAAGCAAAATAAACTGCTTCGGATCGGGAGGAAGAAGAAACTCTCTCTGTGGTTCCGCCGCGCCTGTTTCCACTCCGTAGCGCGAGTGGGCAAGCCGCGTTGTAATTCTCAGCATTACCGGAGTTTCGTACTTTTCGGAAAGCTTAAACGCCGCGCGCGTCATATCGTAAGCTTCCTGCTGATTGGAAGGCTCGAGAACCGGAATCAGCGCAAACTTTCCGTAATAGCGGGAATCCTGTTCGTTCTGCGAAGAGTGCATGGAAGGGTCGTCGGCGACGGTTACCACAAGTCCGCCGTTAACTCCCGTAATGGCGGAATTCATAAAAGCGTCCGCCGCAACGTTAAGACCTACATGCTTCATGCAGACGATTGCGCGCTTTCCCGCGTACGACATTCCCAAAGCGGATTCCATCGCGGTTTTTTCATTCGCCGACCACGTGGCGTGAATCTCTTTTTTCTTTGCCGGTTTTGAGCGTTGCACATATTCCATGATTTCAGTTGAAGGCGTTCCGGGATAAGCGTATATTCCGGAAATTCCGGCGTCCAGCGCCCCCTGCCCGATTGCTTCATCTCCGAGAAGTAATAATTTAGCCATAATAAATCTTCAATTTTCTTTTAGAAATAGAATGTAAATATAAGGAGAAGAAACAAAAAAGACACGAAAGAGGGATTTTAATTTTTATCATCCACAATTTTACAAAGGTAACGCTTCTACGGAATCGTTTGACTTTTCTTTACCTTGGTGGAGTGTAAGCCATCCGAAATATCTCTGAATTCGGTGTAATTACCGGTTCTGAGATTCTTCTCCCGCCAAGTTTACCCCGACTGTTTTTCGTTAGGGGCGGGAGAAGAATTACATATTGCCGGGTTATGCAAAGCCTTCTAATAGAAAGCTTTGCAAAACCTAAATTTGTCATATTGAGGACGGTGTAAGCCGTCCGAAATATCTCTAAATTCGGTAAAATTACCAGTTTTGAGATTCTTCATTCCGCTTTGCTCCATTCAGAATGACATATAAAGTAGGTTATGTAAAGCCTTCTAATATTCTAAAGCAGCTTGTAAGAAATTCCGAGATTCAAAGCTTCCTTTACCTGGGTCTTAAGACTTTGGGACTTATCATAAACTACGAGAAACGTAAGATTAACATTCAGCCAGCTGTTTACGGAAGCGGTTACGGTGTTATCCCAGCGAACGTCCCACGTCTGCAATCTGTCGAATCCGGAAAAAAGTCTCAAGTAGGAAGTCCAAGATATTTTTTCTGTCAGTCCTAATTTCATGTTGGTAATGCTCTCGATTCCGGTTTCGGTTTTAACGTCGGTACCGGAATCAGCATCATTAATCGGCTTTGAAAAAACCTGATGAAATCCGAGTCCCAACTGCGTTTGAATACTTTTGTTCTTGTCGTAAGATAAACCGAACGATTCGGTAACGTCGGCGGGATTAAGAAATTGAGTAACTTCGACTGGCGCGGCGGCTGAGTAATCATACCCCGGCGCGATATAAGAAATTAGGTTTGCTCCGGCGTAGTAATCGAAAATCCAGCCCGATTTGTAACTTAATCTGTTGTTGTATAGCAAATCGTTCTGAACGGTTTTGTTTAGTCCGTCCCCCTCTTTTGTTCTTCCGTAATTGATTTTAAGAAGATTTTTAAATCCCAATTTATCTTTTTGATAATTTAATTTTCCTTCGAAAACAAAATTCCATGCAAGTTTATTTTCTCCGCCTGCCGCCCAATTGCTAATGGCAACCTGACTTAAATTAATTCCGGCTGTCGCTTCGGGTATCCATTTGCCGTTTGTCGATTCCTTTTTTTCTTGCGCATTAATTGTAAATATCATTCCCAGCGCCAGCAGGGTCAAAACAATTTTTCTCATAGCTTCCTCTTTTTATTGTTATGTAAAATTCAATTATATTGTAAATAAAATTATATTAATAATAAATTAAAAATAAATTTTAAGGAATAAAATGCCAAACCTGAAAAAATTAACAATAGCGGAGTTATTTGAAAACTCCATTAGTAAATATTCCGATAACCTTGCGCTAGCTTCGATAGATGGAATGAGTATGACATACAACGAGCTTGGCGAAAAGGTTAACAAGGTTTCCGATTTTCTCCGGTCCCGCGGAATCGTAAAGGGCGACCGCGTTGCAATTTTATCCGAGAACAGTCCGAACTGGGGAATCGCTTATCTTGCGATTGTAACAATCGGCGCTATTGCTGTTCCGATTATGACAGAATTCCAGCCCACGGAAATCAAGCATATATTAATCCACTCCGAGTCGAAAGCGATTTTCATCTCCTCCAAACTTTTTGAAAAAATTGAAGACTTGGAGCTTAGTTTTCTCGAATCTAAAATTTTACTGGACGAATTTATTTTGGTGCCGGAAGATACAAAATCCGACTTACTGAAAGACGCGCTCCAAAACAGTAAATTCGAGTTTAACAAAATTCTCGATAAGGCGTTGTCGTATGTCGGCTTAAAAAACGAGGAGATTGAAGAAGAGGACTTAGCCGCCCTGCTTTACACTTCCGGAACTACGGGAAACTCAAAAGGCGTAATGCTGACGCACAAAAATATTGTCTCCGATTCCGAAGCTACGATTGAACTTGTAGGGGTAAATCAAAACGATGTTTTTCTTTCAATTCTGCCCCTTTTCCACACAATGGAATCCACGCTCGGTTTTATTACGCCTCTTAATGTGGGCGCCTCGATTTATTACACAAAAAAGCCTCCGACTCCGACGAGTCTTGTAGCGGCGTTAAAGGAAGTCCGCCCTACGGTTATGCTTGCCGTTCCGCTGATAATCGAAAAAATTTACAAAGGGAAAATATTAAAGGAAATAAACAGCAAAGGACTGGTAAAGAAGGCGTATTCCGTTCCGCTGCTTCGCAAGGCGATTAACAAATCGGCGGGTAAAAAATTATCGGAGACTTTCGGAGGAAGATTAAGAATGTTTACAATGGGCGGCGCGCCTTTATCATCCGAGGTGGAACTCTTTTTAACCGAAGCGGGATTTCCTTACGCAATGGGGTACGGTTTAACGGAAACTTCTCCCCTTGTTACCGGAACGGCTCCGAACGAGGTTCGCTTCGGCTCTTCCGGCAAAACCTTAAACGGAATGGAAGTAAAAATCGAAAGCGAAAATCCCGAAAAAATTGAAGGGGAAGTTTTAATAAAAGGTCCAAACGTGATGAAAGGTTACTACAGAGACGAAGAGAGAACCAAAGAAGTTTTTACGGACGACGGATGGTTCCGTTCGGGCGATTTGGGAATTGTCGATAAGGACGGCTATCTTTTTATAAAAGGGCGCAGTAAAAATATGATTCTCGGCGCAAACGGGAAAAATATTTATCCCGAGGAAATTGAAACGGTTATTAACCGGCAGGAATTTGTAGTGGAATCGGTTGTGTTGGAGCGCGAAGGAAAAATAGTGGCTCTGGTTCATCTTGATCAGGAAGCAATGGACGACCAACTCGGCGCGGGTAAAATGTCCGACGCGGAGGCAAACGAACTGATCGATAAAATTCTGAAAAACATCATGAAAAAGACGAATGAATTTGTTCCCTCGTTTTCCAGACTGAACAAAATAGAACATCAACCGGAACCTTTTGTTAAAACGCCTACTCATAAGATTAAACGTTATTTGTACAAATAGAAAAAGGGGTCAAGTCCCCTTTCTCTTTTGGAAAAGGCATTTTGATGAAATCGGAATATGATAAAATCGCTTCAAAATATGATGAACGTTATGCGGCTTCCGATTTTGGCGGAATAGAGAATTTACTCTCGAAATTTTATTCTGCAAAAAGCGCGCTTGAAATCGGTTGCGGAACGGGAAAATGGCTTTCAGAATTTGAGGGAATGAAAGTCGGGTTGGACAAATCACTCGAGATGTTAAAAGAAGCGAAAGCCAAAAACATTAGTATGTCCGTTCAAGCCGCCGGAGAAAAACTACCGCTTAAAGAGGATGTTTTTGAATTTGTTTTTATTGTAAACGCAATTCATTTTATTCGCGATAAACATTCCCTTGCCGAGGAAATATTCCGCGTTTTAAAAACCGGCGGTAAGTTTATTCTCGTTTTTGCAGATGTTTACGAACCTCAATATTCATGGTATCTTTACGATTTTTTCCCGAAAGCAAAAGAGATAGATTATTCCAGGTTTGAAAGAACCTACAAGTTAAAATCTATTTTTGCCGAATGCGGCTTTACAAATATTAATGTTACGGTCGCGGAAAAAGTGAGCAAAATATTTTACGGTAAGGAAGTTTTAAGCGATCCGTTCTTGAAAAAACACAACAGCTCGCAGCTAACTCTGTTAACCAAGAAGGAATATGAAACCGGACTGGAAAATATAAACAAAGAGATTGCCCAAAATCCCGCTTATCCGTTCAAAACCGAAATCATTTTTAAGGCGATTACAGCCGGGAAAATTTAAGACCGGAACAGCGGAGAACGTCGCAAAAGCCGCGAAAATTGTGATCGGAAGATTGGGCAAACACTCAAAGTGCTAAGTTTTATTAAAGGTCTCGAAGAATGAAAATCAATATTTGCGGAAACTAACTGCGAAGCAGTTAAATTTACAATAGCCCCGAATATAATTCGGGGTTAATGAAAGAAAGGAGAAATGCCAACTGCGAAGCAGTTGAACCAACGTGAACACTCTTTTCTATTTCATTAAATTCGAGCTTGCAGTATTGTCTTCTCTTTGGTTTAAATCCTTAGTGCATTTTCGGTAAAAGTTTGTGTAATTATTGGCTGAATATTTCCAAAATACTCTGAAGTAATTTGTTGGTAGGGCTTTAGTCCCTTATCAGTAAAATTCGTGTTGTTTGTGGCAAAATATTTTTCCAAATACTCTAAAACCCTTATTAATAAGGGTTTTAGAGATTATTTTTTTGTCCAACTTTTTCTAATTTTGTTTCCGGCTTGTCCATGTTGAGTTATACGAAACTTTCTGATAATTACATAGACGATATGATTTCATACTTGCTCCGTAGGAGCAAAACCTTTGTAATAAACAATTAATCTCCAATCAATGGCTCCGTAGGAGCGATACATAAAATACAATGATTATCTCGTAAGAATCGATGTACCGCTCCTAC
>WGCV01000008.1 GCA_015493615.1 Melioribacteraceae bacterium
AACCGCGAAGCAGTTCAATTATGCGTTTGCCAATGCAGCTATAATAGAAAAAAATCTTTCAAGTCCAAATTTTCACCTCCCAACAATTCATCAAATATTTCGAAGAATAAATTCAACTGCTTTGCAGTAGGTTGCTTTTATTTTATTCTTTTTTCCCGAATTTCATCCGGGGCTATTGGGAATTTAACCGCTTCGCGGTTTATGTTTCTTGAGGAGATTCAAATAAAGATATACGGTCTCTACGAATGGTAATTTTAGCCGCAGTATGTAAATTCCCCTTTTGAATAGCTAAACCGGGTGCAGAATAACAAATTATTAAATTGTGCAAAGCAATCTTAAAATCTTGTCGGTTGGGAAAGCCGCTTTTTCCTTGAGAGTTTCTTGTAACGTAAAATCATAGAAGAAAAAAGGGCTGTAACAATTCTGATTTTTTTATCTTTGTAAGAATAATTATGGAGTCTTATCGTGATAAGAAAAAGAATAAAACCGCTTCTTTTTTTGTTGTTAATTTTGCTTGCGGCATGCTCGGGTAAAAAACAAAATACAATTAACGGTTTTGAAACTTTGAAGTGGGGAAGCGATATTCCCACTGTTAAGCAATATCTTGAAAAGAATATCAACGCTGATTATGATTATTACGAAATGGAATCGGCGACCGGGAAACTAAAGCTTAGATTTAAAGGTTCGGAATTTCTTTCGCTGCCGGTTTCAAACTGGGTTTTTGAAATCTTAAAAGGAGGTTTAACGGGCTATCAAATCACAATCTCTGATTCAAAAAATATCAAACAAGATTTTACCAAATTGATTAATTATTACAAAGAGAAATTAGGAAAACCAACGTCTCTGGACAGCGTAAAAGTTTTCTGGAACATTCGCCCGGATGAGAGCAAAACTTCAGAAAAAGTTTCGGTTAGAAAATTCAATAACGCAATTACAATTAAAGTCGAAAAAGTTAACGGATAATATATGCTTGAAATACAGAAAAAACTAAGCAACGCTTTTTTTGCAATTCTTTCGCTCCCGGCTACCGCCATGGGGTTTGCGCTTTCGGTTCAGATTTCCTCGCTCAGCTGGATTTTGATTACCAAATATAATCTAGATTTACATCAGATGGGATTTGTGTGGGCGGCAGGACCGATTGCGGGACTGATTGCTCAGCCGATTGTCGGGTTTTTAAGCGATAAAGTCTGGTTCTGGGGAGGAAGGAGAAGACCGTTTATTATTATCGGCGGAATTCTCGCTTCGCTGATGCTTCTTGCTCTGCCGAATATCGACGTTGTAAATTCCGCCCTCGGCGTGGGAAGTTTAATGGGCGTTGCAATGGTAATTGCGCTTACGCTCGATTTGTCGATAAACGTCAGTTTTAACCCTACGCGATCTTTAATTGCCGATGTTACTCCGGAAGGGGACGCGCGAACAAAGGGCTACACTTGGATGCAGACGATTTCGGGAACGTTCGGCGTGCTTGCTTACGCAATAGGAGCGGTTTGGGGAAATTATTTCCTGATTTATTTCGGCTCCGCTCTTGTCCTTTTGCTGACGGTTCTTCCTTCGTTTTTAATCGAGGAAAAACGGGATATATCTGAGCGTTCAGAAGAAAATCCGGCAGGCGAAACAGAAAGTTCGGCGTACAAAACGGATTGGGCGGAATATCTGAAAGTTAATTTTGCCAATGCTTTTTCATGGCTCGGCGTGCAGACGATGTTTGTTTTTATAATAGCCTTTATTTCGCAGAAAATCAATCCGACGCCGGAAGGACTTTCAAAGGAGATGCTTGCGGATGTTAACAATAAAACGGGACAAATAATTTCAATCTCATTTCTTCTTCTTAACGCTGTCGGCGCTTTGCTTCCTAAATTTGTTCTTTATCCGATCGCCGAAAAAATCGGAAGGATTAAAACGCAGGCGGGAAGTCTTCTGATAATGTCAATCGCATATTTCGGAATTGCTTTTTGGGCGCGTACCGCGACCGAACTTTACGTTTTTATGATTCTCGCCGGAGTTGGCTGGGCTGCAATTGTTTCACTTCCTTTTGCCATTATGTCCGAAACTGTAAACAAAGCTCGTATGGGTTTGTACATGGGGCTTTTTAATTTGTCGATTGTAATTCCGCAGTTGATTGTGAGTTGGTATTTCGGAAGGATTATTCAGGACGCCGTCGATAAAGAAATAGTATTTTTGATCAGCGGAGTTTCGCTCTTTATTTCGGCGGTTTGCTGGCTGATAGTAAAAGAACGTAAAACGGAGGTTGTGCTGTAATGAATTCGAGGTTTTTTAAAACTGCTCTTTTGCTTCTTATTATTACGGGCGCCGTTGTGGCGCAAAGCCGTAATTTAAATTACAATGTTAAGTCGTTTACAATTCGCGATGAAATAAAAAAAAGCGATCCGCTAGACGAACAGCTCGGGCGCGTAAATAATTTTGAAATTTACTTGAATAAAAACGATGAGTTTTCGATACAATTCCATACCGATAAATTTTTGCCGTTAATCTTATTTGTTTCTCCTTCCGGAAATAAAGAAGCGTTTAACAGTAAGGATGGAAAGAATATTAATTTCAGCAGAAAAATTAATGAAACGGGAAACTGGGAACTTTATATAATCGGCGGAAAAGACGCGGCTGGAAGCTATGAATGCAAAGTAAACTTTGCCGATTCGGCGGCTGTGAATCCGCCAAAGGTTTTTAGCGATTGCGGTTTTATTAAGTTTGCGGTTGAGCATTCCGAAGCGGATTTTGTTTTCATCAAAGATTTAATATCGGACAATTTCAGTTCTGTTTCGGCAAAAGATTTTAAAGTGGGAAAATCTTTTTTTGATGCCGAAAAAAGATTGCATCTTGAATTAAGCGGAAATAACTCCAAGAACCTTTTTGATAAAATTAAAAAATCAATTTATGATTGTTTTGAAGATTGGAAAGTTAAAGAAGGGAAAAGGCGCGAAGTAAACGGTAATTATGAAACTGTTCTTAGCATAATCGAACGTGATAAAAAAGAGCCGCGATTTGTGAAGATTGTATTGAAGGAAAACAGCGTCGGAGAAAAGAATGATGTTGAGTTAATATTCGGCAAAATTAAGAGTTGATTTTCGATAATTAAAGCCGAAAATTTTTAATAATTCGGCTCTGAATACTTTTTCAGGAAAAGATTAAAATACTTAAATTAATATATTAGTTTCGTAAAATTGATAATTAGAATCGAATAAAGTGAATCGTGCAGATTAAAAGAACCGGGAAAATTAAAATTGGTTAGCTGGGAAAGGGAATATATCATTCAGACATTCGTAAACTCGGCAAACGAGCTGCGCCTGACTTCACACAGAATTGTTCTTGTTAACTTAATTAAGGATTTTCTCTACAAGTGCGAAGATATCGACTTTGCCGTTTCCGAGTTGAAGAAGGTTACGGAATTTTCCAAATTTGCAATTCGTTTGGGACAGATTAATCTTTTTACGAAAAACAAACCTGACTTTCTTGCTCTCTCATCCATAATAAAACGGGAATCTCAATCTTTAATTCCGGTTGTTCAGCAGATGCTTGATTCTCTTGCGTTAGAATTCGCCGAAGAAAAGATGAATGAAATTAAAAGAAAAAAGAAACAGAAATCTGAGTATATTGAAACCGCCGAGGACGCCGACGGTAAGAGAGATAAGGAAGAGCTTAAAAAAGAGATTCTTTCCTTTATCAGAAAAGCCGATTCGCTTCTTTCAAATCTTGAGGATAAGGAAATACCGGTTGAGGATGAGGAAGAAATATTGGAAGACCTTAACTTTTTAAGAAACAGACTGTTAATTTTAAATAATGATTTGGTGGAAAATATGTTCTCGGTTTTTGACGCGTTATTTACGGAACTTGGCGAATTTGAAAACCGGGATGAAATTATAGAGGCGTTACGCGCCAGTATGATTGTTATCGCAGCGACTATCCGGGAAAAGGAAGTTGACTTATCCCCCTTTATTGATAGGGCGATGGCTTATTTCGAAACGAAAAAGGAAATCTAATGGAAATTTATGCAGTTATAATGGCGGGTGGAGTCGGCTCACGGTTTTGGCCGAGAAGCCGCGCCGCAACGCCGAAACAACTCCTTAATATCTTCGGCGAAGAATCTATGATCCAAAATACCGTCAAGCGGTTAAACGGTTTGGTTGACGAGAAAAATGTTTTTGTAATAACAAACAAAATACAGCGTGATAAAATTATCGAGCAGCTGCCGGGCGTTCCCGCCGATAACATAATTGCGGAACCGTTCGGGAAAAACACCGCTCCTTGCGTGGCTTTAAGCGCGGTTATTGTAAATAAGATGAATCCGGACGGCGTTATACTTACGCTTCCCGCCGATCATCTTATCCTTGATGAAATGCTGTTCAAAGAAACATTGTCGAAGGCGGCTGATTTTGCATACCGTAACGATTCCCTTGTTACAATCGGGATTACTCCTACTCGCCCGGAAACCGGTTACGGCTACATCCAGATGAAGGAAGAGGAAGTCGAAGAGGGAATTCATAAGGTTGAAACTTTTGCCGAGAAGCCGAACTATGCTACTGCAAAGCGTTTCGTTAAATCGGGCGATTTTTTCTGGAACTCGGGAATGTTTATTTGGAGAAGCGACGCAATTCTTAACGAACTCGAAAAACATATGCCGGATTTGTACAACCCGATTCTTGAAGTCCGCGAGGCATACGGAACAGATAGGTTTGAAGATGTTTTAACCAATATTTACGGGCAGCTGAAAAGTATTTCAATTGATTACGGAGTTATGGAAAAATCGAATAAAGTTTATTTGATAAAAGGAGATTTCAATTGGAACGACGTCGGCAGCTGGGAAGCCGTTTATCAGTTGTCGGATAGGGATGAGAACGGCAATGTAAAAATTGGCGACGTCTATACGGAGAACACTCTCGGTTCATATATTAAAAACGATCACAAGTTTACCGCCGTAATCGGAGTTGAAAACGTTGTCGTTATTGAAACCGACGACGCGCTTTTAATTGTAAACAGAAATGAAGCGCAGAACGTGAAAAATGTTGTCGATTACCTGAAGATGAAAAACAGAAAAGAATTAATTTGACAAGGAAATTATAACGCGGCAAGCCGCGATTAAGAATTATGAATGAAGAATTATGAATTATGAAAAGTGTTTAGTTCGCCACTCCGCTTTGGCGGATTACAAAAAATCTTGGCATAAAAAAAGCGTGTCCCGTTCTTTTTGCGGGAAAGAGTTAAATAGAAATACTTTAATTAAACTTTTTCAAAAATCTCATTACTCATAACTGATTACTCATAACTCATTACTGATTACTAAAAAATGAAAAAACGAAATCTTATTACGGAAAATGATATTGTCGCGCTTGCTCAGAGCGGAAAGAATACGCTTTACGTTGAAAAGGAAACGCTTATCACGCCCGCGGCAAAAGATAAAATTCATGATTTAAAAATAGAAGTTATTGAAAAAAGTGAAGCTCCCGAGGAGACGAGAAAATATAAAAACATTCAGTCCGCAGATAAGTTTACGGTTGGCGGTTCGGGCAATAAGAAACTCGCGCTCGGCTCGGATCACACCGGCTACGATACAAAGGAAGCGTTGAAAGGTTTTCTTTCTGATTTGGGATATTCGTTTGTTGACGTAGGGACAAATTCAACGGATTCCTGCGATTATCCGGATTTTGCCTTTGAAGCGGCAAAGAAAGTCGCGCTGGGGGAAGTTTCCGCCGCGATTGTTTTGGACGCAACGGGAATTCCATCTGCTATTACGGCTAATAAAATTCCCGGAATCCGCGCGGCAACATGCTACAATGAGTTTTCCGCGCAAAGTTCCCGTGAGCATAATAACGCCAATGTTCTTGTCCTTGGGGCAAAAAGTCTCGGAATTGAAACGATAAAATCGATAATCAAGGTTTGGCTTTCAACAGGATTTCTGGGGGAGAGACATCAGAGAAGATTAAATAAAATCGTTGAAATAGAAAAGATGTTTTTGAACAGGAACGGAAGATGAGCGTTTGTATCGACAATTGTGAAGTTATAGAAAACTCACAGGTTGCCGAAAATATTTATTTTCTTAAAACTGTTGCGCCTAATATTGCAAGGGAAGTTTATCCCGGACAGTTCTGTAATATACTTGTAAGCGATTACGGAACTCCTTTACTCAGACGACCTTTCTCCGTTGCATTCAGAGAAAAGAACATAATCGGTTTTCTTTACGACATTGTTGGAATGGGTACCGAGCTGTTGAGTAAGGTGGACGTCGGTGAAAAAATCTCAATCGAAGGTCCTTTGGGAAACGGTTTTAATATCGACGGTTCTCTCGAAGTGGCGTTGCTGCTCGGCGGCGGTATCGGAATTGCTCCGCTTCCTTTTTTACGTGAAAAACTTCAGAAGCGCGGAATTAATACTCTTACATTCTGGGGATCTAAAACTTCAGGAAAGTTAAACCTCTCTTTGTTCGATAATATTTATTTTGCCACCGACGACGGAAGCGAAGGATTTCAGGGGAATGTAGTTGAAAGCGTCGGCAACCTTTGGAGCAGTATTTCACACGCAAATTTGAAAGCATACGCATGCGGACCTACTCCGATGCTTATTGCAGCTCAAAACTTTTTTCAGGAAAAAAACGTTCCGCTCGAAATTTCGGTGGAGAGCCGAATGGCTTGCGGTTTCGGAATTTGTCAGGGCTGTCCGATTAAATCCGCAGATTCGGACGAATATAAGCTGGTGTGCAAAGATGGTCCCGTCTTTAATTCAAAAGAGGTAGTCCTGTGAGCGATGTAAATTTAAGTGTTAAAATCGGCTCCCTTGAACTCAAAAATCCCGTAATGCTTGCTTCGGGGACGGTAGGTTACGGAGAAGAAATATCTCGGATTGTTGATTTAACTCAAGTGGGCGCGATAATTACAAAATCGATTTCTTTGGAGCCGAGAAAAGGAAACCCGCCGGAAAGAATCTGGGAAACATCTTCCGGAATGCTGAACGCTATAGGGCTTGCAAATATTGGGTTGAAGAGATTCGTGGACGAGAAAATTCCTTTTCTCGAAAAAATTAATACGACAGTGATTTGCAATATTGCAGCGTCGTCATTTGATGAATACGCTGAATGCGTTAAATCTTTGAAGGATATCGAAACGATTAAGGCGTTTGAAATTAATGTTTCATGTCCTAATGTTAAAGATGGCGGATTGCTTTTCGGCAACGACATAAATGCCGTAAGAGAGATAACCTCATTGCTTCGTCCTATTACAGATAAACCTTTAATTATAAAACTTTCACCTAACACCGCAAGCATTAAGGACTTTGCACAAGCCGTAAAGGAGGAAGGCGCTGACGCTGTTTCCGCAATCAACACGCTTGTGGGAACTGCGTTTAATATTTATACGCGCAAGCCGAGGATTAAAAATATTACCGGCGGACTTTCCGGTCCGGCGATTAAGCCTGTCGCGCTTGCCAAAGTTCTGGAAATCAGTCGCGATGTTGACATCCCCGTTATCGGAGTCGGCGGAATTTCGAGCTGGGAAGACGCAGCCGAATTTATTATCGCCGGAGCTTCCGCTGTGCAGATAGGGACGGCAAATTTTGTAAATCCGAAAATCTCCGAAGAGGTAATAGAAGGTTTAAGAAGTTACTGCACAGCCATGAACATTTCCGATATTAATGATTTGGTCGCCTCGTACACTTTATGATGAACTACAAGGAAAGTCTGGAAAAGATTTATTCCCTTAAACAGATGGGAATGAAACTCGGATTGGAAAATATTAAGAACTTTCTCCGTTTTCTTGGGAATCCCCAACTTGAATTAAAAACAATTCATGTTGCCGGTTCAAACGGAAAGGGGAGCACCGCATCATTTATCGCGAGTATTCTAAAGGAAGCCGGATTTAACGCGGGACTTTTTACTTCGCCGCATTTTGTCGATTATTCCGAACGTTTCAGAATCAACGGCGATATGATTGAACCCGAATTCATTACGCGGTTTATTAATGAGTATGAAAAAGCGATTAATGATTTCCATATCACATTTTTTGAAATTTCCGCCGCAATTGCTTTTACTTACTTTAAAGAAAAAAAAGTGGATTTTGCAGTAATCGAAACCGGACTCGGGGGACGGCTTGACGCAACAAACACAATGAACCCGAGTGCAGAGGTTATTACAACAATCAGTTTAGAACACACTAAGATACTGGGCGAGTCGTTAAGTGAAATAGCGGTTGAAAAAGGGGGAATAATAAAAGAAAACTCCAAAGTTTTTACCGGTTTACTTCCCGAAGAAGCTGAAAAAGAAATCAAGAAAATTTGCTCAGAGAAAAATTCCATACTTTTTTCACTTAAAAATTTTATTGAATCCGGAGCCGATTTTGTTAAATTGAATTTTGATTCAAAAAACATCAATATTTACAAAACCGGATTTATCGGGCGGCATCAGCTTAATAATGCAGCTCTTGCGGCGCTCGCCTTGAATAAAACTCTGGGACTATATAATTTTAGAGCAATCAACTCCGGGATATTGAATGTAAAGAAAAACAGCGGACTGGAGGGACGCTTTGAAATATATAATGAAAAGCCCCTTGTGATTTTTGATTCGGCGCATAACCGCGAAGGAGTTGAAGCGTTTGTTGATGCTTTTGCGGTAAAGGGGGAAAACTGTCGAAGAAGAAAACTTATTTTCGGAGCGATGCGGGATAAAAAGTTGGAAGGCATTTTAAGTTTATTAAAAGAATATTTTGACGAATTCTATTTTACTACAATTGATTTTCATCGCGCAGCGTCAATAAACGAGCTTATTGAAATCGCGGAGGCGTTGGGAATAAAGGGAATCCCGCTTTCAAATCCGGCTGAGTTTATTAATGACTTTATCCAATCAGGAAAAGAAGATTGCCTTGCCGCTGTGGGAAGTATTTATATTCTTGGAGAAATTAAATTTAGACTAAGGGAAATCTGAAAATTATTTAGCGTGATGCAATTTAATTCTTCACCTTCAACTTCTGCGAGTTTTCCGGTGAGATTACTTCGTCGCTCCGCTCCTCGTAATGACGTTGAAATTTAAAGAACACACTATCCTCCAATGCGAAAAAACGGACAAACATAAAAAGACAAACCGTCATTGCGAGCGACCGTAGTGAGCGCGGCAATCTCATGAATATACAGCCTCAACTGTTAAACCGCTTTTGAACATTTAGCAACCACTTGTTTTTCGGTGAGATTACTTCGTCGCTCCGCTCCTCGTAATGACGCTGAAATTTAAAGAACACACTGTCCTCCAATGTAAAAAAACGGACAAACATAAAAAGACAAACCGTCATTGCGAGCGAACGGAGTGAGCGCGGCAATCTCATGAATATACAGCTTCAACTGTTAAACCGCTTTTGAACATTTAGCAACCGCAAGTTTTCCGGTGAGATTACTTCGTCGCTCCGCTCCTCGTAATGACGTTGAAATTTAAAGAACACACTATCCTCCAA
>WGCV01000009.1 GCA_015493615.1 Melioribacteraceae bacterium
AAACCATTTATTCAATAAAAGTTAAGGTTTCTAATTCAGATACTACTATAACAAAAAACTTGTTTTTAACTGAGCAACAAAAACATCTTGCTGAAATTTTTAATTTTGAATGATTTTTTCTATCTGGGTGTCCCAGTGCACAAAACAGGAGTCTCGGAAAATCCACTACATTGGTGCTAAAGCCGATTCCGCAGCCCGCGAAAAGCAAAAACAACAGTTAGAAAATATATCTAACGCGGTTTTTTAAGACCTTGACGATATTTTAATCGTCAAGGTCTTTTTTTAACTGCAATAATCCGCCGCAACGGACTGTGGCTCAAATAATTTAGCGTTATGCTTGTTTTTCGCAGATTGCAAGCAATCTACGCTATAAAAATCATTTTGGTATTCAAGCATTTAGAGTAAAAAATTTTTTCTTATGACATTTCATGGATTATTTTACTCTGAAAATCACACAAATTTTCTTATCATTGTAACCGTTTTAAAAATAATTATGACAAAAAATTTAAGACATATCGCTTTTCCCGAAGAACACGGCTCGTGGGGTTTTGTTCTGGAGCCTCTTATCCTTTCCCTTATCGTCGCATATTCGGCGGACGGACTTTTTCTTGCGCTGGCGTCATTTCTCTTTTTTCTTGCGCACCAGCCGATTAAAATTATTGTAAATCCGAAAAAAAGCCGGAAAATGAAAATTAAAGCCGTTGTCGTTCTCACGGTTTACGTCGCCGCCGCCTTGTATCTTTTGACCTCTGTTTTTGTCGGCAATCCGGTAAACGATTTTTTCCCTTTCATTCTCGCGATGCTTTTTATGCTGGTTTATCTTTTCTTTGAAATTCTGGGTTTGTCTCGAAAACTTGCGACGGAATTAATCGCCTCTTCTTCGATAGATTTTATTGCCGTTTCAGTTCTTCTTCTCGGAGGAATGAATTCGCAACGCGCATGGGCAATTCTTGCTCTGCTTTTGAACAGAGCGATTCCAACCGTGCTTTTTGTTCACGAAAGAATAAATTTTGTTCATAAAAGAGGATTAAAACGGATAATTCCTATATCTTCCGCTCTGATAGGATTTTTCATCGCTTTGATCTTCGCTTATTTAAATTGGATTCCTTGGCTCGGAATTCTCGGAATCTTAATTTTGATTGCCAGAATGATTTACGGACTTACGCCGAAGATGTTGAACCAATCATTAAAAACAGCGGGCATTTGGGAGTTTGTTTACGGAATTTTATTTGTGGTTATTACGGCGTTTTCATACTACTTGTGGTAAAAATCTCACCTTTGTTTATTGCGGTAAGCCGCAATTTAATTAAGGATTAAGAATGACAAACATTTTTCGTAGCGTAGATTGCTTGCAATCTGCGAAAAAACAGCAGAATCAGCGTCCTATTAAAAGAAACCTTTGCATAACCTAAAATCGTCATATTGAGTCCGCCAATCCGCCAAGGCGGAGGAGGAGTGGAAGCCGTCCGAAATATCTCTGAATTCGGTATAATTACCGGTTTTGAGATTCTTCTCCCGCTCCGCTTCATTCAGAATGACAAATTTTGGGGTTTTGCAAAACCTTCTATAAATTAAGAAACTTGTAAATTCAACGCAGAAACGGCTCAGACCTCCAAGGTTTTAAAAACCTTGGAGGTCTGAGAAAACTAAGCAAAATCAGATAGAGCTTCTTCGCCGCTCGCTTTTATCGATTTCATAGCCGAAACAAAATCTCTTTGAGAAAAAATTGCGCTTCCGGCGACAAGCGTATCCGCGCCCGCTTTTACAACGGATTTTGCCGTTTCGACGTTAATTCCTCCGTCAACTTCGAGTAGCGCGCGGCTTCCGGAATTATCCAAAAGTATGCGCGCCTCCTCAATTTTTCTTAACGAGCGGTTAATAAACTTCTGCCCTCCGAATCCCGGATTTACGCTCATAACGAGTAGCAAATCCAATTCTTCAATCACATTTTCAATGTTCGCAACCGGCGTGGCGGGATTAAGCGCGACACCGGCTTTAACTCCTTTTTCCTTTATCGATTGCAGCGCGCGATGAAGATGAACCGTAGCCTCCTGATGAACGGTAAGAATATCCGCGCCCGCGTCAATAAACGCGTTAATATATTTTTCAGGTTCTACAATCATCAAATGAACGTCAAGAGGAATGTCGGTAATTCTTTTAAGCGTTTTTACAATGTTCGGACCGAAAGTAATGTTAGGGACAAACCTGCCGTCCATTATATCAACATGAATAAAATCGGCGCCGTTTTCCGAAACCGCTTTAACCTGTTCCTCAAGTTTCAGCAGATCCGCCGATAAAATAGAGGGAGCGATATTTATCGTCTTCCCGCTCATGATTGACTTCCGTTTTTGAATTTTTCGTAACGTTTTTTTACTTGCTCGGCAAGATTATCCGGCGTAAATCCGAAAGCTTTTTCCAAGTCCTGATAAGGAGCAGATTCTCCGAATCTGTCGAAACCGAAAACCCAGCCGTCAAGTCCGGTATATTTTTGCCAGCCGAGAGAAACGCCCGCTTCGACCGCAACGCGGTATCTTATGTTTTTCGGAAGAATAGAATTTTTATATTCCTCGGACTGCGCTTCAAAAAGTTCCATCGAAGGCATGCTGACAACGCGAACTTTAAAATTATCCAATTCTTTAGCCGCCGCAATTGCAAGATGAACTTCGGAACCGGTGGCGATTAATATTATTTCAGGCTCTTCCGAATTTTGGTAAATAACGTAAGCTCCCTTTTTTACATTGGCGATTATTTCATCTTCCGGCAATTCGAGAACCGGAAGTCCTTGCCGCGTTAAAATCAGCGCCGAAGGACGATTGTTGGCGTCAAGCGCGGCTTTCATTGCGCCGGCTGTTTCCTTTGCGTCTGAGGGACGAAAAACCAGCAAATTCGGAATCAGCCGCAACGACTGAACGTGTTCGACCGGCTGGTGAGTAGGTCCGTCTTCTCCGACATAAAACGAATCGTGAGTAAGAACGTGCAGAACATGCAAATGCTGCATTGCCGAAAGGCGGATCGCCGCGCGTTCGTAATCCGCAAAAACAAGGAAGGTCGCCCCAAACGGTTTAAGTCCGCCGTGAAGAGCGATTCCGTTAACAATCGCCGCCATCGGGAATTCCCTGACGCCGAAGGAAAGATTCCGCCCGCTTCTGTTATTTTTTTTATATTCACCGACTAATTCGGCAAAAGCTTTTGTTGAATTGGACGGCTCGAGATCGGCGCTTCCTCCGACAAGAGTCTGCATCTGCTCACCGAATTTTGCGAGGGTTTTTCCGAACGCCGCGCGCGTTGCAATTTTATCGGTTGACGAAAAATCGGGAGTTTCCAAATCATCCGAGATATATTCGCTCGTCGCTTCTTCCCAAAGCTTTTTAAATTCTTCGTCCGATTCAATCTTTTCATTTACACGATTATTCCAATTATTCACATTTTCGTTAAGTTCGTCAAAATTGTTTCTGAAGTAATTAACAACGTCGTCGGGAAGATAGAAAAACTCATCTTTCGGCAGACCCAATTTTTCTTTTGTCGCCGCAATTTCTTCCGGAGGAAGGGGAGAGCCGTGAGTCGTGTGATCTCCCTCGCGGGTAGCCGTGCCTTTTGCCATAATAGTATGCCCGATAATCAGTGTCGGTTTTTCATTTTGAGACTGAGCTTGTTTTATTGCGTCAATTATCTCATCGTGATTGTGTCCGTCAATTTCAATCGTATTCCAGCCGAAACCTTCAAAAACTTCCTTTATATCCGTATCGTCCGCGCGGGAAGTGGGACCGGAAATCTGCGCATTGTTTTTATCATAAAGAGCGATAAGTTTGTTTAATCCCCAATGTCCCGCTAACGACGCCGCTCCGAGCGCAACCGGCTCCTGCAAATCGCCGTCGCCTGCAAGAGTAAATGTAAAATGGTTTACGGCTTCGCCGCCTAATTTTGCACTCAGCATCGTTTCGGCAACCGCCATTCCCACCGCCATTGAAAAGCCCTGCCCGAGCGGACCGGTTGTGGCGTCAACGCCGTCGGTTAATCCGTATTCGGGATGCCCCGGAGTTATACTGCCGAGCTGCCGGAAGTTTTTCAAATCTTCTACCGAAATAAATCCCTGAAGCGTAAGAAGCGAATAAAGAAGCATTGATTCGTGTCCTGCGGAAAGGACGAATCTGTCGCGGTTAATCCACAGCGGATTTTTGGGATTGTACTTTAAGAAATGTTTATAAACGACGTAAGCCATATCCGTTGACGAAAGCGCGCCGCCCGGATGCCCCGAGTTTGCTTTTCTTGTTCCGTCTAAAATCAGCGCTCTGATTACTGAAGTTGTTTTTTTATCTGATTCGGTCATATTTTATACCCTGAAAATGTTTGAAAAATTATTATTCTTTTCTCAAAAGTAAAATTTAACGCTAATAAATCCTAATTGAAATTTCAGAACCCCGCTTGAGCGTTTTATTTTTCGGAAATCGTTGATCGGATTGGCGGTTTTGGGGATGATTGGTTTTGGGGATGATTGGTTTTTGGGATGATTGGTTTTTGGGATGATTGGATGATTCAACTTTTGCTTTACTATTATTTTTCCTTTGGTATAACGGCCTGCCGATAAACGCTTTGAATATTTTCAAGTTGCGAAAAACTGGATGTATTTTTGGTCAGGTTGATTGGTAGTTATGCCTCCTCTATTCTCTCTGTAATCCATTCAACCAATTTTTGTCTAATTTTATTATTCTAAAGGGTAGATTCTCATCTCTTACAAAAAGAAAAATTTTACCGAAAAATCTATTTTTAATTTCTAAACCAGTTCGATAATCAAAACTCTCTTCACTCCATAACTCTATAATTCTTTTCGGAAGATGAAAATAAAAATTATAAATCTCTTGAATGCTTAATATCCACTGTTCTCTATTATTCTCGTTATAATGAAATTTTGCTACTAAATTGTTATTCTCTCTTATGAAGTTAATGTTTTCTGGGTTTTTCATTGTTATGAAAATTAAATCACCCGTTTCAAGAAGACCTATTAATATATTTTCTTCAAAATTTAAAAATTCATTATAAATTCTAGATAAAACATTATCTCCTGATCTAATAAATTGTTGCCCTTCTTGATTATCATATCCTTTTAGAAAGGAGGTTATATTATCAATATTTTCATTTATTTGGACAATAAAGTCGTCTGTTATCTCGTTAAATAGTCGAGCAATGGTTTCAGGCAAGATCCAATTTAAAGAAATTAATGGAATTTTATTGTTGACAGCAAATTCTATTGCTGGCTTAGAAAAACCATTTACTGAAGCTACACCAACTTGATATATATACCGGGGTCTATTATCTATAGCAAGGTTTCCACGTCTATTATTTTGCCTTTGAGCAAGTTGAGCTTTTGTTACTATTTCGAATTCATTAATATCATATCTTAATCCTAAAGCATTTCTTACAACTGATAATCCTACTCTATGAGTATATGCTTTGCATTCAAATAGTAATCGATATGGATATGAAAAGGGCATTTGAATTGGTGGTGCCATAAGAACATCAGCATCGTGAGAAGATCCTTTTCCATTTATAAATTTTAACCCACGAGAATTATAGATTAACAATCTATCTGAAGGAACATTTGTAAAACCACTATTTAATAATAATTTCCTTATAATAAATTCTAATAGGTTACCTTTCAATTTTGAAGCATTCATTGAATTTCCTTCATTTTTTATATTAAGACGCATAACGGCTTGCACATCACCAGATTTGCCACGCTCAAATAAACTTCCAAAATTTAGATTCATCGTCCGCGTAGCAAATTCTGGTGCATGAGCTTGTTATAAGTCACTGTGCTGACTTTCCAGAGTCAGCTTCATTCTTTGACTTCTCCCATTCTTGCTTAAGTAATTTCTGCACATTAGATTCTAGATTTATAAGTTTCTTGATAATTGCATTTTTATCAACATCAGTATCCAGCTCATTTACGATTTCTTGCAAATCTTTCAAAATATCTTGATCTAGTTTATGTTTGGGGTTGTCACTGGGATTGGTTCGTAACTTAATATGAACTTTAAGCTCTATTATGCGTGGTTTGTTGCTCACATTGTTATCATTAACCTGTTCATATACTAATTTGGAAAATTCGGCACAAGTATTTCTAAGTTCGCTTCGCCACTTAGCACGCTCTTCGGTGATAGTCTTAATTACTAAATTTTTATTGTTGTTTTTTAATGCAATAAAAGCCGTAAAGAAAACACCGGCGAACGCTATTAACGCTATTATTATTTCTTTGTATTCCACAATATTTCTCAATATGCAATATATCACGATGCTCTCAGTAACTTATAACTTTAAAGAATTCTATCCGGAAATGGACAAAAAGACATATGATACTGACAATATATAATCCATTTACAGACCTGTCCCGTTTATTTTCGCGGGATAAATGCGAAACCATTTCCGCCGTAAGTTTAATGGGATTTAATACGGTTTCTAATCCGTTATTTAATACTATTTCCATCAAATAAAACAGATTATTTTTCCTTAAATGTGTTTCAGTTTTTCCAATTCCAAATCGACAAAAGCGAAATAAACCGGAAAGAGAAGCGACAAAAAGAGAAATAATTTTCACCCTCGTCAGTGAGTATTCTGTTTCAAAATATTTTAATTCGGCGACGCCCATTAAAAACCTCATATTTGTGAAATAAATTAGAGAATTTTCACCCTTAAATCAAGAGGTTTTTAGGGAAATTTTCTTTTTTTATGTTTGTTGTTTATTGTATAATTTTGCTTTGTTTCGCGTTTTCCTTACCTCGCCCCTCTTCTGCCGTGTCGGTCGCTTCCTTTTTATAAAAGAAAGAAATAATTAGAATTGCTTAAATTCTTAATAGGAGATTCTTCATCCCGTAATATGCGGGATTCAAAATGACAAAACGAGGTGGATAAATGGTTTAATGGACAATTAGACAAACTGACTTTTACTCTCCGTTTCACGTCTTGCGTCTTGCGTTCCCCGTCTTACGTTTTTCCGGCTTGCAGTTAATTTATCAAGGAATGATACTTGACGGCAGAGACAATTATACCTCAACAAAGTTTATCCGCCGGCTTCGAGATGAACCCTTTATTACGTTATGTGTTAATTACTTTTTGATTTAACTATAAATTCCTTATCTAATAACTTGTGACCTTCGAAAATAGTCAACACCTCAATTGAATTTTTCTTGACTAAATAAACAATTCTATAATTTTTATAAATTAATTCTCTGATTTTGTCAAAAGAAAGTTCTGGGACAACTCTACCTTTTTTAGGAAAAAGTACAAGAGCTTCAACAAGAGAAATTAGTTTGTCGGTAAATTTAATCGCTGCAGTAGGATTGTCTTGAGAAATGTAATCTTCAATTTCTTGAATATTGAAAAGAGCTTCTTTTGTCCATTTAATCTTCATAATGTTTTTGTAGCTCTATGTTTGTTTAACTGATCTTTTAATTGATTTGTAGTAAGAAGATTACCTTTTTCAGAATCAGATAATCCACGTGAAATAGCATCTATAAATAATTTGGTTTCTCTAAGTTTATCAAATTCTTTTGGGGAGATTAAAACTCCGGCTGGTTTTCCATTTTGAGTAATAATAAGAGAATTTTTATTAACTTGAATATCCTTAAGGTATTTTGCTAGACTAGCTTTAAATTGACCAACTGGGATTATATCATTAGATATTGAAATATTTTTCATTTTAGAACCTTATAATAATGACGTAAAAACATACAAAATATAGCTCTATATTATGACATTATCAATGCTAAATTTGACACCTAACGGCGTTGTGTTTAACCCGCCGCCGAATATTAAAACGTCAAGTTAAAAAAACACTAAATTCGCTTTCCCTCGCAATACCAAATAAAACCGCACCGCCTTTCGCGGTCGGGTGCAAAAGCTGGTTGAACTAAGCCGCAAAGCGGCAGAGCTAACTACGAAGCGACAAGATAGATATTACCCGCATTACAACAAATGTAAATTATATATTTCCGAGTTAAATTACAATTGACATTCATAAAAATCGGAGGTATATAATGAACACAGAAATAATCAATAGAATGAAAGAAGATATGCAGTACTCTAATTTATTCTTGCGGATTAAGATTACACGAAGAAACATCGCTAAGCGTCGAACAAGTTGAAAGTAAACGTATGGTAAAAGGCGAAAAAGCTCTTAAATATCTTGCTCAATATGTTTTTCGTATTGCCATTAGTAACGGTAGAATTATTACAATGGAAAAAGGTAAAGTTACCTTTAAGCATAAAGATTCTAAAACAAAACTATGGAAATTTACAACGCTTAATGCAGAGGAATTTATCCGTAGATTTTTACAGCATGTTTTACCAAGCGGGTTTGTTAAAGTTAGATACTACGGTTTGTTTGCAGTTAAAAACAGAACGCTTCTTGAAAAAACAAATGAAATGCTCGGCTGTAAAGAAAAAAGGAAAAAAATTGATACCAAGTCAAAGAAGACTAAAGTTTTCAAGTGTCCCGTCTGCAAAAAGGAAATGGTAATTGTTTTATCAATACCAAGACCGGCGCGTAATTGGAATAAAGCTCCGCCTAGAACAAAAATTTCTTCCGGTAGTCCGTTTATTAACCAATGCGCCTAATAACTTTTTTTAAGGTATATGGTGAATTATGTAGGGTAATTGAAGATTTTCTGTTTTTTGTTAAAAAATATTAGTGTCGGAATTGATAAGAAAAACTTGAATACAGTTTTTTTTAATTTATAATGCATGAACCTACTTAAAAAAAGTGATTATTTACAAATTCAATAATTTATAAACCGCTGAAGCGGTTACTGATTTCTCTATGTTATTGCTAACCCACGACTTAAGTCGTGGGCTAATAGAATGCTTATTATACATTGCAACCGTTTCAACGGTTTTTAGACCTTTCTTTAGTAAACTCATGCATTGCTTCTTCTATAGAAACACAAAACAACTCTAAAACTTTCCATTGAAATTACAAAGGTACACGGCGTGCCGCTTTGCGTCTTAGCTCAACACCGGATTATCTCTCGGCAAGCTTCGAGATGAATCCTTTATTACGTTATACAATTTTATTGTATGATAAACCGTTTTGATAATATGTCTATTTTTATAGTTTTTTCAATTTTATCTGAATCCATAAAATTAGATAGTGCTATTGATATTCTACTATTATTCGCATCTAATTTATTTTTAAATAAATTATATTCACCTTTTTTTATTATAAACTCATCATTATCAAAGTCGATATACAACCAAAAAAGGTAATCAAATACAGTATTTGAATTAATTGTTACATTTCCTCCTTCTGATGTAGTCGCTTTTATTTCATAATATCTACCTTCATTATCAATTGCATCAAATTTTCGGGTTTTGCTTTTATTTAAGTTAAATAAATATCTCACAATGGATTCTGAAAACAACTGTGGTGTATTAGGTGAATTACCATTGAATATTTTTTGATGAAGATTTCTTAAATCTTTAAATGCAATATAATATTCGATGAGTTCTTCTTCGGCTAAATTAAATATTGTAAACTCCAATACTTTATTAGGATGAATTTTATTATAATTATCAATCTCTGAAGCATATGGTTGTGTTAATACAATTTGAAAACCTTCTTCTGAACCTTTTGTTGATATTCTAAATACCCCATCAAAACATATTTTATTATCAATTGTTTTAATGTTCATATATTTGCTGGTAGCTTTTAACAAACCAAGCTCTTTTGCTTTTTCCATTGGTATATTCCAAGCGTTGAAAGATTTTTTCATCGCTCTACTTTGTATTTGCTTATTAAATCTAATTTTTGATTCTTTTTTCATATCTAACACTTTAATCAAATTGTATAACGGCGTTGCAAGTAACTTGCCGCCCCAAAAGGAGATGACAAATTAGCAACGAATTTATTTTTTATAAGCCGTGCTTAATTTTCGTTTACGTAAGCACGGCGACCAAATTTACACTGCACAGTTCCAAATCTAACAGCAAACCAGAATGAGTAAACCAAACTTAAACTAAGCAGAAAACCCGCACGAGTAAGGCGGTCAAGTTATTTGCGGGTTATGTTCCCATGGTATTTAGAACTTCTGCTATCTTGAATATAGTTGATTATTTCATCTGTTTTTAAATTTAGCTTTATACCTTTAACATCTAAAGGCGATTTATTTTCAGTAATAGCTTTAATTTCAAAGGTTGTCCCATCTTTTCTTTTGATAATGACTTTACCTTCTTTTTTTGCTTTATTTAATAACATAGATAATTTTTGTCTAGCTTCGCTATATGTGTATGTATTCATCTCAAACCTCGATAGTAATAATTTTATTTTGTTTAGCAACGCTAATAAGTCCTTTGTCTAAGCTTATGAGTTTACTTTTGTATTGTTTTGCAGAAACAATAAAGTAAGCATCATAAGCATAAATGTTGTATTTAAAAGCGATATCCAGAGCTTTATTCAAATCAATCTCAACGAATCTTATTTTTATCTGAGAATAATATTCAATAGCTTCTTTGGCTTGTTCTAATGAAATTCTATTTTTTTTGAACATAGCAGAAAATGCATTAGCAATTTCCCAGTGAAGTGAGATAGGAGCGATTAGTTCTTCTCCTTTTGTAGCTCTGATTAGCTTTGCTTTATGCACTTCATTAGTAATAACAGAAATAATAACCGAAGTATCAACAACTAAACTCATTACGTGCTCCTATGTTACGTACAATTGTACAACAACATATTGAAAATTTACTTGAGTGTCAAGAACATTAACGGTAACATAACGGCGTTGCTTTTCACCCGTCCGCCCTACACAACTATGCCGGACTGAAAAACTACAGCCTAAAATTATTAAAAAATTTATCTTACTGAACTACTGTTAAACAACAATTTATCACGACAACGTAAACCCAAAAACCACCACAAAACCCGCATCGTTTTCGCGGTCGGGTGGAAAAGCTGGTTATACAACGCTTTTTCATTTGATACTATTTTAATAGAACTAATTTTTTAGTTTCTGAAATATCACCACTTTGTAATCTATAAAAATACACACCACTTGGTAATTTCGAGGCATTAAACTCTATGCTATAATTTCCAATTGCTTCTTCCTTGTTGACTAAGTTTGCTACCATGTTACCGAGAATGTCATAAACTTTAAGACTAACAAAACTACGTTCCGAAATTGAATATTTTATCGTTGTAGTTGGATTAAATGGATTAGGGTAGTTCTGTTGTAAAATGAATTCAGTTGGAATTATATTAGTTTGTTCTTTTACAGCCGTAATCCCAGGTATAGAATATTTCCAAATTCTTGCACCTTCATCACTTTGGAATAGAACAGCAGCTGTATCAATATTACCAGCAAGTATGAGGTTGTTTTTATTATCCCATCCAGCAAGAGCAAAATAGGAACTGACACCACCATAGCTTGTTGATCTCGTATTTCTAATTGCAAAAAGACTGTCGCCATTATCAGAATAAGCAATCGCAAATGGATCATAATATCCTTCCCTAACTTGACCAGGTTTATCAGTAGCTCCATAAATCAAACATCCCCCGTTAGGGAGATTTAATACTCCCCAAACTACTTGTAGTGTGAAAAAATTTGATGTACCTTTCCACATTTTTGTCCAGATTGGATTACCATTACTTGTATCTATTTTTGATATTTCCCAACCTTCAAAACTGGTACTGTCATTAACTTGATAAAATTTTGTCGCTCCAAAATAAACTCCGTCATCACACTTAACGAGGTGTGGATCCAAGCGGTCAAGCAGTTCCTTAGTCCAAATTAAATTACCGTATAAATCATATTTATATATGTCGCTAACCATATTAGTAAAATCACCTTGTCCATACCGATTTCGAGAAGTATAAAGATATCCATTGAGCACAAAACAATTATAGACCCAGCTCATTTGTCCGTCAAAGATTTGGAAAGATCTAATAAAATTAAAATTTTCGGCGTAAGCATAAATCCACATTTGTGTTTGAGTTGAGTCAGAACATAAAATATAATAGTTCTCATCATAAGTATTTTGTGAAATAAAATCAATCCGTAAACCAGCCGATACTACTTCAGGCAATGATTTGGTATTAACAATATTACCTGAATAATCAAGAAAGATAAGAGATGTCCATGAAGAATCATTTATCATTATTTCGTTTCCATACTTGTACATACGTGTAGTGAAAGGTAGTTGCCAAATTTTATTGCCCTGTTCGTCAAAATTAATTACACTACCCCATTCTAAAAAATCAGTTGGGGAAATTCGCCTTTGGTGCTGTAAACTAATAAAAAAAGAATTATCTTGAGCAGCAAGAAATGAAAATACAGACATGGGATCCCCCATGTCCTTAGTCCATAACAAATTTTGGGCTTGATTAAACGAAGGAAACAATAAAAGTATTAATATAATAATTATTAAAAAGTTTTTCATTTTATACCTATAAATTTTATTATGTGATAATTTTAATATTTTTGTGATCTGATTAATTTTAACTTAGTTGTATAACTATATATTAACCCGACGGAAACCAACCTTTGAAAGTTTGTTAGCCCGACAACCTTGTCTTGCTAACATTCCATTCTTTTTTATTGTTTTCGTCATAAGTTATTTAATTTTAATTAATTACAATTTATTTTGTTCCAGATAGAAGTTTGTTAGCAAGAATCATCATTCCGCATAGCAAATAACTACTTCATTCCGTCTAACGGACTTAAAATGTTTTAATTCGGCGACGCCCATTAAAAACCTCATATTTGTGAAATAAATTAGAGAATTTTCACACTTAAATCAAGCGGTTTTTAGGGAAATTTACTTTTTTTATCTTTGTTGTTTATTGTATGATTTTGCTTTGTTTTGCGTTTTCCTTACCTCGTCCATCTTCCGCCGTGTCGGTCGCTTCCTTTTTGTAAAAGAAAGAAATAATTAGAATTGCTTAAATTCTCGATAGGAGATTCTTCATCCCGTAATATGCGGAATTCAAAATGACAAAACGAGGTGGATAAATGGTTTAATGGACAATTGTATAAACTGACTTTTACTCTCCGTTTCACGTCTTACGTCTTGCGTTTTTCGTCTTGCGTCTTTCCGTCAAAGAAAAAACAAAATCTAAAAAAACTTTTTAATTAAATATTTTTATATTAGATTCGATAATTAAAGAGAATTGAAGCAATTATTTGTTTTTACGGAATTGATGGGTTGTTTTATTAAAAGTTCATCGAATATGCACTTAATTTTTTTATTAATATAAAAAAGAACTTATTATGAAATCACTTGCTTTAGACACCGTAGTAGGAATCATACTCGGTTTTGCGCTCTTCTTTTACGCAATCTTTTCCAGCACATCCAACTATATGATGTTTCTTGATTTACCCAGTTTCTTAATGGTAATCGGCGGAACTTTTGCCGCCACGATGATTGCTTTCCGCGCGCGATATGTTTTAACGTCGTTTAAGGAGCTTTTCGCCATTCTGATTCCTCAGAACATTAATCCCAAAACGCTTTACGGAGAAATTGAAAATATTATCAATTGGGCGAGAATTGCAAAACAAAAAGGAATGAAAGAGTTGGAAACGCATATCAGAAGCGTAAAAACAAAAGACCCCTTTATTAAATACGCGGGAGATTTGTTAATAACCGGATACAGAGGAGACGAGCTTCGTTCGATGCTGACCAACTTTACCGAAACCACATTCGAGCGGAATATGGTAAGTTCTTACATCCTGAAAACAATGGCGAGTTTTGCTCCCGCTTTCGGTATGCTCGGCACCGTAATCGGATTAATTATTATGCTCGAAAAAATGGGGGACGATCCTTCACAGCTCGGGAAAGGACTCGCCTTTGCTCTTATTACTACGCTTTACGGAATTCTTTTCGCGCAGCTGCTTCTAAAGCCGGCGGCTGAAAAATCGAAACAGAAGCAGGAAATTCTCCGCTTCCGGAATTTGCTTGTAACCGAAGGATTGGTTATGCTCGGCGAGAACAAGGATTCCATGACAATACAGGATATGATGAACAGCTTCCTCGATCCGGAATATCATTTTTCCGTTATTAACAGGGAACGGTAATGAGTCCGATTCTTCATATCGATAAAGACGCGCTTGAAAGTCTCGTAGCCAAAAAAGTAGAAGAAAAAGTTAAAGATAAAGTTAAGGAAGAGAGACAAAAAAGAGTTCTTGAGGAGAGAAAAAGAGAAGCGCTTGAAAAAGAGCTTTCCAAGAAAAACAGTCAGCTGCGTCATGCATCCGAGCCGAAGTTTTTTTATAAAACAAAGCTTAACTTAGATACGGGCGGCGGCGACGAATGGATGATGACATATTCGGATGTTATTACGTTGATGCTCACTCTTTTTGTTCTGTTGTTTTCATTATCCAAAATAGATATATCCAAATTTGAACAGGTTAAGCAATCGATAGATAAGGATTTAATTAAAACCGAGCAGGTAAGCACAACGTCATTTACCGTTCTGAAAAATAAAATGACTTCCATTTTCGACGAATATCATATCAGGGATCAGGTGGGAGTAAAACTCGGTCAGAAAGGATTAAAGATTCGTCTTTCAAACAACTCGATGTTTGATCTCGGTTCGGCAAAAATTAAACCGCAAATGCTTCCCATTTTGAAAAAAGTCGCCGAATCAATAAAAAATTCGGGATTCAAAGATTACGTTATCGAGGTTGACGGACATACGGATAACATTCCCGTGCGCAATTCCAAGATCTATCCTTCCAATTGGGAGCTTTCTGCAAACAGAGCGACAAATGTTGTGAAATACTTTATATCTCTCGGAATTCCTCCAAGCAGATTAAGAGCCGCCGGTTACGCCGATTCCCGACCTCTTGTTCCCAATACCGACGCACAAGGAAATCCGATTCCCGAAAACCAGGCAAAGAATCGCCGAGTTGAAATTCTGGTGGAAAGAATGTAGAACTTTTTGAATAGGTTAATATTAGAAGAAGACTTTGCAGAACCTAATTTATATGTCATTCTGATCCCGCCTTGGCGGGAGAAGAATCTCAAAACCGGTAATTATACCGAATTTAGAGATATTTCGGACGGCTTACACCGTCCTCAATATGACAAATTTAGGTTAAGCAAAGGTCTCTAGAAGTTAGAATATAGAATTAGCGATGCAATAAACGAAGCACAAAACGAAAGAATAAAAAACGATGAAAAGAAAAAATCTTTTTTACAATGATTTTGATTATGAAAGAACGGAAACAAGCAAACGCACCGAAGATTACCGCACTCCCTTTCAAATCGACAGAGACAGAGTTATTCATTCTTCCGAATTCAGAAGATTGCAGGGGAAAACGCAGGTTTTCCTTTCGGGCGAATATGATTACTACCGTACGCGTCTGACTCATTCGATTGAAGTTGCGCAGGTAGGGCGTTCAATTTGCGCTTATCTCAACACGCACAAAAATACTCCATTCAATAACGAATATTTTATTGACGAAGATTTGGTCGAAGCCGCCTGCCTGGCGCACGATTTGGGACATCCTCCGTTCGGGCACGCCGGGGAAAGAATACTGAACGAGCTGATGAAAAACTTCGGCGGTTTTGAAGGAAACGCCCAGACGCTTCGTTTAATTACGGAAATTTTTTACAGAACCGGAGATCATCGACGAGGAATGAAGCCGACCCGCGCTTTTGTGGACTCGATTTTAAAATATAAAATTCCTTATTCCAATTTTGAAAATCCCGAAAATCACTTTATTTACGATAATCAGAAAAAATATATCGATTTCATTTTCGCGGAAAAAGAAGTTGATCCGAGATTGCTGGAAAACAGCAGGCTGAATGATTTCAGAAGCATCGAGTGCCAGATTATGGATTGGGCGGACGATACTTCCTACGCTATAAACGATATTGCCGACAGTATTGCCGGAAAGTTTATGACAATCAAAAATATCGAAAAATGGGCGCAAGATAACTCCGACGAACTCGGACTCGGATTGCTTGAACTGAATGCAATCGAGAAAATTATCGTATGGATTAGAGACGGCGTATTTAAATCGAAACTCGGCTCTGAAATCGGCGATTTTATTCATGCCATTACAATCCGCGAGCGTAAAACGTTTATGGACGAAAAAACTAACCGATATAAATATGAACTGATAATCGACCGCGACATTCAGAAATTAGCCGATTTGTATAAGAAAATTTCCGTTGATATTGTATTCCGTTCGCCGCAGATTTTCCAGATGGAATTTAAAGGCAACCACATTCTTCGCTCGATATATAACGCGCTAAGCGATAATTACATTGAACAAGTTAAAGCTCCGCGGCTTCTGCCGGAATTTACCGATTCGCTGCTTCGTTCAAAACCAACACGGGAACTTAGGGCGCGAGTTATATGCGATTACATTGCCGGAATGACGGATAATTACGCCGGAAGAACTTTTAAGCGGCTGTACGATCCTGACTTTATTTCATTTTCGGATTTTATTTAACGGAGAAATCCACATGCACTTTTCCGCTTTTTCAAAGATTGATTCGGCTGCCGAAATAATTTGTGAAGCAAAACATGTTACCGCTTTTACCGGAGCCGGAATCTCGGTTGAAAGCGGAATTCCTCCATTCAGAGGACCGGAAGGTTTATGGAGTAAATATGATCCTATTGTTCTAGATATTTCATATTTCCGGATGCACCCGGAAAAATCGTGGAGCGTTATTAAAGAAATTTTTTACGATTTCTTCGGGAAAGCCGAGCCTAACAACGCACATTTTGCCCTCGCAAATATGGAAAAAAACGGCTTGTTAAATGCTGTAATTACTCAAAATATTGACGCTCTTCATCAAAAAGCCGGAAGCAAAACCGTATTTGAGTTTCACGGAACTTCCGAATATCTTACATGTCTCGATTGCGGAAAAAAATTCCTTCCGAAAGAGATTTCCCTTGAAAAACTCCCTCCCCGCTGTTCCCAATGCGGAGGTTTATTAAAACCGGACTTTATCTTTTTCGGCGAGCAAATTCCGCCGGAAGCGCATGCGAAGTCATTCCGCGAGGCGGAAATCGCGGATGTTTTTGTCGTTGTGGGAACAACCGGAGAAATAATGCCGGCGTCTTTAATTCCTCGCGAAGCCAAAGAGCGCGGCGCCGTAATTATTGAAGTTAACACCGAAAAATCAAAATACACAAATTCTATTACCGATATTTTTCTTCAGGGAAAAGCGGGTAAAGTTTTAAAAGAACTTTCCGAAAAAGTTATGAAAAATCAAAGGGATGGAAAATGAATAATATCGAATGGAAAAAAGAGTACGAACTCGGCGTCGAGGAAATCGACAACCAGCATAAAAAATTAGTCGGAATTGTTAACGAGTTCCTTGAAGCGCAGGCAAACCACAGCGAGGAAAAAGTAATCGGTCCTGTAATAAAGGAGCTTGTCGATTATACGAAAGTTCACTTTGAATCGGAAGAACTTCACATGAAAAAGCATCGCTATCCTCTGCTAATCCAACACAAACAGGAACACAAAGCGCTGATTGCGAGAATTGTTAAAATATTAAAAGATTTGGGAAGCGGAAACCGGGACGTCGCCGACGATATTTTCCAGCTTCTTAAAAATTGGCTTTTAAATCATATTTTGGATAAAGACCGCCAATACGGTAATTTTCTTAAAAACGGAAAAGTTTAATTTTTCTCTGCAAACCAAATTCCGTTCAAAACATGTTGCCCGATTTATTATTCCGGTGAGACGCGGCGCGCAAAATCAAAACGAGCGGCAGAAAATTTACCCGTTTTGAATACGGTTTTTCCCGCTGTCTTTCACAATTTTATTTTTGCTCGCCTTTTGAAATATATTCTTTTGGTTAGAGAAAAATATTTTTACAAGTTAGAATTTCGGTTTTTAATTAAGTGAGAAAAGTATTTCTTTTACGGATAAAAAAAATAATGCGATAGTCGAACGTCTTATCGGTCTTTGGGCGTTTAACGAAGCGGCTTTCGGCGGAATTCTGCACGGGCTGCATCTTCCCGTTACGGGACTTTTCATCGGCGGATTATCCGTGGTAATTATCTCTCTGATCGGATATTACTCAAACGACAGGAAAATGCTTGTTAAAGGAATGCTGATTGCCGCAACGGTAAAATTTATTGTTGCGCCTTATACTCCGCTTAACGCTTATCTTGCGCTTTTTATTCAGGGCGGACTCGGCTGGGCGCTTTTCTCCGGAAAAATAAATTATAAAACAGCGGCTTTTTCCCTTGCCCTTGTTACGCTGCTGATTTCTTCGCTCCAGAGAATCATAGTCTATACGATAGTTTTCGGTTTGACGTTGTGGGATTCGATTAATTTATTTTACGATTTTGTCGTCAAACAGCTTTATCTTCAGAATACTTTCTTAGGCGAAATAAATTTCAGCTGGTTCATCGTTGTTTTTTATATTTTTCTGCACCTTATTGCCGGAATTTTAATTGGGGTTTTCTCGGCGGGACTTCCGTATAAATTAAATAAAGCGCAGAGGGAAAGGTTTATTCTGCAACAAAAAGCGCTCAATCCGGACGGGGCGACAAAGAGAAGCCGAAAACGAAAAAGCTTCCTTCGAAAACCTTCCGTTGTTATTATTCTGCTAATTTCAATCGCTATGATAATTATTTCCTACTTATATCCGGAAGTGGGAAAATCGGAAACTAAAAAAATCATGATTATGCTGATACGTTTTATTTCGATTCTTATTATCTGGTATCTGCTGTTGCTTCCTATTGTTACAAAAGCGCTGAAAAAACAGCTCGGCAAAACCAAAATTAAATACGGAAGGGAAATTGAGAATATTATTACCGGCTTTCCGGATATCAAAAATATTGTTTTTGAAAGCTGGAGAATGACCAAACAGGAGAAAGGAATTAAAAAACTCGGAAACTTTTTCTTTTATATTATCGCTTTTATAATTTTTGCGGAATCAGAAAATGAAAACTGATTCAATATTTATTTTAACCGGAAAAATACGCTCGGGAAAAACAACAGCCGTTGCCGAATGGAGTAAAATGAAAAACGCGGGCGGAGTTCTGCAGCCGGTTATTAACGGAGAGAGGTTTTTTATCGATTTATTTTCGGGAAAGAAAATTAAAATGAATGCGGAAAATAACGAAGAGAGTATTTCAATCGGCGAATATGTTTTTTCCGCTTCGGCGTTTTCACAGGCGCGCAATGTTTTGAGCGACTCCTTTTACTCCGGCGCAGAATGGATAATCGCGGATGAGTTCGGAAAACTGGAGATGAAAGATTCCGGACTTGAACCTGCCGTAAGCGAACTTTTGTTAAAAGTTAAAAACACACGGGAGAAGAAACTCTTGATAATCATAAGGGATTATCTCGTTAATGACTTTTTAGATAAACAAAATTTATCTCGCGCCGATGTTTTCATTATTAACTCTCCCGAAAAACTTTTTTATATTTAAAACTTGTAAATGAATTTCTTTTTGTTAATTAAAGTGGCGTATGACTAACAACGATTTAATCAAAGTACTAATATTATTGGGCGGCATCAATGTGTTGATAGTCTTAGCCTATTTAATGAAGAAGATAAAAGGGATGCCCGGTTCAATCCCGAGAAAATTTTTACACATTACGGCAATTTTCATAGCCGGCTACAGTTTTGTTTACATTTCCGATTCGGCTTATCTGTTGGCTCTCGGCGTACTGATTTTATTGGGTAATTACGTAATGTACAAAAAGGAAATGTTTGAAAAAAACAAAACCGGAGAAAAAAATCTCGGTATTTTCTTTGTGCCGATTTCCTATCTTATTTTGGTTCTTACAATGAACGGACACCGCGAACTCGCAATGTTCTCAATGTTTATTATGGCTTTCGCCGACGCCGGCGCAGCGTTAGTCGGAGAGTTTTTTCCCCTTGCGCCTTACGCTTTGGGAAGCTCCCGTAAGACAATATCCGGATCGCTTACATTTGCTTTTGTTACGCTCCTTCTTTTGAATTTATCTCTCTTTTTTACTGTTGACGGAAAAATTTTCATGTCCGTCGAGCCTGTTTTCAAAATTTGGATTTTTCTTTTATTTACAACATTAATTTTAACGGTTGCCGAAGCCCTTTCCACAAAGGGATTTGACAATATTATTGTACCCCTTTTAAGCGCTTACTTTTTTATTCTCTTTTTTACGCATCCTTTTTCGGTTTTCCCCGAAGATCTGTTTTACGGAACTCTTCTTGCCGGCGCGCTTCTTTATTTTTCGTTTAAATATAAGTTTCTTACTCCCGACGGAGCGTACGCCGCTTTTGTTTTAGGCGCCGTTATTTTCGGTTTCGGCGGATTAAAATGGAGCGTTCCTCTATTAACATTTTTTATCCTCTCCTCGCTTCTTTCAAAAATTAAAAAGAATAACTACTCGGACGCTTTCGAAAAAGGAGATAACCGGGACGCGCTTCAGGTTATGGCAAACGGAGGATTGCCCGCCATTTTGCTCGGAATTAATTTACTCTATCCCGATGCAATCTGGTTTGTGCTTTATTTAACTTCCCTTGCCGTTTCGATGGCGGACACTTGGGCAACCGAAATCGGCAACATTAAGCAACGGCATACTTTCTGGATACTTAACTTAAAACCTGTCTCACAGGGCGTTTCCGGAGGAATAAGTCTCGGCGGAACTATCGGCGGAATTACAGGCGCGGCTGTTTTAACGCTTTCCGGCATTGCGTGGATACGCTATTATCCTTTGCTGATTTTTTCCCTTGTGGCTACGGCGGGCGCCGTCGGGATGTTTATCGACAGTATCCTCGGCGCTACTCTGCAAAGAAAAAACAGATGTCCGGTTTGCGGAAAGGAAACCGAAAAAAAAGCTCACTGCGGGAAACCCACACAATTTTCTTCCGGCATAAAATTTATAAATAACGATATGGTTAATTTTCTTTCCGCCCTTATTGTTGTCGTAATTACTTATTTTATATTAAGGTAAAAAAGTGAAAAAAACGTTTCTTCTGATAATATTTTTATCTTCCCTTATTTTCGCTCAAACGGAACCGGAACTCCTTTCTTCGGCTCTTAAATTATATTCCGAAGGGAAGTACCTCGAAACGGCGGAAATACTGGGGAAAATCAATCCCGACAAGTTTTCGGAGAACGAAGACAAAGCCGCCTACTACTACTTTGCGGGTAAATCTTTTATAGAATTAAAAGAAACAAACGCGGCGATTTTTTCCCTTCGCTTTCTGATTGAAAATCTAAAATCTTCTTCTCTCCGGGAAGACGCTCTTTACGATTTGGGAAAATACTTTTACGAAATTCAAGATTTTGAAGAAGCGCTCGGTACATTCAAAACATTAACCGACGACTATTCCTACGGAAGATTTTACGGCTCCGCGCTTTTCTGGGCGGGACAATCCGCGGCTCAACTCGATTACTTTGAAGAAGCTCGCGATTATTATCTTGACGCAATTTCAATGAGCGCGACAAATGATTTTTTAGTCGAATCGATTTATTCCGTCGCAAAACTTTTTGAGAAGAACAAAAAATATGAAGACGCCATTTCATATTACGACGAACTTCTTTCTTATTACAGCTCGTCAAAGTTCGCCCCTTTTGCCCAGCTTAGAATAGGTAAATGTTATTTTAATCTCGGGGATTATGACAACGCGATTCTCGAACTTACCGAGCCGCGCTTAAAAAAACTTCCCCGCGAAATGCGGCTTCAAGCGCGCTACTATGTCGCCAACTCCTATTTCAGAATGGAAGAATACGACAAAGCGCTGGATATTTATCACGACCTGCTGAAAAAATTTCCCGGCGAAAAAGAGTCTAATCAAATTAGATTTAACGAAGCGTGGATTAATTTTCAGAGCGGAATGTTTGAGGAATCTTACCGGATTTTCAATCTGCTTTCCAAACTTGCTCAGGGAAAAATAGCGGAGGAATCTCTCTACTGGTCAGCCGAAGCCAAACGCTACAACGGCGAAATCGATTTGGCCGAATTAATTTACAAACGCTTTCTTAAGCTTTATCCTAATTCTTCCTTCGCAAACAATGTAAAGTTTAATCTTGCGGTAATCGAATTTGAGCGAAAAAACATCGACAAAGCGAAAAAATATCTTGTTGAAGCAATTACCGGAAACGACAAAGAAGCTCGCGCCAAAAGCCATCTCTTGCTGGCTCAGATTTTTATGGAGCGGAAAAATTTTAAACTCGCTCAAGACCATTTCCGCAAAGCGGCGGAAGCTATCGACGTCTCGAAGAAAACTCATTTTGCCGGAATGCTCGGATTGGGCGTAGCGGATTTTTACCTTAACGATCTTAGCGGTGCGAGAAAACTTTTAACCGATTTGTTCACCGTTGATAAAAATTTTGAAAAGGATCGCGTTAATTTCTATCTTGCCGAAACTCATTTTGCGCTTGGCGATTATCATTCCGCCCTTGAACATTATAAATATGTGGACGATAAAAACCCCGAACTCGGAGCGTTGAATATCTTCGGGAAAGCTTACTGTTACTTCAATCTGAAAAACTATTCCGACGCGGCATACTACTTTAACCGCTTCATTTCCAAATTTCCCAAATCCGATTTGAAAGCCGAAGCGATGCTGCGGCTCGGCGACAGTTATTACGGAACCAAGAATTTTTCGGACGCGGTTGATTTATACGACAAAGTTTTTTCTTCCCGCTTAAAAAAGAAAGCGGATTCTTTCGCCTACTACCAGTACGGGAAAACTTTGCTGAAAGTTAAACGGTTTTCCAACGCGGTTGCCGTTCTGAGAAAACTGCAGAAAAAATTTCCGGCTTCAAATTACGCAGACAAAGCTCAATACTTAATCGGCTGGACCTTCTTTAAGCAAAGAGCTTATTCGCAAGCGGTAAGAGAGTACAAAGCCGTACTCGAACAATATCCGAAATCAAAGCTGCGTCCCGTAATTTATTATTCTCTCGGGGACGCTTTCTACAATATGCGAAATTATTCGACAGCTGTTTCATACTACAAACGACTGCTTGATAATTACTCCGACACTAAATTTATTTTCGATGCGATTAACGGAATTCAATATTCCTACACCGCTCTCGGCGCTCCGGACAAAGCCGCAAAAATTATTGACGAATATATTTTAAGAAACCCCTATTCAAAATACGGCGATAAAATATTAATTAAGAAAGGGGAAATCTTTTTCAACGCAAATATGTTTACCAAAGCCAAGCTGGCTTTCAAAGAATTCATCGCGACTTATCCCAACAGCACGCTTGTTCCTTCGGCGTATTATTGGATTGGGAAAAGCGCTCTTAAATTAAATCAGTTTGCAGACGCCGAATTTAATTTACGAAGAGTAGTTGACGATTACCCGAACTCCGAAAGCGGTATTGCGGCGGCGGCGGATTTGGCAAAATTATATCTCGATAAAAAGGAAGACACAAAAGCGATTGAAGTTCTCGACGCCGTATTAAATAAAGCCGACAAATCGGATAAGTTTGCCGAACTTATTTATTATAAAGGACTTGCCGAAATTGATTTGGGCAGAATTAAAGAAGTTTACAATACTTACAATTCGCTGATTTCCAACTATCCGGAAACAATTTTTGCAGATAAAGCAAAAATCGAATTGGGAATTCTTGAACTTTCAAGGAATTCATTCCTTACAGCCGAACGGGTATTTTCGGAAATCGGAAAAAGAAGAAAAGACGACGTTGGCGCGAAAGCCCAATATTTATACGGCGAAACTCTATTCACCGAAGGAAAATTCGATCAGGCGGTTTCTGCATTTGTAAGAGTAAAAACCGTTTTCGGCTCTTTCAAAGATTGGGTTGTAAAATCGGAACTGAGAATCGCGGACGCTTATGTTAAACTGCACAACAAAAGGAAAGCGAAAAAATTGTACCGTAAAATTTACTTGCGGCATAAATATGACGATTACGGCAGAGAAGCAAAAGCCAAACTGAGGAGGTTAAGATGAAAAAGATTTTTGCCGTTGTTTTAATTCTTACTTCTTTAAATTTTGCTCAAGGCGTTGATTTACCCGACTTTGTCGTTTCGGGAACCGAAAACGTTACTCTCCCCGTTATAAAGAAGAAGAAGCCAAAACTTGTTCTGCCGCTGGGAAACGCCTTTTTTATGCACAAGTTTTCTCCGGAAGATTTCAGCGTTTCATATATTGCAGAATCCGACACAAACTACATACGCCCTTTTAAGCGTAACAAAAATTACAGACAGTACGCTAAAATAACTTCGGGGTTTAATGTGCTTCCCGCCGCAAATGTTTTCTGGGGATTTCCTTTGAAGAACGGGTATCTCGATTTTAAGTTCAATGGGGAAAACAGACTTAATTATATTCCTTTTGCGGGACGTACAAACTTTACCGGCGGCGTTAATTTAAAGCTGTACACAAATTATAATGCCGAGAAATTACCGCGAAGTTTTTTTGATATTAACGCAAACGGCAATTTCTCAGATTACAGATTTTACGGTTCGATTACCCCGAGTCTGAGACGAAAAGTTTCTTTCGGAAATGCCGGAGTTACATTTCATCATTTCACAGGCGACAAACTTAATCTTACGGCAGGCGTTTCGGGAGAAGACTTCCGTCTGCTCAAAGAAAACTTTACCGAGCAAAACGTCAGGGCGTCTATCGGGATTAAGAAAAAATTCAGCGCATTTACATTAATCGGAAAAGGGCGTTTTATCAATCAGAAATTAAAACACAATAATTATAAAGTTTATAATTTTGCCGAGCTTCTCCTTGCCGGTCAATTCAATCCGTACGATAATTTTGCGGTAAGCGTCGGCGCGGACGTTGCGCACAGCGGAGGAAGAAATTCATTTGCCCCTTACCTGAAAGGGAAAGTAACGCTTGCCGAGAATCTCGTTTTCACCGGAAGTTGGTCTTCCAACACGGACTTTTATACCAACGGCGATATCGTAAAACTTAATCCTTATTATTCTCTTTCGGCTTTTACAAATATTTTCAGCGTTGTTTATAATAAAATCTATTTTAACTTTTTCTACGGATTCCGCGATTACTTCGATGTTTCTTTCGGTTTCGGTTTTCAAAAAACAGACGGATTTCTTTACTTTGAATCAGCGGCGGATAACATTTATTTTATTCCGAAAACGCTCGACGCCGTTAACGGATTCATCTCCAATCTCGCCGTTAATTTCTACTTCAGCCGGTTTGGTTATTTGTCCGGCGTGTTAAATATCGACAGAGAAGTTAACGCCGCGAACACGTTAATGCCTTACTCGCCGATTTTTAAAGGGAAACTGCTTTACAATTACAAAACGCCGTTCTCGTTTTTGTTAACTTTCGGGACGGAGTTTTATTCCCGTTCTTATACTAATTTAAAAAACAGTTCCTCTGTTCCTCCTTATATAAATTTGTTCCTTTCTTCCGATTATAAATTGGCAAAAAATCTTAAATTGATTTTTACAATTAATAATATTTTAAATCGCGATAATTATCTTTACCGCGGATATAAAGAGATGCCGATGGATTTGCAAGCCGGCATTGAATATTTTTGGAGATAACAAACGATGATGGACGGTAAAACTTTTTATAATCTTTTCTCTGAAAAGCTCGGTTTCGACGAGTCCGCCGCCGACTTTGTTTACAATGCGTTTTTATCAGAACTTCAAAACAGACTTGAATCCGGCAAAACAATCGAGATAGAAGGCGTGGGATTTTTTAAAAGAAAAGATGCGGATTCCCTTATTTTCGTAAGCGTAGAAGGGAACGAAGAAAAACTTTATGAAGAAATCAATCTTCCCGCCATTCAGGAAAATGAATTTGAACTGAACGAGAATGTTTTTGCCGTTGGAGGAAACAGTCCGATTTTGCCGGCGGAAGAAGCCGCCGATTCCGATAAAATCAGCTCTATCGAAAAAACTTTAAACTCGCTTTCGGAACAAATCGATTCCTTTAACATCATTGATGATTTTGATCCTATTGAATACTCGCAAAGCAAAAATGAAACGGAAGAAACCGACGACAGTTGGCACGAAGAACTAAAAGAAGAACTTCTCTCCGAAGATTTATTTGACGACGAAGAAGGTATTGATGAAAATACTAAACCGGAATTAAACAGCGAAGAGAATACGGAAGAAGAATCGGGAGAAGAAGATTCCGAAATTGTAGAAGAATTAAACGCCGAAATTAACGACGCCCCGGACGCGGAGGAAGAGAATGAAATTCCGTCCGAAGAAGAGAAAAATGAAGAGGAGGTAAGCTCCGGAGAGGAAAAAGAAAATTTGAAAAACGATGTAATAGAACAGGAAGATTTGGATAAAGTTTTCGGCGATGTCGAAGATTCCGGCTCGGAAGAAAAAGAGGAAACACCCGGTAAGGATAAAGAAGAAAAGAAAAAAAGATTTAAGTTTTTCGGGAAGAAAAAAGATAAAAAAGAGAATAAGAAAGATAAAAGCAAAAAGACGGACGACCCGGAAAAAACGGAAACCGGCGAGTCCGAAGAAAAGAGGAAACTCTCCAAAAAACTGATAATTTTAATCGCAGTTTTTGCCGTTGTAACTCTCGCCGGAGTTTATTTCTTTTTCTTTACGGGAGGCGACGAAGAAGAGCGCGGCGAAGGAGAAAAAACGGAAGTCGTTGATTCTGCAAAAGCCGAACGAACCCCGATTACTCCCGAAGAGCTGGGCGAAACAAAAGATAAAACCGGCAAGATAGAAGTGGACGTTCATCATCCGGAAAAAACAAAAACGGAAAGTTCTTACGATGTTGTTGACCCGCGTTTGATTAAAAAATTTCCCAACGAGAAAAAGCTTACGAACAAAATCTATTTTGCAAACGGCAAGTATATGGTGCAGCTTTCTTCGTGGCGGGATAGCGAACGCGCTTCGCAGATTGTAAATAAACTTTACGAAAACGGTTTTAACGCTTTTGTCGTTAAAGCGTATCTGCCGCAGCTCGGCGGAACTTGGTACAGAGTAAGAATCGGATTTTTTGATACGCTGAAAGAAGCTAAAGATTTTCTAAGAAAACGCGAGTATTTGTATGTTCGCTGAGATGACGCTTTTTACCCTTTTGCTGAAAGGGGGCTGGATGCTTTTATTTATTTTAATCGCCTCCGTAATTGCTTTGGCAATTATAGTTGAACGGTATGTAACATATAAAAAAATAAAAGAGAACTCTAAAACATTTACCTCGGAAGTTTATGAATTTATTCAAAGGGGCGATATTTCCGGAACGGTAAGAATTTGCGAAACAAGTAAGTCGCACCTTGCCAATGTTGTTTTAAGCGGATTAAAAAAAATTAATCTCTCGCACGAAAGGATTTCGGAATCAATCGAAAACGCCGGAAAGAAAGAAGTTTTTAATCTTGAAAAAGGTCTTTCGACGCTTGCCACTATTTCCGGGGTAGCTCCTTTGCTCGGTTTTCTCGGAACGGTAACCGGAATGATTCAGGCGTTTATGCAGATTCAGGAATTACAGGGCGTTGTTAACCCAAGCGATTTAGCCGGAGGAATTTGGGAAGCGTTAATTACAACGGCGTTCGGGCTTGCAGTCGGAATTATTGCGCTTGCCGCTTACAATTACTTTGTTACCGAAGTAAAAAAAATTGTCCTCGAAATGGAAACATTCACAAACGATATTTTGGATTTGATTTCAGAAAGTAAAAAGTCATGAAGTTTGAAGTATCGAAAAAACCGATTGCCGCATTCAGTTTTTCTTCGCTTACAGATATTGTTTTGCTTCTTCTTATTTTTTTTCTGCTAACTTCACAATTCGTTATCAACAACGGGGTTCAGGTTCATCTGCCCAAAACCGAAAACGAGTCCAAATCGTCAACCTCGCCTCTTGTCGTTTCGATTACAAAAACAGCTGAAATTTATTTTATGGGAAAGAAAACCACGCTTGCGGAGCTTCCCGCATCGATTGAGAAAAAAATAAAAAGAAAAAAGGACGAAAACATTTTAATCCAAGCGGATAAAGACGTTAGTCTTGACGCCGTAATTAAAGTAATTGACATCGCCAAAGGGCTGGGCGTCGATAAGTTTACAATTCAAACCGAAAAAGAATAACCAGCGATGAAAAAGAAGCCGCTTCTTTTTTCCATAATCGTTCATCTTATTTTAATTTTAACGGCTTTGTTTATTGTCGTTAATCACTCGATGCAAAATCCGAACTGGGTCTTTGTTGAGTTCGGCAGTTTCAGCAATTCTTCAAAAAAAGAAAACGGAGAATTAAATAATAAATCGAAAAGAAGGGAAAACTTTCCGACCTCGAAAAATAACGGAGAAGGGAATTATTTTTCCGAATACAAAGCCGACAAAGATTCAATCGTTTCAGATAAATTGGAAAAGGATTCGGTGTTTGCAAAATACGGTAACGGAAAATTTGAGATTGACTTTCAGGGAAAAAGAGAGCGGACGATTTACAGCTACACAATTCCGACTTATCCTGCCGGCGCCGAAAAAGAAGTGGATTTGGTTTTTCAGGTTACTATCGCTCCCGACGGAACGGTGGAAAATGTTTTCCCTTTAACAAAAGGGGACGCCCGACTTGAAGTGGCTTCGATTAACGCGCTGAACAAATGGCGTTTTGAGCCGCTTCCCAAAAGAATGCCGCAAATAAATCAAAAAGTTGTCGTTGTTTTTCCTTACAGATTAAGATAACCCCCTTTTCGTTTGCCCATAAACGCGTTTAAGTGTAAAACCTAAAGCTCCCTCTCGATTTTTTCCGGTTTAAGAGGAATTGAAGATGTGGTTAAATCCCGAAGAGTAATATCGAGAAGGACTTCATCCAGCGTCTGCTGAAGAAATTCCCAAAGTTTTCTTACTTTGCAATTCTTGGTGTGAATACATGTTTCGCTTAAACCGGAGAATTTTTTACAAGTGTCCTCCTCGTAAAGTTTTCCCCCGAGAGTTTTAAGCACATTGCCGATGTTAATTTCTTCCGGCGGACGGGCAAGGGAATATCCGCCCAAGTGCCCGCGTTCGCTAACGAGAAAACCTCCGAGACGAAGTTCCCTTAAAATTTTCGCTATCGTATGCTCCGGTATATTTTCTTTCCGGCTGATTTCGGGAATAGTTAAACTTTTGTTCTTGTCAAACGCGTCGCAAAAATTCATCAGGCAGCGTAAACCGTATTCTTCAGCTGAACTGAATTTCATTTTACATATACCCCAAAAGTAATTTGGCTTCGTCGCTCATCATATCGATATTCCACGGCGGATCCCAAACAAGCTCAAGCGAAACGCCCCTTAAACTCGGAAGCGCCATTAAACGCTCCTTAACCTGCATCGGCAGCGTTTCCGCAACCGGGCAGTTGGGCGCAGTGAGCGTCATTTTAACATAAACGATTCCGTCGTCGTCAACGTCTATTTCATATACCATTCCCAAATCAAAAATATTAACGGGAATTTCAGGATCGTAAATAGTTTTTAATTCCTCGATTACTTCGTTTTCAATTTTCTGCTTATCTACTTTTTCCATTTTATCCTATTTCAACATTTTTAAGATTTTATCAAACTGCTCAAAAAAGTTTTTTAATTCTTCCTTTGTATTGTAAAACGCAAGGGAAATCCGGGTTGTTCCCGAAACATTAAAATGCCTCATCGTGGGCTGCGTACAATGATGTCCCGTGCGAACGTCAATGTTTTTGGTATCAAGCAGCGTTCCGATGTCGTAATGATGAACGCCGTCAACCACAAAGGAAAAAATCGGCGCTCTGTTTTCGGCATGTCCCAAGACTTTAACATTCTTAAAATTACTAAAACCTTCCAGACCGAATGAAGTTAACTCATCTTCATGGGCTTTCATTTTATCAAAATCAAGAGCTGTAAAATATTCAATTGCAGCGCCGAGTCCCAAAGCGCCTGAGATATTCGGAGTGCCCGCCTCGAACTTGTAAGGAAGTTCATTAAATGTCGATTTTTCAAACGTTACCTGATCAATCATTTCTCCGCCGCCCTGATAAGGTGGAAGCTCTTCCAACAAGTCTTTCCGTCCGTATAAAACTCCGATTCCCGTCGGGCCAAAAACCTTATGACCGGAAAACGCATAAAAATCGCATCCCAGATTTTGAACATCAACCTTAACATGCGAAACAGCCTGCGCTCCGTCAATCAGAGTTAAGATGTTGTGTTTCTTGGCTATTTCAATCACAGACTTAACATCGTTAATCGTTCCAAGCGTATTGGAGACATGAACAACTGAAATCAGCGCGGTTTTCTCGGAAATTAAATTTTCAAGCTCGTTAATTTTTAATTCCCCGTTTTCGTCAAACGGAAGAACCTTAAGCGTAATCTTTTTTCCAGTGCAGGTTATTTGCCAAGGAACAATATTGGAATGATGCTCCATCTCGGAAACAATTATTTCATCTCCCTCCTTTAATTTACCGGAGCGGCATAATATTTCAGCCGCAAGGTTAATTGATTCGGTCGTTCCGCGAGTAAAAATAATTTCGGCGGTTGATTCGGCATTGATGAATTTTTGTACCGTCTCTCTCGCTTGTTCGTAAGAATCTGTAGCTCTGGAACTTAGTTTATATACTCCGCGATGAACATTTGCATTTTCGCTTTTGTAATAATCTGAAATCCTTTCGATTACTTTTAACGGTTTTTGAGTTGTAGCTCCGTTATCAAAATAGGTAATAGGTTTTCCGTTTTCCTTTGTAAGCAGAACCGGGAAATCTTTTCGAATCTTTTCAATATTAAAATCAATTTCCGGCTTTTCCATTTTTATTCCTCAATCGTCTTAAAAATTCTATTGTTAATGTTTTCCTTTACAACATCGAGTTTAATAGGCTCCAGGAAGTCGTTTGCAAATGCTTTAATAAGCATGGACCTTGCGGCTTCAGACGAGATGCCTCTTGAAATTATGTAGAACAAAGCTTCTTTATCCAATTGTCCGACGGTTGCGCCGTGAGTACACTTAACATCGTCGGCGTAAATTTCGAGCTGCGGTTTTGTGTCTATTCTCGCCTTATCGGAAAGAAGAATTGTTTTATTCGACTGGAAGGCGTTTGTTTTCTGCGAATCCTTCCGCACGAGAATTCTCCCGCCGAAAACCGCTTTCGCTTCATCTTCCAAAATTCCTTTGTAGATTTCATTACTGAAACAATTGGGCTTGGCGTGATCTATGAACGTGTGGTTGTCAATATGACGCTTCTCTTTTGCGATATAAAAACCGTAAAAATGGGCTTCGATATTTTCACCGTCAAGCTCAGCGTTAAGATTATTCCGCGCCAGTTTTCCGCTTTGAGTTAAAACAAAATGGTTCAGAAGCGCGCTATCTTTCAGCCGCATCTTGGTTGTCCCGATTCTGTACGACTCGTTGTTTTCCGCTTGTACTTCAAGGAAAGTTATGCGCGAGTTCTTATCGCCGAATATTTCCGTGATGGAATTCGTAAAGTACATTTCGGCGGCGGAAGATGAATAATCGGTAAAAATATTTACTTCGGAGTTTTCTTCGGCAATAACCAAGTTGCGCGGAGAAATCATTTTTCCGCCGGCGTTATCTGCAATAAAAACCGCTTCGACCGGAAGTTCAAGAATTACATTTTTCGGAATGTAAACGAAAAGTCCGTCCGAAGTAAACGCTTCGTTCAGCAGTTCAAATGCGTTTTGATTGACTAGCGTTTTACCGTAATACTTTTTAACGATGTCCGGAATTTCCTCGGATGCTTTTTTTAGACTTCCGATAAAAACATTCTCCGGAAGATTTTTTATGTCGGAAAATTGTTCGCTGAAAAATCCGTTAACAAAAACAACTTTATGAGCTTCCAATCCGGAATAAAATTCGGCGTTTATTTTTCCTTCAAGAGTTTTTTCCGAAAAATCGTTTTTCGTCGCAGGTACAAATCCCGCTTTTAAAATCGGAGATACATTCGTAAATCTCCAATCTTCATCTTTTATGGTGGGAAAACTTATCTTTTCCAACTTCCCGAGCGCGGCTTCCGACTCTGCGGCAAAAAGGGAATTATACGAACTGTTCATCCGCTTAACCCAATCGGCGTAAAGTCCGAAATACTTAAAATCTGTTTTCAATTCATTTTTCATCATATCCTCACACTGCTTCAACTTCATCGGTTTTTAACCAGTCGTAGCCTTTTTCCTCAAGCTCCAAAGCCAACTCTTTTCCGCCCGATTTAATTATTTTGCCTTTATAAAGAACATGCACAAAGTCGGGAACGATGTAATCAAGCAGGCGTTGATAATGAGTTACAACAATTGTGGCGTTTTCAGGAGAACGAAAATGATTAACGCCCTTCGATACAATTTTCAGCGCGTCAATGTCTAACCCGGAGTCTGTTTCATCAAGAATTGCAAGTTTCGGATTAAGCATCAAAAGCTGCAAAATTTCATTCCGTTTTTTTTCTCCACCGGAAAATCCTTCGTTAACCGCGCGACTGATGAGTTTGTTATCCATATCAAGGAGAGCCGCTTTTTCGCGAATCAAAGCAAGAAATTCTTTGGCGCTTATTTCCGGTTCGTTTCTGTATTTTCTTATTGAGTCGATTGCCGTTTTCAAAAATGTTGAATTAGTTACGCCGGGAATTTCCACGGGATATTGAAACGCAAGAAAAATTCCTTCGCAAGCTCTTTCTTCCGGCGCTAATTCCAGCAAATTTTTGCCGTTGAAAATCACTTCGCCTTCGGTTACTTCGTAAGCTTCATTTCCCGCAAGAACATTTGCCAGCGTACTTTTTCCGGAACCGTTCGGTCCCATAATTGCGTGAACTTCCCCTGCGTTAACCTGCAGATTCAATCCTTTTAAGATTTCGTTACCCGCAACTTTAGCATGTAAATTTTTAATTGTAATCATTTTATTTCCTTTTTTCATTTTTCATTCTTAATTATTCATTCTTAATCCGCCTTAGCGGAAATAAATTATCCAACGCTTCCTTCCAAACTGATTTCCAGCAGCTTTTGAGCTTCAACGGCAAACTCCATCGGAAGCACGCGGAATACTTCTTTACAGAATCCGTTCACTATCATATTTACGGCGTCTTCGGTCGGGATTCCGCGCTGGTTAAGATAAAAAATTTGATCTTCGCTAACCTTGGAAGTTGTCGCTTCATGTTCAACCGTCGAAGAATTGTTATCAACCTCTATATATGGAAAAGTGTGCGCTCCGCATTTATCGCTCATCAGCATTGAATCGCACTGGGAAAAATTCCGCGCGCCTTCGGCGCTTTTGTGAACTTTAACCAATCCGCGGTAGCTGTTATCGCTGAATCCCGCCGAAATACCTTTTGAAACAATTGTGCTTCTCGTATTTTTTCCGATATGAATCATCTTGGTTCCGGTGTCAGCCTGCTGATAATTATTTGTTACTGCAATAGAATAAAATTCGCCGATTGAATTATCCCCTTTCAGAACACAGCTTGGGTATTTCCATGTTACCGCAGAGCCTGTTTCTACCTGCGTCCATGAAATTTTTGCATTGGTTTCGCAAAGTCCGCGCTTGGTTACAAAATTGTAAATCCCGCCTTTACCATCCTTATCTCCCGGATACCAGTTTTGGACGGTGGAATATTTAATTTCGGCGTTATCCATTGCGATTAACTCTACAACGGCGGCATGCAGCTGATTTTCATCCCGCTGCGGCGCGGTGCAGCCTTCGAGGTAACTTACATAACCGCCTTCGTCGGCAACAATCAAAGTTCTCTCGAACTGTCCGGTTTCCGCCGCGTTAATTCTGAAGTAAGTCGATAATTCCATCGGGCAGCGCACGCCTTTCGGAATGTAAACAAACGAGCCGTCGCTGAAAACAGCAGCGTTCAAAGCCGCATAAAAATTATCCGTATATGGAACGACCGAGCCGAGATATTTTTTCACCAAGTCGGGATGTTCTCTGACGGCTTCGGAAATCGAGCTGAAAATAACTCCTTTTTCCTTTAATGTTTCCTTAAACGTGGTGGCAACGGAAACGGAATCGAAAACCGCGTCAACGGCTACGTTGGCAAGGAGTTTCTGTTCTTCAAGGGGAATCCCGAGTTTCTCAAATGTTGCGAGGAGTTCCGGGTCAACTTCGTCAAGACTGTTAAGTTTCGGTTTCTGTTTTGGCGCTGAAAAATAGCGGATATCCTGAAAATCAGGGCTTTCGTATTTTACTTTTGCCCACGTCGGTTCCTTAAGCGTAAGCCAATGTTTATACGCTTTTAAACGCCATTCCAAAAGCCATTCCGGTTCTTGCTTAATTTCCGAGATTTTTCTTATGATATCTTCATTCAATCCTTTCGGAAAAGCGTCTTCTTCTATTTCGGTAACAAAACCCCATTTATATTCGGAGTTGGTAACATTTTCAATTGTTTTATTTTCTTCGCTCATTATTTTGCCTTATTATCTTTATCTAGTATTTAAATATACCTATTCTGGATATTTTTTTCAAGATTGTTTTTTCTTAATTTCTTCTGTAAAATTTTGGAAAATATTGTGCGAAATGAATTGAACGTAAAATTATCATTAGAAAAAATTTTTCGCTCAAAAACTCGAATATCAATTTTTTTGTAGCGCGGATTGCTTGCAATCTGCGAAAAAACAGCAAAAAAAGCCCCGGCAATTCACCGGGGCTACAGAAACAATAACAACTAACTATCTAACAAATAACAAACTATTTTTTAATTTGAGGCAAATCGGCAAAGTATCTTAAAATTGTCTCTTCGGGAAGCTGATAATCTTCAAGATTTCCCGCGATATACTGCTCGTAAGCGCCAAGGTCCAAAAATCCGTGACCGGAAAGATTAAAGATAATCGTCTTTGCTTCGCCGGTTTCTTTACACTTAAGCGCTTCGTCCATTGCGGCTTTTACCGCGTGGGCGCTTTCAGGCGCGGGTAGAATTCCTTCGGCATTGATAAAATCACGCGCGGCATCAAAAACCTCAAGTTGATGATAGCTTCTCGCTTCAATCATTCCTTCCTCGTGCAGCTTTGAAACCGTTGGCGCCATACCGTGATAGCGAAGTCCGCCGGCGTGAATTTTAGGTGGAATAAAATTATGCCCGAGCGTAAACATTTTCAGCAGCGGAGTAAAACCTGCGGTATCGCCGAAATCGTAAGTGAATTTTCCTTTGGTAAGCGTAGGACATGAAGCCGGCTCAACGGCGATAACCTGCAAATCTTTTTTGGCGCCGCTCAACTTATCCCGCAAAAACGGGAAAGACAAACCGGCAAAGTTACTCCCGCCTCCCGCGCTTGCTATTACTATGTCGGGATATTCTCCCACCTTTTCTAACTGCAGCCGCGCTTCCTCGCCTATTACCGATTGGTGAGTCATCACATGATTAAGAACGCTTCCGAGCGAATAGTTCGTTTTATCGTCCTGCACTGCAAGTTCGATTGCTTCGCTGATTGCGATTCCCAAAGAGCCGGGAGAATCGGGATCTTGTTCCAGTATTTGTCTTCCCGAATTTGTCAGCGGCGAGGGACTCGGATCAACTTTCGCTCCGTGGAGCATCATCATGGTTTTACGATACGGCTTCTGGTAATAGCTTACCTTTACCATAAAAATCTGCAGCTCCAATCCGAAATGTTGCGCGGCAATCGAAAGCGCGCTTCCCCACTGTCCGGCGCCGGTTTCGGTTACAAGCCGTTTAATTCCAGCCCTTTTGTTATAGTAAGCTTGAGCAATTGCCGTGTTGGTTTTATGACTTCCGGCAGGATTTACCCCTTCGTATTTGTAGTATATTTTTGCTGGAGTATCCAAAAACTTTTCGAGATTAAACGCGCGAAAAACAGGCGTCGGGCGGCTGATTGAGTAAATTTCCCGCACTTCTTCAGGGATATCAATAAACCTTTCCTGACTCATTTCCTGTTCTATTAATTCCATCGGGAAAATAGCGGATAAATCATCTGGCGAAATCGGCTCCTGCGTTGCGGGATTTAACGGCATCGCCAGCGGCGAAGGGAGATCAGGCAAAATGTTGTAGTATTGCTTCGGCATTTCTTTTGCGGATAAATAAATTTTGTTGTCCATTTGTAACTCCTTTTTGATTTTAGTAAAAATAAAAAAGCCGTGTTCTTCTGACACGGCTTTAAAATGAAAAAGCCGTGAATCGTCTTCCGACTATCCACGGCTCTGTTAAAAATTATTTATTAACTTTAGGATAGCGGAAGCATACTGTTCCACCACCACCAAGTAGTAATATTGTTTGCGTTATTTTTTCTTTCAAAATTCATGTTGCAATGTTAAATATATTTTTTCACTTATCAAAATATTTTTTTTTCTAATTCTATTTTCCTATCGCGGTAAACCGCAATTAAATTAAGAATTAAGGATGGAGCTACCACAGCAGACAAGATTAGGATTAGTGAAAATGCCGGCTATGAGATTCTTCATTTCATCGGCTGTTATTTGTGATATTCAGACGGCGTCCTCCAGAATGACAATACTATGATTGGATTTTTATCTCTTACTCCGCTATAGCGGGTTACGTTTTGCGACTTATTTACATCTAACCTCTTTCCTCTAACATCTTCCCCCTTGTCTGATTTTTAATTACTTGAAAATTCTTAATATAAAAAACGCGTGTCCCGCTCTTTTTGCGGGAAGGATTTAAATTGTAATACTACAGATAACTATTTTACATGAAAAATTTTTCTTCTTTGCAATTGGTAAGATTATCTTAAAAAACCTTGGAGGTTTTCAAAACCTCCAAGGTTTATAAAGAAAATTACTTCTTTGTTTCCCAAGTGTTGTTTGTTTTATCCACATCGGGAATTAAATTATTTCCAAGCTCGACTTTCGTGATTGTCGCCGGAGCGTTAATCGTGAAAGTTGCGCTATTTTTATTCTTCCACGTTTTAATCGAGTAATTAAACTCCTTGCTTGTTCCATCTGCAAAATCAACCTTAAACCAAATTCTTGTTGGAATTTTACCGACCTTTTTTATGGTTACAAATCCTTTGTCGCCGTTTTGCTTTACGCTTTCGACCGCCAAATCGGGAACTCCGAACTCATAGAACCACGGATTCCAGAACCAAGCCAAATCTTCATTTGCCGAAGAATTAAAGCTGGTAAAGAAGTCTGTCGGAATCGGATGTTTACCGTTCCACGCGTTTATGTAATTTAACAGAGCTTCTTTAAATTTTTCCCGTCCCATCATTTTCATTAGCTCCATGTAGGCGCAGCCGGGACGGCGGTAAAATGTAATCCGCGGAAATCCTCCCTTTACGGAAAACGAAGGAACCATCAGTGGAACATCAAGCATGTAGCCTGAACCGTCTTCGTAAGATTTTACCATACGCTGCCAATATTTAAATTTAACGTCCTTCTGGTAACGCTCGGTTACTTCGCGTGTAAAAAATGTAGCCCAGCCTTCGTCCATCCAGGCGTAAGTTCTTTCATTCGTTCCCATGAAGAAAGGAAAATATGTGTGAGAAATTTCATGGAAAATCAGTCCGACAAAACTCGGATAGCTTTTAGGCGCGCCATCGTTAGCCATCATCGGGGTTTCCATTCCGCCTCCTCCGCGGCTTCCGACCGAAGTCATTTCCGGATATGGAAACGGATAACCGGGAAGTTCGTGCGACAAATAATAAATTGATTCCGCTCCAATCTGTGCTGCGTCTTCAAAATGAGGCGTTCCCGGATTGTACGCCGCTTGAACGAACGTGGTTTTCACTCCGGATGCTGTGGAATCGGTAACTACCGCTCTTCCGTCCCAAAGGTAGCTGTCGCTGATTGCAAATGAAAAATCGGGAACGTGTTTCGCTTTAAAGTTCCAAGTTAACTTCTCTTTATCTAGAGTAACATTCCCGCTTTTTCTATCTTCTTCGGTAATAATTCTAATTACTTTTTCCGATTTTTTCGCTTCGTTATATTTTTTTACAATTTCCGGCTGAAGCACTTCCTTGGGATTTTGCAAAACTCCCGTCGCCCACATAACCGTATTTTTCGGCAGAGTAATATTCACATCGTAATCAGAAAAATCGTTGTAAAATTCCACAATACCCTGGTAATCAATTTTATCCCAACCGAGAATATCATCGTACACAGCCATTTGCGGATACCAATAGGCGATAAACATATCTCCGTTGCCTTTGTTACCCATTCTCATCGGATGCTTCTGCGGGATAATAAAGGACCAGCCGACTTCCAATTCCGCCTTGTTTTTTGGTAAAAGAGCAGATTTTAATTTAATAAACATATTCGTCGAGCCGCGCCTTACAGATTTGCTTGTATCGGAAACATCATATTTTTCACCGTTAATTTTAATGTATTTAATACTTACCGGCGGCAAAAAGCCCGATGTTCCGAAATAAAAATCGCGCGTGGCTCCTTTTTTCAAAAAGTCGGGGTAAAGGCGCATAACCAAATTTTTCAGTGTATCGGGAGAATCATTAAAATAAGCAATGCTTTCATCTCCGGAAAGAACTGATTTTTCAACGTCAACAGAAGCATTGATTTTATAAATCGAATGATTCTGCCAATAGTTTTTTCCGGGGACGCCGTCTAAAGTCCGGACTCCTTTTTTTATTGATTCTTTCACTTCGCGGGGAACAAAAATCGATTCCTGCGCAAAAAGCGATTGTGAGAAAATAAAAACAAGAAACAATAGAGATAATTTTTTCATTTCAACCTCTTAATTAATTTGTCCAAATAATAATTTGTAATCCGTTAGCTTTCCTTTTTCGGCATATTTTTCGGGAATTATTTTCCAGTTGCCGAAAAACGGCGGAGTAACTTTTCCGGTTTTCTCAATCCATTTCATCATCAAAAACCTTAAATCCCTGTCGGTTGATTTAACAATCCGGCTTGATAAACTGTCGTGAGGAATTCCGGCTCCGCGAACCAAATGTCCGCCTCCGCCGTTTCCCCGATAAGAATTAACTGCAACAGTATAATATTTATTCATATCAAAGGGTTTGCCGTCAGAAAGGGAAATGATATTAATACGGTGATTTTCCGGCTTGGTAACATCAACGCTGTATTTAATACCTGCGGCTGAAGCAAAATTATAAAACGGCGCATAGAGTCTCGGTCTATTATTTCTTTCCGAGATTTCCATTTTACCGGAATCGTTATATTTAAATCTCAGAAGATGATCTTCCGGCGATTTCATTTTGTTAAACCAAATAGAAGCGCTGTATTCCAAAAATCCTTTAATCTCGCTTCCCTTTAGTTTCATTGTGTATAAAAAGTTTTCATAGTGATAAAGTTTAAACATATCGCGGACATAAATTTTACCTTTTTTGATTTTCGCGCGCATCGAAAGAGGAGAAGCAAAGGAGAGTTGCGCCCCGCTAATTTTGAGTTGAAGCCGGTGAACCAAATCAACAAACTTGGACTCGCCGAACAATGCGTCTTTGCTCGATATCGTTTCGGTAAATTCTCCGATTGGTTTATTTACCCAAGTTTTAATTTTATTAAACTGTTTGGAAAAGCGTTTCATAAATCCCGCGTCCGGTTTGTAGTTTTTTGATTCAACCAATTTTGATTTTATTTCCTTCTTCCAACCGGATTTTGTTTTAGTAAGATAAACATCCGCAACGCCAAAAACCAACGCCGCATGCGTTCCGCCTATTATCTTTACGCTGTCGCCCGCGCTGTTTTTAACAGAAAAATTCCAGCCGTGATGATCGTGTCCGACAAAAACAATATCAAATCCGGGAACTTGTTCGGCAACAAGCCGACTGGCGTTTTCATTAAGATAAAGTTTTTTAGCGCCGTTGTAGTAAGGGTCAACGCCCGAATGGAAAAGTCCGATAAGTAAATCGGGATGTTCTTTTTTCTGAATAATCGGCGCCCATTTTTTTGCGGTTTCAACCATATCGGCAAAGTAAATGTTTGTCCATAAAATTTTAGGCAGCCAGTTCGGAATTCCCGGTGTTATCATTCCGAGAACCGCAATTTTAACGCCGTTTTTTTCCGTTACCCAATAAGGCTGAAAATATGGTTTTCCGTTATCTTCACGAATAGCGTTTGCGGCAAGCCAAGGAAAATCAAGCTCTTTTCTAAATTTGTCATAAACTTTGTGTCCGGTTTCAATATCGTGATTCCCGACCGTTCCTACATCATATTTCATGTAATTCATCACTTCGGCATAAAGATGTTTTCCTGTTGTATCGATGTAATTGTAGTAGTAAACATCGGGCGTTCCCTGAAGCAAGTCGCCATCGCTGAAAAGCAATACGCTTTGAGATTTATCCGCGCGCTGCTCTTTAACATAAGTTAAAATTTGCGCCAGGGAATGATTGTCCGGCTGGTTTTCCATAAAATCATACGGGAAAATAGAGCCGTGAGTATCGGTAGTTTCAATTATTTTAAGATGAATGTTTTGAGCAAAAAGCGCCGATGAAACTATCAGCAACAGAACGATTAATTTTTTCATTTTTATAATTCCTTTTTTCTATTTCAATTTATTTAATATCCAACATTCTCAAAGTTAAATTCCATAACTCTTCCTGCAGTTCCTTATCATAAGAGATCTTGGAAGAAGCAACCGGTTTTTTATCCACAAAATATTTACCCGTTATATTTTCAACTTCTTCAGACGCGGCAAGATAGAGGGATGTTTCACTTCCGTTGGAAACCGGAGCGCCGCCGATTCCCCAACCCTTGCGCAGAAGCTTGGTGTTTATCACTCCCGGATGAAGCGCGTTTACGGTTACTCCGCTTCCGGCGATTACACGCGATAACTTGTAAGTAAACATAATATTGCAAAGCTTGGAAACCGCATAAGCTTCCTCGCCGCTGTAATATTTTTCGCCGTTCAAATTTTCAAAATCCAATTTTGCCCAAGCGTGAGCCATGGAACTTACATTTATTATTCTTCCTCTTCTTTGCTTAATTAACGCATTTGTGAGATTAAGCGTAAGCAGAACATGACTCAGATAATTTATTTGAAAAGTCGCCTCAAATCCGTCTTTTGTAATTTCTCTATCGTAGAAAAAAACTCCCGCATTGTTAATTAAAACTTCTAAGTCAGTGTGCTTTTTTAAGATTAATTTTGAGGCAGCTTCCACTTCATTTAAATCGGAAAAATCGGCGGGAATAAAATCCAACTTTGCATTGGGATTTTTTGATTTGATTTTATCAGCGGCTTCTGCGCAGCGCTTTTCGTTTCTTCCGTGAAGCAAAACAAAATAGCCCATTGCCGCAAGCTTCTCCGCTGTTGCAAAACCAATTCCGTCAGTTGAGCCGGTAACTAACGCTTTCATTAATAATCTCCTAACTGAAAAACAAATTTATGAAAAATCGGAATTACAAAGTATTATCAAGAGAGATTATTTTGTCTATTGGACCGATTGCCAAAGCAATTTAATTCTATTTGTTTCGCATTTCGGTGTAAACTATAATCCGGCAACTTCGGAGTTTGGACCGTCTTGCGTCTGACGTCTTTCGTTTTTCTCTTACCTCTAACTGTTTGCTGTTATCTTGTTTTATTTTTTTTAACATAAATTGTAAAACAAGAGTATAAATTTGCCAACGCTCACAAATTATTATTCGCTTTAAAAATCCTATTGAATTATCCCAATACAATTCTTACTTTATTCTTCATTTTATTTACAATATTAACAAAGGTCATCTATGAAAAAACTATTATTGATACTGCTTTTTGCAGGCGCAACTTTTTTTGCTCAGGAAACAAAAGTTACGGAAACTCTCCAAACAAAACTTCTTTCCGTTGCTGAAAAACAAACCGTAAAAGTTTGGATTTACTTTACCGATAAAGGCGACAATACCGATTACTATTTTTCTCATCCGGAAAAAGTCGTTTCAAAAAAATCTTTGGCGCGCAGAGCTATGCGAATGAAATCAAAGTCTTTAATTGATTTCCGCGATATTCCAGTTTATAATCAATATGTTCGCGATTTAACCAAACTCGGAATTAAAATTCACCAACGATCGCGATGGTTTAACTCCGTCAGCGCCTACGCCGATTATGATGAAATTATCGCTGCGGAAAAACTTCCTTTTGTAAAAAAAATAGATTTGGTTCGTTCATTTAAAACAGACGATAAAGTTAGAAAAAGCAATTCGTTAAAACGCTACAAAACATCTCCCAAATCAACAACAGATTTTGATTACGGCGCTTCCTATACGCAGGTTGAGCAGCTTAATGTTCCCGCCGTTCACAATATGGGAATTCACGGAGAGGGAATTACAATTTGTTCAATGGATGCCGGATTTAATAATCTTGCGCATGAAGCCTTTGCAAATATGAATATTATTGCAATGTGGGATTTCGTAAATAACGACGGCAATGTAGGAGACGAAGGGGATATGGGAGAAGGTTCGCACGGTACGGAAACTTTATCCACTATCGGCGGATTCAAAGAAGGTTCGTTAATCGGTCCGGCTTTCGCCGCTTCATTTCTCCTTGCCAAAACCGAAAATACCGATTCCGAAACTCCCGCCGAGGAAGATAATTGGATTGCCGCTGCCGAGTGGGCGGATTCAATCGGCGTTGACGTTACAACCACTTCGCTCGGTTACATAGGAATGGACCCCGGTTACCCCGGATATACTTGGCAGGATATGGACGGCAATACGGCAACAATTACTATCGGAGCCGACTTAGCCGTAAAACGCGGTATAGTTGTTGTTAACTCCGCCGGCAACGAAGGAGATAACGATTCCCATAATACGCTCGGCGCTCCCGCAGATGGCGACAGTGTTATTGCCGTCGGCGCTGTTGACGCATCAGGTTCAAGAGTTTATTTTAGCAGCGTCGGACCAACGGTTGACGGAAGAATTAAACCGGATATTATGGCAATGGGGAGCGGCGTTGCGGTTGCTTCGCCTTCGAGCGCGACAGGTTACACTTCTTCAAGCGGAACATCATTCAGTTGCCCGCTGGCTGCAGGCGTTGCGGCTCTTGTTCTTTCGGCTAATCCTACTTTAACGCCAATGCAGGTTCGGGACGCATTGCGGGAAACCGCTTCGCGGCATAATAATCCCGATAATAAATACGGATGGGGAATTGTTGACGCGCTTGCCGCAGTTAATTATTTCCGGGTGCAAATAGAACACACTCCTCTTACCGATACCGAAGATGAAAACCGCGAGAATATTATTACGGCAACTTTAACTTCCAATATGGCTATTGACGAATCTTCAATTTTTGTTCTTTTTTCGACGGATAATTTTCATAGCGCCGATTCTCTCCTTTTAACGCCGACCGGAAATGAAAATGAATATTCGGCGACGCTTCCGAGTATGAGTAATGTAACCGTCGATTACTACATAAAAGCCGCAAATGCTTCAGGCGTAACTTCTTATCTGCCTTTAAACGCTCCGGTAGAATTTTTTAGTTTTACAATCGGACCCGATACCATTCCGCCTACGGTTAATTTTCATCCGATTACCGCGGTTTCCACTGCCGATTTTCCCGTTAAAATTTCTCTCGAAGCCAGCGATAACCAAGGCATAGGTAATGTAATTGTTTCTTATAATTTAAACGGCGGCGAAGATAATTCGTTTAATTTAACCAATATGAACGATGGAACTTTCGCAGGATATTTTCCCATAGATTCAAACGAAGTTGTAATCGGCGATATTATCAATTATAAGATTTCCGTTTCCGATATTGCATCCACGCCCAATACAACTCTACTTCCCTCGGACGGAACTTATTATCAATGTGAAGTCTCAGCTTATCAGGCTATTGCAAATAATTTTGACGACAACGACGGAAACTTCAGTTCAACAAACGATTGGCAGATTGGCGTTCCGGCAAATCCTCCCGGCGCGCACTCGGCTCCCAACGTTTGGGGAACGGTACTAAACGGAGAATACACAAGCGGCGTTCTTTCGCAATTACAAACTCCTCAATATAAAGTTTTCGGCGACAATCCTAAATTGACTTTCTGGCACTGGTATGACGCCGAAGAAGGTTACGACGGCGGAAACGTAAAAATTTCCGTTAACGGCGGTAGCTTCCAACTGATTACGCCTGTCGGCGGTTATGACGGAACTCTTTCTTCCAACTGGGGAAACCCGATTGGCGGAGAAGACGCTTTTACCGGAAGTTCGTCAAGTTGGAAAGAAGTTGACTTCGACCTTTCCGATGTTGCCGGAAACGGGGACGAAGTTGTTTTCCGTTTTGATTTCGGAGCGGATGAATCCATTACAAAAACCGGCTGGTTTATTGATGATTTTTCATTAACAGATATCGGTCTTCCTGTTGTCGGCGTGGACGACGAACCGACCGCTCCCGTTACGTTCGGTTTATCGCAAAATTATCCTAATCCTTTTAACCCGAGTACGGTAATCAGTTACCGGCTCGCACAAAACGGAATTACAAGATTAACCGTTTTCAACACTTTAGGTCAGCAAGTAACTCAACTTGTAAAAGGATTCCAAACCAAAGGAAAATACCGCGTTGAATTTAACGGGGAAAATTTACCGAGCGGAGTTTACATTTACAGACTCCGGAGCGGCAGTTTTTCCGCAACAAGAAAAATGATTCTGATGAAGTAAAAAATATTACAAGAAACTTTTGCATAACCTAAAATTATCATATTGAGTCCGCCAATCCGCTAAGGCGGAGGAGTGGAATCCGTCCGAAATATCTCAAAATTCGGTACTATTGCCGGTTTTGAGATTCTTCTCCCGCCAAGGCGGGATCAGAATGACAAATTTCGGGGTTATGCAAAGCCTTCTACAATATATTTTTTAATAAAAAACCTCTGTAGTTTAATCTAACTCGGAGGTTTTTTATTTTGATAAATATCACATCTTTCCGCAGATAAATCTGTTAAATTGATTTTGTGCATTTCTTACAAAATAAGTATTATAGGAATACAATTTTAATGAGGAACAAAATTACGGTTAAGACGTTTAATTATCTAAATAAAAGAAAGAGGGAAACATGAGATTAAGTGAACTTGATAGAAGCAATTACTTCAGAGCAATGCTTTTATTAAGCGGAAAAGACAGAAAAATCAGTAAATCGGAACAAAATTTTATTGATACTTTAGGCGAAAAATTAGGATTTGAAAAATCGTTTACAAAGTCTGCCGTTAACACATTTTTCAGCAACGAACACATTCCCAACGAACCGCCGAGGTTTTCCAATCGGGAAATAGCGGAAAGCTTTATCAGAGACGGAATAAAATTAATAATCGAAGATCCAAAAATTAATCAGGACGAAGTAGATTGGATTTCAAACGTTGCAAGAGTAAATGGTATAAACGAGAATTGGATTTTTGATTTAATCGAAAAAGAAAGATTATCGCAAGTATATGAAAACGTCCCTATTAAATTGGAAGTTGAAAGTTTCTTAGAGTAAATATGAATGACATTTCCGAAAGAATTTTAATAGTTCAAGGAGATATAACAAAAGAAAAAGTTGACGCCGTTGTTAATGCCGCTAACAGAACGCTTCTCGGCGGAGGCGGCGTTGACGGAGCTATTCACAGAGCTGCAGGTCCCGGACTTTTGGAAGAGTGCAAAACGCTTAACGGCTGCAAGACAGGGGAAGCAAAAATCACAAAAGCTTACAATCTTCCCGCCGAGTTTGTTATTCACGCGGTCGGACCTGTTTGGCGCGGCGGTAATAAAAAAGAAGATGAACTGTTAAGCTCGGCATATTTTAACTCCCTCAAAATTGCCTCGGATAAAAAACTTGAATCTATTGCTTTTCCTTCAATCAGTACTGGAGTTTACGGTTTCCCTTTTGAAAGAGCCTGCCGGATTGCGCTAAATATTATTTTTAATTTCTTAAAAAATAACAAGTTTCCTGAAAAAGTTAAATTAGTTGCGTTCAGTAAAAACGACTATGAAACTTATCTCAAAATTTTTAAAGTCTATGAAAAAACTATCGCGAAAAAAGCGCTATTTATTTAGAAACCTTTGCATAACCTAAAATTATCATATTGAGTCCGCCAATCCGCCAAGGCGGAGGATCAGAATGACATATAAATTAGGTTTTGCAAAGCCTTCTTTTAATTTTTAATTGCGGCACGCCGCGATAGGTTTATCTCCAAAACGGAATTATTCACAATATTTACTTATTTTTGTATAAAATAAATCGGAGTTACGATGAGTAAAATAGAAAAAGTCATTAAAAGAACAGGAACTATTGTACCTTTTAAAAAAGAGCGAATTTCCAATGCTATTTACAGAGCGGCTGTTTCCGTAGGGGGAAGAGATAAGGAAACCGCTGATAAATTAGCAGATATCGTTGTTGATGCTCTCGAACATCAGATTAAAGAAGGTGAAATTCCCCATATAGAACAAATTCAGGATGTTGTAGAAAAAGTTCTGATTGAACAGGGACATGCTAAAGTAGCGAAAGAGTACATACTTTACCGTGAAGAAAGAAACAAAGCCCGCGCGGCGGAATCCCGCTATGCTTCGGCTCCGAATGAAAATATTCCTTGGGCTAAAATCTGGCATGTTTTGGATTGGGCTGTCGATAAAAAGCTTAACAGAGTTGACCTTCTTAACGAAAGAATAGAAAAAGAGGGTTTCGCCAGAATAGTTCATGAATCTGAAAAAGCATACGAAAATGAAATTGACACTGCCGTAGAGCAAATTGTTGAAAAAATAAATACTCTAAAAATGGTAATGGTAAGCGGTCCTTCTTCATCGGGAAAAACAACTACCACTATAAAAATTGAGCAGAGACTTGAAAAATACGGATACAAATTTGTAGCTCTTAACGTTGATAATTACTTTTTCGATTTGGAACTTCATCCGAAGGACGAGTTTGGGGATTACGATTTTGAAACTCCACAAGCTCTCGATTTGGATTTAATTAACGAGCATCTCGAAAAACTGAGCAATGGGGAGGAAGTTTGGCTTCCTTATTACGATTTTAAAACAGAAAAACGCCACTTAAACCGTACAAAAATGCAGCTCAGCGGAAATGAAATAATCCTGATTGACAGTCTCCACGGCTTGTATCCCAAATTCAGCGAAAATATTCCGGATGAAAAGAAATTCCGGCTTTATCTCGAACCTCTTCTGCAGATGAAAGGAGAAAACGGAAAATATATCAGATGGACGGATATTCGTCTGATTCGCCGCATGCTGCGCGATTCGGTTCAAAGGGCGTACAATCCCCGCCAAACCCTCGAACATTGGCACTACGTCCGCTCCAGCGAGCTTAGGAATATAATTCCCAACCAATCTAAAGCCGATTTTATTGTTAACACATCAATGCCTTACGAACTTCCTCTCTACGCGCACAGAATGAAAGAGCTTTTCCGTGAATGGGTAAATGAATTTAAGAACAATCCTCTTAAACTTGACGCTTACGAAAGAGCCGTCCGTGTTTCGGAGATGCTGGAAACAATTACTCCGGTTTCGGATGAATCCTCAATACCTAAAGATTCTCTATTACGGGAGTTCATAGGAGGAAGCGTTTTTAAATATTAGAAATCTTGGAATACGGTACTGAATATCGATTCTTTTTTTTAAGGCGATGTAGAAAAATTTGTAAAAGTTAAAATGTATGATTGCCTGAAAAGAAACCAATATTCATTAAGCTGACAAAGATTGCTTATTTATCCAATCATCCATTTATCCTCAAAGATAGAACACGGATAACGCTGATTTTTTATGATTTACGCGGATATGAATTTTTATTGGAAGACAAAAATACTTATTGTCCATCCATTTTTTATTCAGCTTCTTTATACGGAAGTTTTGCGTAATCTCATCTTGTCATTGCGAACTCCGATGTTTTTTATCGGAGTGTGGCAATCTCCCATATTTTAGCAGATTACTTTGGGATAAAACTTCTTGTAAAGACATAATTTTAATTTTTTAGAGGTTATGCAAAGACTTCTATGCTTTTACTCCATTATCATGTTTTGTGATTTTATCCACAATCTTAATTAATAATCTTTATAGTATTATATATTTAAAAGAAAATAGAAACAATAATAAGAGTGTTAATATGTGGATAACCCCAGTTTGTTGCTTTTTTATTATGGAAACTTAGATTTTTACCGTTCTCTAAATGTTGACAACTTTCCGGTAAGTTTAAGTTATACAGTGTTTTCCGATTAGTGGAAGTTATGCACATTTTAAAATCCGATTATCAACAAGTTATTAACACTCATTTCCTTTGTTATCTGCAACCTGAAACTAATAAACAAAAAATTTTTTGAACCATTTTATAATGTAATCGTCAAGATTATATTTGAAATTAAAAATTTGCGGAGAAACAGTTGTTCGGAAAAATTATATGTTCGGTTGTTCTGTTAACTTCCTTATTGTCGGCTCAATCGATAAACGGAAAAAATCTTATTGCAAGAAAATTACCTGAAAATAAAACAATCAATATTGACGGAGAAATAGAGCCGGTTTGGGCTGCAGCTGATTCCGTTTCCGATTTTGTTCAGTTTCGTCCGAATTACGGATTAGCGCCTACCGAAAAAACAACCGCAAAAGTTCTGGTATCTAAAGACGCGCTTTATGTTTTAATGATTGCGTATGATAAAAGCGGAATGACAGATTACAAAAACGGCATTCAAGAAGACAATACAAGCGACAGAGTTTCTATTTCGCTTGATACTTTTAACGATAAAAAAACGGCTTATAAGTTTGCGGTTTCTTCAACCGGTTGGAGAATTGACGCGCGGATTCTCGACGACGGACGCCGCCGCGATTATAATTGGGACGGTATTTGGTTTGCCGATGCCAAGCGCTACTCTTGGGGTTATGTAGTAGAAATGAAAATTCCATTCAAATCTATTCAATACAAATTGGGAGCAAAATCGTGGGGATTGGATTTTGACCGCTGGATTCCCAATAAAACGGAAGACATTTATTGGGTTAAATATTCACGGCATGAAGGAATGCGTGTTTCCAATTTCGGTAAACTGATTTTTGAAAAAGATGTATCTCCAAAAGTGAGGGGCTTAAATCTTGAACTTTATCCCGTTGCTTTGGCAAAAACGGAAATGCTGGATAACGGCAAATATAAAACTACTCCACATGTTGGAATGGATTTTTTCTATAATCCTTCCGCGCAGCTTACGATGATGCTTTCATTAAACCCCGATTTTGCTCAAATAGAAGCCGATCCGTTTAAGTTTAACATTTCAAGATATGAAACATACTATTCCGAGCGCCGCCCTTTTTTTATTGAAGGAAATGAAATTTTTTCTCCGGAAGGAAGAAACAGTTTTGAAGCAATGACCCTTTTTTACAGCCGGAGAATAGGAGAAAAACTACCGGACGGTTCCAACGTTCCTTTAAATCTCGGAGCAAAAGTTTTCGGAAGAATTGACGATTTGGAATACGGATCTCTTATAGCTTTAACCGGAAATAAGAACTATTCAATTAACGGGAGCGATTACAGCGTTCCGGCTGCGGTTTTCGGAGTAGCGAGAATTAAAAAGCAGATTTACGATAATTCCACCGTCGGAGCGATGTTTGTGGGAAAACGGGATAACGAAGGAAATCAGAACGGAGTTTTCGATTTGGACGGATCAATTCGCGGAAGCGATTGGCAAATCGGGTATCAGGCGGCAAGGTCGTTTACCGACAGTACGGGAGATTACGCATTTGCCGCCGGAATAACAAAATTCGCAAAAAGATGGGGTACGATGATAAAAGCAAATTATGTCGGAAGTAATTTCGATGTAAATCAAATAGGTTACGTTCCTTGGATAGGCACGTCAAAAATCATTGGGGTAGTAGGACCGAGATGGTTTTTTGAAGATAGTCCTCTGCGCGAACTGATAATCTACGGCGGCGGTTATCTGCATAATGAAAAAATTGACGCTTATACCGACAGAGGATTACTGATTGGAGGAAATCTTGATTTTAGAAAAATGTGGGGAATTAGCTTTGATATAAATTACGGAAAATCTAAAGATAATGATGTAATTTATAATTCATTTCAAATCAGTTCCAATATTTGGGTGCACTCCTCTTCGATTTGGAGTTTTTATACTTTTTCTTCCTTTTCAAAAACATATAATTTTTACCGAGATTATCTCGGAACATTTGCTTCGGTAAGCGGGGGAGGAAGCTATCTTATTTCTCCTTTTCTGACTGTTGGGACATCCGTTAATATTTGGATAGAAGGAAAGCCGGACGGCTCGCTGGAAGATTTAACACTTAATACCCGCCCTTATGTTACATTAACTCCTGTTAATGATATGCGAATCAGAATTTTTACCGACAATTTATATATAAAGTCGAGCGATAAGCTGGAAAGACTTTTCGTCGGATTTTACTTTGCCTATAATTTCTCCCCAAAAAGTTGGGTTTACTTTACCTATAATGAATTGCGCGACAGAACGCCCGAGTTTGACAATGCTGGAAATCAACTCGCAGAAAAACTTCATGTAACGGGAAGAGACGCCACGTTTAAGGTTAAGTATTTGTATTACTTTTAGAAACCTTTGAAAAAATATTTTTGTCATATTAAGTCCGCCAAGCATTGCATTTAATTTAACCCCTTATCAGTAAAATTCGTGCTATTTGTGGCAGACTATTTTTTCCAAATACTCTAAAGTCTCTTGTTGATAATGACTTCAGATGTTGTTTTTTTGTTCAACTTTTTCTCATTTTCTTTCCGGCTTGTTCAGATTAGGTTATGCAAAGTCTTCTGATATTTACACAGATGATATGATTTTGTACTTGCTCCGTAGGAGCGATACAATAAATACAATGATTATCTCGTAAGCATTGAAGTGCCGCTCCTACGGAGCTAATAGATAATGGCGCGCTTTATTTATTACAAAGGTAACACTCCTACGGAGTTACTTCTCTTTGAAATAATGTGACGAACAACCTCTTAGATATGTTGATGCGATACGTAATCCGACCAGGCGGAGTAAGAGTTAAAATCTAATTTTCCTAATATTGGTATTCTTAAAGTCGCCGAGATAATATCGCTATTAAGAACTGATGAAATGAAAAACATCCGAACTTGTCCCGACTGCCTTTCGTTGGGAATTACCCCGCCGACATTCGTTAGTAAAATCCTTTAAGAGATTATTTTTTTCAGCTTATCTCCCTTTTTGGTTACCGGCTTGTCCAGGTTGGGAAAAAAATAATTCCGATTAACCTACTGATTCATCAGTGGGTTAAAAGAGAACCAAAGTTGAACTTCATTTCTTTTACGGGCTAATCCCATTGCTGAAGCAATGGGTTACACTCTTAAGTTTACAACATTGTTCGCCAATGCGGAATCATAATGACATATTACAGGAATAAGAGAGGGATTTAGTAAAATCCAACTTTAATTTCATTCTCAACCTAAATCTCAATAATTCCCTCTCTTTTTGTATATTTAACTTTTGTAAAAAATAATATTACGGATGCTTGAAAAAAGAAAAACTCTTAACGGTTCGCAAATTTCGGAATGGCTTTCCGCCAATTTAGAACCGGATGATTTTTACAAAAGCTACATCTTTCCTTCCGAGAAAATCAACTCGAAAGCGCTAATCCGTTACGGCAAAAGAAACGGCGCTAAATCTCTTTATTGGAGAAAACCGTCGGAAAACTTTGCTTTTTTTTCCATTGGCAATATTAAAGAATTTACCTCGTCAGAAAGTGAAAAAATTATTAATGAAATAAATTCCGTAAGAGTAAATTTCAAAAGCAATATTAAAGATTTTTCCGAAAATAACTTCCCTTACATTGTCGGCGGAGTAAAATTTAACGGAAAATTGTACTCTGAAATTTGGGGAGATTTTAATTTTAACAATTGGTTTATACCGCGGATTTCTTTCATATTAATTAACGGGTTTCACTTTATTGAAATTAACGCGCTGCCGGGCGAAAGTTTTTCCGACATAAAAGATGAAGTAAACGAATTAATCGGCATTGCGTTTTTACTGCCTGACGAAGAATCCGGCGAGGAAGGAATTAAGCCGAAAATTAAGAAGAACGGTAATCACGACAAGATTATTTGGGATAAAAAAATTACCGAAGCGTTACGTTTAATCATAAATAACGAGCTTGATAAAATTGTAGTTTCCCGTTTTGTAAATCATACCTTAAGCGCTTCTCCAGATTACCATAACATTCTTTCGGAGCTTTCTGCCGCTTTTCCTTTCTGCATAATTTTCGGATTTAACAGCGGGAACTCTTTTTTCTTCGGCGCGACGCCGGAGACGCTTTTCTCGGTAAACAATTCCGAGTTGGAAACTGACGCGTTAGCCGGCTCTATTTCTCGCGGAAAAAATATTTATGAGGACGATACTCTTGCCAACGAACTGCTCGCAAGCGACAAAAATTTAAGGGAGCATAAAAAGGTTGTTGATTTTCTTATCTCAAGATTGGAAAAACACACTTCCTCAATAATGTATAAAGATACTCCTAAAATTAGAAAGCTGAGAAATATTCAGCATCTCTGGACGCCTATCCGCGCAAAGCTGAAAAACAATGTAAATCTACTCTCGATACTTTACGATATTCATCCGACGCCGGCTGTGTGCGGTTCACCGCAGAACATTGCTTATGAGCATATTCCGTTAATCGAAAATTTTGAACGCGGTTTGTTTACGGGAGTAATCGGGTGGTTTAATTTTTCGGATGTCGGAGATTTTAGCGTTGCAATCAGAAGCGGATTAATTAAAGGAAACGAGCTAAACGCTTACGCCGGATGCGGAATAGTAAACGGCTCGGACGCAGACGAAGAGTTTGGTGAAACAAAATTAAAATTACAACCTGTCTTATCATTATTTGAAGAAGATGAATATTAATAAAAACTTTGCTTGGACGACTATCTTTGTAAAACGCCTTGAAAAATTAGGAGTCCGGGATGTTTGCATTTCTCCAGGTTCGCGCAATACTCCGCTGACATTGGCTTTTGCGGCAACCAGAAAAATAAAACAGCATATATTTATTGATGAGCGCGCATCGGCATTTTTTGCTTTGGGAATTGCAAAAGCAACGGGAAGACCGGTTGCAATAGAAACGACATCGGGAACGGCAACAGCCGAAATTTACCCTGCGATTGTTGAAGCGTATCTTACAAGAGTTCCGCTAGTTGTTTGCACGGCAGACAGACCGGAATATCTGAGAAACACCGGAGCAAACCAGACTATTAATCAGGATAATCTTTATAAAAATCACATCAGGTTTTTTTATGATTTCCGGCTTCCCAAACTGAGCAAGTCGCGGCTGCAAACGCTTATGCGCATTACCGATAAAGCTTTTTTTATTTCGTCGGAAAAAGACCGCGGTCCGGTTCATCTTAATTTTCCTTTTGAAAAACCGCTTGAGCCGAGCATAAAGGATTCTGAAATAGGAGAAGAATTATTTAACGAAATTATCAATTCTGCTGTTATAAATTCCACAAAGAAGAATAATAAAATAAACAAAAATTTTATTGAAGAAATTTTGAATACTCGCAAACTGCTGATTTTATTGGGCGCCATGGAAAACCGGAAAGAGGAAAAATCGGTTATTAGTCTTGCAGAAAAATTAAAATCTCCCGTTATTGCCGACGGCGTTTCTTCAGCGAGATTTTTAACGAAGAATGAAAATGTAATTTCAACGGCTGCTTCGGTTTTTAAAAGCGGTGTTCCGGAAAAGTTCGAGCCTGAACTTATTATTCAATTCGGTAAAGCGCCGACAACAAACTCCCTTCTTTCTTTTTTTGAAACCACCTCGGCAAAGAAGATTCTAATTAATGAATTCGGGGATGCGCACGATCCTTCGCGAAGTTTTTCAAAGTTAATTAAAACGAGCGTTACGGATTTTACCAATGAATTAACCGCTGCAATTAAAGAGAGAAAAATAAAACGGGATGCCGGATATTTATCTTTATTGAAAAAAACGGAAGAGAATGTCAGCAATTTTAAGCGGGAGTTTCTACTCGGAACAAAAGAATCATTTGAAGGAAAAATTATCGCCGGTCTGTTTGAGGCGCTTCCGGATAAAGCAAATTTGTTTATCGGCAACAGCGCTCCGCCGAGAGACGCCGATGTTTTTTCAGGAAAGATGAATAAAGAAATAAAGATTTTTTCAAATCGCGGCGCAAGCGGAATTGACGGAATAATTTCAACGGCGGAGGGAGTTTCGGCAAAATCAAAAGAGCCGACATTTCTTCTTATCGGTGATGTTTCTTTTCTGTATGATATTTCCTCGCTCGGAAGTCTATCCGGAAAAGGAACGGATTTAACAATAGTTTTGCTTAATAATAACGGCGGCGGAATTTTTACGATGCTTCCGATTTATAACGAGAAAAAATATTTTAATAAATATTTCAAAACGCCAACAAATACCGACTTCAAAAAAATTGCGGAAGCTTTCGGATGCGGATATTTTAATGTGGAAAATATTTCTGACTTAAAATCAACGCTTGCTCAATCGGTTAAAAAAGGAGGCGTAAATGTTTTGGAATTAAAAACCGACGCCGATTACTCAAAGGATTGCCGCGAAAAATATTACTCAAAAGTTTCTGAAATCTTAAATGATTAAAGAAAAAGTTTTGCAAAACCCCGAAATATGTTACTCCAACAAAAAGCAGTCGGGGTAAATTCTGAATGGAGCGAAGCGAAATGAAGAATCTCAAAACCGGTAATCATACCGAGTTTAGAGATATTTCGGACGGCTTACAACCTTCGCCGTGGCGAACTCAATATGACAAATTTAGGTTATGCAAAGGACTTAAAGAAGTAAAGGTGAAAATCGATAAATCAGAATTTAATGTAATTACAGAAGAAAATAAAAAAGGCAAAACTCCTCTTCTTTTTCTTCACGGATTTACAGGCTCGGCGGCGGACTGGACTTTTCTTTTTGAAGCTGTTTCCTCTGATGTTTTTCCCATAGCGCTTGATTTACCCGGACATGGAAAATCTTTGAATCTGGAAGATAAATTTTATAATCTGGAAAATCTGAATATCGTCATTAATGCAATAGCCGAAAAACTTAATTTTAATAAGTTTATTCTTGCAGGTTATTCAATGGGCGGAAGAGCCGCGTACCGTTATGCGGTTAATTTTCCGGAGAAATTATCAGGTCTGATAATAGAAAGCGCAACGCCCGGATTAGCCGAAAAGGAATTTAAGGAAGAACGATTTAAGGCGGACAAAGAACTTGCGGAAAAAATAAATAAAAACGGAATGGAATGGTTTGTTGATTATTGGTTTTCACAATCGATATTCAGCAGTATGAAAAATTTACCTGAAGAAAAATTTGAAAGTGTGAAGCAAAAAAGATTGAAAAATAATCCGGAAGAATTAGCTAAAGCTCTAATTGGCGGAAGTCAGGGAAAGGTTGAGCATGTTTGGAATAAATTAAATAAAATCAAAATTCCCCTTCTTTTGATTGATGGAGAAGATGATAAAAAATACAGATTTCTTGATACGCTTGTTTTGAAGGAAGTTCATACGGGAAGAAGAGTTACGGTAAAAGGGGCGGGGCATAATATCCACTTAGAAAAACCTGAAGAATTTATTATTTTAGTTAATCAGTTTATAGAGAAAGTAATTAAAGGAAATGAAAATGAGCGAATGGAAAACGGCTAAAGAATATTCCGATATCACATATAAAAAAATGGGAGGAATTGCGCGCATAGCGTTTAATCGTCCCGAAGTAAGAAACGCATTCCGACCGGATACCGTTCTGCAGCTTCATGAAGCTCTGCGGGACGCGCATGAAGATCCGGAAATCGGAGTGATTTTACTTACCGGCGAAGGTCCCGCCAAAGATGGAAAGTATGCTTTCTGTTCGGGCGGCGATCAGAAGGTTCGCGGCGATAAAGGTTATGTCGGAACCGACGGAGTTCCGCGTCTGAATATTTTAGATGTGCAGAAGTTAATCCGCAGTATGCCGAAACCCGTTATTGCGCTTGTCGCAGGTTACGCAATCGGCGGCGGACATGTTCTTCACGTCGTTTGTGATTTAACCATTGCGGCTGATAATGCAATTTTCGGTCAGACAGGACCGAAGGTTGGAAGTTTTGACGGCGGTTTTGGCGCGAGCTATTTGGCAAGAATAGTGGGACAGAAAAAGGCGCGCGAAATATGGTATCTCTGCCGCCAGTATAACGCGGATGAAGCTCTGGAAATGGGCTTGGTAAACAAGGTTGTTCCCGTTGATGAACTTGAATCCGAAGGAATTAAATGGGCAAATGAAATTTTGCAGCACAGTCCTTTGTCGATTCGCCTTCTTAAATCGGCGTTTAACGCAGAGCTTGACGGACAGTCGGGAATTCAGGAACTTGCCGGAAACGCCACGCTTCTTTATTACATGAGCGAAGAAGCTCAGGAAGGACGCAACGCATACAACGAAAAGAGAAAACCAGATTTCTCAAAATTTCCGAGAGTTCCGTAGTGTCGGAAACTTATGTGAATAATATTTCAAAATTTAATCTTTGGGTAACCGCCAGCCGCCCTAAAACTTTGCCGGCGGCGGTAACGCCTGTTATAGTCGGAAGCGCGATTGCCGGCTTTGAGCATAAGTTTAATCTTGTTCCTGCGGCGTTTGCTTTGGTGATTTCGCTCTTAATTCAAATAGCTACAAACTTTGTGAACGATCTTTATGATTATTTAAAAGGAACGGACAAACCTGACAGAGTAGGACCGCAAAGACTTCTTACTTCCGGACTTATTTCGCCTAAGGAAATGAAGTCGGCAATTTACTTTACTTTCGGCTTGGCTTTTCTTCTCGGTTTATATCTTGTTTGGCTCGGAGGATGGATTGTTTTGTTAATCGGAGTTTTATCAATAGCTGCGGGCATCGGATACACGGCGGGACCTTTTCCCTTTGCGTATAACGGTCTTGGCGATATTTTCGTTTTTATTTTTTTCGGGATTGTGGCGACAGTGGGAACATATTTTGTTCAGGCGCTTTCCTTTTCTCCTCTTGCTTTGTGGGCTTCTGTGCCTGTCGGACTTCTGATAACAAACATTCTTGTAGTTAATAATTATCGAGATGCGGATGAAGATAAAGAGGCAAATAAAAAAACTCTTGCAGTGAGATTCGGGAAAAGTTTTGCGCGCAGTCAGTATCTATTGTCGATAGTCGTTTCTTACGCCGTGTTGTTTGTAATCTATTTTGAATATAAAACAACCGCTTGGGTTTTTCTTCCGTTTTTCGCTCTGCCGCTATCCGTCAAACTTATTAAAATGATTTACACCCTTACCGGAAGTCCGCTAAATAAAACGCTTGCGTTGACGGGTATTTTTTCAACAATTTACGGACTGCTATTTGCGGTCGGTCTGTTATTGTAAAAAAGTTCACGTAAATTAAACCGATGAAAATCAAACGGATAATAGTAAAGCCAAAACAATATAATTTTGTTAAGCCGGTTTTTACTTCCCAAGGCAAGCTGGAACTCCGCGAGATTATTTCCGTAAAGTTTTTAAATGAAAAAGGAGACTGCGGAACAGGCGGAGCGTACCCTCTTCCACCTTTTACGGAAGATGTAAAATCAATTATAGGGGAAGCAAAAAATACCGCAACTCGTTTGGAAGAAACCGGTTTTGATTCATTCGAAGAGTTTTCGGATTATCTCTTATCCTCAGAAAAAATCCATCCGACTCTCCTTTTTGCTTTTGAATCGGCGTTCATTAATTTGTTGATTGAAGCCGATGAAATTTCTGAACCACAATTCATTAAAAGAATAAGAAGCGCGCCGATAAAATTAAACGCGTTAATTTCCGAGAGAGACACAAGCAAGTTTTTTCAATCGGCGGAAAAAGCCGTTCAGAGAGGTTTTAATACGCTAAAAATCAAACTCGGGTTTTCCGCGTTTGAGAACGAGTTAATCAGAATAGGATTTTTAAATAATTTGTCCGATGACATAAATCTTCGTTTGGATATAAACGGCGCTTGGAATTTTGAGGAAGCTCAAAAAAAGATTGAGAGATTGATGCAGTTTAATTTGGAATATGTTGAAGACCCGACAAGCAGTTTTGAGGATAATTTAAAGCTCGCGAAATTATTCCCGGGAAATGTAGCTTTTGATCAAACGGCAAAGAGCGTCGAAGAAGTAAAATTAATTGCGGAAAACAAATCTGCGCTGATATTAAAACCCGCATTTTTCGGTTCCTTGCATCGCTCCTTAGAAACAATAGATTTGTTTAATAAGAAAGGAGCAAAACTGATTATTTCATCAGCTTTTGAAGACGCAACCGGAAGGGAAATAAACTACGCGCTCGCTTCTCTGCTGCCTGCGGATGTAACGCACGGATTGAACACTCAAAATTTTTTGATTGAAGATAATGCGGATCCGTATGAAAAAAACGGCAACCGGATTTTATTTTCAAGAGAGATTTTTCTTAGAAAAGGAAAGTGTAGATAAGCGGGGGAAAAACGTGAGACGCAAGACGTAAAACAGAAGATTTACTATACGCAAAATGGTTAAAAAAACCTTCGAGGTTTTTAATAATCTGTAAATATAGAAGAAATTGTTTGTTGTTTTAGAATAGCAAATTTATAAATAAGTCAGTTAAACCTTGAAGGTTTCCACCTTCGTGGCGAACGATATATGACAATTTTAGGTATTGTAAAAGTTTCTAAAAACGTATTTTAAAAAACCTTCAAGGTTTTTAATAATCTGTAAATATAGAAGAAGTTGTTTGTTGTTTTAAAATAACAAATTGGTAAAAAAGTCGGTTAAACCTTGAAGGTTTCCATCTTCGTAGCGAACGATATATGACAATTTTAGGTATTGTAAAAGTTTCTAAAAACATATTTTAAAAAACCTTCAAGGTTTTTAATAATCTGTAAATATAGAAGAAGTTGTTTGTTGTTTTAGAATAGCAAATTTATAAATAAGTCAGTTAAACCTTGAAGGTTTCCACCTTCGTGGCGAACGATATATGAC
>WGCV01000010.1 GCA_015493615.1 Melioribacteraceae bacterium
CGAAATAATACGCGTCATTGCGAACCGCTAGAAAACAAACGTCATTGCGAGCGAACGGAGTGAGCGCGGCAATCTCACTGGAATTCAACCTCAGCTGATAAACCGTTTCCGAGCATTTAGCACGAGTGAGTTTTCTGGTGAGATTGCTTCGTCGCTAACGCTCCTCGCAATGACGAGACGGTGTTAGAGATTGCTGCGTAGTTGCGCTCCTTGCTCGCAATGTCGAAATAATACGCGTCATTGCGAACCGCTAGAAAACAAACGTCATTGCGAGCGAACGGAGTGAGCGCGGCAATCTCACTGGAATTCAACCTCAACTGATAAACCGTTTCCGAGCATTTAGCACGAGTGAGTTTTCTGGTGAGATTGCCGCGTCAGTCGCTGCGCTTCTTCCTCGCAATGACGAGACGGTTCGGTAAAAAATTTTTCATAATTTTAACAAGGGAATATTCATCGAAACTTTTCGTAAATTTAGATTTACTATTTTCGAACAATTAATGTTAGATTAAACCCAACGGATTTTGCCTTGATTAAACTTCGCAAAAACATATGAATATTTACTCACTGCCGGCGTTAATATCCTTTACCATTAATATCAGCATCGCTCTGATTATTTTCCTCGACAACTCAAAATCCGATTTGAACCGCTGGTTCTCGGCTTTTGTCGCGATGTTCGCTTTATGGAATTTTTCCGAAATCTTAATCCTTAACTCGCACACTTATGATTCGGCGCTGATCGGAGCGCAGGTTTTGTACAGAATTATATTTTTGGTGCCTGCGTTTTTTGTGATAATCGCATATAAATTTCCGCAATCATTCCACTCGTTTTCGGGGAAATTAACTTTTTACTTTATCATTTTCTTTTTCCCGGTTCTCTTTCTGATTCTTTCATTCCCCGATTTTCAGTTGAATCTTGTGCATCTCGCCGGTTCAAAAAATATGTTTTATTATCACCTCAGTTATAACGTTGATATAAAATTTATTGCCCAAATTATTCTTTCGCTCGGATATTTCGTTTGGGGTATTGTCGTCCTAATCTTAAAGCTGCGCAGATTAAAAACAGTCAGTAAAAGAAATCAGACTTTGTTTTTCTTAATCGGGTTTGTAATTATTTTCCTCACCTTTACGATAATTAATGTTTACAGAAGTTCGCTTGAAAAAGCGGTTTCATTCTATTTCCTTTCGACTTCACTTACGTTTTTAATCAGTCTTTTTTTCCTTTATGTCGTAATTCATTACAAAGTTTTCAGAGTTTCAAAACTGATAAAAACCGGACTGGTTTATTCCACTCTGTCTGGAATTGTTTTTGCGCTATACGTTATTGTGATTCAGGGTTTGAGCGTTTCGGTAAGCGAGTATTTCAATATTAATTCCTATTTTTTCACCGCGCTGATGATTATCATCCTTGTCTTTTTAATGCGTCCGGTTGAAAGATTGGTGCAGGCAAAAATTGACGTTCTGCTCGGAAAAGATATGGACAAATACAGGCATAACTTTTCCAAATTTACTCACGAACTGCAGGAGTACAAACCTTCAAAAGAATTTTTTGAGATGGTGAAAAAATTTATCGACCGGAATTTTTATACGGGAAAAACCCTTCTTTTTGTTTTTGACGAGGAGAATAATTTTTTCTTTAATGAAGATTCTCCCGATGAAGTTCTTCACATTGACGAGTATAAATATTTTGTGAAAAAACTAATCAAACTTAAACGGGCTATTGAAATATACGAGCTTGATTTCAACAAGATAAATTCATACTTGAAAGACTATTTTGAAAAACACAGCGTCCAAATTATCGTCCCTTTTATTTTTAACGATAACATCCTATCAATGATTTTTATCTCGAAGAAAAAATATGCCGATAAATTTAAAGAAGAAGAAATAGAACGGCTGACAATTATGTCCGACCAAGTTTCGCTGGCGTTTCACAGAAACAGAATGTTTGAAGATTTGCAGAAGAGAGTTAAGGAACAGTTCCGTTTGGAGATGCTCGCTTCAATCGGGCAGATGACCGCCGGCATTGCGCACGAAATACGCAATCCGCTTAATACGATTTCCTTATCGGCGCAGACTTTACAGAAAGAAGGAATTACCGACGAAGATAAAAAAGAGCTGCTTGATTATATCTCGGAGGAAGTGGAACGGCTTGAACGGATTCTGCAGGATTTCTTAAAACTTTCCAAACAGCGGGAAATAAAATATTCCACCGGCGAAGTTGATGAGATATTTGACAGAGTGATTTTATCATTGGAGGGAAGAAATAAGTCGGGAATTAAGGTCGTGAAAGAAATTCCGGACGGAATTCAAGGGATAACAACGGACTTTGATATTCTTCATCAAATAATATTGAATTTGGGATTGAACGCGCTTGACGCAGTAGCCGAAAGGTGCAGAACCGATGCAGAGTTCAACTGCGGCGAGGGAACCGTGCGGTTGATATTAAGGAAAGAGAATTCTTTTTACGAATTTATTGTAAGAGATAACGGGACCGGAATCGGGGAAGACGCGGAAGAAAAAATACTTCAGCCATTCTTTACCACAAAGGAGGAAGGAACAGGGTTGGGATTATCGATTGTGAATAATCTGGTTTCGTTAATCGGCGGTTCGTTAAGTTACAAATCGGAGTTCGGGAAAACCGAATTTATTATAAGAATGCATTGCATAACCCCCGAAATTTGTCATTCTGATCCCGCCTTGGCGGGAGAAGAATCTCAAAACCGGTAATAGTACCGAATTTAGAGATATTTCGGACGGCTTACACCGTCCTCAATATGACAAATTTAGGTTATGCAAAGGTTTCTATAAAATTGAATCAAAATTTAGAGAGTTAAAATGAAAGAGGAAAAATATACGATTTTGATTGCTGATGATGAAAGTAAAGAGAGACGGGTTTTAAGTTTAAACTTGAAACCGAACTACAATATACTTGAAGCAAACAACGGGAAGGAAGCCGTTGAACTGCTGGAGAAAAATGAAGTTCATCTCGTCCTTACCGATTTGAAGATGCCTGAAATGGGCGGACTTGAACTTTTGGAGTGGATTAAAAAATATTACAGCAACATTCCCGTAATATTGATTACGGCATTCGGGAGCATCGAAAACGCCGTTGAGGCAATGAAATTAGGGGCTGTCGATTACATCACAAAGCCGATTAAAATCAGTGAGCTTGAGCCGGTTATCGAGAAATCGTTAAACTTCGGTAAACTCCTTGCCGAAAACATGAAACTGAAGGCGAAGATTAAAAAGTATGAAGGATTTAATGAGATAATCACAATTAATCCACAGATGAAAAAGCTGATGGAACTTGTGGCGCAGGTCGCCGATACTCCCGCTACTATATTAATTGAAGGAGAATCGGGAACGGGAAAAATGCTTTTTGCAAATGCCGTCCATTACTTAAGTTCCAGAGCGGACGAATCCTTTGTTGAAATTAACTGCGGCGCAATCCCGCATGATTTATTGGAAAGCGAATTGTTCGGGCATGAACGGGGAGCTTTTACCGGAGCGGTCGCCGCCAAGAAAGGGAAGTTTGAACTTGCTAACGGAGGCACGCTCTTTCTTGATGAAATCGGAGAACTTCCGCTCGACCTTCAGGTTAAGCTGCTTCATGTTTTGGAAAAACAGAAATTTACGCGCGTTGGGGGGACTAAATTTTTAACTACGGACGCGAGGATAGTTGCCGCCACCAATAAGGATTTGAAGGAGGAAGCGGAAAAAGGAAACTTCCGGCAGGACCTTTATTTCCGACTGAAAGTAGTTTATCTGAAGATTCCCCCGCTGCGTGAAAGGAAGGAAGATATTCCTCTTCTTATCGAACACTTTATGAAGAAATACCGGTCGTTCAAGCCCGGCGTAAAACTCTCGATAACAGATTCGGCACAGCGGACTCTATCGAACTACAGCTGGCCCGGAAATATTAGAGAACTGGAAAATACAATTCAGCAGGCGATTATTTTTTCAAAGGATGGAAGAATTACCGAAAATCTTCTTCCCAAAGAGATAGCGGATGTTTCTCCCGAGGATTTACTTATTCCGAAAACTAAGGAGGAGCTTCAGGAATTAAGAAAGAATAAGACGGAAAAAATCATTGACGATTTGGACAGAAAGTTTCTTGTTAATTTACTGAGGCAGACAAATGGAAATGTTTCCAAGGCGGCTGAAATAAGCGGTTACGACAGAAGGCAGCTGCAGAATATGCTTAACAAGTATTCCATAAGCGCGGATTTGTTCAGATAGATTGCGGTAATTTCTCAATGGAATTAGACCTTAGCGGCTAAACCGTTGTTTAGTATTTAGCAACAGCGTGTTTTCCGGTGAGACTGCCACAGTCGTCCTTCGGACTCCTTCGCAGTGACGAGACGGTGCAAACAATACGTTGTTATTGCGAGTGACGTAGGGAAGCGCGGCAATCTCCTGAATGTTGAAACTCAGCGGTTAAACCGTTTTTTCGCAGATTGCAAGCAATCTACGCTACAAAAAACATTTTGTCATTCAAGCTTTTAGAGCAAAAATTTTTTCAATGACAATTTTGGGATTAGATTTTAGTTCTTCCTCCGGATGTTCGGATTGCGCTTCCCGACAAAACATCATTGAGGTAATTTACTCCCTATCAAAGGAAAGCAACTCCGTAGGCTGCAATCAGTCAGCTACTTTATTTGTTTTGTGTCGCTCCTACGGAGCTTATGATTGGTGATTTATTGTATATTACAGAGGTTTTGCTCCTACGGAGCAATGATCAAATCATATCGATAAATTACCAGAGACCTTTGCATAACCTAAATTTGTCATATTGAGTCCGCCAATCCGCCAATCCGCCAAGGCGGAGGAGGAGTGTAAGCCGTCCGAAATATCTCTAATCCTGTATTATTACTGGTTTTGAGATTCTTCTCCCGCCAAGGCGGGATCAGAATGACATATAAATTAGGTACTGCAAAGCCTTCTACCAGGTTAAACAAAGTTTTCTAAAATATTTATTGCATCGAAAATTGTGAACTCCCATTGCTCACTTAAAATTTTAATATCGGCTGAAACAGAGGTGTTTTGTGAATGAGTGTGAAATGCCGTTTCCTATTAATTCTTTGTGCAGAATTTCAACTCCGGTAACATATTGTTTTATAATAAGTTACGAATGAGCGATTATTTGGCGCGCGGTTTGTACTTCTATAAGTGAATTAACAAAATGAGCAATAAAGATAAAAGGAGGTACAAAATGTGGCAGGCATGGACAAATGGAATTCTCGGTATCTGGCTGTTTATTGCAGCATTCTTAAATTTCTCCGCAACGGGGAATTTATGGGATGATATCATAGTAGGCGTAATTGCCGCTATAGCAGGTTTTGCAATGCTTAAAGAGAAACCGTGGCAAGGTTGGTTAACCGGAATTATCGGAGTTTGGCTTGTAATAGCAGCATTCATTCCCAGCTTGGTTGTTGGAGCCGGAAACGAATGGAATGCAATTATCAGCGGAATTTTGTTAATGGTCGGAGGTTTCGGAGCTTTAAGCGGCGATACTAACGAATATCATACCGAAGCTCATTCTCACTAAAATGAGCGATAGTTTTTTTGACTCTGAAAGCAAGGAATTATGCGTAATGCCTAAGCAAAGATGTGTATGAGAGAAAAAGGAAGTTGAGTTTTCAGCTTCCTTTTTTTATGATATGAATAAGTTTTTAGAGTTTGTGATAATTATTTGTATTTTAAAAAACTGAGGATTCGAAATAAAATAATGGTAAGAGATGATTAAAAGAATTTTGGTTCCACTTGATTCTTCAAAATACACGGAAAGCGCAATTCAATATGCAATTATGATTGCCCGAAAGCATAAAGCTACAATTACCGGTATGACAATCGTTGATATTACTTCTTTTGATAGAGAAGAAGAATTTGTTCCTGTCGGTAAAGTTTATTGGGAAGGATTATTGGAAGAAGCTCAAATCGGTAAACTTAAAGCTCAACTACAGAGCGTTGAAAATAAATTTGAACAAATATGCGCCGCAGAAAATGTTAATTATAATCTTGAAGAGAGCAAAGGAATTCCTTCCGAATGGATTTTGGAAAAAGCGAAATTTTTTGATTTGGTAGTTATGGGAATGCGCACTTATTTTGAATTTGACGATAAAAACAGTTCCGGCAGTACGATTAAAAAAATATTGAATCACTCCGTAACGCCGATGCTTGTTGTGCCTGAAAAATACGGCGATATAAAGAATGTTCTGATTGCCTATGACGGCTCGCTGCATGCCACAAGGGCGCTGCAAGGATTTGTTCATCTTGCGGGGATTTTAAATTTTAAAGTGAAGGTGATTTTCTCTTCATCCGACAAACAATATGCGAGCTTCTTAAATACAAATCTCAAAGACTTTTTTGAATTATACAATATCGAAAACTTTGAATTTATTCATACCGAAGAAAATATTGTTGTTACAATTGACGAAAAACATTATAAACAAAATGACCTTTTTGTTCTCGGAGCGCATTCAAAAAATGCAATAAAAGAATTTTTCATCGGAAGTTTAACAAGATATTTAATTCGTCAAAACGAAAAGCCGATTTTTCTCGGGCTTTAAGTTAGGGTGCAGGATTATCAATACTTTTTTTGTGAAATGATTTTTTAGTAATTAAATATTAAAGGATAAAATGAAAAAAACAGATTTTAATATCGGCAAACAAAAAAAGCCCGACTTGGAAATTAACAAACCTACAACGGCACAAAAAAATAATCCATGGATAAACTTTTTTTGGTATCTCCTTCTTGCGGTATTTGTTTATTATTTGTTTCAACCTATGTTTAATCAGAAAAGCGTTGAAATTCCTTACAGCAAGTTTTTGAAATATCTTGACAATAATCAGATAGACTCTTGTACAGTTTCTTCCAACAGTATTGAGGGAATACTGAAAATTAAGGATAAGAAAACCGGGAAGAAAAAATATTTTACAACCGTTCCGCTTAAGGATGATAACCTTGCCCGGCAGTTGGAAAAACACGGAGTTAAATATAAAGCGGTAGTTCAAAACGACGCCTTGATGAACTTTTTGCTCTGGTGGATTCTTCCGCTATTCTTTTTCGGATTGATTTGGTATTACATCTCAAAGAAAGCGGGAACGGCGGGGAAGTCTTTTCTGAATCTCGGACAAAACAAGGTCCATATTCATCCGAATAATCTTCCTAGGGTTACGTTCGACGATGTCGCCGGCGTGGAGGAAGCAAAAGAGGAATTGAAGGAGAGCGTGGACTTTCTGAAAAACCCGATGCATTTTCAAAGATTGGGCGGAAGAATGCCGAAAGGCGTTTTACTGGTAGGACCTCCCGGAACCGGTAAAACTTTGCTGGCTCGCGCGGTAGCCGGAGAAGCGGGCGTTCCCTTCTTCAATATTAACGGTTCCGAATTTATTGAAATGTTCGTAGGCGTAGGCGCTGCGCGTGTTCGTGATTTATTCGAGCAGGCAAAAGAGCAGGCTCCCTGCATTATCTTTATTGACGAACTGGATGCAATCGGACGCTCTAGAGGCGGGGTTTCGGTAACCGGCGGAAACGATGAAAGGGAGCAAACACTTAACCAGCTTCTTGTTGAAATGGACGGCTTCGATGCCGCAAAGGGCGTCGTTGTAATGGCGGCTACAAACAGACCGGAAATATTGGACAAAGCGTTGCTGAGAGCCGGAAGATTCGACAGGCAAATAGTTGTGGATAAACCGGATTTAAAAGATAGGATTGAAATTCTTAAGATTCACGCTAAACGGATTAAGATGGGAAACGACGTTGATTTGGAAGTTGTCGCACAGCGTACGCCCGGATTTGTAGGCGCCGATTTGGAGAATATCTGTAATGAAGCGGCTTTGATGGCTGCGAGAAACAATCATGAAAAGGTTTTGATGAGCGATTTTGAAATGGCAATCGACAGAGTAATTGCCGGACCGGAAAAGAAAAACAGAACTCTCGGGAAAGATGAAAAACACAGGGTCGCTTATCACGAATCGGGGCATACTTTGGTGGCGGAAATCGTACCGACAGGCGAGCCGGTTCATAAGGTGTCGATTATTCCCCGCGGTATGGGCGCGCTTGGTTACACTTTACAGCTTCCCGTTCATGAAAAGTTTCTTTCGACCAAAAAAGAGCTTAACGATCAACTTGCAATTTTACTCGGCGGTAGAGTCGCCGAAGAACTGATTTTCGGGGATATATCGAGCGGCGCGTCAAACGACATTGAACGGGCAAGCGAGATTGCCAGGTCGATGATTTGTCAATTGGGAATGAGCGAGAAACTCGGACCGCTAACTTACGGCAAAAAGGAACAATCTATATATCTCGGTGTTGAATACGCGGAAGAAAAAAATTACAGCGAAGAGACTGCAAAGATTATTGACGAAGAGGTTAGAGCTTTGATTGAAACAAATCATGCAAGAGCAAGGGAGATATTGGAAAAGAACAGAAAAACTTTGGATGCGCTTGCCGCCTTATTGGAGAAGAAAGAAGTTATTTCGGGCGAAGAAGTTAAGAAGATAGTTGACGATACGGCAGTCTATTTTTTAAGCGATAGAAAATAAGATAGGATTTAAAGGAAGGAGCAATCATGGCAAAGACAAGTTCTCAAGTGGATTTTGAAAAAATGACGATTGATGAAACTATTAAAGAGCTGAATGTTAATCCGAAAACGGGATTAACCGATGATGAAGTAAAAATCCGGCTTGAAAAATACGGGACAAATGAACTCCCGGAAAAAGAAGAAACTACGTTGCACAGAATTTTCAGAAGATTTTGGGGACCGATTCCCTGGATGATTGAAATTGCCGCAATCCTTTCCGCAGCGGTTCAGAAGTGGGAAGACTTCGGTATTATCATGACTTTGCTGCTGGTAAACGCCGGACTGGATTTCTGGCAGGAAAGCAAAGCGTTGAACGCATTAAAAGTATTAAAGAACAAACTTGCCAGAAAAGCTACGGTTCTGCGCAACGGGAAATTCGAGAATATTGATGCGAAAGATATTGTGCCGGGCGATATTATTAAAATAAAGATAGGCGAAATAATACCGGCTGACGCTAAACTGATTGAAGGCGACTATATGCAGATTGATCAGTCGGCGCTTACGGGCGAATCCCTGCCGGTAACCAAAAAAGTAAACGACATTGTTTACGCAAATGCAATCGCCAAAAAAGGAGAAATGATTGCGGTTGTTACCACGACCGGATTAAATACATATTTCGGTAAGACGGTTGCGCTTGTAGCCAAAGCCGAGAAAGAACAGCAAAGTCATTTCCAGAAAATGGTAATCAAGGTCGGCGATTATTTAATTTATGTAACGATTTTAATGGCGGCAATTATTTTACTCGCGGCGCTTTACCGCGGGGAAAATATGTTGGATATTTTCAGGTTTACTTTAGTGCTTACGGTCGCGGCTATTCCTGTGGCTTTGCCCGCCGTGCTTACGGTAACGATGGCGGTTGGAGCGGTAGCGCTGGCAAAAAAACAAGCTATTGTAAGTCGGCTTGCCGCAATCGAAGAACTGGCGGGAATTGACGTCCTCTGTTCGGATAAAACCGGAACGCTCACAAAAAATAAAATGACAATAGATAAACCTGTTCTTTACGGGAATTTTACCGAAAAGGATTTAATGCTCTACGCCGCAATGGCTTCAAAGGAAGAAAATAACGACCCGATTGAACAGCCTGTGTTCACTTACATTAAGGAGAAGAATCTTACGAGTGAACTCGAAGAATATAAACAGGAAAACTTTGTTCCCTTTGATCCCGTAAGCAAGAGAACGGAAGCGATAATCAGTCATGGAATTCATAAATTTACTGTAACCAAAGGCGCTCCGCAAGTAATTCTTAAACTGAGTAAAAATTCCGTGGACGAGGAAACGGTTAAGAAGAATGTTAATGATTATGCTGTGAAAGGCTACAGAACAATCGGCGTTGCGATTAAGGAAGAAGGAGATAAAGAATTTAAGTATGTCGGACTGATTCCTCTGTTTGATCCTCCGCGCGACGATGCAAAAGAAACGCTTGCCGAAGCTCAGAATTTGGGACTTAATATTAAAATGGTAACCGGAGATAACGTTGCCATCGCAAATCAAATTGCAACAAAACTCGGTTTGGAACCGAATATATTGGAAGCTGAGAGATTAAAAGGGAATGAAGGAAAAGAATTTCTGGAGATGAGCAAATTTTTTGCTGAGGTAATTCATAAAAAATTAAATCCGGAGCTGCCTGCATCGGAGGCGGAAACGTTTGCCAAAGAGATAACAGCCGAGTTGGAGAAAAAGTTTGATTTGAAGAACTTGTCCGTTTCCCACCTTAACAATCACGAATCGGAAATAATTAAGATTATTGAAGAAGCAAGCGGTTTTGCTCAGGTTTTCCCTGAAGATAAATATCTGATTGTAGATAAATTGCAGAAAGGAAATCACATTGTCGGTATGACCGGCGACGGTGTAAACGACGCGCCTGCGCTGAAAAAAGCCGACGCGGGAATTGCGGTCTCCGGCGCAACAGATGCAGCAAGAGCCGCCGCGGACTTGGTTTTACTTACTCCCGGAATTTCGGTTATTGTTGACGCGGTTAAAATGGCGCGTGTTATTTTTGAAAGAATGAAAAGTTACGCCATTTACAGAATTGCGGAAACCATTCGCGTTATACTCTTTATGACGTTCGCAATTCTTGTTTTTAATTTCTATCCCGTTACCGCTATTATGATTATTATTTTAGCTCTGCTGAACGATATTCCGATTCTTGCAATTGCTTATGACAGGACCAAGATAGACGCCGAACCTGTGCGGTGGAATAATTCCGAATTGTTCGGGTTATCCACCTTACTCGGAGTAGCAGGAGTAATTTCTTCATTTACAATATTCTTTTTGCTCGAGACGTACACTAACTTTTCACAACCGGTTATTCAATCAATGATATTTCTTAAACTGATTGTAGCCGGGCACGGGACGATTTACAATACGAGAACAACGGACTGGTTTTTCAAGAAGCCGCTTCCTTCATGGCAGTTATTCTGGGCTTCGTTGTTTACAGCCGTCTTGGGGACATTAATCGCGGTTTACGGAATCTTTATTCCCGCTATCAGCTGGAAGTGGGCGGCTATTATTTGGGGCTATGCTTTTACTTGGTTCCTATTTAATGATGTAGTGAAATATTATTTTTACCGTCGTTTTCTTAAAGATAATAGATTCTTAACGGGGTTTTTCAGTAAATACAGAAAACATGTCGGACATGTAAAAACAGCACAATAGAAAAAAATAAAATAAATTAAGGAGTTTACAATGTTTACTAAAATTCTTTTCCCCACTGATTTTTCGGAGCATTCCGAAAAAGTTAAAAGTGAATTGTTGAAATTAAAAAAGTGTAATATCAAAGAGATAGTTTTAATGCACGTTCTTGATGTACGGGTCTTTTCTTATTCAACAATGCTGAACGTTATCGAAATTGAAAACTTTGACCATGAAGGAGAGTTGGTCAAAGAACTTAGGAATCAGATAGAAAAATGGAAAGATGAATTTACAGCTTTAGGTTTTAATGTAATCACAGTTGTCAGCGAAGGAATTCCTTTTCAGGAAATACTTAAAACGGCTGAAGATGAAAAGGTTTCGATGATCGCAATCGGCGAAAAAGGGGGCGGCGCAGTTGAAAGAATGCTGCTCGGAAGCACTACTGAAAAAATAATGCGTAATGCTAAAGTTCCGGTACTGTTGATTAGATAATTCATTAAAAATTTGAAAGGAGTTTATGATGTTTAAGAAAATATTATTCCCGACTGATTTTTCCGAGCATGCCAAACAGGTAAAAAAAGAATTGATAAAAATGAAAGATTGCGGCATCGAAGAAATCGTAATTATTCATGTGGTAAGAAAACCGATTATAACCGTCTCTCCGAATTCAGGCGAGTTTGTTCTTAACGATATGTTTATTGATGATGAAGTAATGACAAAAGCGGAACTGAAACTGAAGAAATGGGTCTCCGACTTTGAAGGAACCGGCATAAAAGTCTCTTACGACGTGGTTAAAGGAAGCGCGTTCGAAGAAATCCTTAAATACTCGGAAAAAGAAAATTGCACATCAATTTTTATGGGCGTGCGTGGAATTACAAAAGTTGAGAAGATGATTGTAGGAAGTAATGCCGAAAAAGTCGCGCGCAAAGCCAAGGTTCCGGTTTTTCTCGTCTGATATTTTCCTTCTTTTATGCGGAATCCTTATATTTAAGTTTTGCTTTTCGGGAAATTTGAATCGAAAAGAAATTTGTTTTTTTCGATTTGAGTCTTAATTAACAATATTTCAAAAGGTTTCCGCAACCTTAAACCAAAATTAAAGTTAAAACTATGGATATTATAAGTAAAATACCCCACGACTTTGTTACGTTTATTTTAGTGGCGCTTTTTTCCTTAACAATCGGACTGGAGCAGAGGCGGCGCCACATTAATGAAAAATTTGAATATCTTTTCGGCACCGACAGAACGCTGATGTTTATCGGCATTTTGGGATACATACTTTACATTGTCGAAAGAAAGACCATGCTCCCTTTTTTATTGGGAGGGGCGGCTTTAACTTTTTTCCTCGGAATTGCTTACTATAATAAAATAGCTCTTCAGAAGAAATTCGGATTAACTTCAATAATTGTCGCTCTTATAACTTACTCGCTGGCTCCTCTAATTTATTTGGAACCGTCGTGGCTCGTTATGCTTATAGTCGTTACTATCTTGGTTGTAGTGGAGATGAAAGAAAACTTATTTGTGTTTTCACAAAAATTCGACAGCAATGAGTTTACGACTCTCGCAAAATTTATAATTATCGCCGGCGTCGTTCTTCCGCTGCTTTCCCATAAACCCATTTCCGACGGGATTAACATTTCGCCGTATCAATTCTGGCTGGCAATTGTTGCCATTTCAACTATCTCCTATTTCAGTTATATTCTAAAGAAATTCGTTTTCCCAAGTTCCGGATTAATATTAACCGCGTTGCTCGGAGGCTTATACAGCAGTACGGCTACAACGATTATTCTCGCAAAAAAAAGCAAAGCCGCCGCTTTTAATCCGCAAGTGGTGTCGGGAGTTATCCTTGCAACAGGAGTAATGTATGTGCGACTTTTGTTCCTTGCGTGGATATTTAATCGCGCGGTTGCCGCAAAACTTTTGCTTCCGTTTTCAATTCTGGTTGTAATAGCGATTGTAATCGCTCTGGTTTTTCTAAAGGGACTAAAACCTTCCGAAGCGAAGATGGGTATTATCAAAGATAAAAACCCGCTTGAGTTTAAAACTGCGCTCGTCTTCGGATTCCTGTTCGCATTCTTCGGCGTGTTGACTCATTATGTTATTCTGAATTTCGGTAAAGAAGGAGTAAATATTTTGTCGTTGATTGTAGGCGTAACTGATATTGACCCTTATATCTTAAGTCTTTTCCAGAACGTTACGGCAAGTATTTCCGTATCGACAATTGTTACCGCAACCATAATTGCAACGGCAAGCAATAACTTTATCAAGATGGTTTATGCCGTTATTTTGGGAAACAAGGAAATGAAAAAGCATATTGTTTTCGGGTTTACGGCGCTGATAGTTGTTAGTTTTTTAATTGTGATTATTTAATTGAAAACTTTGCATAACCCCGTAACATGTCGCCGCAACGGAAGGCAGTTGGGGTAAATTCTGAATGGAGCGAATCTTGTCCCAACCACTTTTTGGTTGGGGGGAAATCCGCCGCGGCGGAAGAATCTCAAAACCGGTAATTATACCGGATTAGAGATATTTCGGACGGTTTATACCTTCGTCCCCAACGGAAATCAATTGGGACAAGCTTGGCGAACTCAATATGACAACTTTAGGTTTTGCAAAGGTCTCTTAAAGAAAGGTTTCTATATCTCGACACAAAGTAATTGGAACAATCTAAGATAAAATTTGTAATTAGATTGTTGCCTAACTTTCAAAATAAATTGTCATGGATAAAATGAAAAAATATGATGTAGTAATTATCGGAGCAGGACCGGGCGGAACGCCCGCAGCTATCCGTTTGGCTAAAGCGGGAAAAAATGTTTTGTTAATTGATAATCGAGGCGAACCCGGAGGCGAGTGCCTTTTTGAAGGATGTATTCCCTCGAAAACTTTGGAACAATCGGCGGATTATTTTTATCTGCTGAAATATATGAAGGATTTCGGTATTAACGGAGGCGGAACCCCGTCAATTAATTGGGAAAAGGTTGTTAGAAAGAAAAATGATATCATACAGCAGCGCCTGGAGATGGAGCTTAAACTTTTTGAATCCATTCCCACCTTGAATTTTATGAACGGAGAAGCGCGGTTTGTTTCTTCAAAGAAAATTGAAATCATAAGTTGCGCCACAAATAAGTTGATAGAAGAAGTATCTTTTGACTACGCCATAATTGCAACCGGTTCCAAACCGTTTATTCCTCCTTTTGAGGGAAACGGCGTTTCCAAAGTTTGGACAAATAAAGAGATGTTTGAAGAAGAAGATTTGCCGAAGTCCGTCCTTATTATAGGGGCGGGAGCCATAGGCGTTGAGTTTGCCCAAATGTTTGCCAAAGTTAATGTGCGGACAACCGTTGTAGAAATGTTGGATCGCATTTTACCTCCGGTTGAAACAAACTTTGCAAATCTTCTTTACGAGAAAATGAAAAAAGAGGATAAAATTGATATTTACCTTTCCTCCGAAGTAAAAAGAATTGATTATGAAAAGGAAAAGTTCTTAACAACTTTCGAGCTTCCCGATAAGAGCACAAAAAGGATAAGTTCCGACCGCGTTATTGTGGCATCGGGGCGCAGACCGAATCTTGAGCCGCTTCGGTTAGAAAAAGCGGCAATCGATTTTAATAAAAGGGGGATAGCGGTTGATAAATATCTCGAAACCAATGTTGAAGGTATTTATGCAGTCGGCGATATAATAAACGGCCCGACTTTTGCGCATACCGCAACGTATGAAGCGTTGATAGCGGCAAATAATATTCTCAATGGGAATATGCAGCAAGTCGATTTTACAAAAAATTCGTGGGTGCTTTTTTCCGACCCTGAAATCGCTTCGGCAGGATTAACTGAAAAACAAGCTCTTGATTCAGGCTTCAAAATAATTACAGGTAGTTATGATTACGGAAAAGACGTACGAGCGCAAATTAACGACAGACCTTTCGGGCGGCTGAAATTCGTAGCTGAAAAAGAAACCGGTAGGTTGCTTGGCATCCATATATTTACAGAAGGAGCGGCGGATCTTGCAGGCGAAGCTGTTCTTGCGGTCTCAACAGAATCAACTATTAAAGATATTGCCGAAGCAATTCATCCACATCCTACTTTGACCGAATCCTTCGGCGTTTTAGCGAGACAAATGCTTGCCGAGCTGGAGAAAAATAAAATGGAAATGGAAGGATGATTTATACAGTTACTTTAAACCCCGCATTGGATAGAACAATTTGGGTTGAACGAATTAAAGACGACGATCCGAATCGTATTAAGAAAGAAAAAAAATACGCGGGCGGAAAAGGGATAGACGTTTCCCGTGTGCTTTATCATCTTGGAATTCCCAACAGGGCGTTGGGATTTTTAGGCGGATATACGGGCATGGAGATAGAAGGCATTTTGCTTCAGGAAGGAATTTATACCGATTTTACAACAATTGTGAATGAAACAAGAACGAACATTGTTTTAGATATTGAAAGCGAGCGGAGGCAGGTTATCCTGAGCGCTAAGGGACCGGAGATTGAGCCTGTTGAACTGACTAATCTATTTAAAAAGTTAGAGAATTTAAACTCGGCTGAATATGTCGTCTTCAGCGGAAGTTTGCCTCCCGGGTTAAGCCCGACAATTTATGAAAGAGCCGTTGAAGTTGCGAATAGTAAAGGCGCGACAACTATTCTTGACACGGATGGGGATAATCTGAAAAAAGGGATCAACGGAAAACCGAAAATTATTAAACCGAATATTCATGAGCTTAGCCGGTTAGTCGGGAAAAAATTATCCGGCGCGAATGAAATTATAGAGTCTGCGGAAGATATCCGTAGGCAAGGGATTGAGATTGTGCTGGTTTCAATGGGAGCTAAAGGGATTTTATTGGTCTCCGATAATGAAAGGCTGCATGGGGTTCCCCCCGAAGTAGATGTAAAGAACACGATTGGAGCCGGGGACTCGTCAGTAGCCGGTTTTGTATTTGGACTGAAGAAGAATTTACCGTTGAAAGATTGTTTAAAATATGCCGTTGCCGCCGGCACTGCAACAACATTGCAACCGGGGACTGCGCTTGCAAATAAAGATGAAATTAATTCGATTTTCGAAAAAGTTAAAGTTTTTCCTGTTTAATTTTAGTCGTTTTATTTTTATTTCATTATTGTAATTTTTATTAAAAGGAGTTGTTAATAATATGACGACAAAAATTTCTAAGAAGAAAAAAAATATTTCTCTCATAGAAGCGATTTCAATTGCCGTCGGTACGATGATTGGCGCGAGTATTTTCTCTATTTTCGGAGTGGGCGCCGAAATTGCAAAACAGGATTTACCGGAAACATTTTTGCTTTCCGCCTTTTTTGCTTTTGCCGTTGCATATTCATATACAAAATTAGGGAAGAAGATAGTTTCCAATGCGGGCCCGATTGCTTATATCCTTAAAGGATTTGGGGACACGGTCGTTACCGGAAGTTTGAGCGTTTTGATGTGGCTCAGCTATGTTGTTTCGATATCCCTATTCGCCAAAGGCTTTTCCGGTTATTTCCTTCCGCTATTCGGTTTTTCAACAACCGCATTGTCACTGGGAATTACGGAAACGGTTGTAATCGCTTTTTTTACCGCGCTTAATTTTTTCGGTTCAAAAGCGGTCGGGAAAGCGGAATTTTATATTGTGCTGATTAAACTTTCCATACTCGGATTGTTTATTGTGGTAGGGCTGTTTGCGATTAAACCAGATTTAATAGCGCCTTCTTTTAACGCTTCGCATATAAACGGTTTGATTCACGCCTCGGTTATTTTCTTCCTTTCCTATATGGGATTTGGTCTCGTAACAAATATTTCCGAGAATATGGATAATCCCGAGAAGAATGTTCCGAAAGCCATTATTATCAGTATCATTATTGTTTCCGTAATTTACGTTTCGGTCGCGCTTGTGGCGGTCGGGAATCTTCCTCTGAAACTACTGATAGCTTCTCAGGATAACGCTCTTGCGGTTGCGGCAAAACCGTTCCTCGGAAAATTCGGTTTTCTCCTGATTTCCATTGGAGCGCTTTTCTCCATTTCATCGGCGTTAAACGCTACGCTTTACGGAGGCGCCAATACGGCTTATTCATTCGCCAAAGAAGGAGAATTGCCCGAATTTTTTGAACGGAAGGAGTGGTTTGGAACTAACGAAGGACTTTACATCACCGCCGGTTTGGGTTTGTTGTTTGCGCTGCTTTTTAATATCGGAGGAATTGCGGCGATTACAAGTTCGGTTTTTACCGTTATCTATATTTTCGTGTTAGTTTCGCATTTAAAAATAATCAAGGATGTTGGGGGGAATAAGGGACTTGTAATCATAAATCTTACGATTATTTCAATCGTGTTTCTGCTGCTCCTTTATTATCAGTGGCTTGATCAGCGGTCTGTGTTTTACGGCACGATAATTACTTTCGCAGCTTCATTTGCGGTAGAATATCTTTATCGGAAAATTAAAGCGCGCGAGTTTAAGAAGATTGAATTTCATAAGCATAGACTAATGAAAGAAGATTAAGGATTTTGAACTTTTTGAGGTTTCGGCTTAATCTTAAAGTCTTAATAAAATGAGATTTCTGAATTAAGTTTTTAAATTAATCGGACAAAAAATGAATAGAACTATAAAAGCAGAAAAGTTAAGTTTGAAGGAACTGATTGCAATGGGGGTCGGCGGTATGGTCGGCGGCGGAATTTTTTCCGTCCTCGGTTTATCCGTAGGATTAGCCGGTCATGCGGCTCCGGTTGCATTTTTAATTGGCGGCGTAATTGCGGCGTTAACCGGATATTCATACTCCAAGCTGGGTTTAACTTTTCACTCGGACGGCGGTAGTTTTACCTACATGGAAAAAAGCGTTAAGAATAAAAATATTGCGGCTCTCGGCGGCTGGGTGCTGCTTGTCGGTTATATCGGAACGTTAGCCCTTTATTCATACACATTCGGGGCGTACGGGGCGGCAATGGCGGGGAAATCATCCCACACGGTTTTGCTTCAGCACTTTTTTGCAAGTTTAATAATTTTAACTTTTCTCGGCGTAAATTTATACGGGATAAAAGCCGCCGGACACACGGAGCTTGTTATCGTAATTATTAAGGTAATTATTCTTCTGCTTTTCGCGGTAATGGGATTATTTTTTGTTAAGGAAAATTATGTGCTTCCTCTTTTTAATAAATCCGCATCAAATCTTTTTATGGGCGCAGCGCTGATTTTTGTCGCATACGAAGGATTCGAGCTTATTCCTAACGCTCAAAACGAGATGGAAAACCCCGAGAGAAATCTTCCGAAGAGCATTATGATTTCAATATTCATTACAATATTTATTTATCTGCTTGTTTCCTTTGTGGCTGTGGGGAACTTGACTCCGGAAAAGATTTCACAATATAAGGAGTATGCTTTGGCAGAAGCGGCAAAACCGTTTCTCGGGCAAACCGGATTTATTCTTATCGGATTGGGAGCGCTGCTTTCTACCGCTTCGGCAATCAACGCCACTCTTTTCGGGACGGCGCGGCTGGGGATGTCGATGGCGCAGGAGAAAGATTTACCGAAGGTTTTTTCGTTTAAAGAACGTACAAAAAATATTCCGTGGGTTAGTCTGGTAATAATCTCCGCGTTTACTTTGGCGTTTGTTAATATTGCCGACCTGACTTTAATTTCATCTTTTGCAAGTTCAACTTTTCTGCTGATTTTTATGTTTATTAATTTTTCGGCAATTAAGCTAAATAAAACAATTGCGATTAAACCTATTTATCCTGCTTTGGCTTTTATCTTCAGTTCGATTTCGTGGATTATTCTAATGGTTTATCTCTATCGCACGGACGCCAACGGATTTCTCTGGCTCGGGTTTTTCTATTTGCTGGTTTTTGTGGCGGAATTTTTGTTCAGCAAAAGAAATATTTTTATCCGACTTACCGAAAAGAAAAGACACAAAAAATAACGGAATTTACTTTTATCAAAACACTAAGGAAATTTATGACGCACAAAAATGAACATCACGTAACGGCTAAAAATAAAGAAGAAAGCAAAACCAAATTTCATATCTGGAGAGTAGTAAAACTTTTCAGCATGTACTTTCTTATTTTTCTTTCAATCTTTCTCTGGATTGATTACTACTCTTACGTAATTATTAATCCGATTTTACTTACGCTTATCTCAATCGTACTCGGAGCAATCGGAACCGTGATTCACATTATCCAAAAGAAAAAAACCGATATTGATTATCTCGTAAAAAAATTTTGAGAGACTTCTGTTTTCTTAAATTTATACAAAATACAAACAGAAAGTTTTTATGTATGAATTTCCCCGGATTTTCTTCCGTCCAAACTCATTAAAGAATTTAAGAAATATTTTATTATCTTGCGTTTGGGGAGCGGTTTAATTCTCTATGAAATCTCTATTGTTGAGTTTCAGACGGCTTCCGAAAAATTTTTTTTCAGAATAAAATTTCCGCCGAATGATAAACAAACGCGCAATATATTTTCTACTGATTTTGTTTTTCTTCAACTCATGCGCCGAGAAAGAGTTGAAGAATAAAAATGATGAGAAAAAGGAAGCTATTTCCCGTTCGGAAAGGGGAATTTTATTTCTTGCGGATTCATTAAAAAAGATTCATCGGTTCGGTAAGTCCAATGCCTTGCTCTTAACAGCTGCAAAAAGAAAGCCGTTTACTAATTCTTCCGATTTATTAATTAAGTTGAATAACCGTCTGGCATACAATTACCGAAGAATGGGAATTCACGACAGCGCGTTTTATTATTGCAATACTGCGTTAAAAATTGCCGCCACAAGAGATGTTAAGGATAGTTTAGCGATTGCTCAAACGCATTATTTACTCGGATTGCTTTATAAAGATTTCCGGGAAGTGGATTCAGGTTTGGTTCATCTCGATCAATCTCTTCAAATAAGACGAGGAATATTAGGCGAGAAAAGCCCCGCCGTAGGCGATGTTTATAATAACTTGGGAGTATTGTATGCAATGGATAACGATTTCCGGAAGTCCCTTGTCTATTTTAACAAAGCGGTGAGATTACGAAAAAAACGGGGCGCTAATCATTACAGCGTTGCTTCAACATTTATGAATATGGCAAACCTTTATCAGGATATCGGGGATTTGGAAAAATCTCTTGCATATTATGATTCGGCGCTTATTGTTCAAAAAAATATAAATCCGGATAATCTTCTGATCGCTGATATCTTACTGAATCAGGCAAATACTTTCGATAAACTGGGGAAAATTGACGAGTCAATCAAGCGGTACAAAACTGCACTGAAAATTTATCTTAAGGTTTACGGTCGCGAGCATCCCTATGTCGCTATCGCTTATAACAATATCGCTCTCCAATATATCAACTGGAACGATTACGAAAAAGCGGCGGAATATCTTTGGGAATCAATCAGGATAAAAAAGAAACTCGGAACTTCTTTTAAAAAAGAGCTTGTTGATAATTATATGAACCTCGGAAAGTTGTATGTAAACTTAAGGAAGTATAACTCGGCAATCGAAGTTTTTAACGAGGGAATAAGAATCGGCAAAAAATTAAAAAATAAAACGCCTCAAGTATTATCCGGAATTTATTTTTATCTCGCGGATATCAATTTAGAATTGGGTAATAGGGAAAAGGGACTAACGTACGCCAATGCGGCTTATTTAGCCGCTAATCGTCAATCTAAAACTACTCCTTATGAACGCGCGGTTGCGGAATACAAAATGGCGGAGATTTATTTGGACGCCGCTCAATTGAATAAAGCAGAACCGCATATAAACTTAGCGTTGAAATATTTTGAGGATAGAAAATCCGTTTTACCGCATTGGTATGCTTATGCTCAATTACTTAAGGCGAAAACTTTCTATCAGAGAAAAAATTATAGAAACGCTTTAGAAATTTTGACTGACCTTGATAACGAGTATTCCTCGCCAGATAGGAAACTGGATTTGAATAAAATTATTAAGTACGGTTTGGGCGAAGTTTTTATCGACGGCAAACAAATAAAGGCGGGAAGTTATTTGAGTCTTTCTAATAAGTCATTAAATATTGCCTATTTAGAGAAGGGTGAAAATGAGGTTGCGGCGGCGGCGGAAGTTTTTGAAAAAGTCCGGAATGTGATAAGTTCGGAAAAATCTAAAATCGAGCTTTCAAAGAAAATGGAAGAAGTTTTTAATCTCGGCATAGAGATAGCATACAAACTAAACACAGAGAATCCGAATCAGGCAAATTTTGAAAGGGCGCTTAATTTTTCCGAAAATAAAAAATCGCTTATGCTGTTGGAATTACTGTCTGAATCGAAGATCTTTGAGCTTTCCGGCGTCCCGGATTCGGTGATTATAAAACAAAAGAGATTGAGGACAAAAATATTTGAGAAGGAAAGAACCATTAAAGAACTGCTGGAAACTGTCGGAAAGGAAAATGAGAAGATTGAAAAATTAAGAAATGAAAAATTTTCTCTGAGATTAAAATATGAAGAGGAAGAGAAACGTCTCCGAGAGAAATATCCGGTTCTTTCGGCTCTTCGCTTTCAGGCGGTTAAGTTATCGCTCAAGTCAATTTTAAAGAATATTGTTCCGGCTCGAAAAACATTTGTTGAATATTCCATCGGAGATAAATATTTATACGCGTTTGTAATTTCAGATGCAGGCTATGATTTTGTCCGGACGCCTCTGCCGAACGATATTTCCGAATTTACTTCCCGCTTAATAAAAAGTATTACGGAGCAGAAAAAATACGAGTATTCCCAACTTGCTTACTCGGCATACAAATTATTGATTAAACCAATCGAACGGTTAATTACAACAAAGAGAGCGCTGATAATAAACGAAGGCGTTTTAGGGTATGTTCCTTTTGACGCGCTTATTTCGAGCGAGGTCGGCGATGATGTCGGCTATAAAGAATATCCATACCTTGTGAAAAAATATTCTTTCGGTTATGCGTTTTCATTCGGAATTTTGAGCAAGTCGGAATCGGCAAACAATATTGTGAAAAGTTTTGTGGGAATAGCTCCTCTTACAAAGTAGTTTCGCCTTTTCTTTTTCGATAAAACAGATACCCAATGAGAGCAAACGCCAGGATAACCATCGCCGAAAAACTCAAATAAGAAAATCTGCCGCCGGTTTTGAATGTAAGCGGATTCATATCCCCAAGCGCTGAAGCCCCCGCCCAAAAAACCGGAGCCGCCGTTTTACTGTTGCTGTTTCTGAGATAATTGATTTTAGCTTCCTGAAGAGCGACGTCTTTCGGCTCGCCGGATTGAAGTCCCGCATAAAAGTCATTCATGATTTTAGAAGTGGAGATATCGTCGATTTCCCACAGACTCATAATAACAGAAGAACAGCCGGCGGATTTAAAAGCGCGCGCAAAACTTATTATTCCCTCGCCTTTCTCCAACTTGCCTCTGCCTGTGTTGCACGAGCTTAAGACAACCAGCTTAGCGGTCATTTCTAAAGAATAAATACGGGAAAGAAATAAGTTCCCGGATGAATCATTATTGCCGAACAAAACAAATTTTGAAGAAAGAGGAAGCCGCTCGTTTACCGTTGTATGCGTCGCAATATGAATAATGTCGTATTTCTCAAGAGCGTTGAGAGTATTGGAAAGCGTGGCGTCGTCATCGAGCAGAAGTTCTCCGCCGATAATATTCCGGATATTTTCCACTTCAATTTTTGAATAGGGAAGTGGAGACAAATTCTCTTTGTTTCCGTTTTGTGCGAAAAATATATTTGATAAAATAAAAATAAAAAAAAATATAGTTCTAATTACGGGCATTCAACTTCCCTTTGATCTCTATTATTTTAGTTTTGAAATCCCGATTGTTTTTTATCAAATCAAATCTGTGCATTGCTTTTTCCGGTTGATTCAATTTTAAATATGCTAATCCGATGTACCAATTAGCTTCAGGATAAAAGTATTCTTTGGGATTATCCGCAATATTTTTTAATAATTTAATTCCGCTGTCTGTTTTTCCTTCGGCGATTAAAGCAACGCCGCTGTAGAATTCAGCAAAGTTATTTTTATCTTGTCCGGATATTTTGTCGAAAACTTTAAGAGCTTCCTTATATTTTCCTCTGTTGTAAAGTTGCATCCCTTTTTTTAATAATCCGTAATTAGTTTCATTTCTCATCTGCAATGTTACATCAGGATAAGGTTTGAAATACTTAGTGAAAAGCTCGTTCCCGCTGTTTCCGGAGTTATTCAGAAGGACCGATAAAGCAAATAAAACAATTATTGCGGCCGAAGAGTATATTATTGTCCTCAGGCTTGTTTTATGCTTAATCTTGGAATCAATTTTTGAGGTTATTTCGGTAGTGATTTTTTTTACATCTTCGACCGAAATATTTTCATAGGCGTCAAACAAGTCCGAACAAATATCGCAATCGATAATGTGTTCCTCTACTTGTCGCCTCTTTTCGTCGGAAAGTTTGTTCAGATGATAGTCTCGAATTTCATCCGAAGTTAAGCATTTTCTGTTGTCCGTAATATTACCGTTCATCGCTTATTATGTACTTCTCCAGTAGAATTTTTAAATTCCTTTTTCCGTTTTGAATGTGACTTTTAACTTTTTTTACCGGAATATTTTCAGATTCCGAGATTTGTAAATACGATTTTTTTTCAAAATAAAATAATTTTAAACAGACTTTTTGCAGCTCTTTTAATTTATTAAGATTTTCTTCAATTGTTTTCTCCGCAATTGTCTCTGTATCAAATAGATTTAATGTTGTGTCATTTTCCATAAAATTAATTTCGGTTTCGGCAATTTCATTTATATCTAAATCATTTCTAATGTTTTTTAATCTTGCCAGACAATAATTTTTAGCCACTACATAAAGCCAGCTCTTAAAATTTATTATTTCCTGTGTCAATAATTTTGATAATAAAATTTCAAAAATATCCATTACGGCATCTTTAGCCGCGTCGGTGTTTTTAAGATACTTAACGCAGACTAAAAAAGTCATTTCAGAATATCTTTTGAAAAGCTCCCCGACGTATATTTGCTTTTTCCCGGATTTATACTTTTCCAGCAACTCTGTATCGGTCAATTTCGATATTTTTTTCTCAATCCGTATTAATCTCAAATTAATGCCGTTTTAATCATGGAAATAAAAGACCTTAAATATTTTTATGGAATATCAATTGTTTTCGCATCTATAATAAAAAACTCATTTTGAAAGGAAAACAGATAGTTTATCCTATACTTTAATAATAACTATAATGGAGGTAAAATGAAAAAAAATAAAATATTTTTAATTATTTTTTTTCTGTCTATTCAGGTAATAACGGCACAACTTAGTTGGAACAAATTAAATCCTTCCACTGCCGATTATTTTGCTGATATTCATGCTTTTGACGCTAACAAAGCTATTGCAGTCGGAAGTCTTGGAGCTATTTGGGGAACGACAGACGGCGGAGTAACTTGGGCGCCGTATCTTTCACCTGTTCAAGATGACCTGGACGAAGTCTTTTTTTATAACTCATCGATTGGATGGATTGTTGCTGGAACAAAAGTCTTAAAAAGTTTGGACGGTGGAGTTACGTGGAATTTAATATACAGCAGTTTCCCAAAGTCAATGAGTTCCATTTATTTCGTAGATGCTAATACAGGATGGGTCTGCGGTCAAAACGGCTATATCTTTAAAACTTTGGACGGCGGAGCAAACTGGACGGAACAGACAAATACTGGAAATCGTTTAACTTTCGGATGGCTGATGTCAATCTATTTTATTAACGACCAAAAAGGTTTTGCAGTCGGTTCAAACAACTCATACGCTTCCACTACAGATGGAGGAGCAACTTGGTCGTTGAGCGAATCAAGCAATGGCAATGGCTTATGGTCTAATAAAGTAATATTCACCGACGCAAATACAGGTTGGATTGTAGGAGATGGTGATCCCGCCAAGACGATTGACGGAGGAGCTACTTGGGCTGCCGACCCGAAAATCACAAGCGCTGATTTTGGCAATCAGACTATGCATGATATAGTTTTTAGCGGAAACGGTTACGGCTACATAGTGGGAAACGGGGGAAAGTATGCGAAGACAACCGATAACGGAGCAACTTGGACTGTTTCAAATGTTCCGACCGGATACAATTATTTTGCCATGGATTTCGGGACGACGGGAACCGGCTGGATAGTTGGGAACGGCGGAGCAATCGACAAAACAAATAACAACGCAACAACTTGGGTTTCAGAAAAAGCTCCCTTTACAAGCTCAACATTAAATTCAACATTTTTCGTGGATGAAAATACGGGATTTGCCGTCGGAGAAAACGGAACACTGATAAAGACAATAAACGGAGGCGAATATTGGACGACAATCAGTCTTGGTACCACTAACACGCTTTATGATGTCTATTTTCCCTCTGACGCTGTCGGGTACATTTGCGGAGATGCGGTTTTTTATTATACCGATGATGGCGGAGCTACTTGGACTTCACGGTCGGTTACTAAACAATATTATGCGACAAAGTTCATTAATGAAAATATCGGTTGGGCTGTCGGCGGAACCAACGGAATTATTATCAAAACAATCAACAGAGGAGCTACTTGGACAAGCTCTACTCCGCTTTCTCCCATGTGGGATTTGGAAATTATAGATGCCTCTAATGTTATAGCTGTCGGCTATAGCGGAGTAATTGAAAAAACTTCCGACGGAGGAAAAAATTGGTCTGCAATTCCTTCCGGAACGACGGACGGATTGGTCTCAGTTGTTTTTGTCAACAACAATGTTGGGTTCATTGCAACGGACGGTTTTAACAGCGGTACGCCGAAACTTCTGAAAACAACTGACGGCGGAGATACATGGGTTACATACGCAACCTTAGGAAGAGTTATGAAAAGTTTGAATTTCGTCACTGATACAGAAGGCTGGGCTGTATCGGGGAATCAGTCGTGGCATACAACTGATGGTGGATTAACTTGGACAGCAGAGCAAGCTCATTCGAACAATGAATTATTGTCAATACATTTTCCAACCCGTTCAACGGCTTACAGAGTGGGCTATTACGGGATTATTGATAAAGGCGCTACTCCCACATCCGGATTACCCCCCGCATATGCCGAAAACATTAATCCATTGGATGCCGATATAGATATTCCAGTCTCAAAAAATTTATTGAGCATGGTTTGGAAAGATGGAGGAAGCGGCGTGCCGACAGGTTACAAACTTTACTTTGGAACAGACGGAAACGGAACTTCAACCCCTACCAATATTGTTAACGGTACAAACTTGGGATTGGTAACATCATACTCACCGGCAAGCGACTTACAATACAATACGACATATTATTGGCAGATTGTTCCGACAAACAGTAATGGAGACGCTTCGAATTGTCCTATCTGGTCGTTCACTACAAGAGCAGATATTAACTTCGGCGGAGGCGGATTAAGCGCTCCGGGGTATTTTTTCGCCAATTCGCTGCCCGGGGCTTCCGGCGCTCCTTCGCAGCCTGCCTACGGATGGATAGACCCGGTTGCCGCAGGGCATACAGAAATAACATCATGGACTTCCGGCAATTCGGACGACGGATATTATTCTGCAAATATCGGCTTTTCTTTCCCGTTTTTCGGGATTAGTTATTCCTCGGTTTTTATAGGGACAAACGGCATATTGACATTCGGCTCGGGCTACAGCGGTAAAGGTTCTTCCGCGACGATTCCTGATATTGCAAGTCCGAATAACATGATTGCGGTTCTTCTTATGGATTTAACATTAGCTGACGGAGGCGGCGGCGGTGGAGTAAACGGTAAAGTTTACTATGGAACATCAGGAAGTAACTTTGTCATTTCCTGGGTGCATGTTTATGCCGCCGGAACAAGCGATTACATGACTTTCCAAGTCTCGATTTCATCCAACGGAGATATCCAAATGCAGTACAACGATACAGAATCCATTTCCGTTCCCGCTCCGAACTCGGTTAATTCCGACGCGCTGATTGGAATTGAAGACGCTTTCGGCAGCGCAGGAATTACATACAGAAATAACGGAACGGGAGGTAACATTTTCGGTTCGCCAAATGCAATTAAGTTCGGAGGAACCAATTCAGCGCTTCCTGTGGAACTTACTTCATTTTCAGCCGAAATTACTGGAAATGGAATCAACCTCAATTGGCAGACCGCAACCGAAATAAATAATTACGGGTTTGACGTTGAAAGAGCGGTGAATAACGAATGGCAAAAGATAGCATTTGTTTCGGGACACGGCAACAGTAACTCGCCCAAGTTCTATTCCTACTTTGATTCGGATGCGCCGGGGGGAGAACTGAAATACAGACTTAAACAGTTGGATATTGATGGAAAATATGAATATTCAAATATCATTGAAGTAGATAATAATACGCTTTATAATTATTCGTTAAAACAAAATTTCCCGAATCCGTTTAATCCCGCGACAAAGATTAATTTTTCAATTGCGAAAAAAGGAAATGTAAACCTTACAGTTTTTAATGCGCTCGGACAAAAAATTTCCACTCTTGTTAACGAAGAAAAAAGTCCCGGAAATTACACAGTATCATTTGACGCATCGAACTTACCGAGCGGAATTTATTTTTATAAATTGGATAGCGGTAAGTTTACAAAAGTTCAAAAGATGCTTCTGCTAAAATAGAATGGAGTTATTTTTCCGGACAATTAAGTAATTATCAAAAGAGGAAAAAATATTAACGCAGATTGTTCGATGGAATAAGTTTTCCGGATGTCGAACAGTCTGCGTTTAATGTTTGGTAAAACGAGTGATTAAATTCGCTTATTTTTGTAATAAAACACTTTTATTCATCATCGTTTTCGTAAGCGATTTCACCGAATAAGGAATTATCCAAACCGGTTATTTCTTCTTCTTCGGATACTTTTACCGGAGTAAAAATGTTAATTATTTTTAACATTATATAAGTAAAGAAGAAACAGTAAGCGCCTACTACAAGAACGGAAATGGTTTCTTTAAAGAAGAAAGACCATCCGCCGCCGGTTAATAAACCGTTGGTAGTTACCATTGGATTTACGGCGCCTGTGGCAAACAAACCGAGAAGAATTACACCCAGTATTCCGCCGACTCCGTGAACGCCCCAAACATCAAGAGCGTCATCCCATTTTAGTTTGTTCTTTAATGCAACGGCAAAGTATGTTACTATTCCGGCTGTAACGCCTATTATTGCCGCGCTGCTTACCGTAACAAATCCGGCTGCGGGTGTAATTGTAGCCAAACCTGCAACGGCTCCCGTAAGCAAGCCGAGAAACTTCGGTTTCTTTTCGAGAAACCATGCGATTATCAGCCAGGTTATTGCCGCAAAGGATGCGGCGACGTCGGTGTTTAAGAATGCGTTTGCCGTAACCGCGTCAACCTGAAGCTCGCTTCCGGCGTTAAATCCGTACCACCCGAACCATAGCAAACCTGTTCCAAGCGCTACCAGCGGAATGCTGTGAGGTCCGTGTTCTTTGATTTTTCGTTTACCGACATAGAAAACGGATGCAAGCGCCGCCATACCCGCACTTGCGTGAACTACAATTCCTCCGGCGAAATCAAGAACTCCCCATTCCTGTAAAATACCGCCGCCCCAAACCATGTGCGTAAGCGGAAAGTAAACGAAGAAGAGCCAGAAAGTTAAAAACGCCAAGTAGGCGGGGAAACGGACTCTGTTTGCAAATGCGCCGGTTATCAGCGCGGGAGTAATAATCGCGAACATCATCTGATAGGCTACGAACACATAGAGGGGAATCGTATTATTTCCCGTGAACACGTCGTGGAGCGAAGTTCCCGATAAGAATGCGAGATGAAGATTTCCAATTACTCCGCCCGCTCCGCTGAAGCTTAATGAATATCCGACGGAAATCCATAGGACGGTTGTCCATCCCAATGAAACAAAGCTTTGTATCATAATTGTCAAAACGTTTTTACGGCCTACAAGTCCGCCGTAAAAAAAAGCTAACCCCGGAGTCATTAACATCACCAAACTTGTGGCAACGAGCATAAATCCGGTACTTCCGGTATCAATCATAATAACCTCTGATAATTTTATTAATTAAATAGATAATCCGAAAATCAAATAGGAGATTTCGGCTTTGGGATTAATTGTATAGGAAACCGAAAGAGGAATCGAGAAACTGTTTGTCAGCTTAATTTCTCTTTGCAGCTTAACTCCTAAATTTATTATGTTAAATTTTTCAGTTCCGTAATAAGCGGGATTGGTTTTGCTTCCGCCCGCCGCTCCTACGAATAAATCAAAATCATAGTCCGAAACGGAATATGAATAATCCAATTCAAAATAAGCGTTGCGTCCTTCGTCGTTATAAACATTAACAAACGCGGAAAGCGACAAGGGAAATGAATTGTTTCCGGAAAGTGAGAATCCGAGTTCCAAGGTATGCGCGCCTGCGCCGTTGGGATTATCGTAATTATTAAAATTTCCGAGTCTGATTCCCGCTTGCGGGAAGTAATAATCGGTGATAAAAGTTGAAAAGCCTATCCCGTTTTTGAAGCGGTAAGAATAACTTGCCCAAGTATCAATTTCCTGACTTACTCCGAAATCATCTTCCGATTTATTGATTTTGGATAAAGCGTAAGAACCCCAAAACCCGAAGCTCAATCCCGAATATGAAACCGAAAGAGCCGGCTGAACATTCGGAGCGTCGTTAACCAAAGTTCCCCGCCAAACATACCGGCTTACAAAATCGGCAGAAGCCGAAGCGGAAAATGAACTTTGAGAAAAAACCGCCGTTGAAAGAAGAAGCGCGGAGAGAACTGCGAGAAATGAAACTCGTTTTGTTGATATTTTCATGCAAATACCTTAAAAGTTATTTATGTTTCCGAAACTTATTTTAATTAATGAAATCAGTGAAACACTAAATCAACGAACGGGACATATTTGTTGTTAGCGGGACAGAAAATCGATGTTTTTTAGTCCGGAATTTTTATATTAAAGTTTTGTTGAAATAATACTGACCGGTAAATGGACGATACTGAAAAAATAAATATTTTAATTATAGATAATCACATTAGCACTGAGATTGATTTTTCCGGAATATTTATTGAATCTAAATTCAAGATTTATCTTTCCGACGGAATTGAAAACGGACTTGAAATTGCCGCGCGTTATCTGCCCCATATAATAATTTGTTCAATTACTGATTTTGACGCCGGAAGAAAATTAATAGTTAATATTTATAACGAAGAACGCACACGTTTCCTTCCGGTGATTTATATCTCATCGTCGGTTTGGGATAAAAATGAATTCAGAGCAATAATGAATCTCGGCGCGGCGGATTATTTCCCGGCGGATTTTAAATCTGAGGATTTGGTTAAATCGGTTCAAAGAAGGGTGGCGCAAAGAATTGAGTTTAAAACTCAGATAATGGAAACTTGCCAGCGCGCTTTTGAAACTGAGAATCTGACGAAGAAAGATCATATTTTAATTACAGTCGGGAAAAGACTTCAGCTCGTAAAGTATGATCAAATTGTTTGTATCTCGGCGGAAAAGGAATATTCAAAAATCAGAACAATGAAGGGGAAAGCCATTATTGTCCGGAAGTCGTTAAAAAGCTGGCTGGAAATTTTACCTCCGAATGACTTTTTGCGAATTCACCGTCAGAATATCATTAACGTAAATTCAATTGAAAAAATTGAAAAAACAAAGTCGAGGAGTTATGTCGTTTATCTTAAAACTCTCTCGAAACCTCTCGAACTGAGCCGTCGCTACTCGGCAATAATGCGAAAAACTTTCTCGGGTAAAACAGAATTATAACGGACTTGTGTTGTTCTGTTATCTGTGAAATTTCCCAAACAGATATTTTTTTATTTTACCCGGGTAGTTTGTCGTTAAAGCGTCCGCGCCGAGATTAGTCATATTTAAGGCGTCTTCCGGAGTGTTGACATCGTAAAGCACGAAATCGTAGCCGCGTTTTTGTATCTCACGAATTATGTTCCCGCTGATTCCTTTGGAAAAATTCATGTCGATCCCATCGGCGTTAATCATATCAAGCGTCGTTAGCAGTTTGGATAAAACCGACTTCATGTTGTTGCAATCATCTTTGAACAGCCATTCAAAAATCCAATAAGCTTTAATGTCAGGGAAGTATTTTTTACCGCTTGTAATTACTTTTGGGTCGAAGGAAATTATTCTAATCAGCCGATGAGGAAATTTTGTTCGCCGGAGAATGTTGTTCAACTCCTCAAGGAATTTTTCCCGCCCGTCTTTTATTTCAATAAAAATCCCTTTCCCTTCGGGTATGATTTTCAATAAATCTTCGAGCAGAAGAATTCTTGTGTTTTTAAACTTCTCGCTTTTCCAATCTCCGAAATCGAGATTCTCCATTTCCTCATACGTTGACTTAACAACGTTCATGTTTGTTTGATGCGGCGCGGTTCTAAGCGTGTGTTTATCGTGCAGACAAACAATCCGATTATCCTCGGTCAGCCAAAAATCTCCTTCAATAAAATCGGCGTCTTCCTTGAAGGCAAGAAGAAAGCTTGGCAGTGTGTTTTCCGGCGCCGCATAGGAAGCGCCGCGATGCGCAACGATGAAAGGCATTTTACGTACATTCATTTGTTTTACTCCAATAAATAACCTTTTGCAAGCGATGTGTAATTTGCAATTTGCTCCTTTTCCCATTCCCGTGATTTTCCAAACTCGCGCTTCAGCAAACTTGCAACGGCAGGCGCGGCTTCAATACTGGCTTTGGCGTCAAGGAAAAGGGAACGGGTTCTTCGCGCGAGAATATCTTCAACGGTTAATGCCATTTCGTGTCTTGCCGCCCAGATAACTTCCGCTTTGATGTAAGGCAAATCGGGATGAAGTTTTTCTCTCAGCGCTGGCGACTTGGCGAGAATGTCATTCTCAATCGCTTCTTTGTCCGCGCCGTAATAATGAAGAGGCTCGCTCGGGTTAAAATTTTTAACATATCCGTGAATCGGCATATTTTCCGTTACGGATTTTCTTTCCTCCAGTCCGCCTACGAGAATAGCTTTGTCGATAACATCTTCGCCCATTTTTCTGTAGGTTGTCCATTTTCCGCCCGTTATTGTTATTAATCCGGAAAGTGAAACCGTGATTTGATGTTTGCGGGAAATTTCTTTCGTCTCGGTCGGACTGTCGGGTGAAACGGCAAGGGGACGAAGTCCGGCAAAAATACTCAGAACGTCTTTTCTTCCGGGCGGACGGTTTAAATACTGCGCTGAAGTCGAAAGGAGAAATTCAATTTCTTCATCAAGCGCGCGTGGTTCAAGCGTTATGTTATCGACCGGCGTATCAGTTGTGCCTACGATTACCTTATTGTGCCAGGGGACGGCAAATAAAACTCGTCCGTCGGAAGTATGCGGAATCATTATTGCGGAATCTCCTTCGAGAAATGATTTATCCAATACGATATGCACGCCTTGACTCGGGCGAATTAAGGAAGGGGAATCGGGATTGTCAAGCTCGGCAATTTTGCCGGCAAAAACTCCGGCGGCATTAATTATTGTTTTTCCTTTCACTATAAATTCTTCGTCGTTAACTAAATCTTTAACCGAAACTCCTTCGATAAATCCATCTTTATCTTTCAATAATCCGGAAACTCGAGTGTAATTAACCGGAAGCCCCCCGTTTTCGGTAAATGTTTGCGCAAGATTAATCGCAAGGCGGGAATCATCAAATTGCCCGTCGTAATAAATTACTCCCCCTTTTAACCCGTCGTCGTTAAGGTTGGGGATTAATCTCATGATTGTTTCTTTGTCAATTTTTCTTGAATGCCCGAACCCGAGCTTGCCCGCCATTCTGTCGTAAACTTTCATTCCGATTGAATAGAAAGGACCTTCCCACCATTCGTAATTTGGTATGATAAATTCTCTGTCCGATACAAGATGAGGAGCGTTTTGCATTAAGAGTCCGCGCTCGCGCAGGGCTTCAAACACAAGTGAAATATCACCTTCGGCAAGATAGCGAACGCCGCCGTGAACTAACTTGGTGCTCCGGCTGGAAGTCCCCTTTGCAAAATCCGCTTGCTCAAAAAGAATCGCCGAAAATCCTCGTGAGGCGGCGTCAACTGCGGCTCCCAGTCCGGTTGCGCCTCCGCCGATAATTATTACATCCCAGATTTTGTCGGGCGATTCCTTTATTTTACTTAAGATATATTCTCTGTTCATTTTAGTCCCAGTTTTAATAGATAGAGCATAGGAAATTGTGCTCAAAATTCATCTGTTATCAAAATTTTAATGCCGTAATTTTCAATTTACATTTTTTCTTAAACAAAAAATGAATTTTTAAGAAATTTCTCTTTGGGAATTAAACCTTTTTAGATAATTTTCCTTTGTACTAATTATTATTTAAACAAAAAAATGAGAAGTAAAAATGACAAATAAGAATTTCAACCCATTTGAGATGGCTCAGAAACAATTTGATAATGTTGCCGAGCTATTAAATCTTGACGAAGGAACTCGCGAGCTTCTTCGTAATCCTTTGCGGGAGTTTCAGTTTCTGATTCCCGTAAAAATGGACGACGGAAGCGTGAAAGTTTTTCGCGGTTTCCGTGTCCAGCACAATGATGCGCGCGGTCCGGCTAAAGGCGGAATCCGTTTTCACCCGCAGGAAACAATTGATACCGTACGCGCATTATCGATGTGGATGACTTGGAAATGCGCCGTTGTCGATATTCCTCTCGGCGGCGGAAAAGGGGGAGTGATATGCGATCCGCACAATTTAAGCGCAAGCGAACAGGAACAAATCAGCCGCGGCTGGGTCCGCCAGATGGCGAAGAATGTAGGTCCGCTGAATGACGTTCCCGCTCCCGACGTAATGACAAACGCTCAGCACATGATTTGGATGCTTGACGAATATGAAGCGATTCACGGCGCAAAATATCCCGGATTTATTACCGGAAAGCCTGTCGGCTTGGGCGGTTCGCTCGGAAGAACCGAAGCGACGGGATTCGGAGTAATCTTTACTCTGCGTGAAGCTATGAAAGCCAAAGGTGTAAATCCGGCGGATACCGTTGCAAGCGTTCAGGGATTCGGAAACGTGGCGCAATATGCAATCAGAAAATACACCGAGCTTGGCGGCAAAGTTATTTCCGTCTCAAGCTGGGATCAGGAAGACCAAACTTCGTACATGTTTAAGCGCGAAAGCGGAATCGATATTGACGAACTTCTCGGCATAACCGATAAGTTCGGCGGAATCGACAAAGAAGCCGCAAAAAATCTCGGTTACGAAGTTCTGCCGGGTGACGAGTGGATTAAGCAGGATGTGGACGTTTTAATTCCCGCCGCTTTGGAAAACCAAATCCGCGAAGACAACATCAACAGTATCAGCGACAAAGTGAAATTTATTGTTGAAGGAGCTAACGGTCCGACTACTCCCGAAGCCGATGAAGTGATTAAAGAAAAAGGAATTTTTGTCGTTCCCGATTTCTTAGCAAACGCAGGCGGAGTAACTTGCAGCTATTTCGAACAGGTTCAATCGAATATGAATTTCTTCTGGACTAAGGAAGAAGTGCTGACAAAGTTAGACGAAAAAATGACCGCGGCTTTTAAGGCTGTTTATGAACTTTCGGAAAAGAAGAAGATTTACATGCGCGACGCCGCTTACGTAATTTCCGTAAGCCGCGTAGCCGATGCTTGCAAAAAAAGAGGCTGGGTTTAGTTAAAAACGCTCAGCTGTAAAATTTAAACTGCCCGTGACTTAATGGCTCGGGCAGTTTTTCTGTTTCTGATATTAAGAATTATACGGTAGAATATTTAAGTCATTTAATAGGTGTCTTTGCATAACCTAATTTATTTGTCATTCTGATCCCGCCAATGCGGGAGAAGAATCTCATAACCGGTAATTATACCGAATTTAGAGATATTTCGGACGGCTTACACCTTCGCCCCCGCCGAAAATCGGTCGGGGTAAACGTGGCGAACTCAATATGACAATTTTAGGTTTTGCAAAGGTTTCTATTAGAAAAAAGAAAAAATTGATTGAGAATTTAATATCTTAATCTTAAAGTAAAAATAAAATTGGTTTGCAATGAACGAAATTCCCACCCCCTACGAAAATAATTCCACCGACGAAATAAGAGAGCTGAATTGCATCTTCAAAATTGAGGAGATCCTGAAACGCCAGGATATAACAATCAAAGAAAAATATATGAAGATTGTTGAGGCGATTCCCGACAGCATGTCCGCTCCGGAATATATTGCGGCACAGATGACTTTGTACGATGAAATTTATAAAACTAAGAATTTTAAATATACACCTTGGACGCTTTCATTTCCGATTGTTGTGCAGGGAGATGAAGTCGGAAGCATCACGGTAGTTTATCGTAAGCGTGTTTTTAAGGATCGGGAGGAGCAGTTTACTCGCGACGAGAAGCAGCTTCTTAACACAATAGCCAACCGTTTGGAACACTTTATTTTATACCAGGACCTTAAAAATATTTTTTCCGATTTAAGCGCCGCGAACAAACAGTTTAAAAACCAGAAGCGTCCGGCGTGGAAAATAATACTGAAAATGCTTCGTAAAACCGACCCGCCTCTATTTATGCGGATTTTGAGAAAAATACTTTTGATTCTTTCTTCAAAGGAGATTGAAGAAGCAAATGTTTTAATCAATCAGGCAAGTATTTCTTATTTTGGCGAAGACGAGGAACAGGTTGATGAAAACCGTCCGATTAAGAAGAAGAAAATTAACACTTACGACGATTACATCAAGGAGATAATAGAGCTTGCCCAAAAGCACATTAAGGATAGCGATCTTGAGCAAAGTCTTGAACAGTGGATGCTCCTGAATAAGGCGATTCCTCTTATCAAAATTTTGGAATCGGAAAGCACTTCGCTGACCGAGATTTCGGAATCCATTAGGAAGTATTTCCATATTGCTCCGGAAAAAATAAGGTTGACAGAAAGTTTGATTAAAGGTTTAAGGGTGTCTCTCTTACGCCGTTTTTTCACCGACGATTTACAATATATTTCCGTGGCGAAGGAATATATTAAGCTGACGGATTTTTATGATTTAATCGATAAAACGATTTTTATGCCTTCGAGTCACGGAAAACTCGGTGGAAAAAGCTCGGGACTTTTTGTCGCTTCTTCAATTTTGCGGAATAAGGCTGAAGAAAATCCTATGCTTCGGGAAATTTACACGCCTAAAACTTGGTACATGTCGTCCGATGGAATTCTTTATTTTATGCACTACAATGATTTGGAGGAGATGCTCGAATACAAATACAAGTCTGTAGATGAAATTCGTATTGAGTATGATCACATTGTTCAGATGTTTAAGAACTCTAAATTTCCCCTTGAACTTGTGCACGGATTTTCCCTTGCCCTTGACGATTTCGGCGATAACCCGCTTGTTGTGCGCAGTTCAAGTTTGTTGGAAGATCAAGTCGGAGCTTCATTCTCAGGGAAGTACAAATCTCTTTTCCTTGCCAATCAAGGACCTAAATCTCAGCGTATGGAAGAGCTGATGGACGCAATTACGGAAGTTTACGCTTCCACATTCGGACCGGACCCGATTGAATACCGCTCGGAAAAAGGGCTGCTTGATTTTCACGAAGAGATGGCGGTGATGATACAAGAAGTTGTCGGGACAAAAATAGGCGATTATTTCCTACCTTCGTTTGCCGGAGTAGCCTTCAGCAACAACGAATTCCGCTGGTCGCCGCGAATCCGTTTGACGGACGGTTTGGTGCGTCTTGTGCCCGGACTCGGCACACGCGCGGTTGACAGAATAGGAAACGATTTCCCGATTCTCGCCGCCCCGGGGCAGCCGTCCCTCCGGGTGAATACGACAATCCGAGAAATGATAAAATATTCTCCAAAATATGTCGATGTCATCAATCTGAAAAACAATGAGTTTGAGACAGTTCCCCTTGATAAAATTATCAGGGAACACGGAGACGAATATCCGGGAATAGAAAAGATTCTTTCCGTTATTGAAGGGGACATGCTTCAGCAGCCGATGAAATTCAGAACGGATTTTGAGAAAGACGATTTTGTGGTAACATTTGAAGGACTGTTTAAAAATGATAAATTTTTACAGCGCATTAATGAAATGCTTCATACACTTCAGAAGTCGTTTAATTCGCCCGTGGATATTGAATTTGCTTCCGACGGAAATAAATTATATCTGCTGCAGTGCAGACCTCAAAGCCACAGCACACAAGAGCATCCGGAAGTTATTCCGCATAATGTTCCTATGGATAGATTATTATTCCGAGCTAATAAGTTTGTAACTAACGGCACAATAGAAGATATTAATTACGTTGTTTATGTTGATCCGGTTAAATACGGCGAAGCCGAGAATAAGGAAAAGCTGCTTAAAATTGGGGAAATAATCGGGGCGCTCAATAAACATCTTCCTCGTAAAAAGTTTATTTTAATGGGTCCGGGAAGATGGGGCAGCCGCGGCGATATTAAACTTGGAGTACATGTTACTTACGCGGATATAAACAACACAGCGATGCTTATTGAGATTGCTAAGAAGAAAGGGGAATATACACCCGACCTTTCTTTCGGCACCCACTTTTTTCAAGATTTAGTCGAAGCCAAAATCAGATACTTACCCCTTTATCCCGACGAAGAAGATGGATTTTTAAATGAAGTTTTTATTAAGAAAAGAACGAATATTTTATCCGAAATATTACCTGAACATAAAGAGTTCAGCGATTACATACGCGTGATTAATCTTAAGGAAAAAAACAAGGAGTGTTCTCTTACCGTTTTGATGAACGCCAATGAAGATGAAGCCGTAGGTATTCTGGTTGACAGCGAGGGGATCAAAAACTCATACTATCGCACAATAAAAAACAGAATTTCTTCCGGTAAGATAAATACCGCCGATGACTTTATGGCGGCGTTGTCGCTCGGCATCAGAACTTCCGAAATGAAGATCACTAAGATATTCTGGGCTAAAATTGATAAAGATGAAATCGTTTGCGCATTCATTCTTAAAAATAAAAAGAGCGCAAACGCTTTTGATAATTGGAGAAAAGGGTGGGAAAACGCTTACTATCTGATTAAGAAAAAAGGGGAAGAGAAAAAGGAATTTGAACTTTCTCCGTTCTATTTTTCCGTTAAAGAAGAACCCGAAGCCGTTAAAACTATTAAAGAATATTCCGATAATATAAACGAGATAAATTTGGAAGAGGAATGATTTATATTATCGACTATGATAAGGAAGGAGCTGAAAACGCGGCTCGGATGATTGCGGAATTTTCAGACGATGTGAAAATCGGGAAGAACGAAATGGAAATCGTCGGCTCCGATAAAATAATTTTACCGGATACATCTTCTCCTAAGAAAGCTTTGAAGAAACTGCATCTTCTGAATTTGTTCAGCGCGCTTCGGATTTACAGCAAACCTATGCTTGGTATAGGCGCCGGATTTGCTTTAATGTGTTACAGATTTAATGAACAGAACGCACTCGGATTTTTTAATTGCAAAGCGGAAGGTAATAACTCTGAATATGAAGTTTTTGATTTGGCGAACAATAAAAAAATTATCGTTCCAAAAATAATTTCCAACAGCTACTGGGGAATCCCGGATTTGTCCGACAAAGAATCGGTAAAACGAATAATTAAAGAATTTGTCGAACTATAAGTTTAACCGATTCCGAAGGTTCTATTCAACCTCTTCAAGTGTAATGGTAGGAGGAAGCCAAGTAATTACTTTCCCTTTATAGAAAATCACATCGCCGAAATGTTCTTTTGTATAGCTGTAGCGCCAAATTACGCTGATTCCTTTTTTAATAAATTTCGGCTTACCCAATATCGAAAGGACTTGGTTTTTGCTCATCCCGACTTTCAGAATATACCATTTGGCATACTTGCCTGTTCTGACAGTTGAGGTTGAGTCCTCAACCGTGGTCGTTTCAATATTATCCTGAATCCTGTTGGGAACGCCGACGTCGATTACTTTTGAAGAAGTCAGATCGTCGCTTTCGGATTTGTTCTGGACAACTTTTATTATTTTTGCCGGAGGAGCTTGATTATACATTGTGAGAATAACGGCAAATTCAATAACCGCAATTAAAAAAAATACCGAGGTTAAAATAACCCACCCTTTTTTAGACATATTTCCTCATCTTTTTTTTAAATTTACGACATTATATCGAAATAATAAAAAATAATTTTTCCCCGGATTACGGAAAATAAATCTTGGCGAAATGTTTTGCTGACGCCTTAGAGGTAAAATCTTTATTCAAATTTTTCCTCTGTTATCTGTAATATGTATATTTACTATCGGATTTATTAGAGAAAAAATTAGTTAAAAATAAAACAGAACGGGTAATTGCAGTGAATTATTTACGAAATTCGGTAAACGGTAATGCATATAAAATTGTGATTATTATTATTCTTTTTTTTTCAGCCGTAAATTACGGACAAGTAAAAACAGATGTTGAAAATCCCGGAAATGTTTTTCTCTCTGATTTTTATTCCGCAGTTGATGACGGCATTACAGTTGCAAAAAGTCCATTGGAGTTTACTCAATCGGATTGGGTGACTGTCGGAATTATTACTGCCGGCACGGCGGCGCTTTTTACAGTCGATAAAAGCGTACGTTCATTTGCGCTTTCAAATCAGAGCGGCTTTAATAATGTGTTGTTCGGAATTGACCGTTTTTACGGAAGCGGTTATACTCCGCTATTGACTGCCGGAATTTACGGCGCAGGGTTGTTCACGGGAAATGAACAAATCAGAAAGTTGGGACTTTACTCTTCGGAAGCGTTAATTTTCTCGGGGATAATTACAACGGCGCTGAAAGTTGTAATCGGGCGGAGAAGACCTTACGCAGGGAATTCAAACTTATTTTTTAAACCGCCGCAATTTTTTGATAATGATTATCAATCGCTGCCGAGCGGACATACAACAGTTGCATTTGCAGTTTCGACCGTGATGGCAAAAAGCATAGATAACATCTACTGGAAAGTTCTTTGGTACGGCGCAGCCGGAGCAACGGCTCTTTCGAGGATTTACCACAACCAGCATTGGGTGTCGGATGTATTTCTCGGAGCTGCGATAGGTTATTATGTGGGGAAATTTGTAGTTGAGATTAACAAAACCGGAAGTATAGATAATGCGTCGATTCGTATTCTTCCTTCAGTTTCATTTAACGGAGTTGGAGTTTCTGTTTGGTTTTAGTTTTTTTTATCATCAATAAGTGATTGATTCTTTGCAAAAATTTTTCGTCATCTCTCAGCCAAGGAATATAATCTTCCCTTCGGCTTTTCGAAATAGTAATTCTCATTAGTCGTCAATCAAGTCGTGTTTTACAATCTCACCCTTTCTCATTTGCTGAATTGACTCGTAAAGTCTGTCGGCATTAGCTTTTGAATTAAACAAATAAAGAGTTTCTAAAATCAGATTGTACTCGTTCAATGAGATCAAGACAACTCCTTTTTCGGGTTCTCTTTTTATCACTAATTTCTCATAGTCGTTTTCAACTCTATCGAGAAATTTTGTTAACTCGTTTTTAAAATCTGCAAAATTAACAGTGAGCATCTTTTTGTCCTGCTTTTTTTTACTAAAAAATTTGCTTCTATTTTTCTAATCACTAATGACTGATGACTAATGACTAATGACCAAATTTATCCGGCTTCCAAATTGTGTTTAAAGGAACTTAAATTTCCGACTATTTCATTAAAGTACTTCTGCATATCGGATAGATCATTCAGCGCGCTTTCGTAGGAGTTTTTTAACGCTTCCTTTTGTTCGTCGAACATTTTTTTATAGTACTCAATTCCGCTTGTTAAATTATCGGTAAACGTATCAAAGTACTTTATTTGTTTCTCGGTAAAAGAAGGCGCGGCATCGTCAATTTTCTTTTTCAAAAAATCAAGGTAAAGCTTCAATTCTTTAATGAACATATTGGGACGGTTTGTTGTGTTGAGTATGTTAGCGCGGTCGTAAATATGATCAACCATTTGTTTAAGAGAAAACTTGCCCGAATAATACGCCATATTTGGGCCCGGACAAACCGAAACCGCTTCTCCTTCCATTTTGTAGTCGAGATTGTTAACTACAAGCGCCGAGCTGGAAAGTCCGTTGCAGAGGCATTCTTTCGCAATCACTTTCTCATATTCTCTATCGAACTCTTCCTTCGGGAGATTTTCGTTTTTTAGCTGCTCCAATTTTAGATTAATATATTGAGAAGACGCGGTGCAAATCGGAATGTCGGTAAACTCAGTGTTGAATGTCAAATATTTTTTTGGACAAGGACTGCCCGGTTTTCCTTCTTCGGCTAATTCAATACGTTCGATGTCTTTTGAACTGCCGCGCACATTGTTAAAGGGAACGCCGAGGGGAGAAGCATCGGAAAGATATAAATCATCCTCGGTTGCGTCGCTTAAAAGCTGCATTGTTTCTTCGTCAATAGTTGTCGCTTCGGGAACAAGGAGAAAAGGCGTACCCCAACCGACGGAATCAATATTGTAATTATTCAGAAGAAACTTGTGTTCCTCGCCGGTGCCGACTCCGCCTTGCGCTGTAATCTTTAATTCCGGAATTTCTTCGGGAACGGGTCTTCCTTTCCTTTCAAGCGCCGTTTTAAAAATCTCATAAGTCGTTTTGTGAAGGGTAACTCTATCTTTCTTAAATTCCTCAAGAATCGGTCCAAGCAAAAATCCATCGGACGCAAACGCATGTCCGCCGCAGTTTAAGCCGGATTCTATTCTGTATTCGGAAACCCAAAGTCCCTTTTTTGCAAAAAATTTACCTTGTATAATTGCCGAACGGTAATCGCTGACTTTAATAATAATTTTTTTCTTTATCTTACCTTCTGCGTCCGGGTAAAAATCGGAGAAGTTTTCCATATAGGTGAATAATCTCGGGTTCATTCCGGCGGATAAAATTAAGGAAGATTCAAGCTCGCTTTTTGCGTATCCTCTTATTGCGGCGTGAGCGTCGTTCTGTTCGATCGGAAGCTGCTTTTTCCCTTTGTAGTTTGGGCCGTCAACTTTTGTCATTATGTTAACGTCAATACTTCCAATCGATAAATTTTCATAAAGCCAATTTTTGATTTCTTTAATGTTGTCGGAATTATTCTTAACGATTCTATCCCATTGTTTGGTAAGCTCGGATGCCGTGGGTAGAAGCTCAAAATATTTTCCTATTTCGTTGTAACCGTCGGCAACGGAAGCGATAAGCGCGTCATATTTTTCGTGAACTATTTCGTTAACTAGGTTAAGATAAGCTGTAATCCGCTTGGCTCTGAAATCTTCGGTTTTGGTGGTAATTGCTTCGTAAGGCTTATTGAATTTATCCGCGTAAAACTTCCTCATTTTCTCAACAAGATTATGCTCGAAGATTGACATTACCGAAGAAATTCCAAGATGCGCAACTTTTATCGGAGAATCGATTGTATAACTTAATCCCATGACAGGAATATGAAATGTATGCGGTGATTTTGAGTTTGCCATAGTTTCCTTAGTGAATTTTATTTATAAAGAATATAAATCTAATAAATATTCAATAATTCCGAAAAGAAAACATAAAGTATTTTTTCTTCAGAAGAACAAAAAAAATTCTAACTTCTGACCTCTTTTTTTGTTATCTCAAATCTGCTACATTTTAGTTTACTTTCCTTCAAGGCGCTTGTTCCTTGAAGGCATACGAAAGGAGAATTGGAGACAATAGTCCGGTAGATTTTGTTCCGTTGACTATTTGGGCTTTTTCAACACCCCGACTTTCGTCTCCGCACCCTCCGGCGAAACCCACCCTTCGCCTTGGCGAATCAAGAGGGGAATTTTGTTTGCCACGGCGAATTATCCTATCTCAGTTCCTCGTTATGGGATTGTCGAAATAAAGTAATTTTAAGATGTGTCAAATCCACGACAGTTTAAACTCCGGCTTCGTGTTAGATTTGTATCAGAACTTAAAACTAAAATAAAAACGGAGTACAAAATGAAAACAAGAATTTCTGTAACATCAGCATTAATAGCCGGATTTATCGGTACGATTGCAATGACGGCTTTTACCTATATGGCGCCGCTAATGGGATTCAAGATGGACATTCCCGCAATGCTTGCTCACACAATGCACGCGCCTATTATCGTAGGATGGTTAGCTCACTTTATGGTCGGCGAAACTCTCGCAATCGGATATGTGTTATATATTAACATACTTAATCAAGATGCGAATGCAAAAACCGGCGCATTGTATGGCGTTCTGCCCTGGTTATTGGCACAGCTTGTTGTAATGCCTATGATGATGGTTATGAACGGTATGTCCTATTCCGCCGGATTATTTTCCGGTTCGTTAATGGTTGCAATGGCTAGTTTGGTCGGACATTTAATTTACGGCGCGTTTGTCGGCGTTATCTATAAACCTGAACTGCAGACCGCAGAAGCTGTTTCTTAAATCTAAAATATCGGAGAATATAAAAATGAACGGATTATATAGAATGAAAAAAGAAAAAGCTTCGCCAAGACTAAATATGATATTCAATAATATCGAATCGTCTTACGGAAAAGTGCCTAACCTCTATTCGATAATGGGAAACTCTGAAAATGCTTTGGATTCATATCTTAAGTTTTCGGGAGCGCAAAACAACAATTCATTCTCTCCCGAAGAAAGGGAAATAATTTATCTGGTAACATCGGAAACAAACGGCTGTATCTATTGCGTTTCCGCTCATACGTTAAAAGCTAAAACGCTCGGATTAAGAGAGGATGAAATAATTGAAATTCGGGAAGGAAGCCATCCCGACCCTAAAATTGACGCGCTGATTAAAGTTACTAAGGAGATAATCATTCAAAGAGGGAATGTTGAACAAGAGACAGCAGATGACTTTTATGCTGCCGGATTTAATCAAATAAACATGATTGATTTGTTAGGTTTGATTACTGAAATGACATTCTCAAATTATTTGGGACGCTTGGCAAAACCGAGCGTGGATTTTGAAAAAGCTCCTATTTTATCGGGCGAAGTTATCATATAGCATCCCCCTACCATAGCCCCCAACATAGTGCGATTGCAATTTTGCTTTCGCACTTTTCTATTCGACAATCTCTTTCAATTTTTTCTTATCGTTAATTATTAGTTTATTTCTGTCGAAATCAATTAAACCTCTCTTTCTCAAACTTGTTAGTATCGTGTTCACAGTCTGGCGCGAACAAGCCGTAAGTTCACCGATAGTCTGATGTTTTAGGAAAGGTTTAACAAAAATTTGTTCGCCGACGGTTTTCCCGTTTTTCTCTGCATAGCGCAAAACAAAAGATGTAACGCGTTGATCGGCGTCCTTAAAAATTAAATCCTCAATCCGCTCCGAAAATTTTTTCAGCTTAAGTCCGATTACTTTTGTCATCTTCAAATTCAGCGCCGGATTTTTCTCGATAAACGCCGCCAAATCATTTTTATTGATTGCGCAGATGCGCGCCGGGTCAACGGTAACTGCGTAATCATGCCTTTCTTTTTCGTCGAGGAAAGCCATTTCGCCGAAGACTTCTCCGGGGTTAATTATTGCAATAATCTTCTCGCTTCCGTCCGGAAGGTACTTGGTTATTTTAACACGTCCTTTTTTTAGAAAATATATTGTTTGCGAAGGGTCGCTTTCAAAATAAACAGGCTCGTTGGTTTGCGTTTCGGTATCGATAATCAATTTATCCAACTCCATCATACTTTTGGAATCGAGGTTTTCAAAGAGATTAAAGTTTTCCAAATACCACAGTTTCGATTTATCAGCCATTTTTTACCCGAATTGTTCTTTCCGATACTTTAATGTATTTATTAATATTGATTACTCCAAATTATTTCTTTTCAGCGCGTTAAAACTTGATGTTCAATTTTTTTTGCGAATCATTATCCGTAAGCGTTGAAAAGATTCCTAATTCTTGAACGTCTTTGACTAAAGTTTTTGTTTGGAATGATGAATTGTTAAAATTATTATTTCTTTATTTTTCTCGTTAATTTTATAAACAATTCTGTATTTCCCTTTAATAATTTCACGAATGCTCTCATCGGAAAATTCCGGTACAACTCGGCCAAGTTGAGGTAAATTTTCCAATTTATTTATGTAACTTTTTACAGAAACCACCCATTTTTTGGCTGCCGGAATATTGTCCTCTGAAATAAATCCTACAATGTCAACCAAGTCAGATTTTGCCTGAGAAGAAAAGAGTATCTTCATCCTTATTCTGCTTTAGTAATTATTTTACTAATCTCGTTAAAGACTTCAGATTTGGAATGGACTTTATCTTTTTTGTAATCGTCAAGACCGCGTACTATTTTTTTCATAAAATCAATTTGGTCTTGCATTTGTTGAAATTCATCTACATTTAAGATTACTGCCGCGCTCTTCCCGTGCTGAGTTATTACCATTGGTTTCTTGGATGAGTTTAGCTCTTGTATATATTTTTTTATGTTGTTTCTAAATTCGGATAATGGTTTAATGTTTCTAATATCCAAGGTTTCCATTTTTGCTCCGTTTGAGATTATATGTCATTTAAATGTACAATAAAGCGTCAGAACTTGCAACTTATAAAAGAATTTAATCTATGGGTTGAAAAATAAATTTTATTGTTAAAAAGAATTTTACTCCAAATTATTTCTTTTAAGCATTTTATATAAACTTGAACGGTTAAGCCCTAAACTCTGTGCAGCTTTTGAGATATTTCCGTTAAACTTTTTCAGTAAGTTTTTTAAGAATATTTTTTCAATTTCACGACTTACCTGTTCGGCGGCTTTTCTTCTCACAAAATCCATTTCTTCCCAAGTTTCGGGGATTTTATCAATCACAAAATCTATGGAAGAATTTTCTCCTTTCAGCTTCGAGTCGAGATCTTGCTTCTTAACGGTGTCATCTTCCGATGAAATGATTGCTCGTGTAACATGGTTTTGTAATTCACGTATATTTCCGGGCCAATTGTACTTCGTCATGATTGTTATAGCTTCTTCCGAAAAAATCTTTTTCTTAATTTTCAAGTCATAGCAAATTTGCTCGGAAAAATGTTCAACCAATTCGGGAATATCTTCTTTTCGATTTCGTAACGGAGGAACTTCAATCGGGAGAACATCAATTCTGTAAAACAAATCTTCCCGGAATTTTCCATTTTCAATCATCGCCTCCAGATTTCTGTTTGTGGCAACAATAATTCGCGCGCTGTTCTTTATTGTCTTAGTTCCGCCTACCCGTTCAAACTCCCTGTTTTGGATTATTCTTAAAAGTTTTACCTGCGCATCCAAACTAAGCTCTGAAATCTCATCAAGAAAAATTGTTCCCGGAGACGCCAACTCAAATTTACCGAGCTTTTGTTTTGTGGCCCCTGTAAAAGCGCCTTTCTCATGACCGAACAACTCGCTTTCGATTAATTCTTTTGGAATAGCGGCGCAATTAACCGCCACAAACGCTTCATTTTTAACGCTGCTGTTTAAATGAATTTGCCGCGCAACCAGTTCTTTTCCCACCCCGCTTTCACCGGTAATTAATACTGTATTCAAGTTGTGGGCGTAAAGTAAAATCTTCTCTTTCAGTTTTTTGATTTCTTTGCTTGTGCCTACTATTTTGTAGAACTCTTTGGAAGCGTCTTTTTTCAGAGAGTCCGTTTTTCTTTTATATTCCGATAAATCGATTGACTGACGAATTTTAAGAAGGAGTTCTTTCATGTTAGGCGTTTTGGAAACATAATCGTAAGCTCCTTGTTTCATCGCGTCCAGAACGGTATCGACTGAAGCATAATCGGTAATCATAATGACGGGAATATTGGGATCAATCTTTTTTATTTTCTTTAAAATCTCAATTCCGTTTTCCTTTTCCTCGAACATTAAATCTAGTAAAATCACGTCAATATTATTTTGCTTAATTATTTCAATTCCTTCTTCTCCATCCTCGGCGGATAGACATTCGAAGTAATCCTTCAATAACATCAGGAAGTCGGAAGAAAAATCATAATCGTCGTCAATCAATAGTAGCAAGGGTTTGGCTGTTTTGTGGGTAGTCATTTACTTTATAATTCCTTCGTTTAGTTCGATGATGAATGTTGTTTTTTCATCGGAACTTGATTTTAGAAAAATTCTGCCGTCGTATTTTTTAAGAATCTTCGACGCTTCAAATAATCCGCGCCCGGTACTTTTACTCTCAGAATATCCTTGCTCAAAAATCAGAGCTGATTTATTTTCCGGTATTTTTTCGCCGGTATTGCTCCAGCTGATAATAATTCTCGGAGATTCCTTTTTTACAATTATTTCAATTCTTTTCACCGGCGAGGTTTTCATGAAACGGATTGAGTTATGAAGAAGGTTGTCAATTATATTTGCCAGTTCGTGACTTTTAATAAGCGCCGGAATTTTTTGTGAAAACAATTTCTTTTTCTCAATAATGATATTGTTGTCAGCAATTAGGGATGAAGTTTCATTTATAACATTATTAATAACTTCTGTCGGGAAGGAAGAAGACCGTGAAAATACAATATCCCTGATTTCTTTTATTCCCGTCCTGATAATTGAGAGCTGGATAGCAAGGGAGTTCATATTAATTTTCTCAATATCTTTGAGCCGTTCTGGAATACCGGACTCAATCTCTGTCAGGGCATCAAAAATTGTTTTTAACTCTTTATTGTTAGGCTCAATTGCCTTTTCAATATTTAAGATTTCCGACAGAGCGGGCAACGTTAATTTGTTGAATGTCTCAAATCTTAACTTCAGCTTAGTTTTGAACTCGTTGTTAGATTCCCAATCAGGGGAAGGATTTTGACATAATAAAATTAATGAATTTAAGTTTCTTAGCGCCCATTTTCCATGCGAGAAGGATATTACAAGTTGCAGCAATCTTTCATCGTGAAGTTTAATTTCATCACGAGATAATTTTTTTAAACCGACTAAAATTGTTAGCGGTAAAATACCGCTTAATAGGGCAACGCTTAAAGGAACTAAATATCGTAGATATTCATTGCTTGAAAATGAAGCTACATAAACCGAAACGGAAAAAAGAGTTAAATCAAGCAGCGAGAAAACAAGCAGTTTTTTACTTGTGAAATAGTTGTTTTTGTAACTGTATCGGAGTCCAAAAAAAATTATTAGCAGAGATAATATAATTATGAAAAAGTATATTTGATTTTCTGTTTGAGAAGCAAAGCGGAAAATAACGCCGGGTAAAAGGAAAAAAGTTTTTTGAATTCCTGAATATTCATGAACGTCTAAAGTAGTTCCTTGTTTTACGAGTGGGAAATAAATTTCTTTGCCTGATGAGAATTTGATTTTTACAGCCGAGCTTTTTGCCGATCCGAGACCGAAATGGATTGTAAAAGTATTCCTTTGATTTCTGAAAGTTTCGCTTGCGCCAAGCTGCTTATACCCGAGGAGAAGGTTTCTATTGTCGGTTTTTTCTTTCTGAAAAGCCCAAACTTTTGCTCCTTTGGCTTCGGTTGTTGATTCTATTCCATGCAGTTTGATATTAATAAAATTATTACGATCAAGATTGTTCAAATAAAGTAAATTATGTTTCTTGGTAGTGCAGTAAATATCCAAATCACCGTCGTCGTCAATATCTGTAATGGCGGAATGGATTATAGAAAGGTTTTTAGATGAGATAACTATCGAATCAGCGCTAAAATCTCTGCCGTTGTTATTTTTAATAAGAACTAATTTATGTTTACCGTTAAAATTTAATTGAGCAACAATATCACAAAAACCGTCGTTATTGAAATCTCCGAGATTAAACATTTCAACCGAAGGTTTTGAATTATGTTTTTCAAAAGGAGTCAAATGAATTTTATTGGAATAATCAATAAACTTATCATTTCCGTCATTTTTATAAAGGTTCAATTTGCCGGAAGTAAAAAGAGTGAATATGTCCAAATCCCCATCGTTATCAAAATCCGATAAAAGCGTGTTCGAAGATTCGCCTTTTAAGAATAGACTGTCGGCAAGTTTGTACTTCATTTTATTGTTACTCGAAATATTAATTCCGAGTTCATCTGATGCCCAGTAATTTGAAAGAATAAAATCGGTTTTATCATCGTTGTTTAAGTCGGCAAATGTTATCGAAGAGTTCCATTTGTTTGTCAGCGGTTTGAGCGTAGTATCGGGAGAAAACACGCTTCCCCAATAGCTGTTATTATATATTAAAACGTAGCCCGGTTTATTTTTTGCTCCGTAATATGATGTAACAATTATGTCATCGTCCCCATCATTGTCATAATCGAATGTTGAAAGCTGCCGAATCCCAAATATTTGAAAGTCTGAAGGAATTTCGATTTCCTTTTTTAATCTGAACTTAAATTCACCGAGATTTTCGTAGATCATTATTTTGTGGAGTGTGTCAGGTATTCCTTCAAGAATAACGTCGATTAAGCCATCTTTATTTAAATCGGACAGAGCAAAAAAATTAATTCTGAATCTGTTAAAGGGGAGTCCCGAGGTTGAAGTCAGGTTTGCAAACGGCGAGTTTTCGACTCCTTTGAATAATCCCAAAAAATTTCTTGACGAATTATTTGTTAAAAGCAAATCCGGAATTTTATCATTGTTTGCGTCAAAAAATGCGGCGCCGGTATTTTGAGAATTAGGAAGGTCGTCAACTCTGTAAACAGCGGCGGCTTCAGTAAAATTGTTTTCGTCTGAATTTCGGGAGATGTAAATGTTTCCGTCTTTCGAAAGGAGCGCAAAACTGCTATCGTTAAAACTCACGCTATTTTGGATATTGTAGTTTTCCGGAAATTGTAAAATGATTTTTTCTCCGGATTTATTGAAATCAGCAACATAACCGTATCCCAAATGGCTCTTAATTAAATTCGGGAAAAAGATTTCAAGAATCTCTTTATCTTTTATTTCTGTCAGACCGTCATCCCCAATTCGGAAAATTATCCCTCTTATTGATTTACCGTAAACTTTGTCCCTAATTATTTTCAACTCTTTAATAATTCGGTAGGTTGAGTTATTGTAATGGAAAAAGTCTTTTCCGTCAAATCGAAAGATTCCTTCTTTTCGTGTTGATAGGTAAAGTTTGCCGTTATATGTAATTCCTGAAATTATATGAGAATCAAAAGGCGTTTTAATTCGAGACCAGTTATTTCCGTCTAATTTGATTAACGTTCCTTCATCGCCGCCGATAAAATAGGAATTTTTCAGCTTGAAAATTTGATGCAACGGAGCGTTTGAACTAAAATTGAATTTATGCCAAATTCCGTTGGTTATTCTAAAAATTACTCCGTGCCAATTAAGGTCCGTAGCGGAACAAAGAAAATTATTTTCACTTATTTCATAATAAAACGCCAATTTGAATTTACCGGGGGGTTGCAAAAAGAGAGGTCTAAAATTTTTTATGTTAATTAGAATTCCGTTTGAGGTCTGTACCGAAAAATTGCTTTTGTTTTTTCCGGATACAAAATGGAGGGGAACTCCCGTGCCGGTTTCAATCTTTAGCCAACTAAAGTTTAGATATTTACTTGTTTTATCTCCGGGAAAAAGAATTATCGGAAAAGCAACAAGAAAGATGATTATTAATTTTCTCATTCGGAAATATATCAAAATAATATTTCCTGTTAAAAAAAATGTTGACCGGCAAGGCAACATTTTTCACCGCAAGGGCGACAATTCTAAGGCGTTTGTCAATTTAATAAAAGCTAAGTCATTTAATAATAAGCTCTTACAAATGAAATTATCTTGGCACTATGCTTGCAGTAGTTTAATAAAAAATGGTGAACAATGAAATTCTATAAAATTTGCACAAAATGCAATTATTTCACAAGAGTTGAAGCTCCGGATGATTTTTGTCCTAATTGCGGTACAAAATTGATTTCGGAATGCCGCAATTGCAGCGAAAAAATTGATAACCCATATGCAAACTATTGTAAGAAGTGTGGTAAACAATTAAGAGATGAAAAAGAGAATGAATCAATAATTAATTTCTAAAAGGAGAAAAAATGAAAAAAATATTATTTGCCCTTGTAGTGTTTTTGGCAGCTTCTGTGTTTGCTGAAAACATTGTATCGCCCGAAAATACAATGTCGGGCGCAACTATTAACGGCAGAGTAACAAATTCGGTTAACGGGACGGGACTTCAAGGCGCGCAAGTACAAATAGCGGGGTTAACAACCGTAACGGATGCTTCAGGCAATTACGAAATCAGCGGCATTCCGGAAGCGGTTTTAACCGCTCGTTTTTCAGGAAGTCCGGTTTCGGGTACTGCACCGTTAACCGTAAACTTTACTGATCAATCGACTGACGCGGCTCATGTTCTTGTTGTTACCGCTTCCGGTTACAGCACATATACAAATTCGCATGTAGTAATTGCCGATGGTGAAACGTTAACAATGGATGTTTCCCTTTCGCCAACAATATCCGCTGGAGAACTTCGAATTGTTCTCAACTGGGGGGAATATCCGCACGATTTGGATTCCTTCTTAAAAACTCCTCCAATCGAAGGAAACGAATATACGGTTTATTACAGCTCAAGAGGAGATTCAGCTTCGCCGCCTTATGCAACTTTAGACCACGATGACCAAGACGGATACGGACCGGAGACAATAACAATTTATCAAAGAGCTTCCGGAACTTACAAATACTATGTTCATCAGTATTCGTCAACAGGCACGCTGATTACTTCAAATGCGGTTGTGCAGGTTTATGATGCTTCGGGCTTGATTGCTTCCGTTAATGTTCCTACCGAAGGGGATGGGAGATATTGGAACGTGCTTACAATTGACGGAGCTACCGGCGATATAACAATAATTAATGAAATACTTGATACCGCTCCCAGCAAGCTATTGGTATTCCCGGGAGAGAAAAAGAATGAAGTAGCAGTGAATTTAAATGTGAAAAGCAGTAAGGATATTACAAGCTGGTTGTGGAATTTCGGAGACGGAACAACGTCAACCGAGCAGAATCCTTCGCATACTTACACTTCGGCGGGGACTTACACTGTTACATTAACCGTTGACAACGGTACAACAGAAAATACCGAAACTAAAACGGATTATATAAACGTAACCGGCGGGGCAGTGACCGGAACAATTTTGCAAGAGAATTTTGACGGAGATGTTTTTCCTCCCGCAGGCTGGACGCAGACGTCAACGCAAGTCGATTATACTTGGCAGAAAGGTAATCCCACCGACCATCCATTTTCCGGGATTGATGCAACTAGCGTTTACTCGGCAATTTGTCCTTGGGTGGCTCAGAACCAGGAAGAACGGCTATTTTCACGTTCGTTTAACATCGGAAACGGAAATGCAACTTTAACTTTTTGGGCGGGCTACAGCACAAACTGGCTGTCGCAAGCTACGGTAAAGCTTAAGATTACAACCGACAACGGAAACAATTGGACTCAAATTTGGGAAGCTGAAAACGACGGCGGTTCATGGGAATGGAGAGAATTTACCATCGATTTAAGTTCGTACAAAAACCATGACGGAATAATAATGCAGTGGGTTTATATCGGAAACGACGGCGATCTGGTTGGAATAGATAATGTTTTAATTGAAGGAACGCTCTCCGACGTAAATGACAGCGGGGAAGCGCTTAGAGGATTTTCTTTAAGTCAAAATTATCCGAATCCGTTTTCCAAAAGCGCACAAGGAAAAGCGGCGACTTCAATCAATTACTCGATTCCCAACGCTAACTTTGTAACAATAAATGTTTATAATACTCTGGGACAAAATGTTGCAACCTTAATAAATCAAAATCAGAACAGAGGCAATTACTCTGTAACTTTTGAATCGGAGAATCTGCCGACGGGAATTTATTTTTACACAATTAAAGCGGGTAATTTTACTCAAACGAAAAAGATGTTACTAATCAAATAAATAGAAGGAGAATAAAATGAAATTTATCTCAAAAATATTGGTTGTAGCTATAATCGGAATTTTCATAAGCAGCTGTTCTTCGTCAAATCCGTATATGACCAAAAGCACAGACGAATACCAAACAGTAACTAATAAATTGCTCGGAGAGTGGGGCGTTACCGGTTATAAAGTTGACGGCAAAGAAATGCTTCATAACAAATACTCTAAAATGAAAGCTGACTTTGATTTTCTCGGGCGCACGGTACAGTTTGATATTTGGGTTGCGGACGGAACAATATCGGATAAGTTGCTGGACTGGAAAGAGAAATTTCCGGGAATTAAAGTTGACGAATATAAAATAAGTTATACTGCAGGATGGTATGTAACCGAGGACGGAAAGAATCTGGTACTTACCAATCCCAATACGGATTTGGTAATTAAAGGAGACGGAGAAAACTTTACCGGATTTTATAATTGGGAAAAGTCTAAATTTAATGCTGCAAAATCGATGGATGACGGTTCTTTATTAGGTTCAGCTCTCGGTTCTTTGGCTAAGTCGGCAACGGGCACCAGCGATTTGTTCCCCGAAATTAGCGATTCATACAAGATTGTAAATATAAAAGATAATTTCGTTTTGCTTCGTAACGGACAGAATTCTTTAAGATTAGTCAGATAGGATTTTTCCTAAGATTGATAAGCCGCCATATTGTGGCGGCTTATTTATTTTAAAATCTGCATTGCGCGAGTAAAAACCGTATCGGCATTTCTTTATGTATGTCTGGCAATTGGATGAGCAGTATGGTTCTCCCACTATTTTTTTAATATTTTGTTGGCGGTAGTTTTAGTTTTCAGGATATAAATCGCGTTTGTTAGTTTTGTCAAATCAAGTAAAACCGATGTTTCATTAAGAATACTTTTACGGGTTAACTTTGTAACGTCTTGTCCGAGAATATTATAGACTTTAACTTCGCTTAAATTATATTTACTGCCTTTTATGATGATTTTATCCGATGTTGGGTTTGGATAGATAAAAATGCTATTGGCAGAAGACGTATTGGAAGAATTACCGACGCTTTGAGGACCGGTATATTCGTAAATTCCCATGTCGAAGCCGGCTCCTTGCGGACGGGTTACGCCTGCAAAATCTGACAAGGGAGCGTTTTCCGAAGTTCCGGAATCAATACACGGACTTGTTTCTTGCAAATGATAATCTCCGTCGGAGGCATTTACAAACAACGGATCGCTGGAAATATTATTTTCTCCCGAAGGCGCCGAAAAACCATTGTTGAAGAAATCCGAATAGATATATTCAAAGTTTACCGTATTATCGCCGGCAGCAAAATTATTTACATTAGAAATTATACAATTAACCAATTTATTCCCCGTGTTAGGTCTTTCGCAATTAAAAAGAAAATTTGAATTATAAATCAGACAGTTTGCGATTATATTATTATTTACCAGAGCGCTATTGTAAAAGTAAGGATTTAAGTCTATTGCCCATTCCGAATTTTTAATGACACAATTATTGAATGAATTATTATTTCCGCAGTAATCCGCGTCTTCTCCCGCCAATATAAAACGGATTCCGGCTTGACAACTTTCTGAAATACAAGCGTTAAACGTATTATTGCTCGCTCCTTCTCGTATCATAAAAGCCGAAACGTCGCTCGAAACGCCGCCGAGTGCGGTGCAATTTTTAAATTCGTTGTTTTGTACGCCGGACCAGCGCACGCTAAAACATCCGGCAATCATATTTTTCACCGTACAATCAACAAACAAATTATTTTGACCGCTTTCCTTTATTTCAAATCCGTGTCCTACATCTTCCAAATCGCCGTCGCGCTCGGCGTAACAATTTTCTATTACATTATTATTTCCCTTTATTACAAGATAATAATCCATTGAAGTGTAAGTGCCATCTGAAATTTGTTGACTTTCATTGCTGTAAATTTTACAATTTTCAATATGATTATTATCTCCCCAAATATCCATTCCCGCTCCGGTAGCATTTACAATAAGACAATTTTTTACGCTGTTATTATTTGCTTCCTTCATAGCGATAGCCGTGGAATATTCCCATCCGATATTTTGTAAGAAAATATTTTCCAGGATATGATTGGAATTTATTGACGTTGTATTCCAGATACTAATTCCAGATAAACTATTTGCTATTTGGATATTTTTAATCGTTATCGAATAAATGTCAGACAGATTAATGCCCTCGCCTGTATTTCTGTCTCCGGGATTTATCAAAGGCATGAGAGTAGGGTCAACATTGTCGCCATATACAAAATCAAAACCGGATATATCTCCCGGAACATTTTGATAACCGATAAATGAAATCCTGGCGTCGTTTGCCGAATAATTTTTGTCAATAAATATTTCGTCGTTTCCGTAGTCCCCGGCTTTAATATATACGGTATCTCCCGCCGTTACCGGACTTGAAGATGACGCCGCATAGCTAATTGTTCTCCAAGCATTTGCTTCGCTTAATCCGGAGTTGCCGTCATTCCCGGTCGTGGAAACGAAATATACATTTTGAGCTAAGGTAATTGTTGAAACGACAAACAATAAAATAATTGTAATTAGTTTTTTCATATTTGTTCATTTTTGTTAAAGTTTTTCGCGGTTTTAAAAAATTGATTAGTTAAAAGTAACAGTTTATTTCATTTCCGTAACGCCGAATTCCAAAACAGCCATTGGTTTATCCGTAAGTTCCGACATTCGTTGATAAACTTCATCCAAGGTTTCAGAAAACTCGCGGTATTCATCGCCTTCCTCCACCGGTCCGTAAACGCTAACTCCAATCCAATCTATGTAATCGTCGCCGGGGTAATAATTCTCGAAGTTATTCCATTCTTCGTCTGGTTCGCTGTCGGCGTCTATGTGAAAAAACCAAGTAATGTTTGTCGCTCCGTTTTGTCTGCAAATATCAATAATATGACGAAAAGCATCGCGAAATCTTTCCGGTCCGTCCGCGATAGAGTTGTCTCCGTAGCCATCTGTTTGTCCCGCGCCGTTGTACAGCCCGTTCCAAGGGAACCAACTGCCGTTAACTTCCGTGCCGAATTCCGCAAGAAGCGGAATGCCCGTACTTGCCGCATCTTTTGCCCACTGCGTCAGTTCATTGTCAAAATCTCCGTTAATGATTTTTTGCATCGAAAAAAGAGTGTCGGCGGCGTATTCTTCAAAACTTGTTCGCGGCATAAGCCGGATGAACGGGATTTTTCCGGTCCCCGAAATTGTTTCCACAGCTTCTGTCGGAAAACTAATTCCGTTTGTCCAATTATTGGAAAAGTAAGCCCAAACAATGTTTTTCCTCGCCAACTCGACAAACTCATTAATTCTACCGGCGGTAACAATGTCTTCCGTTCCTCCGAAATCCGGAAAAGCGGAATGGTAAATACCGGCGGTTGGGGCAATCAATTTGCCATTCTGAAAATTTGCGCTTGTCGTAAAAACGGGAGAATTTACGCTTTGCCGGTATGCGTCGAGACTTTCGGGCGAGGAATCTATGCGTAACATAACCATTTTACCGTAGTCGTCCCAATTTTCATTCCACCAGGAAATCGCTTTAATCCTCGGATAGTTGCCGCTTTCAAAAGCAACGAAAGCGTTTTTTATCCATTCGGCTTTTTTGTTGCCCGGATCATTTACATTATTAACATTATGATTATTACACGAAATAAAAGCAATTGCAATTAATGTAAATAATACTCTGATTTTATTATTTGTATTCATTTTCATATTAAGTTTGATGGTTTGGCAATGCGCAGCGCGGGTTTTTGGCGCTTGCTTTTATTTTATGCTGTATTGTATTTAACGTTGAATTTTTCATAATAAGCGCTTAAGCCCGCGTTACATTTCGTTGTGTGTTCGTTATTTTCTTTTCAATATGTAATTTTTCCCTGTCTGTTCTACTTGCCATCCGTTATTCAATTCGAGTTTCCAGCCATCTCCCTTCGCTGTTTTATTTGTAATTTCAATTGGCTTTGAGATTATTACTTTATCCCAATTTTTACTTAATAAAGCTCCATTTTTAACTGTCAAAATTCCCCAATTATCTGTAATTCTAATATTTGGATAAACAGTCCCTAAATCTTTAAATGGCATAATATTCCTTGGGTCAAAGCTAATATTCATATTTTCAAAATAAATTGTTAAAGTAGGATTCTTGAGAAATTCTATTTCATATTTTGCTATTAATTTTTTGCGTTCGTTTGCTCTGTTTGTTTCAAAACTTTTTATTTTCTCAAAACCGTAATTATTCTTAATTTTATTGATGATCGCTTTAAATTCGGAAGGATTGATTGGTATGGAAACATTAAAAAACTTGGTAATATAGTCGGTTAGGTTTGTTTTTACGGTTATTTCTTTGTTCCAGTTTTGATTTTTCATTTTCATAAAATATCCGTAAACGGGAATAGTCACATAGGCAAAAGATCTTACAAATGTTTTATTGTTGTAAAATCTATTTATGGCTTCTATATAATGTTCTTTAAGTTGTATGTCAGTTCTATCGCTTAAAGTAGAACCGGTATATTCCGCTAATCCTTCATTCATTTCCAAGGCGTTTTCTTCTTCTTTTTCACCGGGATAAAGTTCGTCTCTATAATTTCTAAAAAATAATGCATTTTGAATATGTTTTTCTCTACCGGTAACATTTTTCGATCTTAATGCTTTTTTTAATGCTTCTAATTCCAGTTTTAGAAAAACGCGCGCATTTAAATCATCTAAATGATTACCCGCTTTATTATTCAAGTTTTTAAACCCAAGTTCCGGCTGAATTCTATGGAATAGTTCGTGCGTTAACAGATTTAACCTTTCATTATAATCTTTCGGCAAAGGCAACATTACCATTGTCCATCTTTTTCCGTTCCAATTATGGGCTGTGTTTGAAATATTGATTTCTTTAGGTAATATTCCAACGTAAATTTTACCTTTTTTCTTTAGAATACCTTTATCGTCAGGCATATTGGCGAAAATTGTTCGGCTATTTTTATCGACTAAAAGAATGGGACCATAGAGTTGGCGGTTCCAGAGTTTTCCATTTTCTTCAGATAAGTATTCTTTCAGGTCTTTAAAAATATGTTCATATTTTGTTATTTGACTTTTACTAATTTTTACCGTGTTGTTTTGTGCCGTATTAGAAGTGTAACTCAACAAAAAAATTGTAATAAATAAAGCTAATAGTGTTTTGATATTTTTCATTTTTGTACTGCCGTTAATTTTATTCGTATTTGTTTTATTTTCTTGTATTAATAAATAAATTTAATCGTAAATTTCTTCCCAATTTTCTTGGCAAGAAAGTGTAATTCAGATAAATCCATATTTATGGAAATAAGCGAAACGCCGGCTATCATTTGGTAGTCAGCCAGCTACTCGATTGTGGGTTCGTTGTTTTAACATTTTGCTAAGTTCTTTCAATTTTTTATTTCTATTTTTTAGATTATTGATTTCGCATTGCCAAATAACAACAACTTTCCACCCCTGTATTTCTAAAGATTCATAATTTTCTTGGTCTCTTTTAATGTTTGCCTCAATTTTTGTTTTCCAAAATTCATAATTAGTTTCAGGAAGTTTTGATTTCGGGCAGTTTTTATGTCCGTGCCAGAAACAACCGTTAATAAAAATAACGGTTTTATATTTGGGCAAAACAATATCCGGCTTACCTGGATATCTTTTATCATTTTTTCTATATCTAAATCCTTTCGAAAAAAGATATTTCCTTACCATAATTTCCGGTTTTGTCTCTTTGCCCGAAATGTTAGACATTATTTCAGACCTTTTATCTTTTGTAAATATATCAGCCAATTTTTTCTTCTATATGTCGTTTAATATTATTTGCTTGAGCATAACTAAATTTAGGAGGTAATGCATTTCCGATAAGAAGAGCTAATTTGGTTTTAGGTATGTCAATAGGTAGTTTGTAATTAATAGGAAAAGATTGTAGTAAAGCTGCTTCTCTTGCAGAAATACACCGGTCTTCTTCCGGGTGTAAAAACCTTCCTTTTGACGGATTTAAACAACCTCCGGTAATGGTTGTAGAATAATCTTCCCAACGCAATCTTCCATAAACATCATTAAAACCGACATTCGGTTTTTTATGACAGTCCAATGTGAATTCCGGTACATCTTTTCTTCCACCTCCGTTTTTAGGGATTTGCTTTATCATTTCCTTAATCCTTGCGGAATGTTTAGGAAAAATTTTATGTGCCGGATCATTTGACTTATCGGGTGAAGGTAATTTACCGATAATATCTTTAACGGTAACTTTAATATTTTGACCTTCTGCAATATTTAAATCACCCAAAATAGAACCTACTAAAACTAATCTTTTTCTATTTTGAGGAATGCCATAATTACGAACATTGATTATATTGTATTTTGGATTATACCCCATTTGTTTTAGTTCACGGAATAATCGTTTGAATAAATAATAATCTTTTAATCCTGGGACATTTTCCATCATTACCGTTAAAGGTTTTAACTCTTTAACGAATCGCAGAAACTCCAAAACAAGATTGTTTCTATCGTCTTTTACGCTTCTTTTTTTATTTAATCGCCTAATTGATGAAAATCCCTGGCAAGGAGGACAACCGGCAAGAAGATGTAAAGGTTCGCCATTTAGTAAATTTTTAATGTTTTGAGTGTCAAATTCTCTAATATCCTGTTCGTAAACAATAGTATCCGGGTGATTAAGTTTATATCCTTTTACCGCATATTCGTCAATTTCAATTGAAGCTAAAACATTAAATCCGGCTTCTTTTAGTCCAAGACTTAAACCGCCTATTCCCGAAAATAAATCTATTGAATTAAGTTGCATCATTTTAGTTATCTTTTTTCAGTTTTGAAATATTTTCTTTGATGGAGTCTTTAAGTTCAACCGAAAAATCAGGTAACCCAAATCCGGAAAAATGATTTGAAATAAATAAGAATAGCGCTGAAATAAAAGGCTCTGATATAGATAATATTTTTTCATATCCATTTAGATGTTTAAGCAACAGTTTTTGATTGGAATTATTATCTTCTGGAATATCTATTTCAATTGATGAAAGTTCTCTCGAATTCAAAGCAAAGTCTATATATGTTTCATCTTCTAAAATCATACTTGGTAATATTGTTAAAAACTCAATTGGTGATGGGTTTACCAAACTTGACAGTGAATAACTTGTCAAGTTGCTATTATTCCGATAATTTAATCTCTTTTTAAAACTTACATTATTTTTATCAACCTTGTGTAACTTAATTAATAACAGGTATCCAAGATTTTTATTCCAAAATTTATTAAGATGACAATCTGACGATAAAACAAGAAAATAATCTTCTTTATGTTTTAAAATATCACCTTTTCTAATGATATTATCTGTAACTTTATGGTACAATCTATAGTGCCATAATTCTCTAATTTTGTTAACATCTCCAATATTTTCGTCATCAGTTTTAAGTTCTAAACTATTAATACCAATAGATGTCAATTCATATTTAAGTTTTTCAAGAAATATATCAATAAAATCGGATCCCGATAATTCTTTTTCACCATTCGCTGCTTTTTCGCCGAATAAACTAATAAATTGATTAAAAGATAGTTTTCCGATTTTTATCAAGATATTATCAATTGATTGTAATGTATTCTTTTTTAATATTTGATTAAGTTTAAATGAAAACAACTTTAATTTGTTTTCAATATCATTCTTTAATTTTTCAACGGAATTTTCATCGCCTTTTTTTATTAGCAAAATTCTGTCTTTATAATTGTCAAAATCAGATTCAGATAATACATTTGATACCTCATCATCTTTATCTGCTTCAGTAAAAACAGCAATTAAACAATATTTGGTTTTTAATAGTTCTATTAAATTCTTTTTTGGGTCTTTTTCTTCGACATCCTCTCCCATATCCCAGTCAAAAATTACAATATCCGGTGAGAATAAATTGTCCGAACAATAATCAAAGAAAAATGAATGTTGTGAAAAACCAGTTAATTCGTATTCATCTTCTTTATAAAGATTATCTATTAATTCATATAAAGCTATATCATCCCAATTACTTCTCTCTAAACTTAATAGATGTTTAAAATTATTTCTGTTGAAAATACTTTTATCATCCATATAATCGGATAATTGAATTGCGGGAATTTTATCATCTAATATGCATATCGAATACTTACTCATTTTTCCTCTTTATTTTTAGGTGTTCTACTGAAATCTATGGTGAAATGTGCTCCATTCATGTCCGGTAATCTGTCTTTTATCGGAGTTTCGTAAATTTTGGCTTTCATTGAATTCAAATATGTTTTACAAATATATAAACCCAACCCGCTTTTGGGAACTTTCAAACTATATCCGGGTTCAAATAGATATGGCCTAATAATTTCGCTGATATCAGTTCCGGTATCTGCAAAAATTAAACTTCTGAATTTTGAATTTATTTTAATCTTAATTTCTCTTTTTACGTTATTTGAATTCTCAATCCAATAAATACTATTATCAAACAAATTCCCTAAGACTTGGTTTATTGCCGAATATCTACCGTAAACTTTGAAGTCGTCTTTCTGATTTTCGATACTAAAATCTATGTTTTTTTCTTTCATTCTCCTTTTGAAAACATCATATGAATAATTGACGGATTTCAATATATTAAATTCATTATATCGTTCATTTCTTATAGCCCTTAAAGGTCCAAGTCTTTTAAGCTCGGTTTTCAAAGAATATGAAGTTTCTTTCAAATGTTCCAAATCCAATTTTTCAATATTTTCGCTTTTTATCAGATGTAAAATACTGTGATAAAAATTAGTCGTAATTTTATTGATTTCATGTAATGAAACGGCAACGGAAATTCCAAAACCGGCTTGTTCAACAAACTGATTTTGCACATCTTCAAGCATTTCAATACTTTTCTTCAATTCTTTAACCGAACTTTCCAGATTAATTAATCCGTCTTTTCTACCCTCGACGGTTTCCCATAATCCGTCAAAAAATGTATAGGGATCAGTGTCAAAAGGATAATTACTCTTAGCAACATTTGATATAAATTTAGAACCGGTTTTTGTTACTTCAGATAATTTTTTAGGATTGGATATTATTCCTTTTGTCAATTTTTTGTATTCATCTCTCTTAGCAATGTACCTAGGTTCAAGAATGTTTTTAATTATATTTTTAACCAATAACGATAAATCTTTAAAAGCTTTGTTTTCTATTAGTCCTTCACGATTGGTTTTATCTGTTAAATCAAAATTAGTGCTTTGCTCTATTTCGACATTTCCAATGAAATCGCGATAGGAAATTCTGTATGTTTGTTTCGTTTTTTCCTCTGTTAGTCCCAACCAGTCGGTTTCGGAACCTATTTTTGCATCGAATATTAAAATATTATCTCTATAAATGGACATTCCCCCGAATTCTCCAAGATAATCAGTCAATTCAGTATAGTTGGAAATATCTATCCAATCTTTTAATCGATACCATACATCAATATGTAAAAAGAATGCTCCACATTCAGGCACTCTTTTTCCATTTTGCGATCTCCAATAATTATCATTTGATATTCTTAAATCATAATCGTTATCAATCCATTTTTCCGGAGGAATTTTATCAGTAGGGTGTTTAAATTTTATCTCCGAATCAGCTATTCCTTTTTCAGAAACTAAAACGTCCAATGTAAAGTTCGGTTCTGATTCCTCGTAAATTAAATGTTTAGGAAGCTCTTCAATTTGAGGGCATTCCAAAAATGCATTAAAAGGCTTATAAATATTGTTTCTTTGCTTTTTGTTAATTGGAGGGTGCGGTGAATTTAGATTTAAAATAGTTCTATTCAAATCTAAAATACTTTCTTCATCCCATTCGAAGCCATCTCGTCCACCATAAATTATAATTTGAGTTCCGGAATCACTTTCTCCATAATCTCTTGAAAGTTTCTGTTTTGATATACTTACACCTATACTATCAAGATCAACAAACTCATCAGAGATAATATCGAATTTATCCCAATCTATTTTAAGTACAAGCTCATATTTATTTTCCTTGACCTTTGTCCTAATTTCAAGGTGCTTGCCAAGACGATGTGTAGCAAATCTACCGACACCTTTTTCCCCTAATGGTATTCTATTTCCGTGCGCTTTTTTCAGTTGTTTAATTAAAGCATCAAATTGACCAAGATTTCCAAGTCCTTTTGCTTTTTCCCGTTCTTTTTTGATTTTTTCTTTAATATTTGTTTTAATAGTTGAAGCCGGGCGTAACCAACCGTTTTCAAGAACATCCTTTGTCATTCCAATACCATTATCTTCAACTAAAATTACGGGACCTGGTAATTCGGGAAATTTATAATCTTCTTCGTTTAATTTTTTTAAGTTATTTATTTTCTCTATTCTAACTTTGCAATAGGAAGCTTGAGCATCAATTGCATTTTTTATCAATTCTAAAATACCTACTTTTTCCGAACCGATTAATTGTTCTCCTAAAACTTTGATAAGGTGAGCATCCGATTTGAAATTATATGATATTTCTCCTTCGAGAATAATCTCATCAAATAGTTTTTTTGGAATTTTTCTAACTGCATTTTGTGGATTGTAATGAGGGTTTTCACTTTCAACTAATTTGCCATTTTCATCACGATGTTTGACTGGTTTTTTAAAACTTTGATAATCTTTAATAATTGCAAAATAATGGTCATTTAATTCATTATCCGGAATCACTTGAACAATCTTACCCGTACCAAAGAATTCACCCTTTCCGGATTTTACAGGCTCGTAAAAAAGAAAATTGACCGGAAGCTTTTTAAAGTAATTTAAATATGATTTTGGGAAATGATAAAGATATCCGAGGAAATTTCGATATTTTCCTCCAGCCCTATATTGTGTTAATATTAATGCTTCTTTTTCGTTCATTATATTTTTCATTTATCCATTAATATTTTTGTTTCTATAACCGCTAACATTTCCCATACACGCATTGCTTATATCGGGATTATATGTTAACCTATTGTTCGCTTATCACTTAAAATATTATTAAATGTATGAAAAAGCAAGAAGTATAAAATAAATTCCGTAAGCGGATTGCGTTTAAGAATTACTCGGAACTTTCACACCAAATCTCATAAAATCTGCATTGCGCGTGTAAAAACCGTATCGGCATTAATTCCTCCGGCGCCTTGGAACCTGCATTGTTTTATGTCCGCAGGGCAATTGGCTGCGCAGTATGATTCTACCGGTTGAATAAAATAGGCGTCGTTTCCAATCGGACTCCACAACTGAGGCGATGCGGCGGGCAGTCGGCAGAAAAGCGTCAATGTCGGAACTTTAAGCGCGGCGGCGACATGAGACGGTCCTGTACTGGATGAAATCAATAAATCCGCCATTGCAACATCAATAAAAAATTCTCTCCCCGAGCGGCTTAAATATATTACATTTTCAATGTTCTGCAACTCTGCCGGGACTTCAAAATCCGTTACGACTACTTTTATTCCTGGCGTTTTTGATAACCGTCTTACCAGTTTGCCGTATTCGGATGCGGGCATGTTCGGCGTTGAAAATCCGTAAGTTGAATGAACCGCTACAAGCTTTTCGCCGTTGGGGCAGAACATCTTTTTCCGTTCCGCTGATTCCGCTTTTTCCCCTTCGGTAAGATGAATTTCAGAAGCATAGTTGAAGGAGTTTATCCCGATTTTTCTGGCGAAATCAAGCGCGTAATCGGCTTCGTGGCGGAGCGGAATGTACTTGTTTCTGCTTACGCTTTTTACTCCGGTTACGGCTTGGAAAATTTTCCAGCCTGTCCCGTATCTCTGCTTAATTCCGGCAAAAAAAAGAGCGTAATTAATCCGCTCGTCCGGTAAAATCATAAATGCGTGAGTAAACTTAAAACGCCTGATTTCTTTTACCTTTTTGAAAAAGTCGGATAATGTTTCCTGCGGAAAATCGTCCCAGAGAATTATCCGATCTACGAAAGGATTATTTTCGTAAACGGCTTTAGTATATTTTTTTACGAGAACGGCGACAAAAGAATCGGGGAAATGTTTTTTGATTTCACGGGGAAGGGGAGTTGAAAGGACTACATCTCCGAGCCGGTCTTGCCTTACAATCAATATCCTTTTCTGTTTATTCCTCATTTTTCAAACAAAGTAGCGCTTCACTTTTTCAAACTCATTTTCCCAGTTAAGCTCTTCTCTTGCGGACGCCGCATTCAACTTGTATTTTTCAAGGAGTTCGGAGTTCTCGGATAATTTTTTAACGGCGTCGTTTATCTCTTCCTGATTTTCCGGATTAACGGTTTCGCCCACTTTATATTCGTCAACAATCTTTTTCATTTGCGGAAGAGGAGAAGAAAGAACGCAAAGCCCCGCATTCAGATATTCAAACAGTTTGTTGGGAAGCGCATAATAATAACTTGTGCTGATATTTTCAATCAGCGTTAAACCGATGTCGCCGGAAGCCGTGTAATTAAGAAGCTCTTTATGTTCAACCGCTCCCGTAAGGAAAACTTTGTCCCGGAGATTTTCTTCATCAATCAGCATTTTGATTTTATCTTCATCTGGCCCGTAACCGATTAAAACAAGAGCGGTGTTGGCAATCGTTTTAACCGCTTCAATCGATTGATAAATCCCGCGCCCTTTCTGCAGCATTCCCTGGTAAATAAGAATTACGCTTTTCTCGGGGATACCGAATTTCTCACGCAGATTGAAAATTTTCTCCGGCTTTGGGGAAATTTTACGGGGAATATTTCTGATTACAATTATCTCTTTGGGATGATAAAGCTTCTCGATAAACTCTTTGTCCATTTCTCCGGTTACTGTAACAACATCAACATATTTGATGAAAAATTTTTCGATTGCCGCAATTAATTTTTGCACGGATGATTTACCCGCAAGACCTCCGATTGAAGTATAAAACTCGCGACTGTTGTAGTAGAGCTTTTTTCTTCTCCCTTTCGCAATTATCGCGGTTACGGGAAGTGTGTAAACATCTTCGGCTACATAAATATCCGCTGTAATATCAAGCAGTTTAAAAAATAGTTTTGCGGCAGATTTTAAGTAGAACAAAAAAGCGGGGCGGCGGTTAATCTTATAAATAAACCAATCTTTGGGATTATCGTAATTTCCCGAATACCAATTAAATCCGATTACATTAACATCTTTGCCGAGCGCGGAAAGTGATTCGTAGATATTTGTGATTCGCGAATCGGTGTGGGGATTTCCCAGAAATGCAAAACAAATATCGGCGCGCGCCATCTCTATCTCAATTTAAGTCTGAGAGTATTGCGCATAACCGTTTTGGCATCAAACTTTTCCTTAAAGTTGATTAAGCTCATGCTTGGCGTCATTGGGTTTGCGGCTTTAGTGTCCTGTGAGACGCCGATGTCAACATATTTGTAGCCGCGCTCGGTGGAATATTTTACAACCTCGTACATCACTCTCTGAATCGGTTTCAGATGCTGATAATCATAAAGGAGCATATTGTAAAAACAGAGCGCGACATTTTTGTTGGTGAAGAACATCGAGGAGCCGGCAATCGGTTTGTTTTTGTAGTAAACCATAAAGAGTTTCAGAGCGCCGGGCATTAATTTATTCAGTTTCAGCAAATCTTCGTAGGAGTGCGTCGGCTTAACGTTGTGCCGCGCTTTGTTATCAAGCAGAATCGGATAAAACTCGTCGTAGCGTTCGTTAATCTCAACGCGGATGTCGGGATTGCGTAGTGATTTTCGCACGTTGCGCCGGATAGTCGGGGAAAAGCGGGAGATGATTTCGCGTTCTTTATCAAGTTTAATCGCGCTTGAAATGTAGTGTAAATCAAATTTAAATCCCGACCAAAGCATTGCAAAATCAAGATTCTGGTTCTGAACGGTTTCGTAAATTTGCGGAGCCGCTGTCAGAAGGTATTCGGAAAAACCTTTTTTCTTGCCGTAGTCAATTATCGTTTCGACGATTTTTAAGGTCTTTTCAAATTTAATATCTTTAGTTACAATCGAACCGTAACTCGCGCCAATCGGGGACTCAAAAATATTGCCTTCAACAATAGAGCCGGGTAAAAGCGCAACTATGTTCCCTTTATCCAAAACAATTAAATGGTTAAAATTAAATTTACCGGGAGTGTGATAATCAAAAAAAATCTGTTTGTGGAACATCGTCCCGTTGTTGGATTCGTCCACAAAGCGGTCCCACTTTTCTTTCCATTCCTCGCTGTATTCAACAACTTCCATAAAAGAAAATCCTTAAAAAGTATATTGTATTGAAATGATGTTCGAGTTACCGAGCGCGTAATCGAACGGAGCAAACGCGTAATCAAAATTAAATCCGCGCCAGTTTAAGCCGAGTCCCACCGAATAGGAACGCGCTTCATAGCCGGTTATATATCCGGCGCGCACAAAAACAAAATCTTTAAATCCTACTTCCGCTCCGGTGTGAAGATGAAAATTATTGTCGTCAAAATATTTTCGAACCGCGGTAAACAGTTCGACGCTGAAATTATTAACCGGCTGCGGAATAAAATAACCTGCGCCGCCGGAAATCGAAGCGGGCAGCTTGGTAGCGTCATTTTTCAGCTGATTCATCGATCCGATATTACGAACCGCAAATGTCAAATTGAGATTACTGATTATGTTTTTATAAATAGCTCCGAAATCAAACGCCCAGCCGGTAGCCTCATCTGCATAAATTCCCTGATACAAAAACTTAACTGTTCCGCCTACCGAAATTGATTTATTCAAGTTAAACGCCGAGGAAAGCGCCGCCGCAAAATAATTAACATTAAATGTTCCGAGCGCTTCGCCCGGTTTTTGTCTCAGCTCAATATTGTTGATAGCGGAGCTGTTGATGTATGCGGCAAAAGGAAGTCCGAACATATAAAATTTAGCTCCGAGCATTTCGCTTCTGACGTCGGTCATCCAGCTGTTGTGAGATAAAGTGATTTGCGAATTATCGTTTAGGGTAAGAAGAGCGGGATTGTATGCCGAAGCCGTTGAGTTGTTTGCCGAAATAACTCCGGCGTCTCCAAGCGCAATGTTTCTTGCTCCGAAGCCGATTTTTAAAAATGACATTCCGCTCTTGACCTCTGTCTGTGCAAACAAACTTGCCGTAAACAGAATTATTGTTATCAGAATTGATTTTAACTTCAATTTATTTTCCTTAAAAATTTAAATATTAAAAATAAGAAAATTACTTTTCAATTTTTGTTCATTATTTCCCGGCTAAATTATTTTTATCTGCTAGGGAAATTTAGTTTAATCAAATTTCTCTCTGCGTTATTTAAAGTTCAACTGCTCCGCAGTTGCGTCGTTTTTTTATTGTTACCCCGAACTTCGTTCGGGGCTATTCAAATTCGACTGCTTCACAGTCGGTGAAAATCTAACTTCTCGTAAGTATGATGCAATTTTATTTGTGAAACAAAGCAAGTTTATGCAACAGGAAGTGCGAAGCACTTCAATTTGAATAACTATGGACGAAGTCCATAGGCAAACAAAACCAAAAATCCAAGGAACTACGAAGTAGTTCAACTAAGTATGTAGAGTTGGAGTGGTTTTATAAATAATATATTTCCAGCACATCAAAAAATAATTTAACCTATTTTCTACAAATGAGGATTTAAAAACAATCTACAACCCGAGAACAATCCCGACAATGTGTCTGTCGCCGGTAGAGTAAGGTTCGTAAACATAAGCATAGTTAACTCCCGCCTCAACGCCAAGCAGCTGATGCGAATATTCAAATCCGAATGAAAAAAGAGCGGGTTCGTCGAAATTGGAAATGTTTAATCTGTTAATTCCGGCGCGGAAGAATAAGCGTTCCATTGGATTATACTCAACTCCCGCCCGTAAATAATTTGTCGCCGCAGAAGAACGCTCGTATTCAAGAGAGAAAGTGGAGTTAAATGATTTAATAAAATATGAAGTCCCGAGTTTTGCCAGCCAGGGAAAAGCGTCCTCGCTGATTTTTCCGTAGATTGAATAGAGCGATGAAGTATCCCACTTGTAGGAGCTGTTTAAATCCGTTACGACAAAAGATACGTTCATCTTGTCATTTACGCGGTAAAGCGCTCCGAGATCAAAACCGAGTGAAGTTGATGAGATTTTTTCGTAGAGCTTGAAGTAGTAAAACTTCATCGATAGACCTACCGCGAGTTTATCTCCGACCATCTTTGAGATTGAAATTAAAAATTGATTCTCGGAAGTTGAGAGTTCGCCGGTGGAAAAGCCCTGATTGTCGCGTCCCGAAATTCCGCTTACTCCCGCGTTTATTATGCCAAGACTAACGCCTGCGGTTGAACGGGCTTTTCCCGTTTTTTTATCTTTTCCAATAGAAAACTTTTTTGTAAAGCCGACGAAGTTCAGATGTCTGTCGAAAGAAAGAGAGCTGTAAGCCGCTTGAAAACGGTTCCCTTTTTGAAAAACCGATAACGCCGGATTGTAGTAAGCGGAAAGAGAACCGCTTGTAACCGACGACATTGCGTTGCCCATTGCAATTCCTCTTGCGCCGAATCCCATTCTGCTGAAGGCGCCCGGCATACTTGCAATTTTGCTCATTTCCGGCTGGGCGTAAATAAATGTAAAACTAAAAAACAATAAAATTGACAGAAGCTTTTTCAATGCTTTCTCCTAAAATTTATCTGATAACCATTATTTTTCCGTAGGAATTAAACGAATCATTTTCCTCAATCGTATAAAAATAAACGCCGTTCGGAACGACATTTCCGTTTTCGTCCCGTCCGTCCCAAGTTTCAATGTCTTCTCCGTAATCGCGGGAGGCGTTTTGAACAACAGTTTTAATAATCTGCATATTGAAATTCATTATACGGATTGTAACTTTATTACCGCCGCTGTTAACATTGAACTTTATTCGCAAGTTACCGAAATCGGGATTGAACGGGTTCGGCATCGCATAGGATGTTTCGCCGGAACCTGAAAGGGGACGGCTTGCGAGGAAAACGCTCCAAGTTCCGCTCCAGGGAATAGCGCCTTCTTCAAGTTTAGCCAAACCGTTTGCGGAGCCGAGCCAAATCGTCGCTCCGGAAGCGGATGAATTTTGAACAGCTGCAGCATAAAAAACATTTGTCTCAATTGTCAGACTTCCGCCGGTTTCTCTGATTTGCCCGGGGAGCGTCCAGCTTTGTCCGTTGTGGGAGCTTCTGAAAACTCCGTTATCCGTTGTAACAAATACGTCCGATGAATTATTGCCGTTATTTTTGAATGCAAAGGAATGACCTTTTTCTCCAGATAAAAACACGCTCCATGTATTTCCGCCATCCGAAGAAGCGGAGACACCGTAAAAAGCGTAAGCGTCGATTGCGGGCCAAGTTGTAGCCCAAACAGTGTTTGTGTTGTTATCGTAATTGAGCGAGGTGATAAAATTACCGCTTATCGAATGACTTTGATTCTGGTGATTGAATTTGGTCCAACTTATTCCACCGTCTGTGGATTTGTTAATTCCGTTTGCAGTGCCAACATAAATAAATCCGGAATCGCTGACTGCGATTGAGAAGGAAACATGATTCAAATATTGCTCGGGACCAAATGCGCCGGCAACAGGCTGAAGCGAAAAGTGGAGAGTATCGTCAGGACTGATGGAATCAAGATAATCAGGCGGAAGAACCACGCGCTCAAAGTTTGTTCCCGGATTTGCCAGAAATTTTCCGAGGGGAATTCTTCTCAATCCGCCCGCCCATGAAGCCGTGTAAAGAGTGTCGTTCAACACCGCCATATCGTAAGTTACATTTTGCTGGGGCACGGTTACCGGCAGCGCTCTTATATGATTGATTCCGTAAACAATAATCGAATCGCCCGGGTCGTCCGTTGACTGCGGCGCCGATTCCCAAGTTACTCCGCCATCGGTTGAAAATCTTATCCCGGAGCCGGTCGGCACGCTCTCTCCCGCAAGTCCGGTTTCGGTGTGTCCGGTTGCGGCAAAAATTATTCCGTCATAAATAAGCAAAGAATAAATCGCTTCTGTTCCGAAAGCGTCTGTTCCGTAAAAGTTTGTCCAGTTTTCGCCGCCGTCGGTAGTGTAGCTTAGTCCCCTTGAAGTTCCTATCCAGACTGTGTCTCCTTGAATCTCGATTTCGGAAACAGAGTTGCTCAAAGGATTTTTTGTTTGAGTTACATTACCTTTTAATATTTTATTATTCCCAATCAAAAATTTTTCGGGGCGGATTTGCGCCGAAAGAAAATAGGGAAGCAATAGAGCTAGAGCCGCTAAAAGTTTTATTCTCATTATTGAACCGTTAAATTGTGTGAAATAATATTGCTCAGGGAATCCTGATAATCAATCGCCCGGAAATCCATTCGCCAAACTCCGGCAGGCTGTCCGGAGGGAATTAAAAGCTGCATTGTGTAAATTCCGTCGCCGGCTGTTACATCGCCCGATTCTGAAGTGTCGCCGCTGTCTGAAAGGGGAAATTCCGAAATCCCTTGGCTGTTTACAATCAAAGCGCCGTCCGGTTTGTATAATTTGTAGTAAACTTCCCTGACATCACTAGCTCCGTTTATATCATAAACATCAACGTGGAAAGTAAATTTCTCATTGAAAGCGACTGTATCGGGAATTACCAAATTGGAAAGAACCGGAGGAGAGTTTTCGTAAATCCTTTTAATGTAAATGTATTTTACCGCCAATTTTTCGGATAATCCTGAAATAAGCGTAACTGCAAAATCAATCGAATAGACGCCCGACGTAAATGTGGTATCTATTCCGAATGACGCCGAGTATTCGGCTGTTGTATCATTGAACTGCGCGGATTGACTTAACGCGACAGTTGCAAGGGGAATGTTATCCCTAAAGTCGTTGAGCGTTGCCGTAACCGATTTTATCTCCTCGGGATGAGATAAAACAATTTTTGCCGTGAAAGTTGTGACCACGGAATAAGTAAGAGTGTCGGGAGAATCAACGGAAACTACAGCAACGCGAGAGTTTGCTCCGTTTGTTACAGGGTCAACGATTGTCCCGTCTTCCTTTGCGCATCCGTAAAAGAAGAGCAAAGGGAGAAAAATCATAACAATAATTTTTTTCATCAGATAGCCTTTATTGAATCAGCGAGGTATTTTCGAGATGAAAACACCGAGAAAACAGTTAATTATTTAAAATAAAATGTAGAAATTTTCTCAGTCTTTTTCCTTTTTGGTTTTTTTTGTTTCTAAGTATATGAATGATATTGCAAATTGTCAAGTTATGTTCAAGGAATAGGGCGGCGCCGTCTCATAACTCATAACTCATAACTCATTACTCATAACTCAAAGCACATCACTTTCTAACTTTCGACAACTGAAACCGGTTCGACCAGTTTTGTCAATTTATTGTAATTAATAATTTTTGATAATGTTGCGAGATTCAGCTCCGTTCCTTTCGGCAGAAGCAAGAATCCATTCGAATCTTTCAAATTTTCAACTAAAATATCGCCTTCTTTTAATTCCGGAATTGTTTTTAAAACTACAAGTTTTTTATCTTCGATTCCTTCAACTTCCGCAACCAATGCTCCGAAAATTTTCTCATCATATTTAACGCCGACATATTTCTCCATTTCCCTTAATGCAATGGATTCATTATACTCTTTGGCGTTCAGTTCAAAAAAATCGTTCAGCGTTTTAAGAATTCTTCCGGCAAATGGAATTTCGGTTCCGCTCTTTTTATATTCGGACAATGAATGTTTGTAATCAACGTATTGATAATAAACGCTTTCAGCGACGTAATCCAAACGGGGGATATTCCTGAGAAGTTTTGCCCCGAGTTTCGGATGAGAATAGAACATCTCGCTTTCCGATTCGGATATCTCAAAGCCGTGCAGTTTCTTTTCAATTATGTCGTTGGGAACGCTGACCAGACCGATCTGCGATACAAGCGCCGCAATTTCAATTTCCCACAAGTTATTTCTCTGAAGTCTTTTCGCAATTTTAACGGAATATTTGCTCAGCCTTGACGAGAGATTAAATACCAGCGGATTGACGACGGATAAAATATCAATTAACGCTTTTACGCTTCCTCGTAAAGTTTTGTTCAGCAGTTCCTTTTCGACTCTGACCAGTTCATATTGCCGTATTCCTTCATCAATTGTTTTTTTTAGTTTTTCAACCGGACAAGGTTTTGTGAGAAATCTGAAAATATGTCCTTCGTTTACGGCGTCCATTGTAATATTCAAATCGGCAAAGCCCGTTAACATAATGCGTACGGTATCTTTTGAAATTTCCTTAACCTTTTTAAGAAACGTAACTCCATCAATTCCCGGCATTTTAAAATCCGAAACAACAACCGCAAAAGGCCCATGATTTTTTAGCATTGATAATCCTTGTTCGCCGCCTTGAGCTACAAAGATTTCATAATCCAGTCTCAAATTTCTTCTATAAGCATTTAAAACATTTACTTCGTCGTCAACCAATAAAACTTTCGCTCCTTTTCTACTCTCCATAATCAACTCCGTTGATTTTTTAATAATGAAATTATTTCCGGAAAATCTTTCTCAAGATTCAATTCTCTCAGATACTCTGTGTCGATTTTTGCTATCTCAGCAGCTGCGTTTGCTACATATAGAGCAACCGGAAGCATATTTTTCGATTCCTTAATTTTTTCGGGATTGTGGTGAAAAGCAACCGCCTCAACAATGTCGTACGGCATTCCCCAGAGACTAAGCAAATATGCTCCGACCTCGGCATGTGTAACGCCAAGCGTTGATTTTTCAACCGTAAGCAAATCCTCGGTTCCGGTAACATATTCTTCCAAGATTTTCCCGCTCAATTCTTCAGAAGAAAATATTATTACTTTCCCGATGTCGTGAAACATTCCGGCGAGAAAAGCTTTTTCTTCGTTTTCTTTCCCTGCCGTTTTTAAAGCGGCGTACTTCTTTGCCCCCATCGCAACCGTAAGACTGTGTCTTTGAATATGAGCCAGCAAAAACTCAAGGGATTTCTTTTTCCCGAGGGAGTTGAAAATCTTAAATGTAAGGACTAATGTTTTGATTGTTTCAACGCCTATCAGAATAACCGCTTCAAAAATTGAGTTTATATTTCTTCTTACAGTGAAAAAACCTGAATTTACAATTCTTAAAATTTTTGCCGACATCGCTAAATCTTTCTCTATTAATCCCGCTATTTTTTTAATTGAAAAATCCGGCTTTATCAGTTCGTCGGTAATCTGCAAATAAATTTCCGGAAGCGACGGAAGAGATTCTACTTTTGCGATTGTCTTTTTCAGTTCTTTGTTTTCCAAAATAGATTGAACATAAAAACCTTGCTCTATTTTCTTTTTTAATTCATCCGGAGAAAAAGGTTTGCTTAGGAAATAGTGGGCAAAGTTAAGCGAGTTAAACAGTTTCTCCTTTTTAGTTTCATCCGTAAATATTATTCTGATTATCGATGAATTTATTTCCTTTACTTTTTTAAGGAGCGGTTTCCCGTCGTCGGCGAGAACAAGCAGCTCCGAAACAACCACGTCAATTTTTTCTTCACCGATTAATCGTAGAGCCTCTTCGGAATCGGTTGTGAAAAACATTTCCCATTCGTCCCTGAACGAGCGTAGCGTTCTTTTGATTCCGTTAAGCACATTTGTCTCTTCATCTACAAAAATTACTTTTAACATTTACTTATCCTCCCTATTTTCTAACGGTAATTTGATTATGAACATGCTTCCTTTTCCAAGAGTTGATTCAACTTTTAGTATTCCCTTATGCTTGTTCACTATTATGTCATGAGCAATCGCCAATCCTTGTCCGGTACCTTTGCCTACTTCCTTTGTAGTAAAAAAAGGATCGAAAATTTTATCTAAATTCTCTTTCGGTATTCCAGTACCGGTGTCGGAAATTTTAATAATTGCGTAGTTGTCATCGTGTTCGGTAGTAATTAAAATTTTACCTTTTTTCTCTGGACGAGAGCCTAATTTTTCTGCTATTGCCTGCGCCGCATTTACCGTAATGTTAAGCAATACCTGATTTATTTCATCAATAACGCATTTTACCGGCGGGAGATTTTCATCGAGCGCCAGCTCCATCTCAGCTGCGTATTTCCATTCATTTCGTGAAATCATAACCGTACTTTCGATGCTTTTATTCAAGTCTGCAAAAACTTTTTCTTTAGCGCCCTCGTGCGAAAACTCCTTAACGGCTTTTACAATTTTAGAAACTCTGTCAATCCCTTCGAGCGTCTGCTCGATTGCCGCCGGCACCTCTTCCATCAGAAAATCGAAGTCGTGCTCCTTCTCTTTGTCTCTTATAAAACCGGTAAGTTCAGTGATTTTATGTTCGGAATTTTCCTCTAATTTTTCATTCAGCTCCTTAATGAAGGATATAATAGACTCAAAACTTTCTTTTAGAAAATTGGTGTTATCACCGATAAACTGCATCGGCGTATTTATTTCGTGAGCGATTCCGGCTGCAAGCTCTCCGATAGCCTCCATTTTTCTCATTAAGGCGAGCTGATTCTCAACTTGCAGTTTTTCGGTAATGTCTTCCTTGATGGCGATATAATTTACGATTCTTCCGTTTTTATTTTTTACCGGCGAGATTATTGCGCTTTCCCAAAAATAAGAACCTTCTTTTCTTTTATTCTTAAAAATTCCACGCCAAGTTTTTCCGGATGTAATCGTTTCCCAAAGCTCTTTGTATTCTTCATCCGTGGTATATCCCGATTTTAAAATTCTGGGATTTTCCCCGATTACTTCATTTTCATTGTAACCTGTTATTTTTTCAAATGCAGGATTAACATATTCGATATTTCCCGATACATCGGTAATCACAATACTGCTTTCACTCTGCTCAACAGCTTGAATAAATTTTTTCATTTGAAGCGAGGTTTTCTCTTTTTCTTCAGCTTCTAAAAATTGCATATAGGAGTTGCTTAGTATCTCGGAAAGAAGCTGCAGAAGAACTATAATTTCATTTTCAAGAGAGATTTTTTTATCGGTAAATTCCAGTAATATTATTCCGGAAAACTCTCCTTTAACGTAGGAGGCAATTACAACGGCGCTTCGGGCGTTTCTGGCTCTTAACAAAACTTTTTCAAGTTTATCGGAGTTTTCCGAATTTACAACTGCAACTCCTTTTTTCATCAGTTCATTTAGAAGGGTTGAAAATTTTCTTAACGGAATATTTTTTAACGATTGAATCAGGGAGTCCGCATTTTCGGCGGTCCATTCGTATAAACATGTAAGGTCGTGTTTTTCCTTGGAAATAATAAAGAAAGAAGCTCTCGAAGCTCCGAAAAATTCTCCCGCTCTCTTCAACGAATTCTGAAAAGCGTTTGAAAAATTCTGCAATCCTTCATGTAAAAACAGTGATGAAATTCCCGAAATAATTTTCTCAAAATCAGCTTTGTACTTCAAAAGTTGTTCGTCATATTTTCGCTGTGAAATATCGGAAATAAAGAAAGTGAAAAAGCGTTTATTGTTCGAGATCCAGCTTCCCAAACTATATTCCGCAAAGAAAAAATCACCTCCTTTTTTTATTCCTTTTATCTCGAGATTGGTTAGTTCGGATTCATCTTGAGCTTCCGATAAATAACCGATTAACGGTTTCTGTTTATCCTTAAAATCGAGAATATTAAAAATCGATAATTTTTTAAGTTCATTTGAATCGTAACCGAAAATTACAGACGCAAAATTATTCGATTCAACTACGCGCCCTTTATCATCTGTAATTATTATTGCAACCGATGCAAATTGGATTATTGATCTGAACTTGTATTCACTTTCCTTAATTATCAGCGCAGACGTTCGTCGGAATAGATAATCCTTAAGCTTGTTCACAGTTTCGCTTAGCAAATTCAATAAATTTTCGCCAAATGCGGGAACTTCCCTGTCAGTTTTCCCCGCTTCGAGATAAAATATTTTGGAGCCGGGAGCTTCAATTCTTTCGGCGAAGAGAAGATTTTTATTTATGTAATTCGGAGATGAAAAATCTATGTTTTTACTTCTTAACCTCGCCCAATATCGTTTCCCGAGGACTTTATGCAGAAGCCCGATTATTTCCGTGAAAACCTCGTCTTCCGGACGGTTTGTGTTCGCGGTAATATTGGAGATTCGGTGCAGCGCATCAAATACTTCGGCTAGCGTTCGTGAATTATTTTCGCTGACAATAAGTTCTTCCTTTGTCGCAATTATCTTAATTACGAAAGCAATTCTATCGGCAATAAATTCAAGGAAATTTTTTTCCATATCGGAAAAAGGAACGTTCTCTCCATACCTCTGCATTACAATTGCGCCCCACACTTTTCCGTCCACAATTATCGGTATTCCCGCCCAATACTCCGGAATTTCTCCAATAATATCAATTTCACCGAGTTTATTCAGTTTTAGGATATCTTCTCTTGAGGCGATTACTGATTGTTTTGTTCGTATTATATATTCGGTAAGCCCCCGTTTAAATTCCCTTGTTTTGGGGGATTCGTCTTTTTCATCGTAAAATAAAACAAAATTAAGCTTTTTCTCATCTTCAATTTTTACCAGATAATAATTACTTACGAAAATAATTTTAGAAAAAATTTCCGTTATAAAAGGATAAAAATCTTCGATAGTTTCAGCGCCAAGGAGGCTTTTGGTTAGAATTTGAATTGTGTCTTTAAACTTTTTGTCCGAAATTTCTTTATCCGCATTTGTTATTTCGGAAAATAACGCGACAAGATTTCCTTGGCGATCATAAATCTTGCTTACTTTTTCTTTTACGTAGATCGATTTATTGGAGCCGGTAATCAATCGGTAGTATGATAAGTCGGTTGCGTGGATTTTTTTATCGGATGAAAATTTTTTTATTTCTTCCTTGTAACGCTCGACTTCGTTTGCGGGAAGAAGATTTACAAAAGGCTTTTCCCCGCTAAGAATTTCATCGCGGCTTAATGCCAACTTCTTTTCTATATTTGGAGAAATGTATATTGTTTCAAGTTCGCTATTGGGAATAATAACTTTAATTAAAATGTCGGACATTTCATAAATGTTATCGAGCGTAGTTGTTTCAACGTTCAAGTATTTTTTTAACAATTTATTATTCTTAATCCGAGTCATTTTTTTACTCTCTTTCTTAAGATTATTATCGAAAATTAATATTTAAAATTCACTATTTTTTATGCAAAAAACGTTTGTTCAAAAGAGTTATTTGTGACTGCCATTACACGTAATTAAAAAAATATTTCTATATTATTTTTTTTAATTTAAAATATTGAGACCGAATGAAAATAGAATTTGAAGAAAAGCTCTGTCAAGAAAATAGATGCACCGTTGATCCTATCTTAAAAGTTTGCCCCAAATGTTTCCGGACTCTCGAAGAAATTGACTTCTGGGATGAATATTCCTACGTGGACAAATTAATGATTTTTCGAGCGACGCAAAAAAGAAGACGGCTCCACCAAGAATTTGAGGATTCCCTTTCTCAGGACTTAAGTATTATTATATGATTGAAAAGGGATACATACAAGTTTACACCGGAAACGGAAAAGGAAAAACTTCCGCGGCAATCGGTATCTCCGTAAGAGCAGCAGGCGCGGGCTTAAAAACTTACTTTGTTCAATTCATGAAAGTTTTTCCATACAGCGAAATTGAAAGTCTGAAACAACTCTCCGAATTTATTGAAGTTGAGCAGTTTGGTAAAGATGATTTTATATTTCGTAAGGAAGAGCCGAATGAAGAAGAAAAAAAAGAGGCAAAGCAGGGACTGGTACGAGCCGAAGAAAAAATGCTCTCGGGTGAATTTGACTTGGTTATTCTCGATGAGATTTGCGTTTCAATCTATTTTAAGCTTTTTGCGATAGAACAAGTCTTATCCTTTATCGAAAAAAAACCGGATAAGGTTGAACTTATTTTAACAGGTCGATATTGTCCCGAAGCAATTTTAGAAAAAGCAGATTTGATAAGCAACATTGAGGAAGTAAAACATTATTACACCCAAGGCGTTCTTTCCCGCAAAGGAATTGACTCCTAATTTTTAAGCTCCGGATACCACTCCTTAACCTTTTTAATAAAATGTTCAGCCGAATTTTCCCACTTAAATTTTGCCGCCCACTTTTTTGCGTTTTCGCCTAGTTTGTTTCGCAATTTGTCATCTTCTATCAGTGCAATAATCTTTTTAGCGACTTCCGTTTTATCATTGGAATTCACAAGCAAGCCTGTCTCGCGATCGACGATTGAATCCCTCAAACCTTCAACATCGGCTCCCACAACCGGAGTTCCCATTGCGTTTGCTTCAATCACGGTAATTCCCCAGCCTTCTTTAGCAGGAAGCGTAACAAAAATCCACGCTTTCCCCAGTTCTTCAGCTTTCTCTTTTTCAGTCAAAAATCCGAGGAAAGTTACATGTTCGGTTAATTTCTTCTTTCCAACATATTCCGTCAATTCTTTCAGATGATCTCCTTTTCCGCCAATTCTAAGTTCAAGATTCGGGAACTCCGGAAGGAGTAAATCGAGCGTATCAACAATTTTTTCCAACTGCTTGTATTTTTTTATTCTCCCGATATATGCGATTGTAGGATGCTCTGATTTTTCTACGTGAACATTTTCAAAAAGCTCGTGATTAACCGCATTGTAGAGTAAATCAATTTTTTCAGGGGAGCACCCCATTAAAATCAGTTCGTTTCTTGTGCTTGGAGAAACGGCAAAAATCGGAGTGTTTCGATAAACTTCCGGAATTTTCTTCTCCTTTGAAATTATGTAATATGCCATTGGAGCGGGAATTTCCTGGTAAAGGGAATTACCGTGAATGTGGTGAATTATCCCGACTAAAGGTTTTTTAACGTAATTCGGTGTGCCGAGGGGAATTTTGGAAATGTCGTCAACAACCAAATCGTAATTTTCATTTTTCAGTTTGGTTTTGTAGAGTCTTTTAAACTGCTTATCGAATAAATATTTATTGCCGTGGCGTATTATTTTAATCCCGTCGATTACTTCGCGTTCAGGCGCTCCGGAAAATGCATGCGCAACAAGTGTTACGTCATTACCGGCTTTCACAATATTCTTAAAAATTTCGTGCATGTGAACTTCAGCCCCGCCCGCTTCGGGATTTTTAATGCAGCGCCAATTGACGACAAGAATTTTCATTCGATTTTCTCAACTAAATATTAACTTGATATTATAATTAAAAATATTTGAACCGATTATGCAATTATACAAAAAGTTTAATCCTCTCGTATCTATAATTTTGCCTGCATTTAACCGCGCAGCTCTACTGCCCCGAGCAATTGGGTCGGTATTTCAGCAGACCGAAAAGAATTTTGAGCTTATTGTGATTGACGACGGAAGTACTGATAACACATTTGATGTTATTAACAGTTACATCAAATCTAATGAAAATATCCGTTATGTTAAACAGCAGAATATGAAACTTCCTATCGCTTTAAATGTGGGAATTAAATTCTCGGCAGGAAAATATATTACTTTTCTCGGAAGCGACGATGAATATAAACCTGAGCATATAAGATTAAGAGCGGAATATTTGGAGCGGCATCCCGGAACGGATTTGTTGCACGGCGGAGTGGAAATTGTCGGGAATAAATTTGTTAAGGATAAAAATGATTTATCTAAAATGATTAAAATTGAAGATTGCGCGGTAGGCGGAACTTTTTTCGGAAAGCGCGAAGTTTTTATCGAGCTTAACGGGTTTAAGGATATTCCGTATAGCGAGGATTCTGAATTTTTAGAAAGAGCGGGAAAAATGTTTAAAATTGAAAAATACGATAAACATAAAACTTACGTTTATTACAGAGATTCCGAAGACAGCATTTGCAACACAATTTGAGTAATTTTGAGGGACAATTTTCACCTTTTTAAATTATTTTTACAGCATGAAACAAATACTAAAGCTCGCAGTCCCGAACATACTGACCAACCTCTCCGTTCCGCTTCTCAGTTCGGTTGATACCGCCGTGGTAGGTCATCTTGATAAAATCAGCTATCTTGGCGCGATTGCTATCGGATCGATGATTTTTAATTTTATTTACTGGGGATTCGGGTTCCTGAGAATGGGAACAACCGGAATGACGGCAATTGGTTTCGGGAAAAACGATAATACGGAAACCGCTTCAATCAGCGGAAGAGCTATGGTTATTGCCATTGTCGCGGGCATTTTTCTTATTTTGTTAAGAACGCCGATAAATGATTTGAGTTTTTACCTTGTAAACGCTTCTCCCGAAGTTGAAAAATATGCCTCGCAATATTTTTATATCCGTATTTTTGCAGCCCCCGCAACGCTTGCGATTTACGTTTTTCACGGCTGGTTTCTTGGGATGCAGAATGCGAAATATCCTCTTATTTTACTTGTTACCGTAAATACGCTTAATATTTTATTCAATCTCCTTTTTATTTATCAATTCGGAATGAAATCTGACGGAGTAGCTTGGGGGACGCTTGTCGCTCAATATTCCGGACTGCTTCTTGCTGTATTTCTTTATTTGAAAAAATATTCCTCTCAACTCAGGTTTTTCAAATTTGAGAGCATTTTTCACATAGAAGAATTAAAACGGTTTTTTAAAATCAACACCGATATTTTCTTTCGTACTTTAGCTTTGATTTTTACGCTTAGTTTCTTCACTGCGGAATCAGCGCAATTCGGCGACAATGTTCTGGCTGCAAATACAATACTGCTCCAACTTTGGATTTTCCTCTCTTACGCTGTTGACGGATTTGCTTTCGCCGGGGAATCGCTTGTAGGAAAATATAAAGGCGAGAAAAATCAGGCTATGCTTAAAACAGTTGTAAAAAAATTATTCTTATCGGGATTTATCATCGCAATATTTTTTACGCTTGTATATCTCTTATGGGAAAAACAAATTCTCTATCTTTTCACGAACGATAAAGCGGTGGTAGAACTTGCCGTTACATATTTCCTCTGGACAGCTTTAACTCCGGTAATCAACAGCATCAGCTTTCTCTGGGACGGAATTTACATCGGAGCGACGGCTACAGCCCCGATGCGCAACACAATGATTTTCAGCGCTGTTTTTATTTTTCTTCCCACTTACTATTTATTTAAAGACTCTATCGGTAACGAGGCGCTTTGGCTTGCTATGGTATTGTTCATGATTGCGCGCGCAATCGGTTTAACTTTAACCTCAAAGAAATATATCTTTAATATTTAAGTAAGGTTTAATCTTCGAGTTTTTAGTTTTGCGCGAATATTAATATTCCCTTTTTTTCTTATATTAATTTTATCGGAAATGAAAATTTTGTTATTTATCTTTTTTGATAAAAATGCATGAGGGAAAATAAAAATGGGATATTTTATTAGCGCGGAAAAAATTTATGATAAGATTTACTTCATTAGAGGGAAGCATGTAATGTTAGACGAAGATTTAGCTATAATTTATGGAGTAGAAACAAAATATCTTAACAGAGCGGTCAAAAGAAATATTGAACGTTTTCCGGAAAAATTTCGTTTTCAATTATCGTCTAAAGAGTATAAAATTTTGAGGTTCCAAATTGGCACCACAAAAAAGGAAGGCAGAGGCGGCAGACAATATTTCCCCTATGTATTTACTGAACAAGGAGTCTCTATGCTCTCAGCTGTTTTAAGAAGTGAAACGGCTGTTAATGTAAGCATTCAAATAATGGATGCTTTTGTGGAAATGAGGAAGTTTTTAAATAATAATGCAAGATTGTTCCAACAAATAGAAAATATTGAAACAAAACTGTTGACATATCAAATAAAAACGGATAAAAAAATAGACTTACTTTTTGAAGCCATTAGTGAAAAAAGTTTAACCCCTTCTCATGGAGTATTTTTTAACGGACAAATTTTTGACGCTTACAAACTGACTTCCGACATAATCAGAAAAGCAAAAAAAACGATTATTCTTATTGATAATTATATTGACGAAACCGTGCTTTTTCTTTTTACGAAAAGGAGAAATAAAGTTAAAACTACAATTTATACGAAAAGTATTTCGAAAACGCTAATGCTGGACTTAGAGAAATTCAATTCACAATACGAGCCGATTGAGATTAAAAAATTGAAACATTCTCACGACAGATTCTTAATCATCGACGAAAAAACGATCTATCATTTTGGAGCGTCGTTAAAGGATTTAGGCAAACAGTGGTTTGCATTTTCAAAGTTAAAAATAGACCCGAAAATTATAATTGAGAAATTATAAGATTTAAAATTTTCCTTGTTTCAAAAAATCTTTTATTAAAAAATCAATTAAATTAAAAAGAGTGTCAAATATGAAAAATGAAATAGTTGTTTTTCAATCTGAAAATAGTCCAATCAAATTAGAAGTTCGAGTGGAAGATGAAACTATTTGGTTAACTCAAAATCAGATTGTTGAATTATTTGAAAGCAGCAAAGCAAATATTAGCGAGCATATCAAAAATATTTTTTTGACGGGAGAACTCAATCACGACGCAACTGTTCGGAAATTCCGAACAGTTCAAAAAGAGGGGAACAGAACAGTCGCAAGAAACATAACATATTACAACCTTGATATTATTATCTCGGTTGGTTATCGAGTGAATTCTATCAGGGGCACACAATTTCGTATCTGGGCGAATAAAATACTGAAAGAATATTTATTGAAGGGGTATTCATTAAATAGAAGAATTGGGCATATTGAAAGTAATGTAAAAAAACTTAACGACAAAGTTGAACAGATTGATCTGAGAATTAATTCAAGTTCACTCCCTAATCAAGGAGTATTTTTTAACGGGCAAATCTTTGACGCTTACAAACTGACTTCCGACATAATCAGAAAAGCAAAAAAATCGATTATTCTTATTGATAATTATATTGACGAAACCGTGCTTTTTCTTTTTACGAAAAGGAGAAAGAAAGTTAAAACTACAATTTATACGAAAAGTATTTCGAAAACGCTAATGCTGGACTTAGATAAATTCAATTCACAATACGAGCCGATTGAGATTAAAAAATTGAGACAGTCTCACGACAGATTCTTAATCATCGACGAAAAAACGATCTATCATTTCGGCGCATCGTTAAAGGATTTAGGCAAACAGTGGTTTGCATTTTCAAAGTTAAAAATAGACCCGAAAATTATTATTGAGAAATTATGAATATTATTTCTCAATTTTGGTTTCGACTTCAACGGCAACTCTCCTAACGGTAACATTTTGAATTATATTTCCCCCGGGATTAATCATCCAATCAGGACGGTAAATTTCGGAATATTTAGCTGTGAGATTAACTCCGCCGAGAATCTCGTATCTCAATAAAATATATTCTGAAATACCTTCCCCGTAAAAAATTCCCATATTGAAAACTCCGTTTAAGTCATTTTCATAGAGATAAATTCGGGAATCATAAGTAGGAGTTTCAAAAAAAATAATTCGTCCGTAGAGAGTAAAATTATCAAATAATGTGCTCCTTATTTCCTCTGAAAGAGAATACCCTGTTTCACTTTTTATAGCGCTTCTGAAAGCCGATATATCCAGCTGGGAAGTTAGTCTGAATTGTTTGCCGAGATTGTAATAGAGAGCAAATCTAAATCTTTCGGTTACAAGATTTGTTAACGTTTTAGTCTCGTAATTTTCAAGCGCAAGATAATGCTCTTTCAGCTCTCGGTGATAGCGTAAACGAAATCTCCCGTTTGAAAATATTGGCGAGTAATAATCAACCAAGTAATCATTCCGTTTCACCGGAAAAGGTTCGGTCGTCGTACGGAAAAGAGTTTTATTGAAATCGTAGTAAAAATTTAATCTTCCTAACTTTGTATTTATCCGTATTCCGTTGTAAATACCTTTTTCATTATTAGTGTTTTTTCTTTCGCCGAATCCGTTTGAAAAAAGAGCAAAGTAATTTTGTGGATAATATCTGAAACCTGAAATTACATTAACATATTTTGATATTAAAAATTGGGCGGAATAATTATGGGCAACTACGCCATTAGTGGCGCACACTTCTCCGGAAATACGCAGCCGCTTTAATCCGATTCTGAAAAATCCGGAAATAGAGATTTGCCGTTTGAAAAGATTCTCGGGAAACAGCCTGCTGTAAAAAGGAACTGAAAAGTTGTTTCTCAAATAGAGAAGTTTTACTGAAATATTTCTACTGTTGTTTCGGTAACCGGCAATTAATCCTTCCGTACTAATTTTCAGGTTCTTCTTTTTTGAGATTTCAGTGGGCGTGCGAAAAAGTCCTGACATATTCAAAGATGTAAAACCGGAAGAATCAAGGACGCCTGACGTTTTTTGAACTGAATAAAACGGGATTAGTGTGAAATCTTCCCAAGCAATTTCCGTTGCGCCGCCGTAAAGGAAACGGTTTTCGCCGCTTGAAGTGTATGCCGATATTCCATGCGGGTGTTTTACCACACTGTTTACCGCATCGGCAGATTTTGAAAATGCGTACGGACTCCAAACCGCAAGCCCATGCCCGAATTCAACGGTGTAACTTCCCAGTATTACTTTCTTAACTAAACTCTTTCCGAGATATGAAATGTTGTAAGAATAAAAATCAGCATAATTTTTTTCTCCAGCGTCTTTATCGGCAAGCGCATTAACATAAATCATGTTAGCGTAATTTAGTTTTATTCTGTTATTGATTTTCAGATTATTTCCCTCAAAGTCAGGTTCGTCCAACTCCGGATATTTCGAGATTCCGTAGCTTCTCGTCTTTAATGAACCATAATTCATTTTATCGGATTTTATCGGCTTTCCCGTTGAGACAAACGGCATAATCATATCCGCCACCTCTTTCCTGATTCCGCATTTGTACAATTCGTTTATTGAGCGGAACTCCTTTTTCCGTCTTCTGTAGTCAATAATTTTCTCAATGGCATAGTAATCCAAAACCGGCAGCTGACTAAGCTCAGAATAACCTGCGCTGTTAAGATCAATCGGATGCTCATGAATATTTTCAAAAAAATCATATAACGACGAATTTTCTTCTTCCTCACTCGTCATTCGTACAAAACGGTTTATTATTTCATCCAATTTTATTCCGGATACTGCTTGAGCCGATATTAATGAAGATAGATTCAATAATATCAGAATTACAATCAGCTTCATTTCAAATCCATTCCGATATCAATCATTTTTCTTCTTCTGCTTATGTCTGTTAAAGCAATAATCAAGCTTACTTGATGCGACAGCGGCAAATCCTCGTGTGTGAAAACGGCGTAATCAAGCTCAAAATATTTGTACTTCAAACCGATTCCTCCCGTGTATGCGTTCGGCTCGGTTCGGTAACCGAATCTTAAATCAATATTTCGGAATATTCCGTATTCCAGTCCGAAGCGAGCGGAGAGGGGATATTCCAGGTCTTTACAAATAGCGGCATTCAGCGTGATTTCATCAATCGGATTAACGCTTGTTCCAATTGAAATTATCGTGGGAATTTGATTTTGATAGTTTCCGTATGTTGAACGGGTAAAGTTTTTTACAACAAAACCGAATCGTACCTGCTTGAAAAGGTAGAACATGCACCCGAAATTCAATAAAAGAGAACCGGCGTTTCCGTATCGGGCAATTTTCAAATGTCTGTAGCTGATACCAAGTCCAAGCAAAACCCGGTGGAAAAATATTCTTGAGAATGAAACGGAAACTGTTGTTTCGCGATATAAATCGAAACCGTAAGTTGAAAATCCGCCGGATACTACGCCAAATGAAAACGGAACTAAAGCTGCGGCGGACCCGGTTGCTAATTCTTTTACCCCGAAATAAGATGGTGCGTAATAAGCTGAGAGTTCGCTCCAATCAATTTGAGCGCTTCCCGCCGGATTTCCGAAAAGAGCCATAACGTTATCCGACAGCGCCACATCGGAATTACCCAACGCTATCTCTTTTGCTCCGTAGTTTATTTGAGCATAGATAAATATTGAATTAAAAAACAGAACAAGAAAAAATAGTTCGATTTGCCTCATTTTTACCCCAAAAGAATTTTTCAAAAATCACTTTGCCCCGAACAGCAATAATTGTATTTGACAAGTTATTAAAATTTTCATTAAATTCAATGTAATTTTTTGGTCAATTAATTTCAGAAGGCTTTGCATAAATGTCATTCTGAATGGAACGAAGTGGAATGAAGAATCTCAGAACCGGTAATTATACAGAGTTTAGAGATATTTCGGACGGCTTCGACCGTCCTCAATATGACAATTTTAGGTTTTGTAAAAGTATCTATTAGACATGAGACATGAAACGTAAAACGCGAAAACAAAAATTGGCTTAAAGAAAAAACAATATTGTTAGACAGATTTCGCAGCTGATTAATCATTAACAACAGAATAATTTAGAAAATGAAAAAAATATTTTTGGTTCTCTTTTTCTTTCCCTTATTTATTTTCGGGCAGGAACTAAACGCAACTGTAACCGTGAACGTTGACCAGCTTCCAAGCCAATACAAAGAAAAATTGAATGGCTTTGCCCAGACAGTTCAGGAATATTTAAACGGTAATCATTACGCTGTGGAAGGTTGGGAAGGAGACAAAATTGATTGTTCGTTTAATATTTTTTTCCTTACCGGTTCCGGGGATGTTAATTATACAGCACAAGCGGTAATTACAAGCACAAGACCGATTTACAACTCGCAGAAAAGCTCGCTTATGCTCAACATAATGGATGATAAATGGTCATTTTCCTATGAGCAGGGGCAGTCGATGAATTTTGATTTAAACACTTTCGACGGATTGAAAAGCTTTCTTGATTTTTACGCTCTTGTTATAATCGGAGTGGACGCCGATTCCTACGACCCGTTCGGCGGAAGCCCTTATTTTTCAAAGGCGATTGAACTATCGGTGCTCGGAGCTTCCTCTACGAAATCAAAAGGGTGGTTTGTCCAGAGTTCCGCATACAACCGGAGAGTTTATGTTAATGACTTGATGGATTCAAAACTGCAGCAGTTCCGGAAAGATTTTTTCAATTATCATTACAACGGATTGGATTTACTTTTCAGCGGACCTAAATTCAAACCTATCGGTCAGAAAAATATGGCAAAGCTTATAATCGACCTTTACAACAACAAAATGATTAATCCGACCAGGAATGTTGTCCTCAATGTTTTTTTTAATGCCAAAGCGGGCGAAATTGCCGAAAATCTTGCCGACTATCCCGATAAATCAATTTTTAATAAATTAATCAAAATTAATCCTTCAAATTCCGCTAAATATTTAAAAGCTGTTGAAAAAGAAAATTGATTTTAATCAATAAAAACAATAGTTTTGCTCATTAATATTAAAAAGAGGAGGAGTATCGGCTATTTTTCTACAATTTAGGAACAACTTGCTTTAACTTTTGAAAAAGAAAATTTTATTTTTTATCGATTCTTATTTTTCCGGAATTAATATTATCCCCGTAATTTTAGCTGTTGCGGGATTTTTTATTTTTTTCGAAGCGACTAATTTCGCGGAAAGCCCGAAAGATTCATCCGAAGGAGAAGCCGCTTCAGATTTCCCCTTTTTATATCTTCTTGATTCCAATAATGTCGCCTCCGATTCGTCTTCCGACAGTTTGAAAAAACTATTATCCGATTCCTTAGCCGCTGCAAATGACACAACTTTTAAAGACTCTACGGCAAGGGTAAAATATTTCCATTACAAACCTAAGCCGCATCTTTTTACTCAGTTTAATCAACCGCATCAGACAAGCTTTTTTGCCCGTCCGAGCAATCGGCTACTCCAGAGAGTTGTTTCAATAGATTCGACCGGAAAATATGTAATTATTAAAGAATTATTGGGCGGCAAGGAATACCGACCGCCGTTGGTAATTCCGTTAGACGAGTATATCAAAATGGAATTGGCGGTCAATCGGAAAAAGATAATCGAAAACGAAGCGAGGAAATATACTCTAAAAGGAAAAGAAGATGAACTTGGCAACATTATGTCAAGTATTACAAACATCTCCATTCCGCTTCCGAACAGCGGATTTTTAAGTATTTTTGGCCCGCCGAAAATCAGTTTGAAGATAAACGGCGCGGTCGATATACACGGCGCTTGGCGAAATGAAACCACCGAAGGTTTAACGGCTTCGCTTCTTGGCGGAACAAAAAACGAACCTGATTTTAAACAGCAGGTGCAGGTTAACGTTACGGGAACAATAGGGGATAAGCTGAATATCTCGGCGGATTGGAATACGGAACGTACATTCGAATATCAGAATACGCTGAAAATTAAATATACAGGTTATTCCGACGAGATAATTCAAAGCATTGAAGGGGGTAATGTAAGCATGAAAACCACTCCGCTTATTCAGGGAGGCGAAGCGCTTTTCGGCGTTAAAGCCAAGTTCCAGTTGGGTCCTCTTTCCCTTACTACGATTGCTTCGCAGAAAAAAGGAGAAATTGAGCAGGTTGACGTCAAGGGTGGGGCGCAGACTAAGGATTTTAAAGTTCACGTCTGGGATTATTCGGAAAAACACTTTTTTGTCGATAAAGTTTATGCCGATACTTCAGCCGATTACAATTTCTTTAACAATTATTTCGGACAGCCCGTTTTCAATCCTTCGGCAAACCAAAGCTACTATCATATTAAAAAATTGGAAGTGTGGAAATCAGCATCGGGTCTGCCTGATATATCGAAAGAGAGAAAAGGAAACGCCTTTATAGATTTGCCAGGAATTCATCAGGGCGAGACGTATAATTCAAGTTACCGCGATACGCTTACCACGGCGGTTAACGGGAGAAACAAAATTGGAATCTCTTTTACAATGTTAGATCCTAATACCGATTACACCTACAACGAATACGCCGGGTTCATCAGTTTCAAAACAAACATTCAGAAGAACGAAGTTGTCGCGGTCGCTTATCGTATAGAAGGACCGACAACTTCCAACGATGATGATATATTCTTCGGTGATTTTCAGAACCAAATTGCCAACGACACGGGAAAAGTGATTCTGCTTAAATTGATTAAGCCCGACAATCTTAAACCGGGTGGCGATTACGCAGAAGCGTGGAGTTTAATGTTGAAAAATATTTACTTTATCGGCGGAATGGATATCAAGAAAGAAGGTTTCGATCTCGATTTAACGTATTCAATCCCGGGACAGGAACCTGTAAACGAATTGAACGGTAAAAGACTTTTACAGCTGTTCGGACTCGATGAAACAGACGCAGTCGGTTCAAGCACAAGACCGGACGGACATTTTGACTTTTTCCCGGATAAGACAATTTTCCCCGCGACAGGGGAAGTGATTTTTCCGGTTCTCGAGCCTTTCGGAAAGCAGTTTCCTTCCGATTTGCCCGACTCGTTACGCTATCAGGCTGTTTACGATACAAACAAAACTTTTGCGAAGCAGGATATTGAAAAGGACAGATTTTTGATAAGCGGTAAATATTCCGCTTCCACGACTTCAACTTTCAGCATAGGTTTTAATGTCGTTGAAAATTCCGTTAAAGTATATCTCGGCGGAAGACTTCTGCAGGAAGGAAAAGATTACCAGGTTGATTACAATATCGGGCAGGTAATTATCAGAAACGATGCCGCGCTTGTTCCGGGCGCGGATTTGAAAATCACTTACGAGCAGAACGATCTTTTTTCCCTTGCTTCCAAAACGCTGGTCGGAGCGCGCGCTATTTATGAATTTAACAAGGACGTTCATCTTGGAATGACGTTTATGAACGTTACGCAGCAGTCTCTCAACGATAAAGTCCGTCTGGGGGAAGAGCCGATGAGTAACTCGATTTATGGTTTGGATTTCCAGTCGAAATTCGATTTGCCTGTTGTTACAAAACTTTTAAATAATGTGATTTCGACAAGCGCAAAATCATCTTTTACGTTAAACGGCGAGTATGCTTATATCAATCCCGACCCTAATACTAAAAGAAGTACTATTCTTGGGGATAACGGCGAAAGTATTGCTTACTTGGATGATTTCGAAGGCGCAAGAAGAACAATACCGATAGGAGTTTCATTTGCCGGTTGGAAGGATTTATCTCCTCCTGACAGTCTTGAATATCATATCGGGGAACGGGATAGAATGAATTTGATGAACTACAAGGCGCAAACATACTGGTTTAACCGGATACCTACGCGTGTAAAAGTTAATGAAATCTGGCCCGAAAAGCAGGTTGCGCAGCAAAATCAGAATGTTGTTGTTCTTGATTTGGTTTATAATCCGGGAAAGAAAGGTTTTTATAATTATAATGAAAATTGGCAAAATAACAGCGACACTGCGTATAAAAACTGGGGCGGGTTTGAGCATCTGATTTCTTCGACCGCCAATAACCTTGTCGATCAAAAGATCGAGTTTGTCGAGTTTTGGGCAAAGATTGAGGACGCTCCGTCGAACGCGAAACTTTACATTGATCTCGGTCAGATAGACGAAGATGTAATCCCGAATAACGCTTTTAATACAGAAGACAAACCTCCACAAAATGGGCGTTTGGACGAAGGCGAAGATACCGGATTAGACGGCGTTACGGACCCCGGGGAACCCGGCTACAACTCCTCAACTAACCACGATCCCGCAAATGACGATTTTGCGCTTAACGCCGTTCAAGGTCAATATGAAAGAATCAACGGAACGGAAGGCAACGCAAAGCTGACAGATTTGGGAATTACGCCGGATACCGAAGATCTCAATCACAATTTTCATCTTGATATGGCGGATAATTATTTCAGATATGAAATTCCGCTTGATACCGCGCGTTCCCGAAATCCGTACATTGCCGGCGGCGGGCATAACGGCTGGTATCAGTTTAAAATACCGTTGAAAGACTTTAAGAAAACTTTCGGATCGCCTACATTTACGTTTGTTGAAACAATAAGGTTTTTCTTCCAGGGGGTTGATTCTCTTATCTATTTAAGAATGACGGAAATTAATCTTGTCGGCAATCAATGGGAACAGGTAAAAAAAGCGAATCAGGAGGCGGACGACAAAGTAGTTACCGTTTCGACTATCAATATTGAGGACAACCCGGAATACTACTCGCCCCCCGGCGTAACAAGAGAACGTGACAGAACGCAGCCGAATCAGACTATTTATAAAAACGAGCAATCGCTCAATCTTATTATTCAGGATTTGCCGGACGGCGGATACCGCGACATAATCAAATATTTGCCGCAACGAATTGATATTTTCAACTATAAAGAGATGAAGCTTTTCTTCCATGGCGATATGAATAATCAGAATACAAGCGTTTCATATTACGGCGCTCCCGACGACTACAACACAAGAATATATTTCCGTTTCGGTGAAGATACTACAAACTTTTACGAATATTCTTTTCCGTTGAAATCCGACTGGCAGACGCTTGCCATAACGCTGAAAGATTTGCCCGCGCTAAAGGAAGCGAGAACTCTCGACACAGCCGTTTACAGGCAGCCCGTTCCGGGAAGACCTGAAGATTTTTACGGCGTAAAAGGAAATCCTTCCTTGACGAAAATTTCCTTCTTCCTGATAAGGATAGAAAATCCGGATAATGTGGGACCGCCTCTGTCAACTTCCGGTTCAATTTGGGTTAACGAATTACGAATACTCGGGGCGGATAATACGCCCGGCTGGGCTTATACTGCGTCCTCTTCGTTAAAGCTGGCTGATTTGTTTACCGTAAGCGGAAACGTTACCAGGCAGGATCCCTATTTTCATAAAATTAACGAACGATTCGGCTCGAGGAACGACAACAACAGGTGGGGAGTTTCGGTAAACCTGAACTTGCTGAAATTTCTTCCGTTCAATACTGAAGGAAGCAATCTTTCGCTGAATTATCAGCATTCCGAATCGGTAACTAATCCGCTTTATATGCCCTCGAGCGATATTGCGGTTGATAAAGCCGTAGGGCAAATAAAACGTAAAGTGATTGAAAACGGCGGAAGCTCCGCCGACGCCGACCAGGCTGCCAAAGATTTAATCGCTGAAGTGCAGAGTTTATCCACAAGCGAAGCGATAACCTTATCTAATATTAAGATGAAAATTCCATCGCGAAGTTGGTGGATTAAAAATACCATAAACGCGCTGGTATTTAATTTTAACTTCAGCCGCGCATTTTCGCGTTCTCCATCGATTGCAAAAAACGAAATGTGGACGTGGAAAGGTTCAGGAAATTACAGTGTAAACTTCGGTCGGGATATGTATATAAAATATCACGACATCCCGCTGCTTGGCTCCGCGCTTGATTTTATCCACAGTTATAAAAACGCTAAGTTCAGATTTTTACCGAATTCCTTCTCCACAAGTTTTTCGGTAAACCGGAAATATAATTTTAACTTGTCCCGCTCGGCAAACAGCGAATCGCAAATTTCGCAGGATTTTGTCGCGGCGAGAACGGCAAACTTAAATTGGAATGTTACGCAGGGAAGTTTATTGAATCTTTCATTGGGCTACAAGCTTAATCTTTCATCTTCTCTCAACTATCTTCTTTTTGACGAGAACGGAAAACCGCGTCCCGAGCAGGAAGTTTGGAACGATATTTTTCATGGAGAATATTTCGGCAAGACCAACAACTTTCAGCAGGGTGTAACTGTTAAATTGAAGCCGAAACTTCCTAATTTCTGGAATTTGGATAAATATTTTACGCTGAACAGCGGATACAGTGTTTCTTACGGTTGGAAAAATGATTTCCGGCAGGAAGAGCTTGGACGAAGCGCAGGCTTCGGAAGTAATGTTACGGCAAGTTTAAATATTAAGTGGAAAGCTCTTACAAATCCTCTTTTCCCGAAAGAGAAGAAATCTAAAAAGAAAAAAGGACACACGACCAAGAATAAGAAAAGGAATAACATTCCACAGCAGACTCATCACAGAACAAATAGGGGAAGAAAGAGAAACTTAGAGGAAGAGTTCTTTGGAAATAATAACGGAAGCGTTGCCGGTAACAAAACCAAGTCTTCCGGAAAAGAGAATAATAAAGGCGGAGGCGCCGAAGAAACTCTGTCCGAAGAGGAAACCGGACCTTCGCGGATTATGAGAAGCCTTTATTTGATTAGGGACGCGCTGCATTGGACGCTATTTGATTACGATCAAATAAGATTTAATTTCAGTCAGAAAAACAGTGTGGCAAGTTCCGGATTGCAAAGCCAGGGAACGGGCATAGCAAACTTCTGGGGAAAATATAAGGATTCAAACGGACCTTCCAGATTGTTCATGCTCGGCTTTTCCAATAACGCAGGCGCGCGCGTTCCCAATGCGCAGCTATCCGACAGGCTGTCGCAAAACAATACTTTTACTTTCGGCACTCAAAGACCTTTGTGGACGGGAGCCAATCTCGACATTAACTGGAAAGTTAATTGGGGAGAAAATAAATCCTACACCGTAAACACCGACGATAACGGTAATGTAACTCTTTCCTCGCCGAATGTAACGGGAACAACAAACCGGAGTTTTGTCGTTATTCCGCTCAGTTTTCTCGGAACCGGAATTAAAGCCATTCACGATAATTACGATCCGACTTCCGCGGACCCGGGAACGAGTCTTTCTAATGCTTTTGTTTCCGGACTGGAAACGCTCCCGATTTTATCCCATATACCGGTTTTAAGTCAAATAGCAAATTACATTCCGCGCGCTAACTGGAAAGTGAGCTGGAGCGGACTTGAAAAACTTCCTTTGTTAAAAGGAATAGCAAGCAGAATTTCAATAAATCACAGCTACACGTCTAATTACACCGAAGGCTGGACAATCAATCCAGACGGTAAAAAAGAAGTGCAGACACAAAAAGTTAATTACGCATTTCAGCCGTTAATCGGATTGGATTTTACATTTAATTCCTTACTTGGCGGAAACTTGCGCGGCTCGGCTAAGTACGGCACAAAAACAAACTACGACCTCGGAGTTTCAACGCGAAGCGTAACCGAAGGACTTTCAAAAGATATAACATTTTCAGTATCCTTTTCAAAATCGGGTTTTGATCTGCCGATCTTCGGTTTTAATCTTAAAAATGATATCGAATTTTCAGTTTCATATACAAACAGTAAAACCGTGACGATTATTTACAATATGGACAACTTTGATGAAAACGGATTACCGCAGGATGGAACAACTAGGGTTACACTCGAGACAAGAGTTAAATATATGATGAGTTCCAGAATTTCTCTTGCTTTATTTTACAAACGCTCAACTGTAACGCCTGAAGGCGCTTCGCCTATTCCACCTACAAAAACAAATGAAGCCGGTTTGGACGTACACATTACGATTCAGTAAAAACTATTTTACAATTAAAAATTATAAATTGTAAATTAAAAATTAATAGCTATTCTTTTCGGTTGCGAATTGACCGGGAATTAGTAGCAATACTATTTAGGGAATAAAAAAATGCAGAACAAAACTATTCTTTGGGTTGACGATGAAATCGAGCTATTACGCTCGCACGTAATTTTCTTAACCGAAAAGGGCTACGACGTTGATACCGTAACAAACGGCGAAGACGCTCTTTTCAAAGTCAGGGAGAAAGAATATTCAATAATATTTCTTGACGAGATGATGCCGGGAATGGGCGGACTTGAAACGCTTGCGGCAATAAAAAATATTAATCCGAATATTCCCGTTGTGATGGTAACTAAAAACGAAGAAGAAAGTTTGATGAATGAAGCAATCGGCAATAAAATAGACGATTACTTGATAAAGCCGGTGGTTCCTTCGCAGATGCTGCTTGTCTGCAAAAAAATTCTCGAAAAAAAGAAAATTTCGGGAGAGCAGGTTACAAAAGACTATATGCAGGAGTTCGGAAGAATTTCAATGAAGTTAATGGGCGAAAACAATTATTCCGATTGGATTGAAATTTACAAAAGTCTTGTTAACTGGGATTTGGAATTGGACGAACACCCCGACATCGGTTTAAGGCAAACGCTTTACGAACAGATTAAGGAAGCTGATAAGGAGTTCGGCAAATACGTTGAAAGAAACTATTACGATTGGATTAACGGTTTAAGCGACGGCCCGACTTTAAGCCCGGATGTACCGGATAAGTACGTGCTTCCCGAAATTCAAGACGCCGAAGGTCCGGTTTTCTATTTTGTCCTTGACTGCATGCGTCTGGACCAGTGGCTGATTATCGAAAAATATCTCACCGAGCTTTTTACAATTTCAAAGGATTATTATTATTCGATGCTTCCTACCGCTACGCCTTATTCCCGCAACGCGCTTTTCAGCGGACTTTTTCCGTCGGAAATTGAAGAAAAATATCCTAAACTTTGGGTCAATAAAGATGAGAATGAAAGCCAGTTGAACAAGTATGAAAAAGACCTCCTCGAACTGCTTCTTAAGCGGAACAATATCCGGTTAAAGAACGAACTGAAATATTTAAAGATAATCGCTCCGGAGGTGGGGCGTTCGTTTGCGCAAAATGTAATTTCTCACCGCAACACTCATTTTATGGCTGTCGTAATTAATTTTCTCGATATGATTGTCCACGGGCGTTCAGATTCTGATATTTTAAAAGAGATTGCGCCGGACGAATCTGCCTTCCGCTCGTTAACTGAAAGCTGGTTTAAGCATTCATCCCTTTTTTCGATATTGAAAACAATCGCCGGAATGAAAAACGCAAAAATCATTTTAACTACCGATCACGGCAGTATAAGAGCAATGCGCGGAGCCAAGGTGCTCGGAGATAAACACGCGGCTAAGAATTTGCGTTTTAAGTACGGGAGGAATCTGAAAGTTGACGATAAACATGCGATGTATATGAAAAATCCGAAAGATTACAAACTTCCCGCACTCGGCGTAACTACAAGCTACATTATTGCCAAAGAGGATTACTACTTCGTTTATCCTACGGATTATCATTACTATTTAAGCCATTATAAGGATACTTTCCAGCACGGGGGAATTTCAATGGAGGAGATGATTCTTCCCGTTGTAATGCTTGAAAGTAAAGTTTAAACAGCTATTAAAACTTAAGGCATTTTTCGGCTGCGGTTGTAATTCCTTTAATCATAGCGGAACTGAATCCGTTATGCTCCATTTGGTTAAGCCCCGAAATTGTGCATCCCTGCGGGGTGGTAACTTTATCTACTTCGCTTTCAGGATGCATCCCATCTTCAAGTATTAACGACGCCGCCCCTTTTGCGGTTTGTGCAGCCATCATTATTGCGTCCTCGGCGTGAAAACCGACTTCCACACCCCCTTGTGATGCCGCTCTGACAGCGCGAAGGAAGAACGCTACTCCGCAGGCTACAAGCGCCGTAGCGGGAATCATAAGTTCCTCTTTCAAAACAAAAGTCTTTCCGACAGACTCGAAAATTTTCTCTGCAATTTCAAGGTTTTCATCCTTTCCGCCGTCGGAACTTAAGCAAGTCATCGATTCGCCAATGGCAATCGCGGTATTAGGCATTGCACGGATTACGGAAACGTCATTGCCTACAATTTCTTTAACGGATAAAATAGTTGCTCCAGTAACGACTGAAATCAGAGTGTGTTTTTTGGGGGAGATGGCTTTTTTTATTTGTTCCAAAACCTCTTTGTTCTTGTGTGGAGTTACCGTGATGATTATTATATCTGAAAAGCTGACAGCGGCAATATTATCGTCGGTAACATTAACGCCTTTTTCTTCAAATTCCGAAAGTTTTTCTTTTCTTCTTCTTGTTAATGTAAGTTTGGTCGGCGAAATAATTCCCGCCTTCAGCAGTCCTTTTGCTATGGACGAGCCGATATTCCCGCATCCGATAATTGCAATTTTCTTGTTTATTTTCATGATAACTCCTAGTACCAATTATTTATTTTAAAATGAAACTACAAAATATAAAATTTTGGATTTATGGATTAGTAATCGTAAATAAATAGTTTAATTACTTGTTGTTTGTTTACAAGTTTGTTAACTTTGCCGTATGAGAAGAAAAATAATATTTTATAAAAATTATTTCTTAAATTTTTATAATTCACAGAATGAGAAAGTTCAAGAAAAAATAGACTATACGCTCAAGTTAATCAGTACAGTGGAACATATTCCTAAAAAGTTTTTGAAACATATTGAAAATACCGACGGTTTATATGAAATAAGAATTAAATACGGAAGCGATATTTACAGAATTTTTTGTTGTTTTGATGAAGGAAAAATAATAATCTTGTTCAATGTTTTCAAAAAGAAAACCCAAAAAACTCCCGGGAAAGAAATTAAAAAAGGGTTAAATCTTAAACGTGAATATTTTAAGAGTAAAGAGAGAAACCAAATATGAAAAACATAAAAAACGCTAAAACATTTGATGAACTATTGGATATAAAATACGGTAAAGTCGGAACACCAGGCAGAGATGAGTTTGAAGTGAAATCGAAAGCTTTTATTGTAGGTGAAATGATTAAAGAAGCAAGAAAAGAAGCAAACTTAACTCAGGACGATTTAGCCAAAAAAACTGGTACAAAAAAAAGTTATATTTCAAGATTGGAAAACGGTAAAATTGACATTCAAATATCGACACTATTCAAAATATTTGAAGAAGGACTGGGACGAAAATTAGAACTTACAATTCATTAATTTTTTCCATCTACATTTCTTTCCTTCAATTTTTTCTTTGCCTGTCTTCTATTATCGCAAATGAGAGCATTATAAATTTTACGACATCGGTCATTATTACGACATACAATTGCAATTCACAATCATTTTAACATTTTCGGTAAAAACAAAAGGTTCAAGCGGCTAATTTTCGGGATGATAAAAATCAGCAGTCCCGCTTCCAAGCAGGAAGAGAGACTGCATAAAATAAAGATTACTTCTTATTTTTCAACAAATTCATATATTTTTGTTTGAGCATATTTACCGTTTTATCGCCCGGGATAACCTGCTCCAACTTATTTACAACCTTAAGCGCTTTTTTGTACTGCCCGGTGTTATCGTAAATTTCGAGAAGCATTCTGTAGGGGTTGTAATTGCTTGTTAAGTTGCGAGGATTTCGCTCCAGCATTTTCCATGCTTTGGTTTCAAGTTCCTTTGTCATTGCAAGATAATCTGTATTATCTCCCGCCTGTCTGTAAATTCCGCTGACGTCAAACATCAGTCTGTAATCCATCGGAATTATGTGCCGCGGAAGTTTTTTCTCCATTTGATTTAACGTTGCCACAGTCATTTTATTATCCTTTTTATCATAAAGATAATAGAGCGCAAGACGAATAAACGAGTTCCGGTAATTCTGAACCAGTCTGATTTGATTTGCGTTGAAGAAAACGGTCGGATCGTTGAGTCCGCGGAATTTCAATCCGGGGCGGTAAGTTTTACTGAAAACTTTAGCGCTGTCGAACAAATCTTCGCGCATAATTTTTTCATTAAGGAATGTCAGTTCGTTATTCGATTTTTCCGGTACAAACCTGTAGGCAAGTCCTTCCATCTTCATATATTTATCCAATCCGAGTCTCGCATCGTCGGCGCAAGTAACGGAAAAATAAATCGGTCGCCTCCAGTCGAAACTTCGGAGTATATCAAGAACCGCCAAATCCTGCCCGCGGATTGCACTAATAGAGCCGAATTTCAGAGTCGGTTTTACATCCCAAGTTATCTGTTTCAGCATTTTGGTAGTGTCGGAAATACCGAATTCTTTATAAACATAACGTGGAACGGGAATCGATACTCTCTGCGTTTCCCATCTTGAAACGGAAAGTTTGTCAATTTCCGAATCTGTCATCTGCATAGCGACTTTCATCGCTCCGTAGGGAGATTCGTTTTTAAGTTGCTTTACGTACCAAGGCGTATTCAGCAGACTTAAATTTGCGATGCGGATATCTCTCCGGACTCCTTCTACATCCTGCAGATACCACAACGGGAAAGTGTCATTATCGCCGTTAGTAAAGAGTACGGCGTTCGGCGCGCAACTCTGGAGCAGATTGTAGGCGTAATCCCAAGGCAGATAGTTTCTCGAGCGATCGTGCGTGTGATAATTTGTAAGAAGCATATTTGCCGGGATAAAAATAAACGCGAGCACAATCCCGGTGGTTGCAATCAAGTTGTACTGCTTCGATTTCGCAAAAGCCTCTTTCAGCAAATCAATAAAACCGCGCGCTCCTATGGCTATCCAAATCGAGAAGACAAAGTACGCCCCCACATAAAAATAATCTCTCTCCCTCGGCTGCGGCTCCTGACTGTTAAAATAAATCGCCATTATGTACCCGAGCATCATAAAGAGGGCGAAGTAGATGGACGCCATTTTCCAATCTCGCTTAAAGTGGTAGAACATTCCAAACAATCCGAAGAAGAATGGAATTCCCCAAAGCTGCGACCAATCAACTCCGTCGTCCTGGCGTGTTGAATGCCTTCCGGCGTAGTTAAAAAGCCAGTAACGCGTAACCATGTGATCCATCTGATAGTGGATGAAAAAGTCCAAATCACTTGAATATTTTGTGTACATTCTGGCGTGCATCGGTTCGTTGGAATAACGACGGCGGAAAATCGGAGCGTCCCCGTATTGCTCACGATCGAGGTAATACATTAATTTACTGAATGTCTTGGGATTATTCAGATTTATCGGGGGATTTTCATTGGCGCGGATAATTATCATCGTGTAAGTCGTGAATCCGATAAGGGCAAACATAACCGACATAAAAGCAATTCGCATCGCTTCGCGCGCATGTTTTTTTGCCCAAACTGCGCCGTAAAAAAGTAGCGCAAACATAAGTCCGAAAGTGATGATATCGAGCAGAGTATTATCGCCGCCGATTATCCCGACAATTTTCGGCACATATTTTACGATAATAGGATAAACGATAACGAGTCCCAGACCGCCGAGAGCGACGGGATAGTACATTGAATTTTTATTCTTAACTTTTTTGAAAAATATACCGATAAAGACCGCCGTTACACCGAGAAAAATCAGAGCAAACTGTTTGTCCGTTTGGTGATACTGCTCGGGAGAAGGAGCCGAAGTATTTGTGTAAGTGCTCCAAATTGCCATTGCAATTAAGAGGAAAGCGATTCCGTTTGCAAGAAGAATCCATCCGGTCTGTTTTAGAATTTCATCATTGTCAACATATTTACGGTAGTAAACGACCATTACAATTGAGGGAATGGCAAGGAGCGCCATTAAATGAACGCCGGTTGAAAGCCCCATTAAATAACCGATGAAATAAAGATATCTGTCGCTTCCTTCCTCGTCCGCTCTTTCGTACCAAAGCATTACAATGTAAACGGCAAAAGCCATTAGGAATGTAGCCGTTGCGTAAACCTCGGCTTCCGCGCCGTTAAACCAGAAAGTATCGCTAAAACTAAAAGAGAGCGCGCCGATTGCGGCGGACATATAGGTTATGAAGTTTTCAAAAAGATTATGCTCTTCATTTTTTCTGTAGTTATTAATCAACTTAACCGCTATTAAATATAAAAACAGAATTGTGAAAGCGCTTGTTACAACGGAGATTGTGTTTACGCGAAAACCGATATTTGCCGCAAAGGGAATAAGGGAAAGCAAACGCCCCATCATAAGAAAGAAAGGCGTTCCCGGCGGATGCGGCACCTGCATTCCGTATGACGATGCTATAAATTCGCCGCAATCCCAAAAGGAAACGCTCGGCTGAACGGTTGAAAATCCGACAAAGAGAGCGAGGAAAAATACAAAAGCTCCCAATCCGTAATAAAGTCTTTTTGAGTTCATCTAAACTCCCAAAATTATTTTTGTGTAATTATACAAAGTTCGGTATAACCGCTTTTTAAAAATGAATTCGACCATTTTGGTACAAACTCTTTATCTAAAAGTTTCATAATAAATCCGTTAACGCTGAACGGATCAATTCCCAATATTTCGACAATCTTAAAATCATTTTCTAACATCAGATTTTTCAGTCTGCGGTAAGTGTATGATTTTTCGTAGCCGTGCTGCCAATTCCCGAGGTGTATCAATTGGTAAAGCTGCCAGAGTGAAAACCGCGCCGGAATAAAAGTAACAAGAAATCCATCGGGTTTAAGTATCCGTTTCCATTCTTGAAGGAGAGGTTTTTCATCGCGGAAGTGTTCCATTAAACCTGCGCTGTAAACAATGTCAAAATAATTATCGTCAAAGCCCGTTTTACGGCAATCGGCGAGTACCGTGTTTGGAATTCTTTCCTTTACAAGCTTTACCGATTCCTCGCTGTAATCGAGCGCGTAAGGTTCAACGTCGGCTCTCCGTTCACTAAGTAAAGTGATGTTGGAGCCGAATCCACAGCCGATTTCAATTACTTTTTTCTTGTCGCTTTTTATTTTATCAATATATTTATTAAGAATTTTATCTCTCTCGAAAATCATCCATTTTTCAGCTTTCGAGGTTGAATAAGTTTTCCAATAATCATCCCAAGAAATCAATCTAATCTTCCTTATTTTTGAACAAACTGTTCAAGTCGGGTTTGGGGCGGTTAACGAAATACTTTTGGTGAAGCTCTTCCAGTTTAGCGAGAGAAAGTTTGTCTAAATCTTCATCGTCTCTGTGCCGTTGTTTCAAAAGTCTGTATGTTTCCCTCTCGGCGGAAGTAAATTTTCGCTCAAACCGTTCCAAATCCTCGAAATATTTTTTTTGTTCTCTATAGCTCATAATATCTAAATTTAAACTCTGAATATAAGAAAAAACTCATTTTATTTCGTTTAAATTAATGTAGTTCAACTATTCAAAGTTAAATGTATGAGTTTACTAAAGAAAGGTCAAAAACCGTTGAAACGGTTGCAATGTATAATAAGCATTCTATTAGTCCACGACTTATCCGCCGTGGCGGACGGGGGGGTAGCAATAACATAGAGTAATCAGTAACCGCTTCAGCGGTTTATAAATTATTGAATTTGTAAATAATCGCCTTTTTTAAGTAGGTTCATGTATAGTAAAAGAACTTTTTGTTTGAAATGATACAATTCACAAAAAGTTATTCCGCCAAGGCGGATTGATAGAATTACGTTCACATTAAGATATTCGATCCCCACGGGGTCGTATATAATTATTCACTCATTAAATTATAAATATATGAATCCTTCGGATTCGGTTTTTTAATTACAGAATGTAACTAATTCGCTGAAGATTCATCCGTGCAAATCCGTTTTTTCAGTGTCATCTCTGTTCTATTGATTTTATTTATTCTCAATAATTTTACCGATAAGGCGCTTATGACTATTGACCGATGACTAATGAACAACGACCAGATAAAGGTATTCCTTAATTGAGTTCTTTCTCTTTTCGTTATATTTAAATCTTTAAAAATGAAGAATATTAAGCCAAACATACCGAATAAATTAACGGAAGGTTCGATTACAAAATCGATTTTCGCTTTGTCCGTTCCGATTGTAGTGTCAAACTTGTTGCAGACGGCTTACAATCTGACCGATACATTCTGGGTCGGGCGGCTCGGAGCGAATGCGCTTGCCGCAGTATCGCTCAGTTTCCCAATTATTTTTCTCATTATTTCGCTCGGCGGAGGTTTCGGCACGGCGGGCTCGATTCTTGTCGCACAATTCAAAGGGAAAGAAGCGTCAACAGAAGTTAATCACATCTCCGGACAAACATACTTGATGATGACAATTGTTTCAGTAGTTCTGGCAATCGCCGGGATTCTCCTTTCTCCGCTAATCGTAGAGCTGATGGGCGCGGAAAAAGAAGTAATGCGTGAAGCCGTTCAGTATATGAAAATCTCATTCATCGGGATGATTTTTACTTTTACTTATTTTGCATTTCAATCGTTAATGAGAGGCGTCGGCGACGTTAAAACTCCGATGTATATTGTACTTTTCACTGTTCTTTTAAACTTGGTTCTTGATCCGCTTTTTATTTTCGGACTCGGAGTTTTCCCGCCGATGGGAGTAACAGGCGCAGCGTTGGCGACGCTGCTGGCGCAGGCTATCGCCTCGCTGATTGGAATATCATTGCTTCTTAGCGGGAAGTACAACATACATCTTAAGAGTAAACATCTTAAGGCGGATTTTCCGATTATAAAAAAAATCTTCCGACTCGGACTTCCTTCCTCGCTCGAACAATCCGGCAGAGCTTTGGGAATGCTTGCAATGACTTTCCTAGTAGCTCGTTTCGGAACGACTATTATCGCAACCTACGGAATTGGAATGCGAATTCTGAGCTTCATAATTATTCCATCTATCGGGTTGGCAATGGCGACTTCAACATTAGTCGGACAAAACATCGGCGCGGGGAAAATTGAACGGGCGGAAACAATTGCAAAGCGCTCAATGCTTGCGGGATTTTTAATAATGAGTTTTTCCGGATTGATACTTTTTATTTTTGCGCGGGAAATTACGGCGGCGTTTATTCCCAACGATCCGGAAGTAATTAAGGAAGGCGCGTATCTGGTAAAAGTTCTTTCCGTTACATTCGGATTTGTTTCTTTGCAACAGATTACAACGGGAGCGCTTCGCGCAGCAGGGCAAACACTTACCGCAATGCTTATTACAATAATTTCACTCTGGTTACTTCGCTTTCCGATTGCAACTGTTCTTGCTTTCTACACTTCTCTTTCTTTTATCGGGTTGTGGTGGTCGTTTCCGATTGCCAACATCATTTCAGTTGCAATTGTGCTTACAATATTTTTCAAGGGGAGTTGGAAAGAAAAACGGTTGACGGATGAAGTTAAGGTAAAAGCGGTTTAATCTTTATCGGCAACCAACAACTTAGCCGCTTCCAAGTCTTCCGCGAAATCAATTTCCATACAGTATTTTTCTTCAACAGAAACGGAAAAAATTTTCGCTCCGCCTTCAATCGCTCTCTGAAAAGCGGCTTCGTAAAAAACATTCTCCATTCGCTCTTCAATAATCATTTCATCTAATATTTTAAAAAGCTCGTTTCCGAATTGCGCCGAAAATTTTTCAATACCGATTGATTCGCCCGCGGCTTCAGCCGGATTTACCTCTTTACTTATTTCAATGATTGAGCCGTCCTCAGCAAGTTTAACTTTTATCTCTTCATCTCCCAGTTCAACTCCGGTTTTCAGAGCCAGACAGTTTTCGTAATTGCTTTGAAGCAAAAGTGAAATAATTTCCTCATCAAAAACTATGTCGCTGTCCAGCAGAATAAAATCCTCATTTTCAACGGCTTCTTTTGCAAGCCAGAGAGAAAAAATATTGTTTGTGCTTTCATAACTTTCGTTGTGCAAAAATGTAACTTTTAATTCGGGATAATTATCTTTGACAAAATCTTCAATCTTTTTGTTCAAATATCCTGTAACTATTATGATATCGTTAATTGAATTGGAAATCAGATTGTCAATTGTTTGTTCAAGGATTTTCTTTCCGCCAATATCAAGGAGGCATTTAGGCGTATTGTCTGTCAGAGGGCGCAAACGGGACGCGATTCCCGCAGCCAAGATAAGTCCTTTCATAATTTAACTGTATCCGTAATTGAGTTGATGTGAAATTGTGTAATGTGAAGTAAAATTGCATAAATATTCAAAAAAGTAACCATTCCCCAAAGGTAGTATTCAATTGTTCCTGTCATTGCCGTAATAATAAAAAAAGTAAGTTCGGTTGTGGGACCGATGAAAGTCCAAAGTCTTAGTATGAACTTGTTCCTTTCCAGAAAATCTTTTTTATCATATATTTTGCCAACTTTGTCGGTTTGTTTCACGGTGAGCTTAAGCTGTATTTTGGAATAAACGAAATATATTTTGTAAAGAAGTTTTGCAAAATAATTGCCCGGTTTATCTTTGATGTCATTGTACGCTTCAAGATGTTCGGCTAAATCGTCTCCGAGCAGAGAGTTTCTGTCGAAGGCATAATCAAGAAAGCGGTTACGGTAATAATCAAGCGAAACAGCGTGAAAAATATTGCTTGCCGCCGCCGCAATAGTTAAAATCCAATAAAACTGCGGGTGGGAAGAATGACTAGCAAATCCAAAACCGATTGCGAGATAAGCCGCTCCCGTTGCTATGTAATCGGCAAAGCCGTCAACAACTCTGCCGATTGGTGTGCCGTTCTTTTTAAGTCGTGCAACCATTCCGTCTGCGCAATCAAAAACATCGTAAAGGATAAAGAAAATACCGGCGAGAATTACATATTCCTTCACATAAAGTAGAGCGCCGACAACAGCCCAGATAATCGCCGCGAAGGTTATTTGATTGGGCGTAAGGTTTGTCCGGTAAAGGATTTTGACGACAATAAAAGCCAAAGGTCTGTAAAAAACGAGGTCGAGAATTTCCTCAACCTCAACCATTTTCAGAGAACTTTTATATTCGTTAAACCAGCGTTTAATCATCTTAGGTAAAAAATTCCTTAATTGCTTTAATAACCTCGGCGTTTTGTTCTTGCGTGCCGATTGTAATTCTCAAATGATGATTAAGAAGTTCCTCATTCATAAATTTGATTACGATTTCCCGTTCGAGTAAAAACTTTTTCAGCGGTTCTTTAATTTCTTTGGGAATTTCCACAAGGATAAAATTACCGTCCGAAGGATATACCGTAAAACCGTCAATCGCTCCAAGCTCTTTGTAATAAAGCTCCTTGTCCGCTTCCATTTTTGCAGCTATCTCTTCATAGTATTCGGGCGAATCAAGAGCCGCCAAAGCCACCTGTTCGGAGATGTAATTAAACCCGAGATATCTGTGAGCGAATTCCATCAGTCGGGTTAAGTTTTGTCCCACTAATCCGTAACCGATACGCATTGACGCAAGCGCAAAATATTTGGAGAAAGTACGCGCGATAATTATGTTTGGATATTTTGCCAACAAATCTCCGGTTTCTTCAGCGTGAAGCCCGAACACATAAGCTTGATCAAAAAGAACTACGGCGTCGGAAACTTTATCGAGAATTCGGGTTAATGTGTCGTTATCGATTGAGTTTCCCGTCGGGTTATTTGGCGAGGCGATAAATATAACTTTCGGTCTTTCGCGTTCGTAAATTTCGATAAAAGAATCGGCGTCATATTCAAAAGAGGTTTCGGTTTTCTTCATTCCGTATTCAACATTTCCGCATCCTACTTCTTCTGCAATCTTTTTGTAGTACCACCAGGAATAGGAGGGCACCATTAATTTGTCGCCTTCTTTCAAATAAGCTTGAACGGTAAGTTTAAGAATCTCTTCGGCGCCGTAACCTAAGATTACTTGTTTTTCTTCAATTGAATAGTCATTAGCAAGTCTTTCGGATAAATCGCTCTGTACGCCTTTTAAATATGCTTTGGAGTATATGCTCATATCAAGTTTGCCGATATTATTCAAAGCTTCAAAACATTTTGGGGCAGGTCCGTAAAAATTTTCGTTTCTATCAAGATTAATCATTTTTACACCTCCGTTTTTTCAAAATCAATTAATTGAATATGTTTTCAAAAAAAATCTTTTCAACTGTTTTAATTTAATATTTTCCTTAATAAGATTATAGAAAAAATAAATTTTGCGTAATGAAAATCGGGATTACAAGAATTGAATATTATAAGGGCTCTTTGCATAACCTAAATTTGTCATATTGAGTCTGCCAATCTGCCAATCCGCCAAGACGGAGGAGGAGCGTAAGCCGTCCGAAATATCTCTAATCCTGTATTATTACCAGTTTTGAGATTCTTCTCCCTCCAAGGCGGAATCAGAATGACATATTGCGGTAAATCGAAATTTAATTAAGAATGATAAACCGTTTAGTCCGCCAAAGGCGGTATGAGTTTAGAAACAAAATTATTTCGCTACTGTTATAGCTCGTAACTCGTTGCTATTAAAGCGTTCAGCCGTCAGCGTACAGTTGTCAGCATGATTAAGAAAATCAGAAGCAACAAATTCAGCGAGAATTTTCAGTATTGATTTACGTACAATTGAATTTTCTTCGCCCTTGCAATTTTTCAGTACAATCCCAAAAGCTGTTAACTGAAAACTGTTCACTGTCAACCGCTCTGTTTCTAACCTTCAACCTCTACATAACTCATAAATATCATAATAAAATCAGCGCAATCAGCCTCCTATTAAAGTTAGTTCTGTCGCTTCCGCAATTAACAATTTACTTTGCCTCGGCGAATCGCCATTTACCAAATTCTTAACATTAAAAACGCGTGTCCCGCTTCTTTTGCGGGAAGAATTTAAATTGTAATACTATATTGCCATGTTATGCAAAGCCGTCTAAACGGAAGTTTGAGCACAAATTTCACACAAAAAATAAGAAGCGATTTCTCGAAGATTGAATTGATGCGGTTCATAAAACAAATTTTCCTTATTTTTCGACACCTTAATTCAGATTAATAACGAAAGAAAATAAATGATAAAAAATAGAGTTGTGGTTGCAATGAGCGGAGGAGTAGATTCCTCCGTCGCCGCGGTTTTGTTAAAGCAGGCGGGCTACGAAGTTATCGGAGTTACGATGAAAACCTGGGGGTATATGGAAGATTCCGCCGGAGCGCCGAAACATGCCAACGCGTGCTGTTCGCTCGACGCAATTTTTGACGCGAAAGCCGTTGCGAAGGAGTTTGATTTTCCTCATCGAGTGGTGGATTTTTCCAAACGTTTTGAGGAAACCGTCATCTCCTATTTTATTGATGAATATCTTAAAGGCAAGACGCCGAATCCGTGCACTCTCTGCAATAGAAAAATTAAGTGGGAAGAATTATTAACTACGGCGGACGAACTTGAAGCCGATTTTGTTGCAACTGGGCATTACGCAGTTGCAGGATTTAACGAAAAAACAGGTCGTTATTTTCTTGCAAACGCCAAGGATTCCCATAAAGATCAGACTTACGCGCTTTGGGGTTTAACTCAGGAAAGTCTTAAACGGACAATTCTTCCGCTTGGCAAATACTCCAAAGTTGAAGTAAGGGAATTTGCGGAAAAATTCAATTTGAGCGTAGCAAACAAACCAGACAGTCAGGAAATCTGTTTTGTTACCGATAATGATTACGAGCGTTTCATCAGAGAAAGAGTTCCCGAGAAAGTTAAAAAAGTAGAGCATGGAGATATAATTTACCACGGCGAAGTTGTAGGGAAGCACAAAGGAATTCCCTTTTACACGATTGGGCAGAGAAAAGGAATCGGCGTAACGTTCGGGCATCCCGTTTATGTAAAAAAAATTGACGCGGAAAATAACATAATAGAAATCGGAGATAAGGATGAGCTTTACTCGGATGAAGTTGTTGTTGAAAAATTGAATTATGTATCGGTCGGTTCGTTTAATCAAGGCGACGAAGTGATAGGAAAAATCAGATACAACGACGCGGGTACTCCGGCTGAAGTGGTAGAGAGCGGCTCGAAATATTTGAAGGTTAGATTTTTCAATCCCAAATTAGCGGTTACTCCCGGACAGTCGGCTGTTTTTTATGACGAAAAAGGTTATTTGCTTGTAGGGGGAATAATTAAGGCTTAGCTTCGGAGTTCGGTTAAAGGATTGTACGGAAAAGCCGCCAACGTCAGCGTTGATTTTTTTATAGGGATTTTTATTACCTGTTAATCTTATAAACATAAAGCTTGCCGGTTTTATCGCTGACGATATAAACTATTTTTCTTCCTTCATCAACGGTTACGCCTTCGGCTTTGGAATAATCAAGATCGGCTGATTGTATTACTCCTTTTCCCGGACTCCATTGGAAAAGTTTTTTCGATTGGTCGCTTACTATCCAGAAGAAGTTTCCGTCCGGTTCATACCATATTCCGGAAAGGTCCTGCACAGCCGTTATTTCTTTTATTTCTTCGGCGGAATAATTGTCGTCCAGTTTTGCCCACAATCGCGGAGATTTTTCATTAAGCACGAATTTAGTAAATGCAGTGTCGAGGCAAACGCCTTCCAGTCCGCTGTTTCCGCTTCCTTCAAGATGGGTAACGTTATAACGACCGAGTTCATAACCGTTGGTGTCGATGTGAACAAGTTCCCTTAACTCTTCTTCGGCAAGCCAAAGCGTTCCGTCGCGCGTGTCGAATGTAACTCCCTCCAGATCGTTTCCGTTGAATTGTAGTTCCTTTAAAATATTGCCTTCCAAATCAAGCTGATAAACATTGTTTGTGTTGTCGGAGACCGTCCATAGAGTCTCGTTATTTCTGCCGAGCGTCAGCCCGGAAGGCTCAAGAACTCCGGTTTGAAATTCGGCAATTTTTGAAATAAAGGAGGGACTCGGTTCGGGAGTAACAACCGAGTCCTCAACTTTACAGCTTGTCGAAATCAGAAGAAAGAGGAACAATATAAAGCTGTTTTTTAAAATCAATTATTGCTCGCTCCCGGAGTCGGATTTGTAAAGAATACCCAATTGTCGCTTCCGTCAGGTTCTCTTCCTTCGGATACGTCGGTTGTCTGTTGTCCGAAAGTAAGCGAATCGATAATTGTTGTACCGTTTGGAGCCGTTAAACCTATTTGTTCTCCGCTTCCGCTTAACTTAACGTTAACGTGAAGAACCCCTGCTTCCGGTTTTTTATCGGCGAGAAGGAGTAAAAATCCGCCGGCTGGAATTGTAGTTGAATCGGGAGCTGTCGTGGGAATCTGCCAAGCGGTTAAATCGTCCAATCCGTCCGTAATATAATATCCGCCGATATCAACAGGTGTGGAGCTCGGGTTATAAATTTCAATCCAATCGGGATAATCGTTTGTTGCCGGATCAAAATATGTAGTGTCGTTGCTTGCCATAAATTCGTTTATGTAAAGAACGGGAGCTACAAAGCCGACTTGGAAAGAAAGCGTATCCGATAAAGCGACATGCGAAGCTGCGTCTGTAGCTTTTATGTAGAAGTAGATTGTACTTCCGTCAGGGAATGTTCCCAGATCCGCGGTGTAAGTATCGCCGTTAGCCGTCATATCCTTTTCGGTCCCCGCCGAGATGTCCGCTCCGTAAATTATTTTTACGGTCTGCAAATCGCCGTCGCTATCCGTTACTGTAGCGGAAACGGTAACGGCGTCTGATGCGCTAACCGTATCAGGCGTAACGACAATGTTTGCAATAGTTGGCGGGAAAGTTGCAACCGCTCCCGTATTGGAAGCTCCCGGAGTAGGCACGCTGAATTTAACCCAGTTGTCGCTTCCGTCAGGATCGCGTCCTTCCGAAATGTCGGTTGTCTGCGGTCCGTAAATATGCTGGTCAATAGTTGTTTCTCCGTCAGAAGCGGTTACTACGATCGCTTCTCCGCCGCTTGAAAGCTTAAAAGGAAGATGGAGAACGCCCTGGTCAGTTTGTCCGTCTGCCCAAAGAACGAGAAAACCGCCTGCTGGAATTTTAGTTTTGTCGTTTCCCGTCGGGATTTGCCATTTGGTTGCATCGTCAGGATTGTCGGATAAGTACATTCCGGCAATATTAACTTCTTTATCTCCGGCATTGTAGAGTTCAATCCAATCGTCGTACTCGCCGTTTTCGTCGGCGTAGGCGTTATCGTTGCTTGCCATAAATTCGTTAATGAAAAGATGATATTCCGTTGCCGGCGGCTGATGATCTCCTTCATCGCCTGTGTCGTTAACGCTGCAAGCGGTAAAAACAAAAACGGAAGCAAGCAGCATAATTAATAAATCTTTGATTTTCATTTTAAGCGCTCCTTTTTTTTAGAAGAAAAATTTAGTCATAAATTGAACGTAACTAAAGTTGTCTTTTCCGATTACCGAATGCTCCGAGGTCTGAACCATGGTATAATTAAGCTGCCAAACCATGTTCGGATTCGGATAACAGTTCAACCCGAATGTGTAATTAGCCGCGACTCCGCCAAACACATTTGCGCTTTCGTCTGAAAGGTTAACGTAACTGTAGCGGAAACCGAGTTCCCACGCTCCCCATTTATCCTTCGCATTGGGAATCAACTGACCGAACTCGCCCTGTTTTTTATCCCAGTAACGATGTTCGCCCGTAATATCCCAAAGGAGGTAAACATAACCGCTTTTGAACGAAGCCGTTGCAAGATCGTTGTTCCGGTAAACATTCACGAGCTGGTACTCGCCCTGAAGATGAAAATTTTTATAAACCAGCGCGCTTTCAAGTCCGAAGCAGTAATCGTGATTTATTTCTCTGATTTTAGTCTTCACAATTTCATAGTCGCCGATTTTTGTTTCCGGCTCGGCGTTAAATTTTTCACTCCATTTTTCATCGTCCGGTCTGTTCCAAACGGCTGAGGCGCCGAGGTGAAGAATCATATTATCGTTATTAATCGGGGCTGTTGCAACTCTTACCGCAAATCCGCCGCCGGTTTCATTTTTGGTTTTATCTTTAACTCCGTCAAAGTTCTGCCCGAACAGAGCCGCTCGGACATTCCAATTATTTCCCCAGTGACCATGTTCAATCGCCATTCTTCTTCCTAATTTGAATGCAAGAGCGCCGTAATATCTTTCGGGAAAAGGAATGTAGCGGGAAGAAGTTAATATTGCCAATCCGTAAGGAACCTTAAAATGCCCGAATTTTGTGTACTGGTTTTTAAAACCGAGATAAGAAAAATACATATCTTTAGCTTCGGGCGCGCCGTTGGCAAAATCCATATCCCATTCGGTGTACCAGTTTTTCCACAACTTCATTTTAATTGCAAGACGAGCTTTTCTTAAATGCGTTCCGTTGCTGAAAACGTCGCTGTTATTCTCGAAAAAATACGCTCCGTTCAGAAAACCGCGTCCGTCGAATCTGCCTTGAAAATCGCCGTTGTCGGAAGTCCAGAAAAGAATTCCGTGACGCCATTCGTTATCTCCCTTAATTGCGCCGTTTTGCGCCGAGGAGACGTTTACGAGGAAGAATACCGCTGTCAGTATTCCCCAAATCAATCGGTTACAGCTTTTCATTTTTGTTGTTCCTTTTATTTGTAGTGAGATGATTTTCTATTTCGTAAATAGATATTTTTCTAAACTCTTGTTCGTTTGAAGCAATCGCCGTTGCACCGGCGTTTTCTTGTAGAATTATAGCAGCCGCATCGGGCTTTTTATAAACTTCAAGATTAAAAACATTCTGCATAAAGAAAAGAGAAATAAAACTAAGTACTCCGGCGGCTATCGGAGTTGTAACCCAACCGGAAGAAATTTTCCCGAGTATGCGGTAATTTATCCCGCGCCCTTTTTTTGCAAGCGCAATTCCCACTACTCCGCCAACAACCGCTTGGGAGCTTGAAACCGGAACGAGAGGAATCGCGGGCAATCCGTGACTGAGTAGGAAATGCTCTAAACTTTTGGATGCGAATAAAAAAAGCACCAGCGATTCGGCAAGAACGACAATAAGCGCCGCAATCGGAGTAAGTTTAAAAATATCGTTCCCAACCGTCATCATCACTTTTTTTGAATAAGTAAATATCCCCACGCTGATTGCAAGTCCGCCGATAAGAAATAGAACTTGCGTACCCGAAAGCGTAAAGAGATTGAAAAATCCCATTTCGCCGAAAGGATGCGCCGGAACGAAAACTCCCATAACATTGGCAATATTATTTGCCCCGAGGCTGTATGCGCCGAACGCTCCGATTAATATTAAACCAACTCTTGTGTAAACATCCTGGCGGAGAATATGGACTTCCCACTTTAGAAGCCACTTTTTGAAAACGAGATATAGAAGATAAGCAAAAACAGCCGTCAGCACAGGACAAATCACCCAAGTTGATAAGATCTTGTAGAGGGAAGTCATATCGGTCGGCGAGCCGGTAAAAAGATTCCACCCGATAATTGCCCCTACAATAGCCTGCGACGTGGAAACGGGCAGCTTTAACTTTGTCATCCAAGCAACCGTAACCGCGGCTGCAAGGGCGACTGTAAATGAGCCTGCTATTGCGTTAACCGCTCCCAATTTACCCAATGTGTGCGAAGCCCCCGCGCCGCTTATCACCGCGCCGATTATTACGAATACCGAGCCGATAATAGCGGCGGTTTTAAATTTTATCATTCTCGTCCCGACCGCCGTCCCGAAAATATTTGCCGCGTCGTTAGAGCCGAGCGACCAGCCGAGAAACAATCCGCTTAACAGAAAAAACCATATCATAATTTATCTCTCCAAATATTACAGTGAACGTTTGATTGCGGCGATTGATAATCTGTCGCATACATCTTCGGCTTCGTCGGCAATTAATTCGATGTGGAGCGCAAAGTATCTCATGTGCATCTTTTGACTTAATTGAATATCGGTTCTGAAAACGGTATGTTTAATTTTTCTCGCGATTTTGTCAGATTCGCTTTCGCTCAACTGTACCTTTCTGATATAGTCGCGAACGTTTACAATATCTTTGAAATAAGCTCTGACCGCGGCTACCATTTGATCTACCGCCGTCATGCACACCTCGGATAAGTTAATATACTGCTCCTTTATTTCAGGAAGAAAATAGGGGAGTTCGGTATAAAACTGGTTCAAAGTTTCGGCTGTCATATTCAGAACCCGATCGCAGGCTTCCAATAATCCGAGAACATCTCCCCGCGATTCGGGAATCAAAGTTTCCGTGTAAAGCGAGCTTTCAATGTCGCGGCGAAGTCTGTCGCCGTCGTGTTCGCATTCGTTAATGCTATTTATTCTGGTTTCCAATTCATCCATATCGCCGTTTAAGTAATATTTAACTCCAACACGGAAAAGAAAAGCTCCTTTGATTACCAAATCGAGATAATCATCCAGTTTTTTCTCTAGAGCTTTAGTCTGCTTGAAGAGTAAGGTCATTTTTCCTCCTTATTGTATTTGTTTGTTCCTTTTTTTGAAAATTTCAATTTTAATATGGGATAGAATAAGGAAAGAGCCGCGAGTATCAATAGAATTAAGCTGATGGGACGAGTGAAAAAAATCGAGGCGTTATCCATAAGCAAAGCTCTTCTGAAATTTGTTTCCGCAAGGAACCCGAGAATCAATCCGAGAATAACAGGCGGAGTGGGAAAATCGTTTCTTCGTAAAATCCAGCCGAGTAATCCGAAACCGAAGCAGCTCCATACGTCAAACATTGAGTTTCCCACGGAGTAGCTTCCGATAAAGGCAATGGAAATTATTGCGGGATACAAAACCGATTTGGGAGCTTTAATTATTTTTATCCAAAGCTGATTACCCAAAAAGCCGAAAAAGAACATTGCGGTATAAGCGATAAACATGCTGGCGAAAATTCCGTAAACAATCGGCGAATCTCCTTTAAAGAGTTCGGGCCCGGGAGTTAATCCGTGAAGAACCAAAGCTCCGATAAGCACCGCCGTCGCCGCGCTTCCAGGAATGCCGAGAGTAAGAAGAGGCACTAAAGCTCCTCCTACGGAACCGCTCGTAGCCGCTCCGCTTGCTGCAACGCCGTCCAAAGCGCCTTTGCCGAATTGCTCTGGGTGTTTGCTTATCCGTTTTGCTTCATTGTATGCGATGAACGCCGCTATTGTTGCGCCCGCTCCTGGCACAACTCCGATTAGCGTTCCGAGAACGGAAGATTGCGCGATAGTTCTTTTGATATTCCATATTTCTTTAAACTTAGGCATTTTGCCTGATATTTTTTTCAGATGTCCTTTTATCTCAAGGTTGTTTTCTATCTGGAGAAATATTTCGCCGAGAGCAAACAGACCGATAAGAGCGGGAATAAAACTGAAGCCGTCGGCAAGTTCCGGAATATCAAAAGTAAATCTGAAGTAACCGGTAAAAGGGTCCATCCCGACGGTGTTCAGCAGTAATCCGATTAACGTTGCGATAAAAGCTTTCAGCCAGTTTCCCGTTGAAAGGGAAGAGGTAATCGTTAATCCGAAAATTGCGAGGGCAAAATATTCGGCGGGACCAAACGAGAGCGCCGCTTTGGCAAGGGGAACGGAGAAGAAAATTAAAACGATAGTTCCGAACAAACCTCCTACGGTTGAAGCGATAACGGAAGCGCCGAGCGCTTTGCCCGGTTCCCCTTTCTGTGTAAGAGGATAGCCGTCGAATGTTGAGACAATCGCCGACGGCGTTCCGGGAGTGTTAATCGCAATTGCCGTAATTGTTCCACCGTAATTTGCGGCGGAATAAACGGAAACAAGTAAAATCAGCGCATAGAGCGGCTCAAGTCCGTAGCTGAAAGGAACAAGCAGCGCGACTCCCATCGCGGGGGAAAGTCCCGGCAGAACGCCGACAAGAATTCCCATTACAACTCCTGCTAGAATAATGAGAATAGGTTCCCACCCGACCAGCATTTTAATTCCGTCTAGAAGTTGTCCGAAAATGTCCATCTATAAAATTGTCCTTTAAAATTCCATTAATAAAACAATGAGCCGCTCGGAAGCGGAACCTGCAAAATTATTTGTATTACATAATAAGACAGAAGCAGAAAACCGGCTGTAGTGAGCGTAATTACAATGTAATTCCTATAGTTCATCCATAAAATTCCGGCGGGAAGAAATATTCCGGTTGCAATATAAAACCCGATGTAATCCATCCCGAGGAAGTAAAAAGTCATTAAAAGTATTAATCCGAAAGTTTTGATACTGTTCCTGTTTCTCTTTTCATGTTTCTCCGGACTCTTGATTTTCTTATAAAGGAGCGCGGCGGAGAATAAGAAAAGCAGTATTGCCCACAAACGGGGTACGGTTGCCGGTCCGACGCTTCCGGATAGTTTGCCGACTTCAAATCCGAGAGTTAAATAATAAACGTAAACCGAAAGAATTATCATTGCAAAAGCGATTGAATTTTCACCGTCCGCCAGTTGCGGTTTAATTTTTTTTGTCGCCGCGTAAACTATCAGAAAAAGAATTACGGGAACATATGGGGGAATTTGTCCGCTTTTTCCGCTGTTTGCTTTTGTTTTTAAGATGCCGGCTTTCTTCAAATAATAACGGGCTTTTTTCTGATCTCTAATTACCGTTTCGGTGAATCTTTTCTCGCCGTAAAAAACGGGAAGCGCGGAAGAATTATTTACAAAGTTAATCCAGTCGGGATCGGAGGCAATTTTTTTGAAAAGGTTTTCCAAATAATTTTTAATCTTAGGCGGCGTTCCTTTTTTGATTGCAAATCCGCGCCAGAGAACTTCCTCGATAGGATATCCTTTCTCTTTGAATGTCGGCACGTTCGGGAAATTTTTCAGACGCTCGGCTGAAGCGACTACCGCAAGCGAAAGAGTGGAGCGTCCCGAAATGTCGGCTGGATTCCCGACGTAAACCGCGCCCTGCTTTCCCATTAAAGCGGCAATCGCATCGCTGCCCCCTTCGTAAGGAATCCAGCGCGCTTTGATGCCGATTTTATCCCAAACCTGAATTGCAAACAGATGGTCCAATCCTCCGACAAGAGGACCGAGCCACTTCTGTTCGCCTTTCTTTGCTTTCGCGTCTTTGATTATATCTTCAAGAGTTTTGATTTTGGTCGTGTTGTTTATTATCAGCGCTTCCGGATCGGAAACCATCATCGCTATCCAATCGAAGTTCCCGATTGTTATTCCGGTGTTGGAAAGAAGCATAGTTGAAATAAACGATTTTGTTACGGCTAGGATTGTGTAGCCGTCGGCGCGCTTGCCGAGAACAGTTTTCATTGCCACGGTTCCCGAACCGCCGGTCTTGTTCTCAACGAGAATAATTTCATCCGTATATTTTTTTGCAATATGAGAAATTAATCTCGACGCAATATCAATTCCGCTTCCCGGCTTACTATGCACAACAATGGTTATCGGTTTTTCAGGGAATCCGCCGTATGCAGCCGAAGCCGTAAAGAGCAGAAGAAAAACCAATTGAAGTTTTAATTTAGCCAAATAGCGATATCTAAAAAATCCCGGCAAATTATTTCCAATTTTTATAGGGATTTTTCATCAACATCGCATTGAAATATTTTACATCGCCGGTAACTTCTTCTCCGAGCCATTCCGGTTTTTCAAACTCTTCATTTTCGTCATGAAGCTCAACTTCGGCTACGACCAGACCTTCATTGTCGCCGTAAAACTCATCGACTTCAAAGATGTGGTCCCCGACTTCGACAATGTAGCGGGTTTTATCGATAATTCCCGGTTCGCAGATTTTTAGCAGCTCTTTAACCTCTTCAACCGGAATTTCTTTTTCCCATTCAAAGCGTGTGGCGCCGCTTTCGTTGCCGATTCCTTTAATCGTAATAAAGCCTTTGTCTCCTTTAATTCTGACTCGTACGGTTCTTTCCGGCACGGATGAAAGGTATCCCTGTGTTATTCTTTTTGCCTTTACCGCTTCGGTTTTATAAGCGTCGCTTTTGACGAGAAACTTCCGTTCAATTTCTTTTGCCATAATAATTCTCTCAATTTTTAGTTAAATATTTCAGTTAAAAATCTTCATTTGCCAGCGGTTTGTCTATCCACCCGATAACTCTTTTAATTGCCTGCAGATAATTAATATTCTCGTATTTGTTCATTCCGGTTTGCTCCATGGTTTTCAGAATGTCGGCAATTTCAGTCGATTCGGAATTAATGCTGTAAACTTTAGCTCCGTTTATTAAAACTTCGGCGAACTCGCAAATCGTATCGTTAACCATATAGCCGTAGCGTAATTTTTTTACGCGGACCGCCGCGAGTTCGTTATGAGCTTTAATCATATCAATAAACTCGTCAAGCGAGTATTCTTCTTTTGAAAGTTCCGGCATTTCAACTTTGAAAGCGGGGAATACATCTTCCGTCAGAACTTTTTTTGATATTGGAAATTCCCCTTTCATCAGAGGATTCCATTGCTCAAGTCCCTCTTTTTCAGAAACGAAAGTCTTGATGTCCATTTTCCCGTTCCTGATTTTGGTGTTGTTGATATTATTGGTTTTTGAAAGGATGTAAATTTCTTCAGATGTTCTTTCCCAAACTTTTTCGGGGACAGGCATTGATAGGCGAGAAAGCAGATAATGTTCTTCCTCGAAATCCTGTCCGAATGTTCTGAATTCAAATCTTGGTTTTGATTCTTTTCCGATTTCCAACTGCGACATAATTTCTCCTTTACTTATTAGAATTGTATTATTAAATCAAATGATATGCCAATTAAATCCAATTTAAAAATCATATAAAAAACCTCAACTAACAAGTGATTTCAAAGAATTTTATTGATAATGTTGTTTTATTTATAAATAACCGAAGACAATATTTCGGCGGACTGTTTGTTTTTCGTCGGAGGATTGACGATATTTCGTCTGTTTGAAATTATAGTATTGTTTCTTAAATCCTCCCGCAAAAAGAGCGGGAAACGTTTTCTTAGTTATGAGTAATGAGTAATGAGTGATGAACACCCGCGGTTATTGCATGCGGGACACGGCAGAACAAACTTTTACAGGACGCTGATTGTACTGATTTTATTATGATTTTTATGAGTTAGATGGAGGTTAAAGGTTAGAAACAGAGCGGTTGACAGTGAACAGTTTTCAGTTAACAGTTATCGGTAAACAGCTTTTGGGATTGTGCTGAAAAATTGCAAGGGCGAAGAAAATTCAATTGCGCTTAAATCAATACTGAAAATTCTCGCTGAATTTTTTGCTTCTGATTTTCTTAATCATGCTGACAACTGAACGCTTTATCAGCAACGGGTGATGAGCTATAAAATTCGCGTATTCGCGGCGAAATAATTTTGTGTCTAAACTCATAAACAATCTAATCCGCCTTTGGCGGACTAAACGGTTTATCATTCTTAATTAAATTGCGGTTTACCGCTATATGACAATTTTAAGTTTTGCAAAGATTTCTAACAATTTTTAATAATAACAGAGGCGGTTTTTGCGCTCGTATGCCAAAATATTTTTTTTGATTTTTGTCGTTCTTTTGATTTTTACGGTGGCGGCATTTTTTATTTTTCAAAGTATTACGAATTTTGACCGTGGGTTTACAATGCCGGAGTTAAAGGAGCATACGGAGAAAAATTATTCCGATACAGTATTTATAGGCGTTATTTCGAGATATACTCCGGAAAAAATTTATCAAGGTTATCAGCCGATAATGGATTTTCTTTCGAGAAGGAGTAAATATCTTTTTGAGTTAAAATTGAGTTCGTCCTACGAACAGACGATTTCGCAATTAAAAAAAGGAGAAGTTACCGCCGCATTTCTAGGGACGTATTTGTTTGTTACAAATATGGATGGAAATAATTTACGCGCGGTTCTTAAACCTTTGAACTCGAACGGGAAACCTTATTTCCGTTCCGCGCTGATTGTAAAAAGAAATTCCGACATTCACACGATAAATGATTTGAAAGGGAAAAAACTTGCGCTCCCTTCGACGCTTGCTTTTTCGGGGAATTGGTTACAGAAAATAGAATTTAAGAAAGCCGGTTTTGATATTTTCCAGCTGAAAGAAATAAAGCATTTTCATTATCATAACTCGGTTGCAAAACAAGTGCTGATGGGAAATTTTGACGCGGGAGTCGTAAAGGATAGAGTTGCGAATGAATATGTCGGGAAAGGGATTAAAGCCATTCTTTACTCGGAACCAATTCCGGGTTCGCCGATTGTGATTTCAAGAAAGAGCGATAAAGAAAAAGTTAAAATATTAGAACGCGCCCTTTTGAGCGCAAAAAGCGATTCGTCAGTAAAAAGCTGGGACACGGAATTTTCTAACGGTTTTACAAAAGCGGAGAACAAGGATTATCTCGAAATAAAAAAAATGATTTTGGGGGAGAAATAATATGGCTCTTTTCCCGAAATCACATTTTACTTTAAGAACTCGAATTTTGCTTTTTACCGGATCTTTAATCACAATTATCATGCTTGGCGCTTCGGCGATAATTCTTTTCAGCTGGCGGACATTGATGTTGGATAACGCTATTCAAAGCGCGGAAGATATTTCAAAGGCGTTTGCAATTCCGGTCATTAAAGAGTTTATCAGAAATGAAACTGAATCTTTCCGGATTGAGGAAGAGCTTGGTTCGCTTATTAATCAATATAAATCGGAAGATTCAAATATTAAGTTTATCAAAATATTAAATAACAAGAACAAGATTATAGCGCATACGGATTGGAGAAAAGTAAACGGTTTTGAAAAAGATTCGCTTGATTTGGCGATTGATAAAACAGATAAACTAATCTCCGCGTTTATTACCGATAAAAAGTACGGAAAAATTATTGAGACGGTATATCCTCTTCGTATTGCGGGGAAAAAATGGGGCGTGATGAAAGTGGGAATAAGCGCCAAAAGATTGGAAGCAAAAATAAAAGACCTTTTTTACATGCTTTCGCTTTCAACCGTTCTCGTAATTCTTGGCGCATTGCTTGTGCTGTTCCTTATAAGCGCGCGGTTGACAAAGGCGTTAAACGAACTGATTGTGATTCTGGAGAATCTCGATTTGGATATTGAACAAACAGAAAACTCGGCTCCCAAAACCAATGAAACGCAATTCCTTTTTTCCAAATTTGAAGAGATGCGATCGCGGTTGCAACACTCGAAAGAAGAACTGATTAACGCTCAGAAGCAGATATATCAAGCCGAAAAACTTGCGTCAATCGGGCGACTGGCATCCGGAGTCGCTCACGAAATAAATAATCCTCTTAACGGAATACGAAGCTGCCTTTACTCAATAGAAAAAAATCCCGAGAATATAAAACAGAACAAAGAATATATGGAGTTAATAAATGAAGGGATTACCAATATTGAATTTATCGTAAAAAAACTGCTTGGTTTTGCGAGGCAGAAAGGGGAAAGCATTGAAAGGATTGACGTTAATGAAAATATAGAAAAGGTAATTTCTCTTCTTGATTATAAGATTGTTCGTAAAAATGTTGAAATAATTAAGAACTATAAAAGCGGAAAAATTTCGGTCGAAGCCGATTCTCAGCTTTTTCAGGAAGTGCTTATGAACATTATTATTAACGCGCTCGATGCCGTTGGCGAGGAAGGAAGAATCGAGATAGTTACGGGAAAAGAATCAAAAAATGTTGTCGTTGAAATTTCGGATAACGGCGAAGGAATTGAAGAATCCGAAATTGAAAAAATCTTCGATCCCTTTTACACAAGCAAAGAACCCGGGCAAGGCACCGGACTCGGATTGTCGGTAAGTTTGGGAATAATCGCCAATTTGGGCGGTACAATCGAAGTGGAAAGTAAGAAAGGAAAAGGTTCTCTATTTAGAATAATTATTCCGGAATAAAATGAAATTATTATTAGTTGAAGACGAAAAGATAACGCGGATAACGCTTGCAAACACTCTCGCTGACGAGGGTTACAGAGTTGTAAGCTGCGAGACGGGCATTGAAGGATTGGAGAAGATTAAATCTGAGAAGTTCGATATAATCGTAACGGATTTACGGCTGCCGAAAATAGGCGGGCTTGAGCTGCTGAAGGAAGCGGCTAATTTACAGCCTGAATGCAAGGTGATTGTAATGACGGCATACGCTTCGGTGGAAACCGCGGTTGAAGCCTTGAAGTTGGGAGCGTATGATTATCTTATAAAACCGTTCTCGCCCGATAAACTCCTTACTACATTGAACCATATTCGCAAGTTCAAAAAGGTTCAGGATGAAAATGTTCATTTAAAGCGGCGGCTTGAACATTTTGAAAACAGAACAATTATAGGCGCCTCCCGTCCGATGCTTAAATTATTGGAAACTGTTAGAGCGGTAGCCGGCAACGACTACACGGTTTTGGTACAGGGCGAGAGCGGTACAGGAAAAGAGCTGGTTGCACGCGCGCTTCATTCTTTCGGGAAAAGGGCAAACGGCGCATTTGTGCCTGTTAATTGTTCCGCAATTCCCGAGGGGCTTTTGGAAAGTGAATTATTCGGACATGAAAAAGGCGCATTTACAGGAGCGCACAAAACTCATGTCGGATTTTTTGAACGAGCCGACGGCGGAACGATATTCCTTGACGACATCGATGATTTTCCTATTCCGCTTCAAGTAAAATTGCTGCGCGTCCTTCAGGAAAAGGAGATAACGAGAGTCGGAGGCGGAAAGCCGATAAAATTAAATGTTCGCGTAATTGTTGCGACAAAAGTCGATTTAAAAAAATTGGCGGAAGAAAATAAATTCAGAGAAGATTTGTATTACAGACTGAATATAATCCCGATACAACTTCCTCCGCTTCGTGAAAGGAAAGAGGATATTCCTTTATTGGCTGAACATTTTTTCATTAAGAGGAACGCGAAGGAAAAAATTTCGCTGCTTAATGCCGATCTGCTTGAAAGCATGAAAAAATACGATTGGCCCGGTAACGTTCGGGAGCTGGAGAACTTTGTGGAAAGGATAATCGCTCTTTCCGATATCCCGGGCTGGGAAAAAGAACTTACCGGCTATTTATCGTTAAATCGCGCTAAGAAATTTCCCGATGAAGGGGAAAACGTTTATCCCTCGTACGAAGAATTTATCACGCAAAAAGAGCTTGAAATTTTTGAGTGGGCAATGCGGAAAACCAAAGGGAATATTACGAAAGCCGCTGCATTATTGGGCTTGCCGAGAACAACTTTGCGCAGTAAGTTGGAAAAACTGGGCGTGAGTTGGAACTCTTCCGGTATAAAGTGAGTTCTCTCAGAAATCTTAAACCCAAAATTGTCATTAGACTAAAAATTTCTAATTACCTCCATTAGGAAAAAGTTGATTTAAATTATTAGAAGGCTATGCATAACCTACTTTATATGTCATTCTGATCCTCCGCCAAGGCGGAGCGGGAGAAGAATCTCAAAACCGGTAATAGTACCGAATTTAGAGATATTTCGGACGGCTTACACTCCTCCGCCTTTGCGGATTGGCGGACTCAATATGACAAATTTAGGTTTTGCAAAGCTTTCTCTTACTCGTTCTATTTGTAGCACAGATTGATTAGTGAGCTTGCGAACGGTCTCCGCCACGGCGGACTGTAGCAGAAATAATTTAGCGTTATGCTGTTTTTTCGCAGATTGCAAACAATCTACGCTACAAAAAATTTTTCGACTCTTGAAAAGGGTTAAAACCTGAACCACTCTTCGATTAAATTTTTGTTTGTAAATCCGCTTTTGTGAGTGAACTCATTTGTTTTCGGATTGTAAGTGTAATCCTTTAAATATATTTCGAAGTCTCTGTTTATTTCTTCTATTGCATCGAGGATGTAATTCAGTTCGTCATTTGTCATTGTCGGGTGGAGCGATAATCTTACCCAGCCCGGTTTGTGAGAAAGATCGCCGTGATTAATTTCTTTCGCTATATTGTGGGAGCGGGTCGGGTCGATGTGAAGAAGGTAATGTCCGTAAGTTCCCGCGCATGAACATCCGCCGCGAGTTTGGATGCCGTATCTGTCGCTGAGAAGTTTAACAAATAAATTGTAATGTACTTTCTCCGAATAAAATGAGAGTACGCCGAGTCGCTTTTTCCCGCGCGGAGCAAGGAGGTGAATATTTTCCATTTTCTCAAAACGGGGAAAAGCTATTTCAAGAAGTTCGTGTTCACGTTCCAAAATTAATTCGGCGGTCATTTCCTCTTTTAGTTTTACCGACAACGCGCCTCTGAGCGCTTCGAGAAAACCGGGGGTTCCTCCATCTTCTCTGATTTCAATGTCGTCCGAATATTTATGCTCTCCCCAAGGATTTGTCCAATCGACTGTTCCGCCGCCCGGATGATCGGGGACTTTCCTTTTGTATAAGTCCGAATTAAAAATCAGAACGCCTGATGAACCGGGCCCCCCGAGAAACTTATGGGGCGAAAAGAAAATTGCGTCTAATCGTTCCTCGGGATTTGCCGGATGCATATCAATTGCAACATATGGAGCCGCCATTGCGAAATCCGCGAAACATAAGCCTCCGTGTCTGTGCATGATTTCTGCCATTTTATTAAGAGGAGGCTGCAACCCGGTTACGTTTGACGCGGCGGAGAAGGAGCCGATTTTTAATTTTCTTTTTGAATAATGTTTTAATACCTCTTCAAGTTTGTTTAAATCAACGTTTCCCTGTTCGTCCGGTTCAAGTACGACAACCTCGGCGAAAGTTTCGAGCCAGGAAGTTTGATTGGAATGATGTTCCATGTGAGTCAGAATCACGAGAGGAATTTCATCTTCCTCAAAATGAATTTGCGGGCGGAGTTGTTCGGGCGCGGTTAAGCCGAGAATTCGCTGGAACTTATTAACCGCAGCCGTCATGCCGAAACCGGAAAAGAGCAGAACATCATTATTGTTTGCGTTAACGTGTTCTTTTATGATCTTTCTCGCGCTGTGATATGCTTCCGTAAGAAGCGTTCCCGTTTCGCTGGTTTCAGTGTGAGTGTTTGCTACAAAAGGTCCGATATCGTTTGCCAACTTGTCTTCAATCGGTCTGTAAAGTCTGCCGCTGGCAACCCAATCGGCGTAGAAAATTTTTTGAGTTCCGTAAGGGGATTTGTAAGTGTGGTCGGTCCCGATAATGTTGTTCCGAAATCTTAAAAAATATTTTTCCAGTGAATTCATTCTAAACCCGTTTTTCAATAATTCAAGATTTTAAAAATAATATTTTAAATTCGATTTCCTAAAAAGTTTGTTCTTTCCTTTTGTTTAAAAAAGGACGGAAAGATAAAAAATGAAAATTGAAATTTTATCTTCAATTATGAATTGCGAATAAGTTGTAAAATAGTAATATTTGTACTTTAGTATAATTAAGAATAATTTTTTTTTAACAAAGGAGATATACTATGGCGGCAGTCGCTGATTTTAAAACTATTCCGGAGATGTTTAAAAAGGTTTACGAATTCGGTAAGGGCAAAACTCGTCCGGCATTAAAGGTAAAGAAAAGCGGGGAGTGGGTAGGCATTACTTATGATGAGCTGTGGGAAAAAACGGAAAATTTTGCTCTCGGACTTGCGTCTTTTGGGGTTAAGAGATTTGATAAAGTCGCAATAATTTCGGAAAACAGACCGGAGTGGGTTTTTTCGGATCTGGGAATTCTCGGGCTTGGGGCAATTGACGTTCCTCTTTATCCGATATCAACTGCCGACACAGTACAGTTTATTCTAAAAAATTCCGAATCGGTCGGAATAATAGTTTCTAACAAGTTTCATCTTAATAAAGTGCTTAAGGTTAAGAAGAACATTCCGAACATTAACTTTATTGTCGTAATGAACGAAATCGATTTGACGGAATATAACGAGGAAAACCTTTTTACTTTCTCGGAAGTAATTGAAAAAGGAAGAATTTTCAAAAAAGAAAACCCGAAGCATTTCACAGATTCAATGGATTTGGTTGAGGAAGAAGATTTGTGCACTTTAATTTACACATCCGGAACAACCGGCGAACCCAAAGGAGTAATGCTGACGCACAAAAACTTGGTTTCCAACGTGCAGGCGGCTCACCAGATTATCCGCGTTGACGATACGGATGTTTTCTTATCCTTCCTTCCGCTCTGCCATGTCTTTGAAAGAATGGCGGGCTACTATTTGGCGTTTTCCGCCGGAGTTACAATCGCCTACGCCGAAGGAATTGAAAAAATTGCCACCAACCTTGTTGAAATCAAGCCTACTATTATGACAGCCGTTCCGAGATTGTTCGAGAGAATGTACAGCAAGATAATGCGCAAGGTAGAAAAAGAGCCGGAAAAGAAACGGAAGATTTTCGATTGGTCGATTAACGTGAGTAAGGAATATCATAAGTTAAAAAGAAATGGAGAGTCGATACCCCTTACATTGACGCTGAAATATAAGACCGCTAAAAAATTAGTCCTCGATAAACTTTACGCAATTACAGGGGGCAATATGAGATTTTTCGTATCCGGCGGAGCTGCGTTGGCAAGGGAGCTGGGCGAGTTTTTTGAAGCGATCGGAATTAAGATTTTGGAAGGCTACGGATTAACGGAATCTTCTCCCGTAATCACGGTAAACAGGGAACATGACTACAAGTTCGGCTCGCCGGGCAAAGTGCTTCCCGGAGTTGAGGTTAAGATAGCGAAAGATGGAGAGATACTTGCGTACGGCCCGAACATTATGAAAGGCTACTTCAAAAACAAAAAAGAAACCGAAGCCGCTTTGGATTCCGAAGGCTGGCTGCATACAGGAGATATCGGCGTTTTCGACGCGGAAGGTTTTTTGATTATCACCGATCGTAAGAAAAATTTATTTAAAACTACCGGCGGTAAATATGTTGCTCCGACGCCAATTGAAAATATGTTTCTCGCGAGTAAATATATTGAGCAGTTTGTATTAATCGGCGACAGAAGAATGTTCCTTACGGCGCTTATCGTTCCCGATTTTGAAGCTCTTAAGGAATTTGCAGACGCACACAGAATCCCTTACAAAGATCCGCAGGAATTAGTTAAGTTAAAACAAATCAACGAAATGCTTGAGAAGGAGTTTGGCGAGTTCCAGCGTAAGCTTGCTAACTATGAAAGAATAAGGAAATTTACTCTTCTCGATAAACCATTTACGGTTGAAGGCGGAGAGCTTACTCCCAAACTTAGTGTAAAGCGCAAGGTTGTTGAACAGCGTTACAGCAACTTGATTGACGAAATGTACAAATAAAAAATATTAATTGAAAATGCCGGCTTTTAAGAAAAAATTCTTGAAGCCGGCTTTTATTTTGTGCGGGAAATTATGAAATATAAATTATTGATTTTTGACGCAGATAAAACTCTTTACGATTTTGACGCTACCGAAAAATTTGCGCTTGAAAATGTTTTCAGGGTTTACGGGCTTCCTTATAAGGAGGAGGTTCATCTCAAATTGTTTCATGAAATAAATAAGCAAATTTGGGCGGAGTTTGAAAGGAGAGAAATTACTGCAGACGAACTTAAACCGGAACGCTTTAAAAGATTTTTCGAAAGGATAGGGAACAATGTTGTCGAACCGAAAGAGTTTTCCGATGTGTATCTTTCTTATCTTGCAAAAAATAATGAGTTGCTTCCCGGCGTTAAAAAAATAATTCATGAACTGAGCGCCGACTTTAAACTGGCTCTTCTTACAAACGGACTTTCGTTTGTTCAGAATCCCAGGTTGAACGGTTCCGAGTTGCGGGAATACTTTGATGTATTAATTATTTCCGAGGATGTCGGACTTGCCAAACCGGACCCCGGAATTTTTCAGCTTGTTTTTAATGAACTCAATTTTAGCGATAAAACAAAAGCTCTTATGATTGGAGATAATTTATCTTCCGATATTTTAGGAGGAATTAATTTCGGAATAGATACTTGCTGGTTTAATCCTGCTAAGAAAGAAAACAACACGGAGATTATTCCTACATACGAGATTTCCCGGCTCTACCAATTAAAGAGTATTATTTATTAGATGGCTTTGCAGAACCAAATATATTTGTCATTCTGAACGAAGCGGAGCGTAGTGAAGAATCTCCAAACTCGTATCTGTAAAACTAACTTCGAGATTCTTTTCCCGCCAAGTTTACCACAACTGTTTTTCGTTTGGGGCAGGAGCAGAATGACAATTTTAGGTTTTGTATTAGTATTAGTTTATTTTGAGAGTTAATTAAAATTTGTTTAATTTGTATTTAATCTATTTTGATATTACCAGATGATAAAACTCAAAGAAGTTACTATTGATAAATATAAAGTCTTCACATCTCCTCAAACCGTAAGGATTGAAGATGATATTACATCTTTAGTCGGGTTAAACGAATCCGGCAAAACTGCCTTCCTCGAAGTTCTGGCAAAAATAAATTTTTTCGATAAAGATTCTTCATTCCGGTTCAACAAACTGACTGATTTCCCCCGCCATTTGTTAAAAGCTTACGAAGGTAAAATTGATGATTTGGAAGTTGCCGTTTGTAAGTTTGAAATCACGGACGAGCTTGCAGAGCTTATTTCAAAGGATGTTGGGGAAGGGACTTTGATTGACAATCAATTTTACTTTGGTGCAAAATATAATAATTGGCAGGTATGGCGTGATTTTGAAGTTGACATAAAAGCGTTTCTTCGTTTCAATCTGCGTGATTATCTCGGAGAAAAGGATGTCGAGGCGTTCATCGAATCTGTCGAAAGCTTTACGGAAATTCCCGAGCGGGCGGTTACGGTAGAAAATCCCCGGACACGAAAAGCCGTTAATGATTTGTACAACTATATTGTCGGCTCCGCATACCCTTGGCCAGACTCGTTAAAAGGGTACATCGCTAAAAAATGGCTTCGTCCAAATCTTCCTCTTTTCTGGTACTTCGATGAATATTATTCTCTGCCGGATAGAATTAATCTGAATGACTTGGCAAGTTCGGACTCCGACGACGAATCGTACAGAACTTCAAAAGCGCTTTTTAATCTTGCTAAAATTAACGTTGACGATTTGCTTTATACGGAAAATTTCGAGAAATATATCGCTGAGTTAGAAAACACAGCTAATTTAATAACAGATAAAATTTACAGTTATTGGTCAACTAACAAAAATCTTGAACTTGAGTTTGAGATTGAAATTGAACGCCATCAAAAGAAATCGGGAAAACTTTTCAAGAACACGGAAGATTATGAAATCCGGTATCTTAATATTCGCATCAGAGATAAATTCAATCGCGTTTCCCTTCCGCTAAACAGACGCAGCAAAGGTTTTAACTGGTTCTTTTCTTTTATTATTTGGTTCAGTCAGATTGAGAAAGATGAAAAGACGGACTATGTTTTGCTGCTCGACGAACCGGGACTTAATCTTCACGCGGTTGCTCAAGCGGATTTGTTAAGTTTTCTGAAAGATTTATCGAAAGAATATCAGGTAATATATACAACTCATTCTCCCTTTATGTTGCAAAATAAGGACTTGAGCAAGGTGCGCACAATCGCCGATTTTCAGGAAGGTTCGATTATCTCCGATGTTGAGAACGAGGACGACCCTGAAACGCTTTTCCCGATTCAGGTTGCGATAGGTTACGACATTGCGCATAATATGCTGATAAAGAAGAAAAATCTTGCGGTTGAGAGCGTTTCCGATTTAATTGTGTTAACTGTTTTTGCCGAATATTTCCGGTCTCAGAATGAGCCGTCTCTCTCTTCCAAGGTTGCAATTACGCCGCTCGGGGGACTCTCGAATGTGATTAAGTTTATCACTTTGATGAGCGGATTCAGTCTGGATTTGGTTGTGCTTTCTTCCGACGATAATGTTGAAGCGGATAGTTTCAGCAAAAAAGAGTTGGAAAAAATGGCTTCTTTCGGAGCGGAGAAACTTCTTTATTATTCTGAATTTTCAGACGATTTTGAAAACAATACGGTTTTCGATTTGCTTTCCAAAGAGGATTTTCTGAAGTTTGTTACCGAAGCGGTTCCTTCAATTAAAGATTTGCTGGAAGTCTCGGACGTGATTCATCCCTATCTGAAGAACTTTAATTTGTTTTCGCCTCTTCCTCTATCGGATTACGAGTTGGCGCTCCATATTGCTAAAAAAGGAATAGGAAAAAGAAAAACATCGGCGGAAACATTTAATAACTTCCGTCTGCTTTTTGAAAAAATTAATTCTCTGTTGGAAGTTAAGTAAAAACTTTCTCAGTAAAAGTTAACCGTATAATCCTTGAAGTTTTTTCCTTCGTAATTAAACTTAGCGCTGAAAAATTTATTTTGGTTAAGCCACTCGAGAAAAATCTTGTCTCCGTCCCAAAGATTTAATTCTGTAATTTTATCATCGGGAATCCACTCAAGCTTACCTTCGGGAGAATCGATTAATTCTCCCGAAAAATTATTTACTACAAAAAGAAAAACATACCAGTCGTCTTTCCCGTCGAAAAGGGGAAATGTAATCATACCTTTTAATTCCGGGTCCTTAACGCTGAGTCCGGTTTCTTCCTTGATTTCTCTTATTGCGCATTCTTCAGGCGTTTCACTTAACTCAAATTTCCCGCCAATTCCGTTCCACTTACCCTCATGATAATCGTTTTCCTTCTTATTCCGGTAGAGCATAAGCGTTTTACCATCCTTTTTGATGTAGCAGAGCGTCGCTAATTTCATTCTATTTTACCAGGCAATTGTTTTCTGAAGAATCAAATAATTTGTTACATAATCTTTAACTCCTTCTTCAAGGGAATAAATTTCTTTATCGTAACCGGCATTTCTAAGCTTTGAAATATTTGCCTCCGTGAAGTACTGGTACTTGGAACGAAGCGTTTCCGGCATCTCGATATACTGGATATTCGGCTCTTTTCCCATTGCGTTAAAAACGGCGGTTACAAGGTCGTTCCATGTTCTCGCTTTTCCCGTACCGAGATTGTAAAGACCGTTTTTATCGTGATGCTCCATAAAATAAATTGCCATTTGAACGGCGTCCTTAACATAAATAAAATCTCTCATCTGTTCGCCGTCGGCGTATTCCGGTTCGTAGGACTTAAAGAGCTTAACTTTTCCGCATTCGGTTATCTGCTCGAATGCTTTATTAACAACGCTTCTCATATCCTGTTTGTGATATTCGTTAGGTCCGTAAACATTGAAGAACTTTAACCCGGCAACTTTTCCGAGAAGATTTTCTTTTTTCAGCCATAAATCAAAAAGCTGTTTTGAGTAACCGTACATATTTAACGGTCGAAGTTTCTCAATTTCATCTTCGTTATCGTCGTAGCCCAAGGCGCCGTCGCCGTATGTCGCCGCCGATGAGGCGTAAATAAATCTCGCTCCTCTCGGGAAGCTGTATCTTACAAGTTCAGTTGAAAACTTAAAGTTGTTGTACATTAAAAAGTTAGAATCTTTTTCCGTAGTTGAAGAACACGCGCCGAAATGGAAAATTGTTTCCACCTCAAACGGGAATCTTTCTTCAGTTACTAAGGGCAAGAATTCATCTTTGTCAAAGTAATCTTCGTAGGCAAGTCCGACCAAGTTTTTCCATTTTTCATCTTCACCGAGACTATCTACAATAATAATATCTTTTCTGCCGAGTTTATTCAGTTCGTGAACTAGTACGCTTCCGATAAAACCTGCGCCGCCTGTTACAATAATCATTTTTTACTCCTAATTTTATTTCAACTTCAAATTTAATATTTTTATAAATTATTTTTTAATATTAATTAAATGAGAGAATTGTTTTGCTGGAAAGATTAAAAAAAATATTAGATAAAAGAATTTTAGTGCTCGACGGAGCAATGGGCACCATGATTCAGCGTCATATGCTGGAAGAAGAGGATTACAGAGGCAGTAGGTTTGCCGATCATCCCGTCCCGATTAAGGGGAACAACGATGTTCTTAGTTTAACGCAATCTGAAATAATCGGGGAAATTCACCGTCAATATTTGGAAGCAGGCGCCGACATAATTGAGACAAATACATTTAACGGAACTTTTATTTCACAGGCGGATTACAAACTCGAAGATTTTGTTTACGATATAAACTATCATTCGGCGCGTATTGCCAAAGAAGCGGCTGAAGAATTTACAAAACTTAATCCGGATAAGCCCAGGTTTGTCGCAGGCTCTATGGGCCCGACAAACAAAACATTATCGATGTCGCCTAAAATCAGCGACCCGGGTTACCGTGAATATAATTACGATGATTTTGTTAAAGCTTACAAAGAGCAGGCAAAAGGTTTAGTTGACGGCGGAGCGGATATTCTGCTTGTAGAAACGATTTTTGATACTCTTAACGCCAAAGCCGCTCTTTTTGCGATTGAGGAACTTTCGGAAGAATTGGGGAAGGAAATCCCGATAATGATTTCGGGGACAATTGTTGACCAAAGCGGAAGGACGCTTTCTGGACAGACAAACCGCGCTTTCTGGATTTCGATTGCTCACGTGAAAAATTTACTAAGCGTAGGATTAAACTGCGCTTTCGGTCCGAAACAGATGCGCCCTTTTATCTCCGAGCTTTCCGAGATAGCGGATGTTTATGTAAGTCTTTATCCCAATGCGGGATTGCCGAACGAGTTTGGCGAATATGACGAAACACCAATGACAATGGCTGAAGTCCTTGACGCATACGCCGAAGAAGGATTTATTAATATTCTCGGCGGCTGCTGCGGAACAACTCCCGACCATATAAAGGTTTTTGCCGATCATGCAAAAAATATTGAGCCGCGGAAAATTCCGGAAAGAGAAAAAACTTTGCGCCTGTCCGGACTTGAACCGCTTGTATTCAGAGAGGGAATGAACTTTGTAAATATCGGAGAACGGACAAATGTAGCCGGCTCGAGAAAGTTTGCGCGACTTATTCGCGAAGAAAAGTTTGACGAAGCGCTTTCGATTGCAAAGGAACAAGTTGAAGGAGGCGCGCAAGTCCTTGATGTAAATATGGACGACGCGATGATAGACGGTCCGGCGTCGATTACAAGATTCCTTAACTTGCTTGCATCCGAGCCGGATATTGCAAAGCTCCCCATTATGATTGATTCATCGGATTGGAGCGTAATTGAAGCGGGATTAAAATGCCTTCAGGGAAAGGGAATTGTTAATTCCATAAGTCTGAAGGAAGGGGAAGATGTTTTTATAGAACACGCATCCAAGCTGCGTAAATACGGCGCGGCGGCAATTGTTATGGCTTTTGACGAAGAAGGTCAAGCGGACACATTTGAACGAAAAATTGCAATTGCTGAAAGAGCGTATAAAATATTGACGGAAAAGGTTGGATTTCCTCCCGAGGATATTATTATTGACCCGAATGTTTTTGCAATAGGCACGGGAATAGAAGCGCATAACAATTACGCTGTTGATTTTATTAAAGCCGTTAAATGGATTAAGGAAAATCTCCCCTATGCGCGTACTTCGGGCGGGGTCAGCAATGTTTCGTTTTCGTTCAGAGGAAATAATTTTGTGCGGGAAGCGATTCACGCCGTATTTCTTTATCATGCGATTAAAGCCGGTCTCGACATGGGAATTGTGAATCCGGGGCAGTTAATTGTTTACGAAGAGATCGACCCGCAACTGCTTGACCTGGTTGAGGACTTAGTGCTGAATAGGCGTAAAGACGCAACCGAAAGATTAATCGAATATGCCGAAAGGGTAAAATCCACAGGCGAGGTCAAAAAGAAAAAATCGGAATGGAGAAATTACGAAGTAAACAAACGTCTTGAGCATGCTTTAATTAACGGAATAGTTGATTTTATTGAGGAAGATGTTGAGGAAGCGCGCAATAAAGCAAATGAATCATTGGACGTTATCGAAGGACCTTTAATGGAAGGAATGAATAAAGTCGGCGATTTGTTTGGCTCGGGCAAAATGTTTTTACCACAGGTCGTTAAAAGCGCGCGAGTTATGAAGAAAGCCGTTTCCTACTTAGTGCCTTACATTGAAGCTGAAAAGAAAGCCGCCGGAAATACACAAAAAGTCGGCACTGTTCTTCTTGCAACCGTTAAGGGAGACGTTCACGACATCGGTAAAAATATTGTCGGAGTCGTTCTCGGCTGTAACAATTATGACGTTATTGATTTGGGCGTTATGGTTCCGTCGGAAACAATTCTTTCAACGGCGGTCGAAAAAGATGTTGATATGATTGGTCTTAGCGGATTAATAACTCCGTCGCTCAATGAAATGGTTCACATCGCTAAGGAGATGGAGCGGCTCGGAATTAAAAAACCTTTACTTATTGGCGGCGCTACAACTTCCACAACCCACACGGCGGTAAAAATTGCTCCTAATTACAGCGGCGTAACTGTTCATGTGTTGGACGCTTCGCGCAGCGTGGGAGTGGTAAGCGACTTGCTGAAGAATCCCGAAAAAATAAAATCGGAAGTGGAAATCAAATATGAAAAAATCAGAGCGGCTCACCAATCGAAAACCGAAGCGAAAAATCTAATTTCGTTAGAGGAAGCGCGTGAAAATAAATTCCTAATTGATTTTGAAAACGAGCCTCCGGCAAAGCCGAATTTTATCGGGGCAAAGACATTGAACTTTTATCCTATCAGAGAAATTAGAGAATTTATAGATTGGACTCCTTTCTTTCACGCGTGGGAGCTGAAAGGAAAGTTCCCATCGATTTTTTCTAATCCGGATTACGGCGGGGAAGCTAAGAAGTTATACAATGACGCGCTTAATCTTCTAGATGAAATTGAAGCGAAGAACATTCTCCGCGCTCATGCGGTTTTCGGGATATTTCCGGCTAACTCGGTTGGCGATGATATTATTCTTTACAAAAATGAAAAGCGCAGAAGAAAAATTGGCGTTCTTCATTCGTTAAGGCAGCAGAAAAAATCAAGCAAGCCCAATAATAATCTGGCTTTGGCTGATTTTATTGCGCCGAAAGAATCCGGAATCGAAGATTACATAGGGCTTTTTGCCGTAACCGCCGGAACCGGAATTGACGACTCATTAAAGGACTTTGAAGCGAACCATGATGATTACAATGCCATATTAATTAAAAGTATCGCCGACAGGTTAGCCGAAGCTTTTACGGAGTTGCTTCATCTTAAAGTTCGTACGGATTACTGGGGTTACGCCGAGGATGAAAATCTTACTTATGGCGAGATTGTTGAAGAAAAATATGTCGGTATCAGACCTGCGCCCGGTTATCCCGCACAGCCCGACCATACTGAGAAGAGGATAATTTTTGATTTGCTGAATGTTGAAAAAGAGACCGGAATAACTTTAACCGAATCGATGGCGATGCTCCCGACGGCTTCCGTGAGCGGATTGTTTTTTGCACATCCTAAAGCCAAATATTTCGGAGTAGGAAAAATATTAAACGATCAGCTCGAAGATTATGCGAAGCGAAAAAAAATGAAGGTTGAGGAAATGCGGGAATGGCTTAAGCCCAATTTGTTAGGCGAATAAATTTTCCCCTAACGGAACCTTATGCTTGCTTCGGCGTTAAATAATTTTATCTTACTCATAATAAACAAAATTGTTTTTGCTGAAAATAATAAAGGATATAAAAATGGTTAAAACTTTTACTTACGCGTTAATATCGTTGGTTCTGCTTGCGGGATGTTCCAATCACAAAGAGAATCCCGAAAAAGGAAAAGCTCAAAACAAAACAGAAAAAAAAGATAATTCATTAGTTGAATATTTTTCCAAGGATTCGAGTTATTCAATAAGTTTTCCGGAAAACTGGGAAGTTAAAAAAGGAAGACAATCTTTTCAGCTAATGGCTTTAACTCCTCTTGCCGATTCAACCGATAAATTCAGAGAAGATATTATTGTTTTCAGAGAAAAATTCCCAAAGGACGTTAAAGACCTTGATGGCTATATAGACTATACTAAAAAGAAAATATCAAAATTATTGAAAGATTATAAAGATGGCGAATCAGGGAAAGCTAATATAAACGGGCTTAGCGGAAGATGGTTTGAATATTCTTTTACGCTTAATAAAAATATTAAAAATAAATGTTTGGCTTATGTTTATGATAAAGATAAGGATGCGTATGTAGTTCTTGCTTCGGCGTTGGACACTACATACGACAGTTTTAAACCTTTGTTTGAACGGATAGACTCCACTTTTAAGATTAACCGGAAATAGTGGTTTGATGAAATTTATTAATTTGATAATTGTTCCTTTTTCCTTATTTTTGTTGTTGGATGTTCACAGCGGATTATTATTTTGATTGAAATTCTTATTGACATAACATTACAAAACAGTCTCATTGTCGAAGTGGGGACTGTTTTAAATAGATGCCCGGTAGTGCCCTCCGCCGGGCATTTCTTTTTTAAATTGTTCTAAACTATAGAGAAAGGTGTATTATGGAAACTACGATTAATAAGAGAGAGCAAAAAGTAACGCTACCCGAGAAATTGGAATTTGGTAGAATTTTTACTCCTCACATGTTTGAGATGGACTATGATGCGGAGCTGGGCGGCTGGTTGGAGCCTAAGATTACGGATTTTAGAGATTTGGTAATTCATCCCGCGGCAATGGTTCTGCATTACGGGCTTGAAATCTTTGAAGGATTAAAAGCTTACAGACAAGTAAATGGAAACATAGCTCTTTTCAGACCGGAAAAGAACTTCGAACGTTTTAATCATTCGGCTAAACGTTTAAGTATGCCGGAAGTTGATATTGATTTGGTTTTATCCGAATTAAAAAAATTAATTAAGTTGGATGAGGATTGGATCCCTCATCGCGACGGATATTCATTGTACATTCGTCCGTTGATGATTGGAACCGAGCCGGTTCTCGGAGTTCGTCCGGGAAGTAAATTTAAGATGCTGATAATTCTTAGTCCTGTCGGTCCTTATTATCCGGAAGGATTTAAACCAATCCCTATTATGGCAACGGATAAATATGTTCGCGCCGTAAGGAAGGGAGTCGGCGAATGTAAAACAGGCGGAAACTATGCCGCTTCACTTCTTGCACAGAAAGAAGCCCGCGAACAAGGATATTCACAGGTGCTTTGGTTGGATGCAATAGAGCAGCGTTATCTTGAAGAAGTCGGGACAATGAATTTGTTCGTTCGTTTTAAAGATGAGATTGCAACAGCGCCTCTTGCCGGGTCAATTCTTCCGGGGATTACCAGAGATTCCGTAATCCGAATTCTTAAAGATTGGGGTTACAACGTTCAGGAAAGAAGAGTCTCGATTGACGAACTTTTCGACGCCGCAAAAGAAGGTTCGTTACTCGAAGTTTTCGGCTCCGGTACCGCCGCGGTGATATCATCTGTGAGCAGACTTAAATTCCATGATGATATTATTCATCTTGCGGAGAAGGATTTCGGCGAGCTGGCAATGAAGCTATATCATGAGATAACCGGAATGCAGTATGGTAAAATTGAAGACCGGTACGGTTGGATTGATTTAGTTGAATAAGTCTTCATTTATTTAATTATCTATTTTAACGGCTGATTTTTTCAGCCGTTTTTTGTTTTAAAAAGACCTTTGTAAAACCTAAAGTTGTCATATTAAGTTCGCCACGTTTACCCCGACCGCTTTTCGTCGGGGGCGAAGATGGAAGCCGTCCGAAATATCTCATAATTCGGTGAAATTACTGGTCTTGGGATTCTTCATTCCGCTTCGTTTCATTCAGACTGACATTTTGTTGGGTTATGCAAAGCTTTCTTTAAATTTATTTCCTTAAAAATAATTTTCGAAAACGGAACATCACATAAATACTTGCGTCATAAGTTTCAGAAAATCAAATTTTAAGGATTTTGTATATGAAAAAAATATTGATTCTTACTTTAAGCGTATTAACAGCTTTACCTTTATTTGCTCAAAAAAAACTCACATTGGATGAAGCTGTTTCTATTGCATTAAGGCAAAACAGTACGGTAAGAAAAACAGAAAATAATATACGCTCCGCAAAGGCGGGGGTAAAACAGGCGTTCGGGGGTTTTCTTCCTTCGTTAAGCGCATCCGGTTCGTGGAGTTGGAACAAAGTTAAGGATGTTGGCGGAGAGCAAATCGATTATTTCGGGACGATTGTTAAAACTCCGGCAAGCGAACAGGATAACCGTAATTACTCGGTTTCCGTAGGAGGCGGCTGGACGCTTTTTGACGGACTCGCAAACATTGCGAATTTCTCGAAGAGCAAAAATCAGCTTAAGGCTGCAAGACTTAACTTAATAAAGCTTAAACAGGATATTGTTCTTCAAACGAAGACGCTATTTTTTAACGTCGTCAAAGCGCAATATGTTGTGAAGGTCAGAAAAGATAATCTCGAATACAGCAAAAAGTTTTTGGAACAGGTAGAAACGCGCTACAAACTCGGCGCCGTTCAGAAAGCGGATGTTTACAGTCAAAAAGTGCAGACGGGCAACGCCGAGCTGAGCTTGATTCGCGCTCAGAATGATTTTGATAACGCTAAAACAAAGCTGTTGGATTATCTCTCGCTAAATGTTTTGGATGATTATATTTTTGTTAACCCGAATGCCGATTCTTTGAGCGTAACTTCGTTTGACGATAGCGCCGCCGATATTGATGCGCTTGTTGACGAGGCGTTAAGTTCCCGCTCCGATTTTCTTGCCCAGAAGTTTAATCTGAAAGCCGCTCAGAATCAAGTTACTTCGGCGCGCGCCGGCTTTTTCCCGACTTTAAGCGGGCGCTACAGTTTTTCCTCATCCTCGGCGGGCATTGATAATCTCTTCAACCGTAATATTTATTCGGCGGGACTGACTTTATCGATTCCGATTTTTTCCCGATTTGCAACTTCCTCGCAAGTTGAATACGCTAAGGTTGCCGAGCTGAATGCAATGGAAGATACAGACGCTTATAAAAGAAAAATTAAAATGGAAATCAAACAGGCATATACGGACTTGATTGCCGCCAAAAAAGGACTTGAAGTAAGCAACAGCACCGTGGAAGCGGCAAAAGAGAACAGGGACCTTTATCATCAAAAGTATAAACTCGGTTCGGCTACAATTGTCGAGGCGCTTAAGTCGGACAGCGATTATCAGAATGCCTTAAGTTCTCAGATAGACGCTAAGTATGCATTTTTGATACAGAAGGAAAACTTACTGAATACATTGGGAAAGTTAGATTATAAAGTTTATGAAAAAACCGTTGGGAGTAAATAATGTCAGCACAACAAAAAAAGAAATCAAAGAAAAAAATTATCGTTTTTACTTCGCTTGGAATATTAATTATTGCAGTGATTGTTGTAGCCCTTTTGAACGGCAATAAGGAAAAAATTGTTAAAGTAACCGCCGAAAAAGTTCAGCGAAGAACTATCACGCAAGTCGTAACGGCAACCGGTTCCATTGACCCGATTGACAAGGTGATTATCACTCCGGAAGTAACGGGGGAGATTGTTGAACTGCCTGTAAAGGAAGGCGACCAAGTTAAGAAAGGACAACTGCTGGCGCGCATTAAGCCGAATATTTATATTGCCCAAAGAAACAGGGCGCAGGCAAGTTTGCAGTCGGCGGAAGCAAATCTTAAAGTGCGGGAAGCTACTTTAGATAAAGCCAAATCGGAGTATGAAAGAATTAAAAAATTATTTGAGAAAGGATTGGCAAGTCAGCAGGAGTTGGACAACGCAAAAGCAAACTTTCTAACCAACGAAGGGCAGTATTTATCGCAGGTTTCGATGGTGAAGCAAGCCGAAGAATCTCTCGCAGAAAAGGAAGAAGATTTAGCCAAAACCAAATTAACGGCTCCCCTTGACGGTACAATCAGTCAGTTGAATGTTGAACTTGGCGAAAGGGTTCTCGGCAGCGGTTTCAGTCAGGGGACGAATATGATGACGGTTTCCAATCTTGAAAATATGGAAGCGGTTGTTGACGTGGATGAAAATGATGTTGTAAACGTAGCCAAAGGGGATACGGCGATAATTAAAATTGACGCCTTCGGAGACGAGGAATTTAAGGGCTTGGTTTATCAGGTTGGAAACAGCGCAATTAAAACGGGAGCCGGCTCTCAGGACCAAGTTGTAAACTTTGAAGTGAAAATTAATCTTCTCGGTAAGAACAGTAAGATTAAACCGGGAATGTCCTGCGACGCTGATATACAAACGGAAACTCATCAAAATGTGCTTGCCGTTCCTATTCAGAGTTTGACTGCGAGAATAGATAAAGGAAATTTCAAGAAAGGAAAACGCGATTTCCGGAAAATGAAAAAAACAAATAAGGTAGATAAAAAGAACAAACCTCAGGAAGTTGTTTTTCTCGTAAACGGCGACCACGCGAAAATGGTTAAAGTTAAATCGGGAATAAGCGATGAAGATTATATCGAAATAGTTTCCGGATTAAAAGAAGGCGATAAAGTTATTACTGGTCCGTATAAAGCGGTTTCGAGAGCGCTGGAAGACGGAACAAAAATTTTAGTCGAGAAGAAGAACAAATCATTCCGCGATAAGAAAAAGTAGAGAAAGTGAATAGAATGGAAAATATAATTTCGATAGAGCATATCGCCAGAATATATCAAGTCGGGTTGGAAGAAGTTCACGCTTTGGCTGATGTTTCACTTAAGATAAACAGAAACGATTACGTTGCGATTATGGGACCTTCCGGCTCGGGCAAATCGACGCTGATGAATATTATCGGATGTCTCGATACGCCCTCGCGGGGGATTTATCTTTTCGAGAAAGAAAATGTAAGTCAGATGAATGACAATCAGCTTGCCGAGATAAGAAATCAGAAAATAGGTTTTGTCTTTCAAACATTTAATCTGCTCCCGCGCTCGACCGCGCTTCATAATGTTGAACTTCCCCTTATATATGCGGGGCTGCCGAAATCAGTCCGTCTTGAGCGGGCTTACGAAGCGCTTGAAAAGGTAGGACTTGCAGACCGTGTTGATCATAAACCGAACGAACTTTCGGGCGGGCAGAGGCAGCGAGTCGCAATTGCGCGCGCTTTGGTTACGCAGCCCTCCATTATTCTTGCCGACGAACCGACGGGAAACCTCGACAGTAAAACCGGGAATGACATAATGGCGTTATTTGAAGAACTTCATGAAACGGGAAACACAATTATTCTCGTTACACACGAGGAAGAAATTGCGCAGCATGCGCAGAGAATTATTCGTCTTCGCGACGGGTTAATCGAAAGCAATGAAATTGTAAAGGAAAGAACGCTGGTCGGGAACAATGAATAAAAAAGTTTCGTCATTATTGTTTGAAATAAAAGAGGGATTGATAATTTCCCTAAGGGCAATCGCTGCAAATAAAGGGCGTTCCGCTTTGACTACGCTCGGAATAGTTATCGGGATTTGGGCTGTTGTTACAATGTCAACGGCGCTTAAAGGAATTGACATCGCATTTCAGAACGGAGTGTCTTCCCTCGGTTCCGACAATCTTTACATTGACAAATGGGCGTGGTTCAATCCTGATACGCCGTGGTGGGAACTCAGGAACAGAAGAAACATAAGCATGGACGATTATTACCGCTACAAGGAGCTTGCAAAGCTGCCGATAGCTACGGCTCCGAGCACATTTACTCGGAAGACGGTTAAGTTCCGCGACAACATTGTTGAAAGCATGTTTATTACCGCAACTACATCAGACTATATAAAAACTACGAATTTAGACTTTTCGGACGGACGGTTTTTTACGGACATGGAAAGCAAAGGAGGACGTAACGTTATCGTTCTCGGAAGCGCAATTGCGGAGCAGCTTTTCCCGTTTGGAGGAGCGGTAGGGAATTATGTTGACGTAGGCGGGAGAAAAATGAAAGTCGTCGGAGTTCTTCAGAAGCAGGGAAGCTGGGTGATGGGAGATTTTAATCCGGATAACCAAGGTTATATTCCGATTGAATTTCTATTTAAGAATTTCGCAAGCAGAAGAAAAAGTATAACGATAAACGTGCGCGCCCCAAATTCTCAGATGGTTGAGGCTGTTAAAGAAGAAGCAATCGGAGTGATGAGACGCGTGCGCGGATTGACGTACAACGAGAAGAATGACTTTTCGATTAATCAGCAGGAAGGAATTCTTTCGCAGATAAACAAGACTGTCAGCGTTATTCAAATCGGCGGATTTTTTATTACGGGGTTATCCTTGTTTGTCGGCGCGATTGGAATTATGAATATTATGTTTGTTTCCGTTAAGGAAAGAACGCGGGAGATTGGTATCAGGAAGGCAATTGGCGCAAAGAAGAGAACAATCCTCGGACAATTTATTTCCGAAGCCTCTATCATTTGCTTGTTCGGAGGTTTAATCGGGCTTGTATTTGCCGTGATTACCGGAATGATTATCAACCAGTGGCTGCCGACTTCCATTCAGTTTGACGCTGTCGTTCTCGCGATTTTAATTTCGCTCGCAACGGGAATTATTTCAGGATTTGCTCCAGCTTATCAGGCGTCGAAGCTTGATCCGGTTGATGCATTGAGATATGAATAAAGGAAGAAAATGGAAATTTTAAGAGTCGCATGGGATTCGGTCAGAACCAATAAATTAAGGTCGTTTTTAACGATACTCGGTATTGTTGTCGGAATTTTTTCAATAATTTCAATAAGCACGGTAATTACAATCCTTCAGGACAGTATCGAGAAAGGGGTTTCCAGTCTCGGACAAAATACATTTCAGATACAGAAGTATCCTGCAACGGTAAATGTCGGACATCGAAACAGAGGAAAATTCCGAAACAGAAAAGATATTACTTATGAAGATTTTAAGAAGTTGAAATCCAAATTAAAAGACGCCAAAAGCGTAGCAGCCGAGCGTTGGACGTTTGGTAAAATAGTAAAGTTTAACGGCGAGGAAACTAACCCGAATGTGTCCGTTGCGGGAGTTACCGAAGGGGCGTTTATTAATAACGACTGGAATATCGACGAGGGACGGGCGTTTAACAATCGCGATTTAAAAAGCGCCTCACGAGTAGTTGTGCTTGGAGCCGACATCAAGAATAAGTTATTCAAAGCTATAAATCCAATCGGGATGTATGTTAAAGTTGACGGACACAAAATGCGTGTTGTCGGCGTCCTCGAGAAAAAGGGAGCGACTTTCGGCAGAAGTCAGGATAATTTTGTAATAACGCCGTTAACCACTTTCGTAACGTATTACGGTAAAAGAAGAAGAAGTTTGAATATCACGGTAATGGCGAACAGCGAAGAGGAATACGAAGAGTTAATCGAACAAGCCCGCGGAGCAATGAGAACAATCAGAAAAGTTCCGCCCGGTCAGCCGGACGACTTCGGTATTTTTTCCAACAAATCGGTTATGGCTCAGATTGACAACATAACTCAGGGCGCGCGTATCGGCTCGATAGCGATTGCGCTGATTGCGCTTCTTGCAGCGGGCGTTGGCATTATGAACATTATGCTTGTTTCGGTAACGGAGCGAACCAAAGAGATTGGAATCAGAAAAGCGGTCGGAGCTAAACGACGGAATATTCTTGTGCAGTTTCTGAGCGAGGCGGTGCTATTGTCATTGTCCGGCGGAGTAATCGGTATTCTGCTCGGCGTTATAGCCGGAAATGTCGTCGGAAGTTTAATGCACGCCAGCGCGGTTTTTCCTCTGGGGTGGACGCTTGTCGGAATTTTCCTCTGCGTATTTGTGGGTGTCGGTTTTGGGACTTATCCCGCATATAAAGCTTCCAATCTTGATCCGATTGAAGCGCTGAGATGGGAATAGTCGGGAAAATGTTTGGACGAATGGATTTTAGAAGGATTTGCATAACCTAATAATATGTCATTCTGGATGGAGGGAAGTGGAATGAAGAATCTCAGAACCAGTAATTATACCGAATTCAAAGATATTTCGGACGGCTTCCGTTTTGCTGTGGCGAACTCAAAATAACAATTTTAGGTTTTGCAAAGGTTTCGATTACTTTTCCATGGCGGATTACTCAAACCTAACAACTCAAATCTATTAGAGTCTGTCTTGCGTTTATCATTTACTTTTTGCCTCTTTTCTAAATCCCGAAGGGATTTTATATCGATAGAATTTCGTTTACATTAAGTTATTCGACCCCCACGGGGTCGCATATAATTATTAACTTATTTTATTATACATATACGAATCCTTCGGATTCAAATATTCAAAGTTAATATTTTAGAAGCCTTGGCGGGCCCAATATAACAAAAATAGGTATTGCAAAGGTTCTTTTTAGTATAAGGACTTTTTGTTTGTAATAATATATTTTTAGAAATTTTTCCCGAAAATTATTTTTCCAAGCACTAATAAATTCGTATTTATTTTATATTCTTTTTTTATTCCTATTCGCTGATACTCGCTTCGGTTAAAAAACTGTGCAACATTAAACTGTTCATTATCCATTAGATAAACCCAATATTGTTATTAGACAAAAAATTTCTAATGACTGCCATTAGGAAAAAGTTGACTTAAGTTATTAAAGAACAACAGGTTAACTAACTGCCAAGCTGTTAATTTTAGACAAAAAACCATGTAAGAAAATCTTACTCGTTCTATTTGTAGCGCAGA
>WGCV01000011.1 GCA_015493615.1 Melioribacteraceae bacterium
AAGGTGAATTGCAAAGAGAAAAGGTCTGTGCATTTTTTGCACACACCACTCAGCACGGCGCTATTAAAGGGAAAACTCAGATTCAAAATGTTGAATACTATAATCTTGACGTGATTATTTCGGTTGGTTATCGGGTGAAATCAAAACAGGGAACACAATTTAGAATTTGGGCAAATAAAATATTAAAAGACTATTTGCTTAGAGGATACGCCCTAAACCAAAGAATGAACCGCATAGAAGATAATTTTCAAAAACTTGCTCAAAAAGTTGAAGGTATTGAGTTACAAATACAAGCAAACCTTCCGCCCAACCAAGGTATTTTCTTTAACGGACAGGTGTTTGACGCTTATGCCTTTGTTTCCGATTTAATTCGCTCAGCTAAAAAATCAATTATTTTGATTGATAATTATATCGACGATACGGTTTTAACACGGTTTACGAAAAGGAAAAAAGGCGTAACTGTTACAATCTTTACAAAAAATATCTCGAAACAGCTAAAGTTTGATGTAGAGAAGCACAATGAACAATACGAGCCGGTTACGATAAAAGTTTTTAAAGACGCCCACGACCGTTTTTTGATTATTGACGATAAGGAAATTTACCACTTTGGTGCAAGTCTAAAAGATTTAGGAAAAAAATGGTTCGCCTTTTCTAAAATGGATATATCCTCTGTCAAGGTGTTGGATAAAATTAAATAATCGTAAGCTTTGCAAAACCTAAATTTGTCATATTGAGTCCGCCAATCCGCCTTGGCGGAAAGAATCTCCTTGCTTGCATTTGTACTGGTTCTAATTAAGACAATAAAAAGTGAAATGAATAAAACAGCTACGGAAAAAATTTCTAAATTCCAAAAGGCGATGCCCTGAGCGCCCGAAGAGATAAAATCATTATTGATCCGGCGACAGGGGAAATTATTTCCGAGAAAAAACAGAGAATACTTTAATCCGTTTTTTCCGTGTCATCCGTGTTCTATTGGCGTTGTGAAAATATTGTAATAGAACAAACTTTCTAATTCAAAGCGCGTCATTTATATTGTGATACTATTTTAAATATTTACAGGAGCAATTATGTTTAAACGAGTCTTTCTTTTTATTACGATTCTATTATTTACAGCCGTAACGTTTGCGCAAACGGATAGTCCTTTTGTGAGGTTTCCGTCGGTAAATTACGACGGCAGTAAAATTGCATTTTCATATCAAGGCGATATTTGGAAATCAGACATTAACGGAAACAATCCGGTCAGACTAACAATAAACAAGGGTTACGACTTTTATCCGATGTGGAATAAAACGGGAAGCAAGATTGCTTTTTCAAGCAACCGATTCGGCAGTTACGATGTTTTTACGATGGATGAAAACGGGGGGAATGTTAAAAGAATTACATATCACTCCGCTCAGGACTACCTAAACGATTGGAGCCGGAACGGAGAACTCCTTTTTACAACGGCAAGAAATTTCAGACAAATAGAATGGCAGCATGAAATTTATAAAGCTTCGCCCAACGGCGGAACTCCGGTTCGTACATTAAACAGCGTCGGCGAAATGCCTGTTCAATCACCGGACGGAAGATACATAGCGTTTGTAAGAGGAGCTTGCAGAATTGAACGCGAAGCTTACGAAGGTCCCGCCAACAAAGACATTTGGCTATATGATACCAAAGAAGATACTTTCAGAAAGTTGACAACCGCCAAAGGAAACGATTTTTATCCGCGCTGGAAAAACAGCGGCGAAATTTATTTTATCGGTTCAAGAAACGGCGTTTATAATATTTATGAAATTTCAATTGACGGAGATAAAATTCCGGCGGAAAAACAAATTACAAATTTTAAAAATGGCGGCATTCGCTACCTTAACATAAGCGGAAACGGAAAAACATTAGTCTTTGAAAGATTCACCGATATTTATTCTCTGAATACCGAAACGCTGAAAGCCAATAGAATCAACGTTAAAATTTCTCCGGATTTCAGATTTGCTCCGTACGAAAGCAAAACTCAAAGTTCTTCCGCCGAAGAGTTTGCAGTTTCTCCCGACGGAAAAATGACGGCGTTCGTGATTCACGGAGAAATATTCGTAACGGAGAACTCTCATAAAAAAAGGAGAACTGTGAATGTAACTCAAAATCCGGCGCGCGACGAAAATCCGCAGTGGCTCAACGATTCAACTTTGGTTTTCGTCTCCGACAGAGCTGGGGAAAGGGATTTGTATTTGCTTAAATCAGCGGAAGCGAATCAACCAGTACTTCTCTTTGCGTTGCAGTTTGAGACTAAAAAATTGACGGATACAAAGGAAGAAGAATCCGCTCCGAAAATATCTCCCAACGGCAAAAAAATCGCTTATATAGTAGGAAGAGGAAAATTAGTAGTCTCCGACATCGATAAAAACGGCGAAATGAAAAACTCGCACATTTTGCTCAACGGCTGGGCGACGCCGCAGGATGTAGTCTGGAGTCCCGACAGCCGCTGGCTTGCATACGCAATTGACGACTTGTATTTTAACACGGATGTTTTTATCCAATCCGCCGACGGAAAAGTGAAACCGGTAAATGTTTCGATGCACCCGAAAGTTGATACCCAGCCGATGTGGAGTCCCGACGGAAGTAAGTTAATGTTTGTTTCGGAAAGAAGCAAGGACAACGATATTTGGTTCGCATGGTTGAGGAAAGCCGATTGGGAAAAGACAAGAAGCGATTGGGAATTCAGCGAAGATTTGGCGTCGTTTAACCCGCATAAGAAAAAAGGAAAGAAAAAAAATAAGAGGGAAGTTAAACCGATAAAAATTGATTTGGACGGAATTTATAATCGCCTTGTTCATTTAACGAACATGCCCGGAGACGAGTTCAATCCGGTTGCCTCGAACGACGGAAAAACCATCTATTTTTCATCGCAAACTCCAACTGCAAAAGGACGGGATTTATTTTCTATTAAATGGGACGGTACCAAAACAACGCAAATTACAAAAGGAGGAAAATCTCCTTCGCAAATGATAAATTCCGTAAAAAGCAAATCAATATTTATGACGGTAAAAGGAGGCAGACTCGCAAAATTAAAGGAAGGCAGCTCAAAACTTTCAACAATCTCGTTCAAAGCAAAATATAAAATTGATTTTGAAAAAGAAAAGAAACAAGTTTTTGACGAAGCCTGGAGAGCGTTAAACGAAGGATTTTACGACCCGAATTTTCACGGAAAGAATTGGGAAGCCCTCAGAAAAGAGTATGAACCGCTTGTAATGAAAGCGTCCACAAAACATGATTTCAGAGATATGGTTAACGTAATGCTCGGGCAACTTAACGCGAGCCACATGGGACTTTACGGCGAAGACAGACCGAAAATAGAAAAGGAAACAACAGGACTAATCGGGCTGGAAGTTGTACCGGACGAAAACGGAGTAAAAATTACCCACGTTGTTTACGATTCCCCCGCCGATAAGGATTTCAGCCGTTTGTATGTCGGCGACATAATCGAAGAAGTTAACGGTGAGAAAATCGACGATAAGACTAACTTCTATTCTCTGCTGAACGGAACGGTAGGTGAAAGAACTCTTCTGAAAGTAAAGAACGACGACGGGGAAAGAGACGTAGTAATACGCCCGACAAATAGTCTGCGCGATCAGCTTTACAACGAATGGGTGAAAAAAGAGCGCGAGCTTACCGACAAATATTCCAACGGAAGATTGGGATATTTACATATCAAGGCGATGGGCTGGGATAGTTTTGAAAAGTTTGAACGGGATTTAACAGCCGCGGGTTACGGAAAAGAAGGATTGGTAATAGACGTTCGCTACAACGGCGGCGGCTGGACTACGGATTACCTGATGACGGTTTTGAATTACAAACAGCACGCTTACACGATTCCGCGCGGCGCGGCAAAAAACTTAAAGAAAGACCATTTGAAATTCCGGCAGTATTATCCGCTCGGTGAAAGACTCCCTTACTCGGCATGGACAAAAAAATCGGTTGCGCTCTGCAACGAGAACAGCTACTCCAACGCCGAAATTTTTTCGCACGCATACAAAACTCTGGGAATCGGAACGCTTGTCGGGCAGCCGACTTTCGGAGCGGTAATTTCAACCGGAGGCGTAGGATTAATGGACGGCTCGTATGTACGGCTTCCCTTTAGGGCTTGGTATGTTTACAAGACAAATGAGAATATGGAATGGGGTCCCGCAGTTCCGGACGTAATTGTAGAAAATTCTCCCGACGGAAAAGTTAAAGGAACCGATGAGCAATTAAAAGCCGCAGTTAATGTATTATTAAAACAAATTGATGAGTCCACTAAAGAAAGGTCTAAAAACCGTTGAAACGGTTGCAATGAACAATGAGCATTATATTAACCCACGACTTAAGTCGTGGGTTAGCAATAACATAGAGAAATCTAATTAATCGTAAAAAGTAATCTTATCCAAAATTATTTTCTGATTTTAAAAGTTCCACCCGGGAACATGCTTGAAAAATTATCCGGAAAGTTATCCGGGAAATATAGTGTCAGAATAAATAAACAATGGAGAATTATATTCGAGTGGGATTCCGGCAATGCGCATAAAGTTAGCATAATCGATTATCATTAAGAATTTACAAACTAAAAACCCGCTACAACGAAGAAAAATATTCCAGCAAAAGCGTCTTTTTATTTTTTGAAACCGGAATTGAGGAACCGTCGGAAAGGGTGATAAATCCGCCGTCCTGATTTTCAAAATGCTTTATATGATGAAGATTAATAAGATGAGATTGATGCACGCGCATAAATCCGTTTGATGAAAGAATATCGTCATAAATTTTCATTGTTTTGGAAACTAATATTTTTTCGCCCGATTTAAGGAAAACGTTAGTGTAATTGTTATCGGCTTCGAGCCGAATAATGTCGTTAACATTCACTAGGTAAATTCTCTCGGAAGTTTTTAACACCAGCTTTTTCATTTCCGGCATTGAGCTGTTGAAGTTGGAAATGACGGCGTCCATTTTATCTGATGTGTTTTTTGCGTTTTGCTCTTCCAAAGCGCGGTTAACCGTTTCAATTACTTCATTGGAGTTAATCGGTTTCAGGATGTAATCGAACGCGCTGAATTTAATCGCTCTAATCGCATGTTCGTGATGAGCCGTTATAAAAACAATCCGCATCGACTTGAAGTTCGTTTTTTTTAAAACGTCAAATCCGGTGCCGTCCGGCATGTCAACGTCAAGGAAAAGGATATCGGGCTTGTTTTCTTCAATAACCGCAACCGCTTCGGCTACGTTCTCCGCTTCGGCAACTATTTCTATTGTGTTAAAAGTTTCTCTCAACAGCTCTCTAAGTACAAGTCTGGCGTTCTTTTCATCGTCAACTATTACGGCTTTAATCATACTAAATTCTCATAATTTTGTTTAACGGAAATCCGAGTTCGATTCGCGTTCCGGTTTTCCCATCGAACGAAGATAAATCTACAATCGAAAGTTCAATTTTAATACCGAATAATTTTGTGATATTCATCAACCGCTCTTTTGTTATTTCCATAGCGTACGATTTTTTCCCATTTTTGCCGCTTTCCTTACGCGCGGATGAAATTCCCACGCCGTTATCTTCAACCGCAACTATAAGCTTTTTCTCTTTAATCAGGTAACTGACGGTAAGAATCTTTTCCCCTTCTTTTATTTCCCGTAATCCGTGTTCAATAGCATTTTCAATAAGGGGCTGTAGAATCATCGGCGGAATGTTTATTTCATCCGTTCTTATTTTTTCGTCCACTTGAAGCTGAAAATGAAAGCTCTTTTCAAAACGAAGCTGTTGCAGCGAAACGTAATTTTTGATTATTTCAATTTCTCTGCTCAAAACGATAAATTCCTCGCGCGAGCTTTCCAATATCAGCCGCATCAACGAAGCGTATTGCGATAGATAATTGGATGCCTCCAGTTTTTTGTTTTGTAAAACATAAGCCTGAATGGCAATCAGGGAATTAAAAAGAAAATGAGGATTCATCTGTGTTTGCAGAAGTTTCTGCTGAAGATTGAGAATTCTGTTTTTAGAATTCAAGCGGTTTTGGAAATAGAGCAAAACGATTACCACAATCAGGAATAGGGCAATTGATATTATCGCAATTATTTTTCCGCGGCTCTCCGCGATCTCCGTTTCTTTTTTTAGATTTTCTTCGCGCAGCTTATTTATCTTTGCCTGTTTTTCAGCTGTCTGATACTTTGTCTGCAGCTCCGAAATCTGTTTCCTTAGTTCCAAATCGGCTATGGAATCCTTTAACGCGGCGGATTTTAAGTAATACTCGTAAGCTTTTTTATATCTTTTCCTATGCGCGTTTAACAGCGCTATTTCCTTATATGCGGAATATAAATCTTCCGGATATTTATACTCCTTTGCCAATTTTATCGTATAAAGTAAATTTTTCCCGGCTGATTTGTTTTTCCCGAGCAATCTGTACAGCTTCCCTTTTTGAAGCGATGTAAAGATTAATCCGTAGATATTATTTTGTTTTTTATTTATCTCGAACGCTTCATTTGCCCTTATTAAAGCCTCTTTATATTTCCCTTTATCAGTTAAAAGAGGAATTTTATTATTCAACGCGGCGGCAATGCCTCGCACATAATTTGCGTTTTTACTTCTATTATATAATGAATCCCAAAAAACTTCCGCCGAATCCGGTTTGTTTTCCCATAAATAAATTGCTCCGAGTTCATTTAAGATTCCCATTTTAGTATAGAAGTTTGCGTATTTTTTCCTCCGGCTTAGTTTCTCGGCTTTGAGTATATTCTCCTTCCATCTGGCTCTGTTTCTCAGCGCGTTATTAATTCCGGCAAGTTTTAAATAATAAGCGGCTATATTTGTTGAATCTCCGCTCTTGACTCGAAGTATCAAAGCGTACAAGGCGTTCTGCAGAGCAAGTTTGTAATTGCCCAAATCGGAATACTCGTCCGCAACGTTTAGTGTAATATCCGCAGCCGCCGTTGTATCGTTAATTGATAAAAATTTACTCCGGCTTTTGAAGAAAAGCGAAATGGCTTTTTTATGTTCGCCGTCGTTGCTGTACAAACTGGCAAGTGAATTCGAGATAACCGCTTCGGCTTTAATGTTGTTAATAGCTTTGGCAAATTTGAGAGCGGCGTTGTAATGAAACAAGCTCGAATCGTGTTCCCCGGAGTAATCAAAGAGTTTCCCCAATTTATAATGCGCTCTCGCAAGGGAAAGCGTATCGGCTTTTATGGAAGCTTTTTCTATTTTAGAACGCATTTCCCTGACTTTTGATAGAGTTTTCACCGAATTTTTCCCGCTGCTTTGCGCATTAATTTGCGGAGAAAAGGAAAAAAACAAAGCAACCCAAAGGAATACGTTAACATATTTATTAAAGGGCTTCATAGGTTGATTATATAATTTTTCATTCACTGTTTTTTTATTTTCTCGGGGACGATAAAAATCCCAAAGGAAAAATATTACGCTGCTAATTTAGTTCTTTTCCTCTTTAATACAAAAGATAAGTAAGCCCTTAATTTTGAACAATATTTCTTCTTTTTCAAATCTGTGACATCAATCACAACACTTGGCAAGTTTGAGCTTTCTATTTGGATAATTTAGTATTTTTATCTATATATAGCTGTCGGGAAATCTAAATCTTCTCATTACTTGGTACTATTCTTCTTTGTTCTATGGTTGAGTAAATATTGATTTAATGAATTCTGCTCTATTGGGTTTCCCAGTTTTAACAAAAACCTATTTGGAGGAGTGATGAAATTACTTAGTACCTTGTTAACTATTCTTTTTCTATCTTTTACCGTTACGGCACAAACCGAACTTTCCGGAACAATTTCCAGCGATTCCACATTATCTGCAAGCGGGAATCCATACACCGTTACCGGTAATTTAACGGTTGCCGACGGAGTAACTCTTACTGTTGAATCGGGCGTTACGATGCAGTTCAACAGCGGAGTTCGATTATATGTGCGTGGAAATCTGATTGCGGAATCTGCAGTCTTTACTTCTTCAGCTGCGACGCCTGCGCCGGGAGACTGGGGCAATATTCAGATCGGCTATAACAGCGACAGCGGTTCGGCAACTTTTACCAACTGTGAAGTAAAGTATGCGGGCGGCAACTACTACTCCAACATTACTGTTGATAACGGAACATTGACGCTTAACAATACAATCGTTTCATATTCGCTTTATGACGCGGTAAAGTTGAGCAACAGAGCAAACACCGTAAACATCATAAATTCAACCTTGTCGAACTGTAATTCGCTTGGAGTATTTGTTACCGACAATAATGTTGTGAATATTACGAACAGTACAATCCAAAGCTGTGAATGGCCTATCAGATATGACGGAGCTGCATCTGTTGTGTTTAACGGAACAAACAGTTTAACCGGAAATATTCATGATGGAATCTTAATGTATAACAATCACTACGGAACAATGGTTTGGGACACAGTTGGAGTTCCCTATGTGATTAATAATTTTACGATTGACGAAGGTGATACTTTAACCATTGCCCCGGGAAATGTAATAAAATCAATGGGCGGAGCGTTAAATGTAAACGGAGCGTTAATTGCGCAAGGGACCGCAACCGATAAGATTTATTTTACCTCGTACAAGGATGATAATCGTTTGGGAGATACAAACGCCGACGGCACAACAAGTTCTCCGGCTTCAAGCGACTGGTACGGCGTATATTTTCAAGCTACAAGCGATGATGCCGCTTCGATAATGGAGCAATGCGAAATCAGTTTCGCGGGAAGAAACTATAACGGAGCCGTTACAACTGAAAATGCAAGTCCGACGATTGAGAATTGTACTATGGCAAACAATTATTACGGCGCCAAGTTTATCGGTCTTTCAAGTCCGACGTTTTCAAATAACGAGATCGGTTCGAGCGATATAGTGCCTGTAGCAATGTCGTTCGAAGCAAATCCGACTTTCTCGAACAATTCTTTCTCTAATTCCGACAATCAGTTTGACGCTATCGGAATTCTCGGAGGAACGCTGCAGGGCGACGCAACATTTATTCAGCGGGATTTCACAACTATTTCCAATGTTACATATTTACTACTTGGAAGCGTTACCGTTCCCAACGGCATAACGCTTACGATTAATCCGGGCATAGTAATCAAAAGTTTCCATTCGGGAGACAGAATCAGAATAGAAGGAAAACTGATTGCGGACGGAACTCCGGACGCTCCGATAGTTTTTACTTCGGCTAAGGATGACGCTTTCGGCAATCCCAAAGATACAAACAAAGACGGCACCAACTCCGTACCCGCAAGAGGAGACTGGAGCGGAATAGTATTTAAAAACGGAAGCGACCCCGCTTCGGTAATGGATAATTGTATAGTAAAGTTTGCTTACTTAAGCTGGTATGAAGACTATATAAATCAAACATATATATACCAGGGAGCAATAACTTTAATTAATTCAAGTCCTACGATTTCAAATACAACAATTACCGATATGTCTTATGGAATTTATGCGGTTTCCTCTTCAAATCCCGTTATTGAAAATTGTACTTTTGAAAACTCGCAATATACTCCGATAATTATGTCGGCAAACGCAAATCCCACCTTTTCAGGAAACACTTTTACAAACTCGGGTTTTACCGCGTTAGGAATCCTTTTTGAGCACCTTCCTGCAAGTTGTACTATTCCCCAAAGAACTGTTGCGGGATACAGCAACATTACATATATGGTAATGGGAGATTGGTATATAAATTCCGGCGCGGAAGTAACCGTTGATCCGGGAGTTGTAATTAAAATCTACAACGACAGAAGTATTTATGTAGAAGGCGGATTTAAAGCCGACGCAAGCGGCGGGGATCCGATAATTTTTACTTCGATGAAAGATGACAACTCGGGGAATCCCGGCGATACAAACGGCGACGGCGACGCAACCGCTCCTGAACAAAGCGATTGGGGAACAATTAACTTTAAAGCGACCAGCGACGATGCGTTTTCCAAAATAGATAACTGTGAAATCAAGTTCAGCGGAGATAATTACAGAGGCGGAATAACTTACACGGATGCCGCCGCTCCGATAAACAACACAACTATCACGGATTCTTATTTCGGCGTAAGATGCGAAGGAAGCTCTACTCCGCAGATCAATGCTACCAACATCCAAAATTGTTATGCCGACCCGATTGCAATGTCGTTAAAATCAAATCCGACATTTACGAATATTTCGTTTCTTGCAAACGGCAGCAGCGGCATCAGGATTCTTGAAGGGACATTGTCGTCAGACGCCACTTTGATTAAAAGAGATATAGCGGGCATAAACAATATAGCTTACATTGTTGAGAATCTTACAATCAGCCCTAATGCAGTGTTAACAATTGAACCGGGCGTTGTAATTAAATATAATTTAGTCTGTTGCAATACAAATTCAATTGTTGTCAACGGAGGATTGGTTGCCGAAGGAACGGCAAGAGAAAAAATCATCTTTACTTCGATCAAAGATGATTCCAACGGCGGCGATACAAACAACGACGGGAATAATTCCGAGCCGCAAAAAGGAGATTGGAGGAATTTGAGATTTAACTCCTCAACGCTTGATTCCGTAAATTCATTAAAATATTGCGAGTTCAGATACGGCGGAAGTCAAAGTTATCTTTATTCCTATGATGCGGCAGCAATAAGATTATTCAGTACGAGAGCAAACATAGACAACTGCATTATCGAGCAATCCGCGACAGCCGGAATAGGCGTTTACGGAAGCTCTTCTCCCGACATTACGAACTGTGAAATTAACAACGTCAATTATACTCCGATTACATTGAGTATGTTTTCAACTCCGACTTTCTCCAACAATCAATCCTTTAACGCCGGAATTATGGCTCTCGGAGTTAAGCCGGAAAATTATTCCGTGGATGGAACGGTTCCCATCCGCTCTTTTGCCGGATACAGCAACATAACATATTACTTATTCGGAACGTCCACTATCAATTCGGGCACGGAAATTACAATTCCCGCCGGATTAGTATTTAAAGACGGCAAACTTGACGTTAAGGGAAAATTGCTTCTGAACGGTACGGCGGACGCGCCGGTAGTTTTCACAGATTTGGAAGACGACGCTTACGGCAATCCGATGGATACGCAAGGAAACGGAACTTCAACCTCGCCATCGAGGGACGGGACAAGAATAAAGTTCTACGATGTGAGCGATGACGCCAGTCTTATTACGAATACAATTTTCAGATACTCCGAAGTTGGTCTGCAATTAGATCAAGCTTCGCCGACAATCACAAATACGCAGTTTAAATATGATAAATGGGGAATCTACTTAACGGGCGTTTCGGCTCCGTCGCTTACAAATTCAAGCTTCGACGATTTAACCTATGCGCCTATCAGAACTTCGCTTGTTTCATATCCGAGCGTAACTTCAGGCAATACACTCTCAGGCACTACATATAAGGCAATCGGAGTTTTGGACGGCGAAACATTGGTTCAGGATGTAACATTGCCGAAGCGAGATTTTGCGGGAATAACAAATATTCCTTATCTCTTTAACAATTACACCGTTGCAAGCAACGCGGTTTTAACTATTGAACCGGGAGTTGTACTGAAATTCTTCCAATATGGAACTTTAGACGTTAAACGCGGACTGCAAGCGGTTGGCGGCGCTACCCCGGACAGCACAATAGTGTTCACATATTACAAAGATGATTTTTACGGCGGTGACACAAACTCCGATAGCACAGATACAAGTCCGGGAAACGAGGGTTGGGACGGCATCAGATTTGAAGATGAATCTCTTGATCCGCTTTGTAATCTTAATCATGTAATTGTAAAATACGCCGGAACATACTACTGGAACGACAGAGGCGCTATCGTTACAATCAATGCAAGCCCCACAATCTTAAATTCCTCCCTTACCAATAACTACCATGCGATTGTCGCAAAGGGCGCGTCAAATCCTGTAATTCATTACTGCGATATATATAACAACCAGGGATTAGGCGTTAATAATGTTGACGGCTCGTTTATTATTAATGCGGAAAACAACTGGTGGGGAAGCAACAGCGGTCCAACCCATTCTACAAATCCGGGCGGAACCGGACAGGAAGTTTCCGATAATGTTGATTTTACTCCGTGGCTCGGCTCAGGCGCGACAAATCCAATCATGGGCGATGTAAGCTTAAACGGTTTTGTTCAGGCGTACGACGCTTCGATGATACTGAAATATTTAACGGGCACGGAAACGTTGAACTCAACCCAGCAGATGGTTGCCGATGTTTCGGGAAACGCTGGAATTACGGCTTATGACGCTTCACTTATTCTTCAATACTCGGTCGGACTTATTTCCTCCTTCCCCGCTGAAGTGGGAGACGCGCCCGAAACAATTGACCCCGCAACGAAGCAATATCTTGCGCTGCAAAAAGTCAATTCGGTTGGTTTACATATTAACGGAGCTTCGGCAAAATATGGCGAAGATTTAATGATACCCGTTTCAATAAGCAATGTAAACGGCGTAACGGCAGTCCAGATCGAGATGAATTTCAATTCTGAGCTTTACTCGCTTGTAAGCGTTAACTTGGGCGACGACTTCTCCGGTTACAATATGAACTACGCGTTAAACGAATCCGGAGATAAGTTGATAATAGTAATTGCCGGAAGCGAAATAATGAACGAGGACGGAAATCTTCTTAACATTAATTTGCATGTTTCGGATAAGCTGAAAGGCGTTCATAATGAAACTCTTTCAGTTACGAAATTCTTAGCAAACGAAACCGACTTGACCAAAGACGTTTTATCGGATCAGATTAAACTTATCGGAAAGCCGACAAAATTCAGCTTGGATCAGAATTACCCGAATCCGTTTAACCCGACTACGACAATTCACTACAGCATTCCGACTGACAATGTTTCCGTTCGCTTGATAATCTACGACATCAAGGGAAGAGAAATAAAAACATTAGTTAACGCGAAACAAAACGCCGGAAGTTACAGCGCAATTTGGGACGCGACAAACAGATTCGGAGAAAGAGTAAGCTCCGGAATTTATTTCTACAGAATTATAACAGATAAATTTACGGCAACTAAAAAGATGATGCTAATTAAGTAAATTGTTAACCAAGGGCGGTATTGGTTTGCCGCCCATAAAAAAAGAGTAGAAAATGAAAAAGATATTATTAATAATATATATGACGTTGCTTCCACTCTATTCGGTTTTCGGGCAGAATCTGATAGGAGTCTCAATTCATGATACTTCGGTAGTTGCGGGAGAATCTGTTTATGTTCCGGTATATATCGACAGCTCATTAACAGGTCAAAATGTTACTTCATTTAATTTTGAGTTCAGTTTTGACGATTACTACATAACGATAGATTCGTTAATTACTGCCGGAACTTTAACCGACGGATGGGGTTCGGTTGCTTTTAATTTAACCGGAAACGAGCGATTTTCTGTCGCCGGAGCTTCTTCAAACGTTTTATCGGGTACAGGCGTTCTTTTCTTCTTAAAGATTCGGTCCGTACGGGTAGGCGGCTCCTGGCTGAGATTTGCTTCAGACGGGAACAACTACTTTAACGAAGGAACTCCCGGAATAGTTACGGACGACGGATATATCAGCGTTGCCAGTCCTCCCTCTATCGATATTAGTCCTGACGGCGGAGTTATCGTAGTTGGCGATACTAAAGACTTTAACGCATACGGCGGCGCTTCCCCTTATACTTGGGGCGTAACAAATCCTTCGGCAGCAACAATCAATTCCGACGGCGTCGTTACCGCTTTAAGTAAAGGAACGACAAAAATATTCTGTGAAGACAGCGATGGGATAAAAGACACAACAAACGGCGATTTGGAAATCAGAGCGTTTAAGCTCACTATGCGCGACACTTCGTTTTACCAAGGGAACGTTGTCGATATTCCCATTTACACAAGCGATTTAACCGGATTAAATTACACCGCCGGTCAAATTGATTTGACAATTAACGCCGGAGTTTTAACTCCGATGCAAATTATTACAACCGGAACTTTGCTGGAAAATTACAGCGCGCCACAATTTTCTTTCATCGGCAATAATTTCAGTATTGCATTTGCCGGAGATACGCCTCTTGCCGGCTCGGGAATTTTGATGATTGTCCGGTACCAAATTTCCCCGACCAATACAAGCGGAACTTATCTGCAATTTGAAAATATTTTATTCAACGAAACGGATTTGGGGCTTGGAGAAAATTCTTATTTTGATGTTCTTCCTTTGCCTACAATAAATATTTCTCCGAACACCGCTACATTAGTCGCCGGTGAAACGCAAACGTTTACGGCTTCGTCCGGAACGCCTCCATACACTTGGAGCGTAAGCAATTCCGCGCTGGCAAGTATTTCAAGCGATGGTGTTTTAACCGCGTTAAAAGGTGGCGTTGTTACCGTGCATGTTCTGGATACTTACGGCGGCTCGGGCAATTCCGGGAATATTAATTTGTACGATACCGAAGTAACAATTCCCGATACGACCACGGACATTGGCTCTTCGATAGACATTCCGATTTACGTGGGAAACTTAAGCTCCGATTATTCTGTGGTTTCTCTTCAAACGGAAATCACGTTTGACTCATCAAAAATTAAATTCGACGATGTTGTAAATTCAGGCACGCATACGTCCGGCTGGAGTTTCTCCGTTAATAATATGGGAAATAAAATAATTATTGCCGGAGCCGGAACGGCGGGATTCAATACTCAGGGAACAATTGTTAAATTAAGATTCTCATCAGCTCCGGGCGCTGTTGTCGGAAATTACTCCAATATCAATTTTGAGAGTTTAATGTTCAACGAAGGTTCGCCAAATGCGCTTACGAATAACGGCAGAATTACATTTGCGACTCTCGCTCCGCCGATTGCTCCTTCCTCTTTAAACGTAACGTTGGGTTCTACTTTTGAAGCTGAATTATCTTGGAACGATAATTCAAACAACGAAACGGGCTTTGCGATTGAGCGGGCAACCGACACCACAAAATCGTGGACGCAAATTGCGACTGTTTCGGCAAATACTACCTTCTATCTTGACGCATCCGTTTCCGAGGGAACACAATATTTCTACAGAGTTAACGCATATAACAGCGTAGGAAATTCATCTTACAGCAACACGGCTTCTGTAATTACACCACTTAACGCCCCGACAGATTTATCAGGAACTTTGGACGGAGTTAATAATGTGCGATTAACTTGGACGGACAATTCATCTGCCGAATCCGGTTACATAATTGAAAGACATGAATATACAAGTTCGTTTTACGTCCTGGATACGGTCGGAACAGATATTACAACTTATATTGATTCCAATTTGACGTTCGGAGAATATTACACTTATCGGGTAAAAGCATACAACGCTCTTACCGAATCGGATTACTCAAACTCATTCGACTTTTCCGTAAGCAATCCTTATCCCAATCCACCTTCCGGCTTAACGGCAACCGCTCTTGATTCCGCCGCTATTGCTTTGGCGTGGTTGGATAATTCGGCAAACGAAACGGGATTTATGATTGAACGGAAAATCGGGATTACGGGAAGCTGGACGCAGATGTATTCGCTTCCGGCAAACTCCACCGATTATACCGATAACGGGTTAACCGACGGAATGCTCTATTACTACAGAGTAAACGCATTCAACGATGCGGGCAACTCGAGCTACTCAAATGTCGATTCTGCAATTACAACCATGCGTCCTCCGAGAAATCTTACGGCGGCAAATCCGGCGACGGGAAAAGTAGAACTTAACTGGGTGGATTTTTCCGCAAGCGAAAACGGTTTCATAATTGAAAGAGCGGAAGGTCATCTCGGTGAAAGTCTTTTGTTCAGCGTAATCGATACGGCTTCGGCAAACGCAACAACCTACATCGATTCCAACCTAACGACAGCGGAAGCGTATGTTTACCAAATTCGGGCTTTCAATGAATATACACAATCCGCATATTCAAACATGGCTCCGGTTACTCTTGTAGGAATTAACGATGATGAAAATGTTCCTTCCCGTTACGAAGTATTCCAAAATTATCCAAATCCTTTTTCAAAGGGAACAACGGGAAATTCCACAACTAACTTAAAATTCACCTTGCCGGAAAGGAGTAACGTCCACATCAAGGTTTATAACCTTCTCGGCTGTGAAGTCGCCTCGCTGATGTCGAAAGAGATGAGCGAAGGTTATCATCAAATAAAGTGGAACGCGGGAGACATCCCGAGCGGCGTTTATATAATTTCATTCAGATTTGAAGGAATAAATAATCACCAAATACATAGCTTTATTAAAAAGGCAATTTTGTTGAAATAAGTTTTTATAAATCACTCCTACATAAAAAACCCCTTTTTCGTAAAGGGGTTTTTTGTTTTACAGCCGACGAGAAACTGTAATTAAACGTTCTCAGTTATAAATAGAAAGTGATATAACCATGTTTTCAGTTCTCTTTTGCTTTACTTATTTGTAGAACGGCTACTAAAACTAACCAAACCGAAGAGCGAAAGGTCATTGCGTTAACGCTATGTTCGGAAATTACATTGTTAAAAACTGTTAACAACAATAGCAAAACGATTAGATGTGCGCCAAAAATAAAATACGAAAGAAAAATAGCCTTCTCGTTTCTTTTCCAAATAAGGATGCCGGCAAATAATGAAACAATTCCCATTATTACGTTATAACTTACAAGAGACATGAAATATTGATATCCCGGGTCAAAAAGACCGAGCAAAACTCTTGTGCCGACAAAGACCGCCATCAGTCCGATAACCGCCGCAACTACGGCTATTATTTTGTTTAATATATTCATATTTACCTCTATTGAATTAAATGATTTATAAAAAAGTATATTTCAAATAAACCCTCAACGACGCGTTTTTAGAATAAATATCAGGCAGGGTTCTGTATATTCCGTATCTTTCATAAAAAACCGCGTCCATGCCCACGCCGAGTATCTTGTTAAAATAATAATTGACGCCCAAGTTAAATAAACCGATAAACTCATCCCCGTCAACTCCGTTTAATACGTGTATCCAAAACTGTTTATATTTAAAAAATATAAGCCAAGAATCATTTACATATAAGTCGCTGAAAAATCTAAATCCCAAACCCGGGCCTAAATTATAATCGCGTTCTACTTCTACGGAATATTTTGAGTTAGAAGAGCCGATTAAAACTATCGCCGAGCCTAAAGAATTTTGGATTTTACAATTAGCTGAGAGTTTAATTAAATTGCTAATCTCCCCGGTTAAACTTGATGCCGAGAATTTATAAATGGAATTAAATAGCAGATCAAATTCTTTGTATAATCCCATAATGTTTCTATTCGTGTTGAAAGCTTTGAAATTTTCATCCCACAAAACGCCACTTGCCGAAATACCGATTATATTGTTTCCTTCGGTGAATGAAACTTCACTGTGAACTCGAAAATATTCAAAAGGTTTATTATGTTTTATGCTTTTAAATTTATCGCCGTAGCGGAGTCCGAATTTTAACATGAGATAAAAATAATTGTTCTGAAAATTTCTATTGATAAAAACCGTGTTTGTCCCTATCGCTAAATTAACTTCCGTTTTTTTCTTTTTATGTTTTGTTCCCAACTTCAACGGCTTACCTTTAAGCGCGCGGTTAAAAGTATGCATGGGGTTAATAACCAGTGCAACAAGCTCGCGGATTACCCTTTCGCCCCCACGGGAGCTTTCATCTATTATCAAATTAGAAACTCTATAAGTTATTTCTCCGAGAGTAATTCCGCTGATTGTTGTATTTAACAAATCGTTATAAGACGGGCGCTCAATTTCCATAAAATATTCCCACATCAAACTTCCACCGAAAGCGTATGGAATAGATTCCCAAAAATTCAATCCGTTTGATCTTGCCGCGTTAAAATAGGACGCGCCGTGGTAAGGGTGATAGAATTGATTCATCATGAATCCGTCGCTATCCCAAGTAAAACCGTATTTTATATTGTCGCTCGCCGATTGAAGGCTGATATTCGCCCAACCTTCTTTTGTTAAATATTCGTTATAAGTAAGAACAAAAAAATTCAACCCAACAACTTCCGCCGCGGGAAGCCAATAACTTTTACTCATTTTCTTTTCATCCGCTCTAAAGGGAATATTTTCCGCGCTATTAAAATTATAGCTCCCTGATAGTAAAGATGTTTGTCCTTGAATTATTCCCGAGGTGAAAATCAGAAAAAACGAAAGAAATCTTACTAAATATTTTACCATGAAGTTTATTCGGTTTTTGGTTGTTTTATTCATTCTCTTTTATTACCAATCAATGACTAAAGACTTAATATTCATCATTTTTTTGCAAAAGGAATTTTGACGCATCAACGCGCGTTAGTTCTATGGAAAGAGAAAATATAAACATCGAAATCTCTATGTTAAGATGGTTCTTATCCTCAAGTATAAAGTCCGGCTCTACGGTTTTCCCTTTTTTTGCCGCATAAAACTCGCCATTGCCCCAAACGCCATCGCCTAAATATTTAAACCCCGTCATAACCTTCAAACCTTCAACCGTTCTCTCCCTTAAACTTTCATCGGGATTTTCTCTATCCTTTAACGGAGAGCCGTCTGCTTCTTTTTCTTTCATCCAAATGATTTTTCCGGAGTAGTTTTCCCCCTCCTTAAAAATTTTTATAATTCCTTCTTCGTCGGACATCATCCAGTTTCCGATTATTACGTCGGGTTCACTTGGGGACGTTTGCGCTTCTGTTGTTAAATTCAGACTAAAAACTACGACTACGAATATATATCCGCCTAATTTGCCAATCATTTTATCCTTTTTTTTGTTTATTAGAAATTTTGGCATAACCTCCTTTTGTTATTGCGTACTCGGACGTTTATTATCGGAGTGTGGCAATCCCCCATTATCAGTTTTTTGTTTCTATCTGTTATAATAAGACAAAACGCTTTCTTTTTCCGTGTGTATTCTCACAGCTTTGCCGTCTTGTGAAAAGTATGTTGGCAACAATGTTTTTCCAATTGCGTTGTCTTAGTCAATTGAGGGTTTACAGTTAAAAACTTGATAATCCGCTTCGGTTACTTGCGCCTTAATTCTTCGCGACGATAATCATCGTCGCGAAGAATATTGATTTTAACGCTTGCCTTTTTTATTTCTTAAGATGTTAAAAACTGTAAATAATTTTTCCGTAAATCATATCGTTTTTATCGTACTGTCCGAATTCTCCTTGATTGCCCGTAAAAATATTTGCTCCGAGCTGAAGATTAATCGAATCGGAATAATCATATAAAATTCTCGGGCGAATCAGCGCGTCGTCATAATTGAAATCGTAATACATGAAATATTCAAATGTTAGCGTTTCGTTTATGCATGAATAATGCGCGAGAAAAGTTGCCATGTTGTTGTATTGTCCCTTAAACATAGGCGTTTCCAAAAGTTCGCCATCCTTGTAATCCATAACAGCCTTTTGAATAAACTGCCCGCTGAAGTTAATGTCCCACAAACTGAAATCAACGCCGACGAGATAATGCAGATAATCTTTCTGTACCAAACCGTTGTTTACCATGGGATTGGTTGTCTGAAAATATTTGCCGAAATAATACGCCGCTTCGCCTCGCAGAACAAACGGTCCGAGCGTTGTACTGAAACTTCCGCCTGCAAGCGAAAGTCTGTGATACTCCGGAGTTACCGTTATCTTTGTTGGAACGGGATGACCGTTAACGGGAGTGAACTCTACATTTTTCCCGAGAGCCGGATCATCGTCCCATGTGTAAGCGCCCATTATTTCAAAATCAACAAGACTGGTTAACGCCGAATATTTAAGGAAAAACTCACTGTTTTCGAGAGAAGTTTGAACTTCTTTTTTAGAATTGTCAATAACTATCGGCGGATTGCCCGGAAGGGAAATGCCGAAATCCGGTTTGGGCGCCCACATCGAATTGGTTGAAGGATAAATTGTAGGTGTAAACACAGGCACCCAAATAGCTTCAAGAGTATGGTTGTCGGTTACGTAAAAATCGAGTTTTGCCGCTGTGATTCCGGTGCGAATTTCATCAAAGTCGGGAAGTAAAAATTCCTCGAGATTTTTCGGTGAAACTATATCCGTAATAAATACGCCGTCCGCTTTTCCCCAGATTACCTGCTGTTTACCGATTCGCAAATCGAAATTTGTAAAGAACATATCGATATATGCTTCTCTTAGTCTGAGAGAAAGTGAATCCGAGTTGTAAAAGTAGAGCATCGGATTGATTTTTATCGCTCCGAATGATGTGGTTTTATCAAAGCTTAAGTTAAATGTTGTTTGTGAAATGGCAAGATCATCGTTGCCGTTAAACGCTTTGTATCCGGCGTAATATCTTCCGTAACCGGATAGACCTATTCCCTGAGCAAACAGCGAAGCGGTCCCGAAAACAATAACCGATAACATTAAAATCAGTTTTTTCATTTTTTAGTTCCTTTTTAATTTTTTCTTTAAAAATTATTTCAAAAACAAAATGCCGGATTTTTCTCTCCGCGGCATTTCATAATTTTATTAGATATTTTTGCACAACCCGAAATTGATTCTGAACCCGCTTTAGCGGGAGAAGAATCTCAAAGTTAGAATCAGCGTAAATACGAGTTTTGAGATTCTTCCGCCGCTCCGCTCCATTCAGAATTTACCCCGACTGATTTTCGTTGGGGTGACAAATTATTAAGTTATGCAAGGCATTTTATTATTTTGTTTTCCTTAATCTAAATTTTAATTTTATGCGTAATATATCGCGATAAATTAGAATTTCTTTTTAGCGGACTCCGCGCTTCATCATTCTCTGAGTAAACATCGAAGCCGGTATTCCGGTATCTATTTTAATATTGCTTAACTGCATTATTGTTTTATGATTGGTTTGAACGTTTTTCATTTCGACATCCGCAATAATCCAGAATCCTTTTATTTTATCTGCTTTTTTCAATGTTAATATTTTAAGAAGTTCGCCATCTTCGTCGTAGAACTCTTTTTTTAATCCGTACCAGCGTCCTTTAACCACCCAAGTTACGGTTTTGGAATACATGTAATCTTCATCTTTCGGAACGCTTTCCACAATGTAGCAGTCCAATCCGTTAAGCTTTTCTTCCCCGATTACTTTATGCGTATCGTCGCTCGGTTTTCTGTCGCCGAGATCGTCGTAAGTAAAATCGGATCCCATAAAATAATCTCCCTTGCTGTCGCTTGAGATTCTTTTAATTTTCATAAGCGCCGGAAGGTAAATCCACTGGTCGTCGTCTTTTCCAGCTTTATCGTAGCTCCAGTTCATAAACGAGGTGTTTTTAACGTCTGCTGGTTTTAGGAAAAACATAATTTTTTTCTCAACGCTTCCGAAATCGCGGATATATTGTTTAATCTCTCGGACTCGTTCCTGCCCGCTTGAATTGATTAAAGTCATAGTCAGATTAGCGGTCATATCGTTGCCTGTCGGGCGATTATAAACCTTTTCCATTATCTGTAAACCGGTCAGTTTCTGCGCCATTCCGGTTGTGTTAATCATCAACAGCGATAGCAATATCAATGCGGATATTTTAATAGTTTTCATTTTTTTGCTCCTTTATTTTTTTCGTAATAGACATTCGATTTGTAAAGCAGTAAGAACATGATTGTAAGCGTTCCCAAGAAACTTGTAAACATATTCACGGAAACAAGGAAGCCGAGTTCTCTGTTCGGTGGAAATACGGAGAAAAGCAATACCAAAAATCCGGCAATAACAACAATTGCATTAAATAAAATTGCTTTACCCGATTCCGACATAGTTAATTTTGATGCCGATAACTTATCGCCGAGTTTAGAGTTAATTCTGTATCGTTCGATAAAATGAATTGCATAATCGATTCCTATTCCAACCGCAATGCTTGAAAGTAACGCGGTTGTTGAATTAAGCGGAATATCCAGCCAGCCCATTATGCCGAAACTGATAACGGCGGTTATAAGAATCGGTATTGTTCCTATTATGCTTACTTTTAAATTTCTGAACATCAGAAGCAGCAAAATAAACACAATAAAAACAGACATTACAAGACTCATTATTTGTCCTTCTAATATCAAGTCGGTAAAAACAAGCGCTTTATAGCCGGAGCCGGCATAGTTTATTTTTATTCCCAACTTCTCAAAATCCTTTTTATATTTTTCAATTGCGGCTAAAGCGCTTTTTGTCGCTTTCGAATCATCGCTTTTTAGTTGGAATGTTACATTTAACTTTTGGTAATTATAGTCAACAACTTTCGTTAAATTTTCAGGGTCTCCGGACATTTCGTAAAGCAGCAAATATTGTGCTATTAAATTCTGCTTGTCGGGAATTTTGAAGTATTTTGCGCTGTCTGCGTGCATTACCATGTTTATTTGGTCGAGAAAATCTACCAAGGAAAAGGCATTTCCAACAATCGGCACGTTTTTGACAACGTCATACTGCATTTTATTTACCAGCTTCAGAACTTCCGGTTTCTTAAACGTGTCCTTTTCTTTTCCATCGAGAATAACATTAATTGTCGATGTTCCGCCGAAATGATCGTTAATAAAAGCGTCGGTTTTTACAATTTGGCTGTTCTTTTCAAACTTATCAAGAAAACTTGAATTTATCCAAACTTTTGTCATTCCGTAAATTGAAAGCGCAACAATTGCGGCTGTGGCAATAATCGTAAAAGTTGAGTGTTTTAAAACGCCATCGGTAAACTTATATGCTAATTCATCTTTTCCGCTATTTGCTTCTGCATTAATTTTACGCTTTACTTTCGGCAAACCGGTTACATGAATGAATGCCGGAATAAAAAAGAGGGAAAGAAACATCGCCATAGTTACGCCGAACGCTGTAAACAATCCGAAATATTTTATGGGATAGACTTGCGACGTAAGAAGCGAAATAAATCCCACTGCCGTTGTTACCGCCGCCATTGAAACGGGACGCCACATTTGCATCAGCATATCGATAATTGCCGCGTCTTTATCGGCATTCTGATTTTCCACTATATAGAGAGAAAGATGATGATATAAGTGAATTCCGTACGCCACCCCTATGGCAATCAGCATAACGGGAATCATAGTAGAGACTGCGTAAATCGGGATATTTACAGTCGCCATCAATCCGAATGTCCACAATGTACTGAAAAACACTACAAGCAAAGTAGCTATTGTGCTTTTTATACTTCGAAGCGTAAGGAAAAGAACTAAGAAAATAACAACAAGCACAATTGGAACCATCAGCTTCATATCCGCAGGCCCAAGCAACGCAAGAGTTCCTTCAACTATCGGACGACCGGCAACGTAAATTTTATTCTCTTTATCTTCATATTTATGAGAGAGATCCAAAATACGCTTATAAAAATCCTGCGAAAAAACGTTATCTCCTATTCTCGCAACAACAACTGCCACGGTCTCCGTTGAATCTACAAGCATACCGTAAACCATTGCATTATGGCGAACACTGTTTTTCAAGTCTTCAAGTTTCTTTTCCGATTTTGGAACGCGTTTATAAAAACGCCGTACATCCATTCCTCCCTCGGTGCCGACAATATCATCGGCTGTGTAAAGCGAGGTTACATCATTTTTATCAATTTCGTGCATTTTCATTAATTTTTTAGATAAATCTTTAATGATTTGCAACGTTTTCGGATTATAAATTCCATTCTTATTTTCAATCGCGATAATAATCCCGTCCTTAATATCAAACCACTTTTCCGCCTTATTGCTGTAAACAAAAGCCGGATGATTCTGCGGCATATATTTATCCAGATTTGTTTCCATACGCGTATTTTCTTTCATTTTAAAGAAAAAGAAAACGGAAACTAAGAGTACGCCGATTATAATCGCCCAAGAATATTTAATGGATTTTGCGAATAATTTTTGCATATTTATTCCTTTTACTGTTTTTAATTAATCAAAATTGTTTTAATAGATTCTAAAAGTTTCGTTCCTTCTTCAACCAAATCGAAAGAGTAGGAAGAAATTTCCCACTTTTTCACCTCAAGACGGAAAGCCCCGAGTATCAGCAGAACAAGGTGTTCGGCGGGCAAATCGTTGCGAATTTCACCTTTCCGCTGCCCTTCGGTAATTAAATTAAGAAAGAGCTTTTCGTTTTTTTCGATCAATTCTCTTATTTTCTCCGTCAGGACTTTTTCATTCTTAAATATCTCATCGGAAAAAACCACCGAAACAAGCGAAGGAGTCTCCGCAAACTTTTTAAAATGTTCGGTAAAGAGAAAAATAATTCTTTCGAGTGGTGTCTTAGTTCTAAAAATTTCAATAATTTCCGACTGCGGCATTAAAACGTGAAAACTATCGAGAATGGCGAGTAGTATCGAAGTTTTGTTCTTGAAATGCCTGTATAAAGCTGGTTCGGAAACGTTTATGGCGTGCGCCAAATTTTTAATTGTAACTCCCTGAATTCCTTTTTCGGCAATCAGTTTTATTGCTTCTCTTGTTATTTCTTCTTGTCTTGTTGTCATCTGTTTTTAATGTTAGTTAATATTCACTAACTAAATCTACAAAATAAATTATGATTTGTCAAGAAATAAAACTTTCTGTCTTTTTATTTTACCCCAAAATTATCATTAGAGAAATTTTTCCGCTCTAAAACTCGAATAACAAAACTTTTTTGTGGCGTAGATTGCTTGCAATCTGCGATTTGACAGCATTTTGTTTACAGTAAGTTATTCTACGCCCGCGGGATCGTATATAATAGAAGGCTTTACATAGCCAAACCCGGAGAAGCCGGAACCAAAAAGGGAAAAAAGCTATAAGAGACCTTTGCATAACCTAAATTTGTCATATTGAGGACGGTGTAAGCCGTCCGAAATATCTCTAAATTCGGTATAATTACCGGTTTTGAGATTCTTCTCCCGCCAAGGCGGGATCAGAATGACATATAAATTAAGTTATGCAAAGCTTTCTATAAAAATAATCATTAGTGTCCGATAAAAAAATAAGACAAGGGAAAAATCATATAGAAAATTCCCTTGTCGTGGCTAAATTTGTAATTGAAAAAAACAAATTTAGCCATGAACAAATATAGAAAATTTAGCGGACAACCGATTATTAAACAAGTCTTAAGTTTCATAGACGACAAAATTATTTATCGGACAGCAAAACGGCATAACAGCGATAGATACACAAAAAAGTTTACGACATATCAGCATTTGGTAACGATGATATATACTGTATTAAGCGGTTGCAGTTCGTTACGTGAGCTTACAAGCATAATGTTAGCTTGCGAGGGAAAAATCAACCATTTAGGCTTAACCGACTTCCCAAAACGCTCTACGTTATCAGATGCAAACAAACGAAGGAAAAGTGAAGTCTTTGGAGATATTTATTATTGGCTTCTCAAGAAATACTCAAGGTTTTTATCGGACAGCAGTCCGAGAGAGCCGGCGGTAAAAAACTTAAAAATAATTGATTCAACTACGATAACCTTGTTTAGCGATATATTAAAGGGAGCCGGAAGAAATCCAATTAATGGAAAAAAGAAAGGCGGAATAAAAATGCATACAATGATAAATGCTCTTGAAGATGTTCCCTCCTTAGTTAAGTTTACTTCTGCGGCTACGCACGATCATATTTTTCTCAAAGAGCTTGACTTAAAGAAAGGTTCTTTTGTTGTATTTGACAAGGGCTATGTGGATTATCAGCAATATGAGCAATGGAGCTTAGATGATATTTTTTTTGTAACAAGACAAAAGGATAACGCCCTCTATACAAGTATAAAAGAATTTGATATTGATCAAAAGACAGATAACGGCATATTAAAAGACGAACAAATTGAACTAATAAAAAAAGATGGTAGTCCTTTTAGGCTAAGGAGAATAGCCTATTGGCACAAACCACATAATAAAGTTTATGAGTTTATAACGAATAACTATGAGCTGCCGCCGGATAAGATTGCCGATATTTATAAAAACAGATGGCAAATTGAAACTATGTTTAAAAGACTAAAACAGAATTTCCCTCTTAAATACTTTCTCGGTGATAACCAAAATGCTATTGAAATTCAAATATGGGTAAGTTTGATTATACAGCTTATTATGCTTGTTATTCAAAGAAATGCTGAAAGAAAATGGGCTTATTCGAATATGGTTTCTGTTATTAGATTTCATTTAATGACCTACATAAATTTATT
>WGCV01000012.1 GCA_015493615.1 Melioribacteraceae bacterium
CTGTTTATCTTATTAAAATAGATAGAGAAATCAGCGGCGGACTTGTTCCTTATGTAAAAAGGGGAATAGAAGAAGCCGAAAAAAATAACGCCGATGCAATTCTTTTTGAAATAAATACTTTCGGCGGAAGGGTTGACGCCGCCACACAGCTTAAAGATTTAATTGTAAATGCAAAGCTTCCTACAATTGCTTTTGTCAACAAGCGGGCAATTTCAGCAGGTTCGTTAATTACTCTTTCGGCTAAAAAGATTGTAATGGCGCCGGGTTCATCAATAGGCGCAACTACCGTTGTTGATCAATCCGGGAAGAAACAATCCGAAAAGTATCAATCTTATATGCGTTCCGAGATGCGCGCCACTGCAGAGGAAAACGGACGCCCGAAAAATATTGCCGAAGGAATGGTTGACGAAAGAGTTGTTGTGCCGGGATTGGTGGACAGCACGAAGTTAATTACCCTTACAGCCGAAGAAGCCGTTCAATACGGGATTGCGGATACGGTTCTTCCGGATGTTAAAAGCGCGCTTGCGTGGGCTGGTTATCCTGATGCAAACATAGTTGAAATTAATGAAAATGCGGGAGAGGAAATTGTAAGTTTTCTGAATCATCCGATTGTTGTTTCTCTGCTGCTGATGGTTGGTATGGTTGGAATGTTTGTGGAAATAAAAACTCCCGGTTGGGGAATTGCCGGAACGCTTTCCCTGATAGCGTTCTTTCTCTTCTTTGGTTCGGGCTTGATTTTGGAATTTGTCTCGGCTCTTGATATAATTTTGTTTATTGTCGGCGTAGTCGCCCTTATTCTGGAGATTTTTGTAATTCCCGGCTTTGGGGTTTTCGGAATCGTTGGGATTGTTTCAATTATTGCTTCTCTTTTCCTCGGACTTATGCCGAGCGCTGATTTTCTCACGCCCGAAGCGATTCAGCTTGCCATTTGGGAGTTGACCGGGGCGCTTGTCGCTACGATTATTTTTTCTTATTTTCTACTTAAAATTTTACCGAAATCAAAAATGTTTAATAAATTGATTCTTAAAGATCATATTGCCGCCGCTTCGGGATATACGGTTAAAGAAAATGTTCGTAAACTTCTCGGAAAAGAAGGAAGAGCTATTTCCGATTTGCGACCTGCAGGGATAGGGGAGTTTGACGGAAATCGTATTGACGTAGTTACCGAAGGGGATTATATCGAAAACGGTGAGAAGATTATAGTTATCGCCGAGGAAGGGTCAAAAGTAGTTGTCAAAAAAATTTCATAAAATAATGGAGTATTTATGTTTCGTTTTATCTTAATTCTATTTTCTTTATTTTTTGCCGGAACAAGTTTTGCGCAGATTACTTACAGCGGACCGGCTGAAGGTTCCGTAGAGACCGGAGTTACCGTATCGACGGAAAACTTTGCTAAAAGCGTAAATTCATCTCCGAGAATAAAACTTTTTTATCTCAATGATGATTATGAATTGCCTGATTATTTGCAGGATCCGAATATCCCAAGCGGAAGTGAAGGTTCGAATGTTATAAGACTAAAAAATTCGTTACAAAAAGGGATATTCGACAGCTTAATTGTCTTTCAGAGTTATAAAGGATATACTCAGCGTAACAGTATTCCTCCGGACCCTTATATTGCCGTTGGACCCGACTATATTATGCAGGTCGTTAATAGCAGATTTATGATTGCGGATAAAGAAGGGAACGTTTTGAAAAGTATTTCAGCAGACGGCTGGTTTTCCAGCGCATTGCAGGGAGCAAGCACTTTTGATCCTAAGGTTATTTACGACCATTTTGATCATCGCTGGGTAATGGTCTGGCTGCATCAGAATAATAATACAAGCGAATCTTACTATTTAATATCTGTTTCCGACGACGATAATCCGCTAGGCACGTGGTTTAACTGGGCGTTGCCTTCAAACGTTAACGGGAATACAAACTCCGGGAATTGGGGCGATTACGAAGGTATTGGATTTGACGATAAAGCAATTTATTTAACTTCAAATCAGTTTTCTTTTTCAGGAAGTTATGCTTACACTAAAATAAGAATTATTGATAAATCCTCCTTATATGTAGATTCCGATCCGGGCACTGTAACGTGGCAGGATATTTGGAATATAAAATATCCCGGCTCAAGTTATTCATGTTTCGGATTACGTCCGGCTAGAATGCAGACGGCTTCCGACAAATATTATTTTGCCGTCGGCTCGCCTTATTCAACCGGAAACAGCGTTGGAGTTTACACATTATCCGATCCGATTTCCAATCCGACTTTAGACGGAGCGGCGGTATCTGTAGTGTCTTATTCCAATCCTCCTAATCCGAATCAGCTCGGCGGCGGATCGCCGAGAATCGATGGAGGCGGAAAAAATTTAAGAAACGAACCGCTTTATAAAGATGGTTATTTGTATATGGTTCACGCCGTTAAGGACGGCTCATATTCCGGCGTAAGTTTTGTGCAGGTTGATGTTTCCTCAATGACAGCAACGCAGGACTTTGTTTTCGGAGATGGGGAACATTATCACTCTTATCCTGCGATTGCTATTGACGGAAGCGATAACTCATTTGTAACATACAGCCGTTCCGCAGACGATGAATATATGGGAGCTTTTTTCTCCGTTATTTCTCCGGACGCTGCATTTGTAACGGAAGACAAGGTAATAGCCCCTGGACAGGACAATTATGTTGTTACGTACGGCGGTTCGAGAAATCGCTGGGGAGATTACAGTGGAGCTTGGGTTGACCCTTCTGATTCTAATAATATATTTTTCTCTACTGAATTTGTAAATGCAAAAAATAATTGGGGCGTTTGGATCGCTGGCGTCAGGGTGCGTCCGTACCAGAATGCTACTGTTAATCTTTTGACCAAAAGTCTGGATTTTGGAGAGATTGAAGTTGGGAACGAAAGTAAGGAGCAATCCGTTAAAATTACAAACTTGGGAAGGGAACCGCTTGAAATTTCTTCGATTTCAACGTCAAATCCTGATTTTACAATGTTGGACCCGTTTACTCCGACTTCCTTAAATGCTTTTGATACGCTTACGGTAAGACTAAAATTTGTCCCAACGATTGACAGCGTACGCTCCGACACGCTTTATATTAGAAATAACGATAAGGATCAGTATGTTATTCTTAACGGCGAAGGATATATTATTCAGCAAGTTTACAAAGATAATATGTATGCCACTTCCGGTAGATCTGCCGGCGGGATTTTGGTCACGTTAAATCTCCAGACCGGAGAAGCGGCTCGAATCGGAAGTTCAGGTTACAAACCTCTTCGTTCCTGTACGATTAATCCCCAGACAAATGAGCTTTACGCTATTGCAGGAACTTCCCAGGACTCGTCGTTAATTTTACGTGTTAGTTCGGCTGACGGAAACGGATTCCCGATTCATTTCACGGGATTCCCAGGCCCAATGTATAATGTTCCGATGGATGCGATGGCTTTTGATAACGACGGCGTTTTATACGGATTATCTACCGAGCCGAAGTTATATACTATTGACATAATCACCGGAGAGGAAACATACGTCGCTGATTTACCGATGAGAATGGCTGCCGCGACTTTTAATCCGACAACTCACGAGTTATACGCTTCATCTCGTTCGGCATCCGACAGAGATTTAATTTTGAAGATTAACGTAACAACCGGAGATACGACTCAAGTTGGTAAGACCGGATTGAACAAGGCAATTTGGGGATTAGCGTTTGACAAGGACGGAAATTTGTTTGGAGTTCAAGGAACAGAATATCAGACGAGTAAATTGATTGCGATTAATTCCGAAACTGGCGAAGGTACGTTGGTCGGTTCAACGGGAATAAAAGGATTGCAGGGATTGGCGTTTGCATACGACGGACTGGTTGGAGTTAATGATGAAATTACCAATCAACCGACTAAATTTGAGCTTTCTCAAAATTATCCGAATCCGTTTAATCCTACAACGATTATAAGTTATGCGCTTCCGCGCGCCGCTAATGTTACGCTAAAAGTTTACAACGCGCTCGGTCAGCAAGTTGCCGTTTTGGAAAATTCATTTAAACAAGCCGGAGTTTATAAAGTAAACTTTGACGCTTCGAAACTTTCGAGCGGCGTTTACATTTACACGCTTCGCGCCGGCGAATTTGTTTCATCTAAAAAGATGGCGCTTGTTCGTTAACGACAAGAATTTATTTGGTTATTATTGCCGGATTAACATTGTTAATCCGGTTTTTTATTTTAATTTTAAAAGGATATTTATTTGTAGATTATTTCTGTTTGACAAGGGCATCTTAGAGAAATTTAACCCGCTATTAGCAGATTGGAACTTTCCGCATTGAGTGTAGTAATTAATAACGATCGATGTCTCTCTGTAATAAACAAACGAAATGATTATATTGGCAGATAAAAAAAACATTATGAAGTTTACTGAAAAAAAGAACATACATGAGTATTTTGTAGAACAATCAGCCATTTGGTATAAACTGGTTATTGTGTTTTTCGCGCTTGGCTATATCATAGATATTATTTCCCACATAGATACAATCCCAACCGTAATCTTATGGGCGGATTTAATTACGCTATTTATTGTTATTCTGTTTTTATTGCTTTTTATCAAGAAGGTGATTTCGCAAAAAACATCATTCCTTGTGATAGTCTATTCCGCAATGGCTGCGCTATTTATTTCGTATTATTATCTTCTGTTGGATAATTCGTTTAATTATGGAAATATTATACAGGATTTGATAACGATTCCGGTGGTAATTTTCTCGGTGGGTTTTTTGGCGAGCAAAAGGCACATGATAATAGTAGGCGTTATTTTTTCAATATTTTATCCTTTGGCAATGTTGTTGTCGGGAGATAATTTGATGATTGACAGCGCGGCATTTGTTGCGGTAATGATTTTAGGCGCTACAGCCGGATTTGTTATTCTAATTCGTACGCTTGAAAATGCGATGAAGCTTAAGGAAGAAGCAACGATCGAACTGATTAATCAGAGAGATGAATTGCTTAAACTTAACGAAGAACGAACAAAACTCTTTGCGATTATTTCTCATGATTTGCGCAATCCCGTTGGGAACGCAAGAAACGTAAGCAAGATGCTGCTTCATGAAAAGTTAGACGATAGCGAACGAAGGGAATTGACCGAAGCGTTAAATAGAATGACTACGCGCGCCTACGCTCTTTTGGAGGATTTACTTAATTGGTCGCAAAGTGAATCGGGAATGTTTGCTTACAATCCGGAGGTTGTAAATCTTCGTTCTGTTGTTGAGGAAGCAATCGAATTTTTCTCTCCGAACATTAAGGAAAAATCTTTATCGGTTCTGAATTTAATAAAGAAGAACACTTATGTTTACAGCGATAAAAAAATACTTGAAACTATAATCCGCAACTTATTTTCCAACGCGATTAAGTTTACGTACAAGGGAGGTGAAATTGTTTTTTCCACAATTGATACGGCGGATAAGCTGACATTTGTCATTAAAGATAATGGAATCGGAATGGACATAGATTTGATCGACGATGTTTTTTCAAGGGATAAAATAATTTCGACATTCGGTACAAATAACGAAAAAGGAACCGGACTCGGATTGCAGTTGGTAAAAAATCTTGTTGAGAAGAACAAAGGGGAAATTTCAGTCGAGAGTATTCCTAACAAAGGCACTTCATTCTTAGTTACGATTCCATATCCTCCTAAGGAAAAAGAATAGCCGGTTTCAATAAATAGGGAGTAATAAATCTTTCTTATTTATTGACTCTTAAAGTATTAATAATCTCAATCGGAGAAATTCCGTTTTTCTCCGCAATTTGTTTAAGTTCGGCGTCTTCCGTAACATTAATATTTGCCTTTTTTAATTTAGCGATTCCTTCTTGCCACATAATATTAAGTTCCTTAAAAATTGCCGAAAGTTTTTTCCTTCCGAATCCCGAGCCGGGCGTAAAAGCGGTTTTAACTGCCGTTTTTGTTTCTCCTTTAATGATATTATAAATATCGTTCGGTTGAAGATTATTCGCTTTAGCCAAATCTTCGATTGTCATCGAGGTATCGGAAGCGTCAATTCCGCTACTTTTTAACAGAGATTGCATTTTAGCCAAATCTATATTTATTGTTTTGGAAAACTCTCCAACGCTTAATATTTCGGCGTGGGGAATCGGGGGTGTATTTTCCGGCGTTTCCCAAGAATCGGTTATGTAGTTCCCCAAATCCATAAATGAGCTGAAAGGGGGAATTTCAAGATATGTCATGAAAAAGAAAATTATGACGGTTGCGGTTACATAAGTAAATTCTTTTCTTATTTTTCTCCCGGCATGCGCTTTTTCTTTCATGTAATTAATAAGGGGTTTCCAATTAAAAATTACATGAAAAGTTCCTGAAATCACAAATAGGAAAGAAAAGATTGTATGAAGCGCCTGCCATTCTGTTTTTGTAAATCCGAGAAAAACCCAATTAGACCAATGAGCAATTCTTCCCGGAGGAGCAATATAAAGGACAATTCCGGTAATTGTCATTAAAAGCAATGAATATCCCATATAGAGACTTGTGTATGCGCGCCAGTTTATTCCGTATTTTTTCGTTTTCATAATCTTCTCTTAAAACTAAAAGTCAATAATTTTTTTGAATCTGTAAAAATACAATTAGTTGTCAGTATATCAAAGTTTTATAATTCCGGTTTAAACGGCTAAAAAAACAGAACTTTTTGTCCTCTATGAAGACTAATTACCATAAATTCCTTATCTTTTTGTTTTTAGAAAAAACATTTTAATTATGAGCGAACTAAAGAAATTACGAGAAGAAATAAACGGAATAGATGAAAAGATTATTACTCTGCTTGGCGAAAGAAGAAAACTGAGCAAGGAAGTAATCGAGATAAAAGAGCGGTATGATTTTCCGCTTCGCGATAAAAAGAGGGAAGCCGAGCTTCTCGGGAAATTGGTTGCACTGGGGAAAAAGCGCGGTGTGGATTCCACTTTAATCAAGAAAATCTATTCTGAAATTATTGATGATTCCGTAAAACTGCAGCAGAATTATCTTTACAAAATCAGCGAGCAGAATGAGCTTGTTGACGGAAAGATTGTCGTTGCGATTCAGGGAATTAAAGGTTCGTACAGTTATTTAAGCTCGAAAAAGTTTTTCAAGGAAAGCGGGAAAAAATTAGAATTTTTAAGCTACAAACGATTCGACGAGGTTGTTCACTCCGTAGAAAAAGGGGAAGCCGATTACGCCGTTCTTCCGATTGAAAACACAACTTCCGGCGGAATAAACGAAGTTTACGATTTGCTTCTTCACATGACGCTTTCTATTGTTGGGGAAGAGAGGTATGAAGTCCGCCATTGCCTGGCGGCAACGGAGGAAACGGCTCCGGACAAAATTAAAAAAGTTTTTGCTCATTATCAGGCGGCGGCGCAGTGCAGCAATTATCTTGCGACTTTGCCCGATGTTTCGTTGGAATATTACGCAGATACGGCGATGTCGGTTCAGAAAATAAAGGAGGAGAATAATCCTTTTTACGCCGCAATTGCAAGCGAGGATGCGGCAAAATTATTCGGCGTAAAAATTCTGCGGCGAAACATTGCCAATCAGGTTAACAACATTACGCGTTTTTTAATTTGCGCCCGTAAACCGGTAGAGCTGGATTTGCGAATCGAAAGCAAAACTTCGCTGGTTATTTCCACTTCGCATACGCCCGGCTCGCTTGCGGAAGTTCTTAATATTTTCAAAAAGTATGATTTAAATCTTACAAAATTGGAATCGCGTCCGATAATCGGAAATCCTTGGGAGGAGATGTTTTATCTTGATTTTGAGGGAAATATTGCGGATAGAAAAGTTATGAGAGCTATCGAAGAGCTTAATCCGCATACGAGATTTGTTAAAATTTTAGGTTCTTATCCGAAGAATGAGATTCAGATTTTAACGAACGAGTAATTCACTTTCAGATAAAAATCTCCGAAGTTTGGTCTGTTCCCGGTGAATGTTAATCCGTAATTAAATCCGGCGGAAAACCAAAGAGGCGAAGTTTTTTTCATAAAACCGATTTCAGCCGAAAATGTTATTCCGTGCGCCCAATTGTCCAATCCTTCGAAAACTGCGTCGTCAACAAGAGCGTAAGCAAAATATTCGGAAAAGCAAACATAATCGCCGACGTTTTGGAAAAGTTCCGCGCCGAAATTTATTATCTGCAAATATGAATAGTAAAGTTTTGTTGTCTCGCTCATTGGCAGAAAATATTCCGGATCCCGTTGATAGGTATAATTTGCTTTTAATCTGAACGGTAGAAAATCGAGTTGTTGAGATAAAGAAAGGTGAAAAGCCGCCGCGCCGATTTCAGGCGAATTGGAAGCAATTGAACCGTAACCTATTCCGCCCGAGACTATTGTTTCGTGACTATCTTGTCCGAAGGAGGCGGAAGCGAAAATCAAAAAAAACAGAATAAATAATTTTTTCATTTGAAATAATTCTCATATATTTTAACATAATATAATGAAGAAGGGGGAAAGATGAAAAACAAACTCTATTTTTATCGCGCCGAAGTCGTCAGCGTTTATGACGGCGATACTTGCCATGTAAATATTGACTTGGGATTTAACACAAAGCTGATGAACGAAAAAATCAGATTAAGCGGAATTAACGCGCCGGAATTAAGGGGAGCGGAAAGGGAAAAAGGATTGGAATCGCGGGATTTTCTCCGGAGCAAAATCTTAAATAAAAAGATTTTTCTTGAAACTGAAAAAGACAGAAAAGGGAAGTACGGAAGATATCTCGGGACAATTTGGCTTCAAAATGAAGAAGGAGAATATGAAAATATTAACGCGCTTTTAGTTGAAAAAGGTTTTGCGGTTTATAAAAAATATTAGATTTTCAATACAAATTTTAAAAAGTTAATAATCATAAAACAATGGAGATTGAGGTGGAACAAATTATTGAACAAGCTAAAATCATACTGATGCAGTACGGACTGAAAATTGTAGGCGCTTTGGTAATATTAATTGTCGGGTTTTGGGCTTCAAAGAAAATTAAGAAAATTACAGTTAAGCTTTTAAAGAAAACAACAATAGATGTAACAATTATCAATTACATTGCCAACATTGCTTACGCCACTTTAATTACTTTTGTCGTAATCTTTTCTTTGCAGAATCTCGGCGTTGATACAACATCCTTTATGGCTGTTTTAGGCGCCGCCGGTTTGGCTATCGGCTTGGCTCTGAAAGATTCCCTTTCCAACTTTGCAGCCGGCGTGCTTCTCCTTATCTTCAGATATTTCAAACTGGGTGATTTTATTGAGGTCGGCGGGACTTCCGGAATCGTGGATGAAATAAGCATTTTCTACACAAAGTTAAAAACTCCCGACAACAAAGTAATTTATGTTCCCAACTCCGGTTTACTTTCAGGCAATCTTACAAATTATTCCGCCGAAGATAAGCGCCGCGTTGATTTGGTTTTCGGGATCGGATATGATGATGACATTGATAAAGCTAAACAAGCTATTTGGGATGAAATTAATAAAAATGATAAGATTTTGAAAGACCCCGCTCCCGTTGTCGCGTTAATCGAACTTGCCGACAGCAGCGTTAATTTTAACGTTCGTCCCTGGTGCAGAACCTCCGATTACTGGGCCGTTTATTCCGACCTGACCGAAGCACTTAAAAAACGTTTTGACGCCGAAGGAATTAATATTCCTTATCCTCAAACAGATGTTCATCTGCATCAAGTAGGCGCTTGAATAATTTAATTTTTATAGCGGTTTATTTAATTGCCGCAGTTTTGGCAGTACGGAGCGGAGAGCTTAAAAGTTCTTCGTTCCGTTACCTCAAACCGGCACCGTTAGCGCTTCTTATAATTTATTCTCTGTTTGCTCCTTTTAACATTTTTCTCATTTTGGCTTTAATTTTTTCGGTAACAGGTGATATTTTTCTGCTGAACAAGGAAAAATATTTTACTTACGGTTTACCCGCTTTTTTGATTGCGCATCTGTTTTATATTTATTTGTTTTATTCGCTTGCTTCTTCGCCGAATCCATTAATCGGTCTGGCGATATTTGCGGTTATCGATTTCATATTTTTTACCGTAAGGAAATCGTTAAAAAAGTATTTGCGCCCCGTATTATTCTATATGCTTGTGATTTCGTTTATGGTTTATTTTTCTCTCGGGTTTTCCGAAAATGGAGGCGTATTAATCGGAATCGGCGGAATTTTGTTTTTTATTTCCGATGGAGTTTTGGCGTTGAATAAGTTTCACAAGAAAATAAAGTTTTCGGAAATCATTATTCTCTCAACATATTATGCCGCCCAGCTTCTGATTGTTTTGGGAATTAAGAGTTTATATGTTTAGCAAATGCACAATTTAAGTGAAGATAGGAAGGGACTAAAGATTTTGACCTGGCTACAAACCTTGAGGTTTAGCATTTTAACAGAGATTACTTATTAATAGTTTCGGACACAGAAGATAAATCCAACTCTCTCTCATATTCTATTTTAGGTTCACTCAATAAGTTTAATTCCAATTGTTTGGTTTCTTTAAATCCGTGTAATTTAGTACGATATTTATGGAAAATTCTTTCGTTTTCAATTTCTAATTTTCTTCGCAAACTTATTTCCAAATACTCTTCTTCAATGTCTATCCCAAGAAATCTTCTGTTTAATAAGTTGGCGGCTATACCGGTTGTACTGCTTCCCGTGAAAGGATCTAAAATCCAAGCTCCTTGCTTTGTGGATGCAAGAATAATTCTTGTTAAAACGGAAAGCGGCTTTTGTGTGGGGTGTTTTCCGCAAGACTTTTCCCATTTGGAGATTGCCGGTAAAGCCCAAACATCTTTCATCTGTTTGTTGTCGTTAATCTCTTTCATCAATTCATAATTGAAATAATGGGGAACTTTTGCATTTTTTCTTGCCCAAATAATTTGCTCGGTTGAATGTGTAAAATAGCGACAGGAAAAATTAGGTGGTGGATTTGTTTTTTGCCAAGTAACAATATTAAGTATTTTAAAATCCAATTCAGTTAAAATCTGTCCGATACTAAAAATGTTGTGCATAGTGCCACTTATCCAAATAGTTGCATCTTCCTTCATCTTATCACGAACAAGTTTAAGCCATTTACGGTTAAAATCATTTATGTATTCAAAGCCTTTTGATTTATCCCATTTGCCTTTGTTTACACTTGTTATTTTTCCGTTTTTTATGGTTAACCCATCGTTTGATAAAAAATAAGGCGGATCAGCAAAAACCATATCAAATTTAAAATCGAATTGTGGCAACAACTCGAAGACATCACCTTGTAATAAAGTAAATGCTTTGTCTTTTGATTTGAAGTAGGGTTTAAGCATTTTTTACTCTGGTAATCCTAACCATTTTAATGGTATTCTATTAAATAGATAATGGCAGTTCATACTATTTATATAGTCTAAAGTATCTTTATATTGGTCATGTTTAAACCAATCATTCAAAACATACACATATTCAACTTTCCAATCCAAACTTTGAACAAGTTTGGAATACTGTTTTCTTTTAAAATCACATGTTTGCAGTTTTTCGTCTACTGAACCAGCAACTTTTTGAAATTTTATTTCAATAATAAATAGTGTGTCTCTAACAATTACAAACAACCCATTGTCTGGCAATAGTTGTTTTGAAAGATACTTTTTCCAGTTAATATTATATTCACCCAAGAATCTATAAAATTCGTGTTTTTTAAAACATCTTGCAATTTCTTTTCCTTGATAATAAATTCTTGAACCAGCGTTATTGTCCGTTTTTATAACTGTATAACCTTCAATTTTTTCAAAAAGAGAAATCAGATCAACTCTCTCTTCAAATAACAATCCCGTTTTAGTGTTAGCTCCACCTTGACCGTTTTCAATCATAATTTCCTCTTTTTATCTAGCAAATGATATAATTTTTTCATAAGCATTATTTGTAATTAACAATTCTGTTAACTCTCCTCTTTTATTTGGATTAGAATTTATATTTCTCCTTGCTAACACTCTTTTAATATTAAAATCACGATACAATTCATCAAAAAAATTATCGTTAGGATTTTTCCCTTTCACATCGGAATTGCTTAAAATCCAATTAAAACCCAATAGATCGATTTGTTCGCAGAACTTCGCAAGTCTGATTTGTTCGTTATCGTCGAATTCATCTTTTGCATAAGAATTGAAACTTGAAGTTTCGCTCAATGGTTTATAGGGCGGATCAAAATAAAACAAGGTATTTTGTGTGGTATAGCTTAAAGTTTCTTCGAAATCACCATTCAAAATGGTTACCTTTTGCAAAACTTGGTTTACAGCTCTTAAATTGTTTTCATCGCAAATCATAGGTGTTTTATAACTACCAATGGGGACATTAAATTCGTTTTTGCGGTTTACACGGTAAAGTCCATTAAAGCAAGTCCGGTTTAAAAAAATAAACAAAGCTGTTTGAGTTGTTTTATCGGAAGTTCTGCTATTAAATAGTTTTCTTTTTGAATAGTAATACTCTTTTTTAATATCCGGTATATCTTTTAATGAATGATATTCTTTTTCCCATTCTTGTAATATCGAAATTAAGTCTTCAACATTTTCTTTTATTGTTTGATATGAGTTTGTCAAATCTGTATTAATATCGTTAATTACGGCTTGTTCAATGTCAGGATATTTTTGTAAAATCCAAAACAATACGGCGCCACCGCCAACAAATGGTTCGATGTATGTAAATCTGTCTTGTTTAATATTGTCAGGAATAGCATTGTCGATTTCACTTAATAGCTGCGATTTCCCTCCAGCCCATTTTACAAAAGGTTTTGCTATTTTATTTGTTTTATTCATTATTTATATTTTGGTTATCTCTACTGTGCGTGACAGATTTTATATATTTAACTGTTTTTCAGAAACAACAAGGAAAACAGATAAAGATTTACCTAACCCTTAACCTCAATCTCTCGCTTCTCATTTGCAGATTGGTAAAGAATGTCCATCATTTTCATTCTGTGCAGAGCGCCGTCTATTGAGGAAACCACGCCGATTCCGTTTCTGATGGAAGCTACAAAATGCTTAATTTCATTCTCAAAGGATTTGTTGTAGAAGTTACGCGGATTAAGCGAATTACCAAGAGGCGAAACGTAAACTTTTTCATCTCCGAGGAGTTTGTAAGCGTTCAAAGGGAAAAGATGCGCCGTGCCGTGAGTCCCGAAGAAATCGAGAATAAGTTTATCTTTCTGTTCGGTTAAAGACCAGCTTACTTCAAAGCTCATTGCCAAATCATTCCCGAAACGGATAAATCCGGCGGAGGAATCTTCCACGTCTTTGGTGCGGTGATTAAAATTAATTACCGATGCGCGCGTAATATCGGGATAATCAAGCAGCCAGATTCCCAAATCAAGTAGGAGAAGACCCAAATCCATTAAAGCTCCGCCGCCCGACTTCAAAGTTTCGTTGCTCCAAGTTTTGGTTGTGCTTCGTTTTCTTGCCCAGCTTGCGCGCACGTAATAGACATCCCCAATCTCTTTGCTTCCGAGGAAACTTTTCAGAAGCATTGCGTCAGGGCGGAAACGCAGGTTCATTCCAACCATCACAATTTTATCATTTTTTACGGCGGCGGCTTTTATTTCCTTTGCCTCGTCGTAATTGCGTGAAGCCGGTTTTTCAATCAGAATATGTTTCCCCGCGTTTAGCGCGTCAATTGCAATTTGTTTGTGAGTATCAGTCGGGGTTGCAATAATAACAGCTTCCACATCGCTCTTTTTCAGAAGTTCGCGGTAATCCGCATAGCGTTCGCCGATGTTAAATTTATCGGCAACGTTTTTAAGCTGATTTTTCTTGATGTCGGCAACGGCTGATATTTCAGCGGTTTTAAGTTTACCGATAATGGGAAGGTAAACTAATTGGGCAATTCCCCCCAATCCGATTATCCCGATTTTAGTTTTCTCCATTTATCCCGCCTTTGTTTTGCTCACTTTTTTCGCAAGGAAAGAAGTTACTCTCTCTTTAATTCCCTGCGGATCAATTTTCAGTAACTCGTGAAGTTCCTTCTGCGTACCGTGCTCGACAAATTCATCGGGCAATCCAATCCTCAAAACCTCGTTCTTGTAGCTTTTATCTTCAAAGTATTCTATAACCCCGCTTCCGAATCCGCCTACAATGGAATTTTCTTCAAGCGTTACAACTTTGTCAAATTTAGATGCGATATAATCGAGCGTCTCGGTATCTAACGGTTTTATGAAACGCATGTTTATAAGTTCGGCGGAAATATTTTCCGCTCTCAGCATATTCACGGCTGTAGCGGCGTAATTAACCATCAAGCCGACTGCGAGCAGAGCGACATCTTTTCCTTCCGAAATTTTTTCCGCTTCGCCAATTTTTATTGTGTGAAGTTCATCGTCAAGCGGAACTCCCACTCCCGAACCGCGCGGGTAGCGGATTGCAATCGGACCTTCTTCATATTTGTCGGCGGTGTAAAGCATGTGGCGAAATTCGTTTTCATCCTTCGGCGCCATAACTACCATGTGAGGCATCATTCTTAAATAGGTTAAATCGAAAACTCCGTGATGCGTCGGACCGTCCGCGCCTACAAGTCCGCCTCTGTCCAAAGCCAAAATAACGTTCAATTTTTGAAGCGCAATATCGTGAACAATCTGATCGATTGCGCGCTGCATAAACGTGGAATAAATGGCGACGACCGGCTTGATGTTTTGAGTCGCAAGTCCGGCGGCAAAAGTAACGGCGTGTTCTTCCGCGATTCCGACGTCGAAATACCTGTCCGGAAACGCTTTCTGAACGATGCTCATCCCCGTTCCGTCGGGCATTGCCGCGGTAATGCCAACAAGGCGTTTATCTTGTTCCATCAGCTTCACAAGAGTATTCCCGAAAACCGAAGTGTAAGATGGCGCGCCCGGCTTTTTGGGAAGAGTTTTGCCTGTAATTTTATCAAAGGGGGAAATACCGTGGAACTCCGTTGTGTGATCTTCGGCGGGTTTATATCCTTTCCCTTTTTTTGTGTTTATGTGAACCAGAATGGGACCTGTGTAATCTTTAATATTTTCAAAAGTCTGAATCAGTTTGGGCAGATTGTGTCCGTTAAAAGGTCCGAAGTACCGGAATCCGAGAGATTCAAAAAGCATTCCCGGAGTAATAATGGACTTGATTCCGCTTTCCAAACGCGCCGCTGTTTTTCTTAAACGGTCGCCGAATTGATCTAATTTTCCGGTAAGTTCCCAGATTGCCCCCTTGAACCGATTGTATTCGGGATGCGCGGTGATGTTTGTAAAATAGTTTGAGATTTGCCAGACGTTAGGCGAAATCGACATTTGATTGTCATTTAGAACAACGATTAAATTTTTCTTCAGCATTCCGGAATTGTTCATCGCTTCGTATGCCATTCCGTTTGTCATTGCTCCGTCGCCGATAACGGCGATCACTTTTTTATCTTCGTTGTTTAAGTCCGCCGCCGTCGCCATTCCGAGCGCAGCCGAAAGGGAAGTTGCCGCGTGTCCGGCGCCAAAAGTATCATACTCGCTTTCGTTCCGTTTCAGAAATCCGCTGAGTCCGTTAAGCTGGCGGATTGTGTGCATTTTGTCTCGGCGTCCGGTAAGTATTTTATGCGGATAAGCCTGATGTCCCGTATCCCAAACAATTAAGTCGTTGGGAGTGTCAAAAACTTTGTGGAGCGCAATTGTAAGCTCCACAACTCCGAGACTTCCGGCAAAATGTCCGCCGGTTTGACTGATTGTATCAATCAGAAATTTTCTGATTTCGTCGGCGAGTTCAACTAATTCGGTTTTGCTCATCGAGCGTATATCGGCTGGGCTATCTATTTTATACAGATATTTATATGATTCTTGATTATTCATTTCTGCCTTTCTATTAATTTTCTTCCAATTCTTCGTCTAATTTTTTAATCTTAAGCTCGGCTTCTTTTAATTTTGTCTGGCAAATTTTAGTCAGCTTTATTCCTTCTTCGTAAAGTTTTAACACTTCGTCAAGGGGGACGTTCTCGTCTTCAAGAAGAGACGAAATCTCTTCGAGGCGCGCCAGCGCTTCTTCAAATTTTAATTTTTTTGTCGCCATTTTTCCAGTTCTATTTTATCGTCGTAAAATTCAATATTAATATTTTTATCCTGCAAAATTTTCTTCGCCGAATTGATTATTTTCTCATTTTGCCTAACAATCGAGTAACCTTTTTTTAGATTTTTCTTAACGTCGGCAGCTTCAATCGTTTTGTTGGCAAGATTTATTTTGTAATTCCAATTCTGTGTTTTTCTGTTTACGGAATTTTTAAGTCCGGTAAATAAATTATCAACAAATTGAACGCGGTTATAAACGGAATCGATATTTTTCCGGAATCCGTAAGAGCTTAATATTTGTTCTATTGTCGATTTCTTACTATTTAAGTAGTCATTGATTTTAATCTGAGAAGTATATAAAAAATCATTTAGATATGCAAAAATATCATCGCTGTTGGGAGTAGCCAATTCCATCGCGGCGGTCGGGGTGGGCGCGCGTAAATCGGAAACAAAATCGGCTATTGTAAAATCAACCTCGTGTCCAACTCCGCTTATTACGGGAATTTTTGATGCGAAAATAGTCCGGGCGACAATCTCTTCGTTAAACGCCCAAAGGTCTTCGAGTGAACCTCCTCCTCTTGCTACAATGATTACGTCAACCTTTCCGTAGCGGTTCAGCTTTTCAATTGCCGCTACGATTTCTTCAGCGGCGCCTTCTCCCTGTACTTTAGCCGGAGCGTGGATTAGCTCGGCGAGCGGATATCGTCTTGTCGCCACGCTTATTAAGTCTCTTAATGCGGCTGCGCCGTCGGCGGTAACTATTCCAATTTTCCGAGGGAAACGGGGTATCGGCTTTTTTAATTCTTCTCTGAAAAGTCCCTCTTCGGCGAGCCTTCTTTTCAGACGCTCAAAAGCGGCTTGCAATTCGCCTTCGCCCGCAGGCGTCATTACTTTTGTGTTTATTTGGTAGCTTCCGCGCGGCGGGTAAACATTAACGCTTCCCGTTACAATAACTTTCATTCCGTCCTGAGGTTTGAAGAAAACTCCTCTGTTATAGCTTTTCCACATTGTGCAGCTTATCTGCGCATTGGAATCTTTAAGCGTAAAATACCAGTGCCCCGAGTAATGCGCAGTGAAGTTCGAAATTTCTCCAATTACACTAACCCGCCCGAAATTATTTTCGAGCGTAAATTTTATTTCGTCTGTTATTTCGCTTACCGACTGAATTTGTTCGTTCATACTTCTTTCCTGAATATTAGGCAGTACTGATGATGACGGTTGCCGACCCACGCATTATTAACTCCGAGCGGAAGTAAGGGCTTGTCATTCTGAAGCCAGATTTTTTCATCTTTCAGCGTCCAGCTTTTTTCTCCTCGTTTTGTTAAACTTACGGCGGTGTCAAAAGCAAGCGGATAAAGCCGGCTATTAAAATAAACATTATTGGTAATGATTGTTAAATAGCCGCCCGGTTTAATAATATCAAAAATCTCGTCAAAAATTTGAGCTTGTTTTTCGATAAAATCATCATACTCTTTTATGTTGCCGATGTCTTCTTTCTTTTTCGAGTAGCGCGTGTCGAGTCCGTTTTCTTTACGGGATTTTTGCCGGATGTTGTTTCGTTCAAGTTGATTCCAGTAGGGAGGAGAAGTAATTACATAATCTATTTCTTTTTCTCCGAGATATTTCTTCAGAAGAGATTTTAACTTTAAAGAGTTTCCCAATACCGGAATTATTTCCGATTCAAAATTTTTCTCATCAATCCTTTTTTTTGCGGTATCAAAATATTTTTTCATCAGTTCGATTCCGATGCCGTTGCGTCCCATATTTCCTGCGGCGATTAGGGCGCTTCCCGTTCCGAGAAAAGGGTCGAAAATCCAATCTCCCTCTTTGGAAAAAAATGAGATAAACTCTTCAACAAGCGATTCAGGGTATTTAGCCGGATGAAGAATTTCGTTCTCTTTTCTTCTTCTCGGGGTATGAATAAACCATGACTTTGTGAACTTTATCCATTCCTTTCCGGTTAAGTTATTCAGCTTATTTTTTGTGTTGTATTTCCCTCTGCCGGGTATTTCGATATACTTATTCTTATTATTCACAGGAAACCGAATGCTCAATTTTAATTAATTTACTAATTTAAGTATATTTAAAATAATATTCGAGAAATTTAGTGAAGAAAGGTGATTAATTGAAAATTTTGGTTGTTAACGATGATGGGATTCACTCGCGGGGAATAGCCTCTTTAGCGAAAGCGTTAGAAGAAATTGCGGAAGTTTTTGTTGTAGCTCCATTGACCGAACAAAGCGCGGTCGGTCATTCGATTACTATGAAAATTCCTTTGAGAGTCCACAGATATTACAAGGGAGATGAGTTTTTCGGCTATGCTGTGGAAGGGACTCCCGCAGATTGCGTGAAAATGGGAATCAGAAATATTCTTAAATATAATCCCGATTTGGTTGTCAGCGGAATAAACAACGGCTCGAACGCGGCAATAAATTTAATCTATTCGGGCACGGTTTCGGCTGCGCGCGAAGCGGCGATAATGAACATCCCGTCGTTTGCGGTTTCGGTTGATTCTCATAACGTTGACGATTTTACATACGCCGGCAAAGTCGCTAAGAAGTTTGCCGAATTAGTCGCAAAGGAAGGTCTGCCGAAAGGAACTTTGCTTAACATTAATGTGCCCGATCTTCCCGAATCAGAGATAAAAGGAATAAAAGTTACCCGCCAAAGTATGACGCGCTGGGACGATTCCTATGAGGAAAGGATTGATCCTTACGGAAGAAAATATTACTGGCTGCAAGGTACAATGCAGGAAGAAGAGGGCGAGGACAGCAGTTACGATTATTTTGCGGTCAAGGAAGGATATGTATCCGTAACTCCAGTTCATTTTGACCTAACGGATTTCGGAGCATACGAGAAATATAAAAACTGGAACTTTTAGGCTGCTTATGTTTGGAGCCGGGAATTTTTCTCTGTCATTCTCTTCGGGATCAGGTTGGATAATTCTCGGCGTTTTGATTCTTCTGGCGTTTTCTGTTTTTTATTACAGATTTACAATTCCTCCGCTTGCAAATAAATCTAAATATACGCTGATTTTATTGAGGTTCACAGGCATTGCGCTAATTTTTGTCCTCCTTTTTGCGCCGGAATTATCTTATGTTAAAACGGTAAAAGTAAAACCGGTTAATATAGTTTTTATTGATAATTCAAACTCAATGGTCAGAGCCGATAGCGTTAAGAGGCGGAAAGAAATCATTAAGCTGATTAAGGATTTTCACGAAAGCGGAAAATTTAACTCAAAGTTTTTTCTTTTCGATAAATCTTTACGCGCGTTAAATCCGCTCGCTCCCGATTCGCTTACTTTCGCGGGAAGAGCGACTAATTATGAACTTCTGTTCAATAAAATCAAAGATTTTGAAGAGAACGCTTCCAACGTTGTGATTATTTCGGATGGAAATCCCACGGAAGGGGTTGTTCCGAATGATTTTTCGGAGAATATTTCCGTACCCGTTTACGCTGTCGGAGTCGGGGAAAGCGCTTTGGCGCCGAATGTTGAAGTCGGGCGCGTGATTACCAACCGCACCGTTTATAAAGGAGAAAAGTCGTCTGTGGAAATCGCCGTTTTGTCATCGGGAATTGAAAGCGGCGCAAGTGCGGTCTCGCTTTTCTTAAACGGGCGTCTTGCCGGCAGAAAAAAGATTATTCTTAATTCATCCGGAATTATCAAAACAAGGTTAAGCTTTACGCCGAAAAAAATCGGGATAAACCGGCTGACAGTTGTTGTCCGGAAGTTGAAAGCGGAAAAGAATATTGCGGATAACCGGAAGCTGATTTATGTAAATGTTTTGAAAAAGAAGAAGAAAATTTTTCTTGCAACTTCATCGCCGAGTTCTGATTTTGAATTTATTAAAAGAGCGTTAATATCCGACAGCAACTTTGTCGTAAGGGATTTTGTCGAGTATTCAAATGAGGAACAAATCAGTTACGGAACTTTTAAGCGTGAGACGGATTCCTCCGAAGTCCTCTTCCTTCTTAATTTCCCGACGGCAGAGACTTCGCCGAAACTGTGGAGTATCGTTTCCTCCGCAATCAAAAACGGAAAGCCCTTTTATCTACAGATTACAGCTCAAACCGATTTGAGAAGATTGAACGCAATCAGTGAAGAATTACCTTTTAAATTCAAAAGTTATTCCAAATCATATTTGGATGTTCAGCCGTCTCCGTCGGGGAATTCGGCTCTGATCAACGAACTTTCCGGAACTACTTTTGAAGGATTTTGGGAAAAACTTCCTCCGGCGGAATATGTAAAAACGAATTTGTTCATTTCTCCCGCCGCCGGAATTTTATTGTACATTAAAAAGGGGAACGAAAAGTTAAATTTTCCGCTGATGATTTCCGCCGGTTCTCCCGTTAAGTCCCTCGTTTTGTTTGCAGATGGAATTTGGAAATGGAAACTTAAAGTCGATTTAAATAGCTCAATGTTTTTTAACTCGTTTTTTATTAATTCGGCAAAATGGCTCGGCAACAATAAAAATGAAGGTCGAGTGAAAGTTTATCTTTCAAAAAGCGCTTATAAGAAAAATGAAAAAGTTTACATAACGGCGGAAGTTTTTGATAAGCTATACAATCACGCTGAAAACGCCGCCGTTACAGGATTGATTTCAGACGGGGAACAGAAATTTAACGTTGTTTTTCAAAAAGAAAAAGCGGGTCTTTATGCCGCGGATATTTCCGGATTACCTGCGGGAAAATTTACTGTTTCGGTGAAAGCGAAAATCGGAGAGGATGTTGTCTCGGGAAAAGGGAAATTTACGGTAGAAAAATTTGACGCCGAAAAAATTGATGTTCCGATGAACCAAAATTATCTCACACGTATTTCCAAAGAAACCGGCGGAAAGTTTATTCCCCTTGCAAACGGCGTTAAATTAGCGGATTTACTGAATCGAAAATCAAAAATAATAATTTTGAAAAAAAAGGAAGGGATTAATTTATTTCCTTCCGAATATCTCTTAATTTTTATTATTTTTACTTTTTCAGCAGAATGGTTTTTGCGTAAAAGAAAAAGTTTAATATAAATTCAGAGGTGAAAATGAGCTTTTTAGAATGGGGCGACGAATATATAACGGGTATTGAGTCCGTCGATAATGAACATAAGGGCGCAGTGGAAATCATCAATCAGCTGTATGAATTATCCGGTACAAACGAACGTTCACATATCTCGGAATTGCTCGGAAAATTTTACGATGAAACTAAAGCTCATTTTGAAAATGAAGAGCGGCTTATGAAAGAATATAAGATATTTAATTATTTTTCTCATAAGGCGCAGCATGACAGATTACTCAGAATATTAAGAGAATTTATTTCGGAGTTCGATAATAATCATAAAGAACTCACTCCGCAATTCCTTAATTTACTGCATGATTGGATGATAAATCATTTTAAATTTCATGATGGAAAAATGGGGCGGGAATTAGTAGAGAAAGGAGCCAAATAGGGACTTTTTTTCTTGATTTTGCAGATTTAATTTTACCAAGAAAATGCGCAAACTGCGGCAAATTGCTTTTGCCTGAAGAAGAAGCGGTTTGCTCCGAATGCCTCTCGACGTTAACCAAAACCACTCACATTCAAATCAGGAAAGAATACGAACGAAAATTTTTATCTTCGAAAATCATCGATGAGTTTTTGCCTCTTTATGTTTTTGAAAAAGGGGAAACAATTCAAAATTTACTACACAACTTAAAATACAATAACGCATTCAAAATAGGAAAGTTTTTCGGGAAGCGGATTGCAGAGGAATACCGGATTCAACTACGCGAGTTTAATTCCGATTCGATAATCCCCGTACCGCTTCACAGATTAAAAAAAGCCGAGCGAGGTTACAATCAATCGTTCTGGATTGCCAAAGGAATTGCTTCCGAATTGCGAATCGAAATAGCTGATAAAGTAGTTAAGAGGAGAAAATATACCGAATCCCAGACCGCGTTTGACAAGTCGGAAAGGAGCCGGAATATATCTGGAGCTTTTCGTGTTGTTAAATCTGACCGGATAAAAGGGAAGAGAATAATAATTATAGATGATGTGGTTACTACCGGCGCAACTGCTTCCGAGTTAGCCGCCGCGCTTAAAAATGCGGGAGCGGAGAAAATTCTCCTTGCTTCGGTTGCGGTTCCGTTATTGTGAGGACTGTATGGTCATTTAACTTTAAGTGTCATTGCGAAGGAGGACGAAGGACGACTGAAGCTCCGCCTTGGCGGACTCACTAATAAACACGCCAATGCCGAATTTTCAAAACCTGATTAACTGCTGAAGTTGAATTCCAGTGAGATTGCCACGCCCCGATAAAAACATCGGGACTCGCAATGACCGTGATTTTATTAATAAAAAAAGGATACTTGTTCACCGAGACGAAATGCGAGTAGTCTTGAACTATGATTGCAAGTTCGCCAAGGCGGAACTTCAGTTGTCGTAATTTTTATCTTTACTCCGATGCTGCTTGCGTTGATTATTCCTACCCCGACGCCGCTAACGCGCCGCCACCCCTTCCAAAGGAAGGGGAATTCGTCGCGAAGAAAAAATCATAGTTCAAGACAATCAACGCAATTTCCGAATTATCGGTAGCGCAGCAATTTTATACTTCTGCTCCGTAGGAGCGATACAAAACAAATACGAATAGCATACGCATTGTGAAGTGTCGCACCTACGGAGCTAAAACATAATAGCTCGTTTCTTTTTTACAAAGGTACCACTCCTACGGAGTTTTTCGCTTTGCCTTTGTGCTTAGCCGTTAGACCATATAAGAACATTCAGCTTTAGTATGTTCCCCGGTGAGTTCGCCAAGGCGGGGCTTCAGTCGTCGTAATTTTTGTTTTTACTCCGACGCTGTTTGCGTTGATTATTCCTACCCCGACGCCGCTGACGCGCCGCCACCCCTTCCAAAGGAAGGGGAATTCGTCGCGAAGAAAAAATCATAGTTTAAGACAATTAACTCAATTCTCGAATTATCGGTAGCGCAGCAATTTTATACTTCTGCTCCGTAGGAGCGATACAAAACAAATACGGATAGCATATCGCGGCAAACCGCAATTTAATTAAGAATTAAGAATGAAGAATGATAAAAGCGTTTATAAGTTTAGATTGTTTATCGTTTAGGAACAAAAGAGCGTTCTGATGTAGTTTTAATAAGCGTAGCGAAAAAGGTTAAAAGGAAAAGAGGTAAATACTTATGAACCTCTGCGCCTTTGAACCTTGATTTTTTTACGAAAATGAACCGGTTATTAAAATCTTAACATAAAAAACACGTGTCCCGCTCTTTTTGCGGGAAGAATTTAAATTGTAATACTATCGGCATTGTGAAGTGTCGCACCTACGGAGCTAAAACATAATAGCTCGCTTCTTTTTTACAAAGTTACCACTCCTACGGAGTTTTTCGCTTTACCTTTGTGCTTAGTCGTTGGACCATATAAGAACATTCGGCTTTAGTATGTTCCCCGGTGAGTCCGCCAAGGCGGGGCTTCCCCCGCATTCTGCGAGAGCGTGACTAATCAATCTGCGCTAAAATGCGGGTGCAAAAAAAATTGTTGCCTGCTTGAATTTTTATTCGAATATTATTAAAATGAAAACGTAATTATTACTTTTTCACCGCATACTAAAAATTCTCCGCGGATAGGGCAAAGGTTAATAAAAAATATTTAACAAAGCGGTTGAAATGAAAAAGATTTTAACAATTCTTAACCACTCCTTAACATTACTAATAATGCTGTTTTTATTTTATTCTTTTCTTTTACCTAAAAATACAAATGCGCAAATTCAACCAGGAGATGACCTTAGAAAACTCGGGCTTGTTCCGTTTTCTCAACCAGATATGGGCCCTAAACTTGCAATAAATAAATATGATTATTATGGAAGCGGTGATGTAAATAATGATGGTGTAATTGATTTTAATGATGTTTCTGCAATGCAAAATGGAGAAACAAATGACAGAGCAGATATTGACGGAGATGGAACTCCATCAACTGAAAATGACCAACAAATTTTAATGAATTATTTAAATGGAAATATAAGATATTTACCAAGTCATTGGAATTATTTAAATGGAATTGAAAAAAGAAATTGGGTTCAAAAAATGCTTGCAATTGATAGTGTAAATTATAATCCTTATATTCCAGATGGAGATAGCATTTATACTTGCGTAGAATTTTCAAAGGAGATGTTAATTAATAATTTCGGGGTTGATAGTTTAATTAATTATATTGGCTATTGGAAATTTTTAAATCATGGAGATGAAAATGCAAGATTTAATATTCCTGTTTATATGGTTTTTACTAAAATACAAGTTCAATCAGAAAATCCAACTGGGCATGTTATTAGTGGTGTTTTAGTTGGACCAAATGATACAACACATTTTCAAGAAAATCCTCTTAATTTTAATGAATGGTATTTTTTTGAACCAGAAGATGATGGAGAAGTTCACCCAGGAGACCCTGAAATGAATAAAAATTTTCCAGTTAAAATAAAATGGTGGGGATGGGATTTTGCACTTCCCCCTCCAGATCATCCAGATTTTTCATATAGAGGGCTCGTTGAATTTAATTTAAATAATGGTGAAGCAAGTGTTAATTGGTATAATCCTTATTTAGTTCTTTCAAATCCAAATGATACATTAGTTAGTGTTGAAAATCAAGGGGGATTAGAAAATAAAGTTAATGACTTTGAATTAGGAAATGCTTATCCAAATCCTACAAATGGTTTTGTAAATATTCCATATAAAACTAATAAATTTGGAAAAGTTACATTTGAAATTTACAATGAACTCGGACAATTGGTAGAAAGAGTAACCGGCAAAGGAGTAACGGCGGGTAAGCATAATTTCGCGTATAATTTAACTAAATTGCCGAGCGGAGTTTACTTAATACGCGCGCAAACGGACAGAGGCAATTTCAGCTCGGTAAAAGTAATAAATATGAAGTAAAGAAAATAAAACCGTTCCCCGCCGTAGAGACGCCCAAATGGGCGTCTCTACAATATTAAACAACAACAAAAAACAAACGTCCGCCGTGGCAATCTATTGAATATTCAGCAAGCGCTTACTAACCCGACAATCCGCCCCGGGCGGAGCTTCGGCGCTTATCACGTATTCCTTCAACGTACTCGTTCGTTGAAGGTAGTAAACAGAGTTTCTCACTACCTTCGAGGAAACAAGTACCTCGAAGGAAATTTTGCTTACAAAACTAACAGTCCGCCTTAGGCGGAGCCGCGTCGCTCCGCTTCTCGCAATCCGTATAAGGCGGATAAGACGGCGTAAAGAACAAACCGTCATGGACTATGATTGCAAGTTCGCCAAGGCGGGGCTTCAGTCGTCGCAATTTTTGTTTTTACTCCGACGCTGTTTGCGTTGATTATTCCTACCCCGACGCCGCTAACGCGCCGCCACCCCTTCCAAAGGAAGGGGAATTCGCCTTGGCGCATTGCGAACCCGCTAAAAACAAACCGTCATTGCGAGACAATTCGCAAAAGCGAATTGGCGCGGCAATCTCCTGAATATTCAATCTTAGCAATTGAACCGTTTCTGAACATTCAGCAACTATGTGTTTTGTGATGATTCGCCAAGGCGAAGTGGGGGTTCCGACGTAAAGCAGTGAAGTCGGAAAACGGGGTGTGGCAATCTCACCAGAATTCAATCCCAGCTGTCAAAACGCTTTTGAATATTCGTCAATAGCGTGTTTCCCGGTGAGATTGACAAAGTCGTCGCAAGCTCCTCCTTCGCAATGACGCTAAATATTAAAAAAACAGGCGTCCTCTTCGGGCGGATTGCGAGCGGAACGCAGTGGGACAAGTGCGTCGCTCCGCTTTTCGCAATAACGTTAAAATTTAATAAACAAACCGTCCGCTCTGGCGACTTTAATTACTGACTATGATTTTTTCAATTTCCCAATTGCCTTTTAACCTTTGCGCTTCTGAACCTTTGAACCTTTGTTCGTCTTCTTTTACCGTTAATCTGTTTATTTACAATAAGTTATGGCTTGCTATGGCTCGATTTATTTCGTATCTTAAAAATTTGAATTTTAAAAAATTAGGTAAAATCCCGTAATGAAATTTCTGAAATTTTTCTCTTTAATATTTCTTCTGCTATTTGCCCAAAATAACTTTGCAACAGTTAAAATAAAATCACTTTCCGGCGATTTCCCGTCGTTTAACAACGGAAGGAAAACTATTGATTTTACTCGCGGTTGGAAGGTTTATGTCCCATTCGATAAGGAAGCGGAAACCAGTGTCGATTTGCCTGTTATCTTTACAGAGGCGGATGAATTGATTTTTGAGAAGAATCTGAACCTCACTCAAGACGAACTCGATAATTATAATATTTATTTGAATATCGACGGAGTTAATTACACTTCGGAATTTTTTATCAACGACCAGAGTTTTCTGAAATATCCCTACGGCGGCGTTCCTCTTAAAGTTCTTTTGCCGGAGGAGCTTTTATCGGATAACAGCGACAATGTAATTAAGATAAAAGTTAACGCACAGTTGGACGCTACAGAAACAATCCCGACAAAACAGCGTTTTCTTTTCCCCGATAATTTTGCGGGAATATACGGGAATGTCTTTTTAAGTCTGGTTCCGAAAGAAGGAATTGATTTTGTAAATATCGGCAGAAAGTTTTCTTACGGGAAAAAATATGTTACAGTAAATCTTGCTTTTAATGTTAATCTTATTCCAGGAATAAAGAGAAAAAATAAATCGATAACGCTTTCTCTTCTCGGCGATTCTTCAAGCATAATTTTTTCAAAAACGATTAAAGTTTCCGAGAAAAAAAATATTTTTAATGTTAAGCTCAAAAATCCCCGACTTTTTTCTCCCGCGTCCCCGTTTTCCTATAAGTTGATGGTTGAGTTGAAATCGGGCGGCGTTGTTTTGGATAGTTACAGCGAGAGTTTGCCTCTTTATGATTTGGCTGAGAAATCCGGAAAATTTTTCTTGAACGGGAAACAGTTTATTTTTAACGGGGTTGACTATACTCCTTTCTCTTCATTGTCCAACGAAACGTTTTCTTACAAGAGGATTTCAGCCGATCTTGACATAGCCAGGGAATTGGGATTTAATACAATCCGCTTCGCTCACGAAATCCCAAATCAAGCGATATTGTCCCTTCTACGCGAAAAAGGTTTTTTTGCATTTGTTGAAATTCCCGATAATTTTATTCCTTCCTCCTTACTCGGTGAAAATAACTTCGGCAGACGCATCAGAGGATATTCCGATAACTTTATTAATTTCTTTTCTCAATTTCCGGTTGTCGCAGCGCTTGGAGGAGGAAGCATGCTTCGCAATGATTCTCCCGAAGTTAATAACTTCATTGCCGATTTTGCGGGGAAAGTTCATCGGCAGAATAAACTGAGTTACGCCGTGTTTCTGACAATTCCCGGAAATATTAAGCCGCTCGATCTTATCGGCGTAGAGCTTTTTTCGCAGTTGCCATCCGGGAAATCTCTTGAGTTTATGAACGGCGAACTGAAATCAAAACTTTTCTTCACGGGAACATATCCCGCATTTGAGGGCAACCGCGAAGGTTATCTCTACGAAAACTCTTTTGACGCACAAGGGAAGTTTTTCCGCGACTTATTCAAAATTAGAAAAAAACTTTCTCTCAACGGTTTGTTTTTTAACACTCTCGTTGATTACTCCGGCGAATACGCTTCTCTTTACTCTTCTTTCAACAGCGACTTTTTATATCAATTCGGAATTGTAGGCGTCGGCAGAAAAGCAAGTCGCGCCGGCTATAAAGTGATTTCCGAAAAACTGAAATACGGGAAAAACGTTTCTCTCCCATTAGGAAAAGATGAAAAAAAAGTTCCTCTTTTCTTTATTATTATGCCTCTGTTTCTTGCCGTTCTTGTTGGCGGTTTGCTGAACTCCAGACGGAAGTTCCGTGAGGACGCTAAAAGAGCGTTGTTCCGTTCGTACAACTTTTTCGCCGATATTCGCGATCAACGTCTGCTTTCGGGATTTCACTCATATTTTATGATGATAATTTCTTCCGGAACTATTTCGTTATTGATCGTGAACATGTTGTTTTTCTTGCGCGGAAATATTGCGTTGGAAAGAATTTTTCTTTCATTCGGAAATTTTTCACTCATTACAAAAATTTCCTATTTGGCTTGGCATCCGGTAAACGCTTTTTTGATTTTATGGATAGCGATAATGTTCATTCTCTTGGCTATCGGATTTCTTGTGAAATTTTTCTCTGTTTTTAACAGAACGAGAGTTCTATTCGCAAATATTTTTTATACGATAACTTGGGCGATTATGCCCGTTACTCTTTTGCTGGCTCTTGAACTTCTTTATCTTAAAATTCTTTATATGAATCAGTTCAACGTTTTGATTTATATTTTTACGGCTGTTTATCTTTTGTGGCTGCTTCTCCGCATGCTGAAAGGGTTTTATGTTATTTTTGACGTTCGTCCTTCCACTGTTTATATTTTCGCTCTCGGCGTAATCATATTTTTTGCCGGCGGATTTTTTCTCTACTATCAAATCACAGCCGATGTTTTTGTTTATCTGAAAGATGCTTTGGCTGAAATTAAATATTTTTAGGAGTTACGTTGTATATATCTAAACTGGAATTATTCGGATTTAAATCTTTTGCAAATAAAACAGTTCTCAAGTTCGACAAGGGAATTACGGGAATCGTAGGTCCTAACGGATGCGGAAAAACTAACACGGTGGACGCTATCCGCTGGGTGCTTGGGGAGCAGAAAAGCAGCACGCTTCGCAGCGACAAGATGGAAAGCGTAATTTTTAACGGCACAAAAAATAAGAAGCCGCTGGGAATGTCCGAAGTATCGATTACGTTTGTCAATGACGATAACTCCCTTCCTACCGATTATTCCGAAGTTACGATTACGCGTAGAATCTTCCGCTCAGGGGAAAGCGAATATCTTTTGAATAAAAACGTCTGTCGTCTGAAAGATATTACGAACCTCTTTATGGATACGGGAATGGCGACAAACGCTTACTCCGTGATTGAATTAAAGATGATTGAAGGAATTCTGAATGATAAAACCGGCGAGCGGCGCAAAATGTTTGAAGAAGCCGCCGGAGTAAATAAATACAAACACAGAAGAAGACTGGCGTTAAAGAAGTTAGACGATGTTAAAAGCGATTTAACTCGCGTTAACGATATTGTTTCGGAGGTCGAGAAAAATGTGCGCTCTTTGGAACGCCAGGCAAAGCGCGCCGACAAATACAATGTGCTTCAAGCGGAACTGCGCGAGAAGGAGCTTGATTACGCCGAAAGAAGATTTTCAATTTTAATTTCTAAGTTGACAGAGTTTTCCGAAGAACTGGAGCGACTTAAAACTTCCCGCTCGGAAACCGACGCTGAAATCAGAGAAATTGAGACTGAGTTAATCGGCATAAGAAACAATGTGCTTGAAACAGAACGGAAGCTGAGAGTTAAGCATCAGGACATCGGGCGCATAAGAGAAAAAATGCACGAAGCCCAGAAGAATATTTCCGTCGCGGAAGAACGGGATTCGTCGCTGGAAAGAAATATTGAACGCTATAAATCCGAAATTGAAGAACTGCAGGCGCAGATTGAAGAAACCAATTTCGACATTGACGAAACGAGAATCGATATCAACGAGCTTCAGACCGAGATACAATTTAAGAAGGAAGAAATTGAAACAAATAAAGACGCGCTCGCCGAAAAGTCCGAAGCTTTGAAAAAAGCTAAAGAAGAGCTGGCGGAAAAGGAGAAGTATCTACGGAATATTGAGATTTCATTCAATCAAAAAAAGAACGCTATCGATTCGATTCATAAATCAATTGAAGAGGCGAATAACAGAATTGAACAGAGCAACTCCAAAATCAGAAACTGGACAAATCAAATTGCCAAGACGGTAGGGTTTATCGAACAGCTTGAAGGGGAGAAGGCGGAAACGGAAAAACTGCTTAAAGAATCGGAAGAAGAATTAGCAAGTAAGAATGAGGAGAAAGCGTCTCTCGAGAAAAAAATCAGGGAGTTGCAGAAGAAGGAGCTTGAAGAAAAAAGCGCCTTTACTTCTCTCGAGGATAAAATTGAATTTCTCCAAACTCTGATTACAAATCTCGAAGGCGTTTCCAAAGGTTCAAAGTTTTTAATTGAAAACCCCTCATGGACGGAGAAGGAAAAAACTCTTTTTGCCGACGTTGGGAACGCCGACGAAGATTACCGTTTTGCGCTTGAGGCGGCTCTTAAGAATGTGCTTAACAATCTTTTGGTGGAAGATTACAAAACCTTAACAGAAGCCGTTGAGTATTTAAAGAGCAACGATTTGGGAAAAGCTTCGTTTTATCTTCTTGATAATTTGGCTGAAGTTAAGAAAACATTTTTCGGTAAAATCGACGATATGCTTCGTTCGAGAAAACTTAAAAAACTTGAACTTGAAGAAGGTTTTGCCGGCTGGACTTACGAGCATGTAAAATCGAGCGAAAAATGGCGTCCCTATTTCGAAAAGATTTTGTTCCACACCGCGATAGCAAAAGACCTTGACAACGCCCTTGAACTGATAAAAAAATATCCTGAAATTACTTTCGTAACGATCAACGGCGATATCATTCACCCGAACGGTATTGTGGAAGCCGGTTCGCTTCCTAAGTTGGACGAAACGCTTTTCGGAAGAAAACAGCTTATTGAAAATTTGAAAAAGGAGAGGGAAGAACGAAAGGCAAAGTTGGAAGCGCTTGCGCTTGAAATAAATTCCGCAGAAGAGAAATTTGATAAAATTGATTTGGAAGGGCTTTCGGAAAAAGGGAAACGTTTTTACAACGAGTTGAATAATCTCGAAAAGCAAATCTCCAAAATGGAAGCCGAACAGGAAAGATTTAACGAGCAGATTGCCGAATCGCATGAAGAGATAAACCGCGAAGTGGCTGCGGTTAACGAAGCGGAAGAAAAGATTGCGGAGCTTGAAAAAGAATTGGACGAAATTGTGAGTCTCAGAGAAAGCGAGGAAGAAAAACTTTCCGAAGAAAGAAAGCGTCTGGAGGAATTGGAGAACGCTTATCAGGAGTTTGCATCGGAGCAGAATAAAAGAATGGTTGAGCTTGAGCGTTTAAGCGGGCGTTATCAGAGCAAAATCAATCATCTTGCGCAGACGGAAAAACAGCTTGCGACAATTAAAGAGACTATCGTTAAAAGGGAAGACGCAATCGAGAAAAGCCGGGATGAAATTGTCGCGGTAAAAGAAATTATCGAAGAAAATCAGTTGGGATTGGACGACGCCAATTATGAACTGGAAAAACTTTTATCAGAACGGAAAGAGATAGAAGCGGGATTAAGTTCGATTAAAGAGAAATCGGCTGAGCTGGAGAAGCGGCTGAACGTGTTGAGGAATATGAGAGCGGAAGCTTCGGATAAAATTCACGAAATCGATATGTCGATGAGCAAACTCGGATTTGAGAAAGAGAGTCTGGAAAAACATATCGGGGAAGAATATTCGATTAAGCTGGAGCGGAAAGAATTTGAGGATAACGAAGATTTTGATTTTGAGAAAACGCAGAATGAAGTTCACGTCCTAAAAGAGAAAATCAGAAACCTCGGACCGATTAACTCCCTTGCTTACACCGAGTATGAAGAAGAAAAAGAGCGGTTGGATTTTCTCCTGACCCAGAGAAACGATTTAACCGAGTCGGAGAAAGATTTGGTTCAATCCATTAAAGAAATTAATGAAACGGCGCAACGGCAGTTTCTTGAAACGTTTGAAATTATCAGAGAGAATTTTAAGATTAATTTCCGGACGCTTTTTGACCCGGGCGACGAAGCCGATTTGGTAATGGAAGAAAACGACGATCCGCTTGAAGCAAAAATTGAAATTGTCGCCAAGCCGAAAGGGAAGCGTCCCACAACAATTGATCTTCTTTCGCAAGGGGAAAAAACGCTTACGGCAACAGCGCTTCTTTTTGCGTTTTATCTTGTTAAGCCGTCGCCGTTTTGTATCCTCGACGAAGTTGACGCGCCTCTTGACGATGCTAATGTGGACCGTTTTACTCGGCTTATCCGCAAGTTCTCAAATAATACGCAGTTCATTATTGTTACGCATAACAAACGGACAATGGAAGCGGCTGACGCAATGTACGGCGTAACGATGGTTGACGAAGGAATTTCAAAACTTGCGGGGATAAAATTTAATGAAGAAATCGGTGTGGAAAATTGATACAAAGGGAAGGGAGAACATATAAAGTCTTTATTGATTTTGACGGAACGATTACCACAAAGGATGTCGGAGAGGAATTTATTCTGAAGTTCGGGGATAAAGTTAAAGCGTATGAAATTATTAAGCTTTGGCTCGACGGGGAAATTACTTCAATCCAAACATGGGAAAGACTTTGCGAAACCGTTAAGAATCCCGATTTGTCGGAAGTGGATAAGTTTATCGAAAGAATTGAGATTGACCCGTATTTACATGAGTTTATTGATTTTTGCAAGAAGAAAGAGATTGAAATTGTTGTCCTCAGCGACGGACTTGATTATTACATCGATAAAATAATGAAAAAGAATAATTTGGATAAACTCAAAGTTTATTCAAACCATGTGGAATTTAAGAATGGAAAATGTATCCCGACTTTCCCCTACACGGACGAGGAATGCAAGCTGTGCGCAAACTGTAAAAGAAACCATGTGATAAACCACAGCAGCGATGACGATTTTACGATTTACATCGGCGATGGTTACTCGGACGCCTGTCCGGTGCAGTATGTCGATTTTGTCTTCGCTAAAAAATCTCTCTTAAAATATTGTGAAAAAAACAGAATAACTTATTTCCCGTTCAAAGATTTTTCGGATGTACTGAAACGTGTTGAAGAACTGATAAATAAGAAGAAATTAAAGAAAAGACATCAGGCTGTACTGAAAAGATTAGAAGTTTATAAACAAGGATGAGAAATGGAAAAATTATCAAAATTTATTTTTAAATACAGAAGCTACACTCCGATACCGTTTTTATTGGTGATGCTTTATTTTCAAGAAGCGACTCCGTTAAGTTTGGTGATCGGGTTTTTTGTTAGTCTTGTCGGAGAGTTCTTCAGGCTTTGGGGCGTCAGCGTTGCCGGAAGCGAAACAAGAACCACAGGCGATCCGGGCGGGACTTATCTTGTAGTGTCGGGCGCGTTTGCTCATGTGCGTAATCCGCTTTACCTCGGCAACATTCTGCTTTATACCGGAATCGGAATTATGTCGATGGCGCTTTTTCCCTATCTGCAGATTGTAGCTTTTGTTTACTTTTACTTTCAATACAGAGTTATCATCTGGGGAGAAGAAAAATATTTGCGCAAAACCTTCGGTAAAGATTTTGAGGATTATGTCAAAAACGTCCCGAGATTTATTCCGCGTCTTTCTTCCTACAAAAACAAAAATGTGGTTCAGCCGGAGTTTGATATAGCTAAAGGATTGAAGTCGGAAAAAGATTCGTTGCTTGCGTTTTTTTCAGTTACTGTAATTTTAATGTTATTTTATTTTTTGAGCAGATAATTTGAGCAAGGAAATTTTAATAATAGCGGGCGAAGTTTCGGGCGATATGCACGGAGCGGAATTAATTAAGAAGTTGAAACTTTTTGAGCCGGATATTCGCGTTTCCGGAGTCGGGGGCGATTTAATGATCGCCGCCGGAATGGAAGCGTTTTACCATATTAAGGATTTTTCCTTTCTCGGGATAACGGAAGTGCTGAAGCATTTGCCCTTTATTTTTAGGGTTCAAAAGGAGCTGCTTGCACAAATTGAAGAGAGAAAAATAAAAACTGTTATCCTGATTGATTATCCCGGATTCAATCTTAACTTTGCAAAAAAATTAAAGAAACGAAAAATTAAAGTTTTGTACTACATATCTCCGCAGCTTTGGGCTTGGGGAAAACACAGAGTTAAGAAGATGAAAAAATTGATTGATCGTCTTTTTGTGGTTTTTCCTTTTGAAGTAGATTTTTTTAAGTCGCACGGAATCAAAGCGGAATTTGTCGGGCATCCTCTTGTGGAAAGAATTGATAATTATAATTTCCTTTCGAGAGAAGATTTTTTTAAGGAGAATTTTCTCGAGCCGGATAAAGAAATACTTTTGATTATGCCGGGCAGCCGCGAGCATGAAGTTAAACTGATGCTGCCGGAATTAACGAAGGCGGGAATGAATTTATCCGAAGAATTTAATTTGCAGGTTGTTATTTCAGCGACGGAAAATCTAAGTTTGGATTTTTACAAATCGGTAGTCCCCGGTTTGGAAGTTAGAATTGTTGTCGGAAGAAACTACGAGCTGATGAAATATTCTAAGTTCGGTATAATCAAATCGGGAACGTCAACATTGGAAGCGGGTTTGTTTAATCTTCCTTTTATTGTCGTTTATAAAACAAGTCGCCTGACTTACTTAATAGCGAAAAAATTAGTGAGTCTTCACTCCCTTTCGCTTGTTAATATTGTTACGGATAAAAAAATTGTTGAAGAACTGATTCAAGATGAAGTAAACGCCGAAAAGATTTACACTGTTGTTGCAAATTATCTTCGGGATGATGAGAAAATTTTCAAACTTAAGGAAGAATTGAAAAGCGTGAAAAAAACGCTTGGCGAAAATGAATCGAAAGTTGATTTGGCGGCAAATATTTTGTCGGAAATAAATGCGGCTTAAAGAGATTAAAAAAAAAATATTACATAAACTCGGGAATCTTTTACTCCCGAAAGTTATATCTGTTCTTTGTTATAGCGTTAAAATTGAATTGGTGAATGAAAAACCGGTTAAAGATTTGCTCGAATCGAAGCGGAATTTTATTGCGGCTTTCTGGCACGGAAAGATGCTGATACCTTGGAACTATTTCGGAAACAAAAATTTTGCCGCTTTGGTAAGCAGAAGCAAGGACGGCGAGATTCTGACAAGAGTTCTGCAATCGTGGAAATATAATGTCGTTCGCGGTTCGAGCCATATCGGCGGCAAAGAAGCGTTGCGGCTTATGCATCGGAAAATTGAAGAAGGCTATTCAATTGCGATTACTCCCGACGGACCGACAGGCCCGCCGGAAAAAATGAAAGCCGGCGCGGTTGTCCTTGCTAAGAAAACCGGCATCCCGCTGGTACTTGTGGCGGTTTGTTATGAAAAGAAAAAGGTTTTTTCGAGCTGGGATAAATTTGAATTGCCGCTTCCGTTTTCAAAAGTTGTTCTGCGATTTTCGGAACCGATTACGGTGAAAAATAATCTAACGTTTGACGAAACAAATTTATTGATTAAGGAAACGGAGAAGAAGTTGAAAGAATTACAGAGAGAGGTTGAAACAAATTGCTGAAACTCTTGAGAATATTGCTTTTACCTTTTTCGCCTCTTTTCGGAGTCGTTGCGCGGTTCCGCAATTTGCTTTATGATAAAGGAATCTTAAAAAATGTTGATGTGCCGGTTAAAGTAATTTCTGTCGGGAATGTAACCGTAGGAGGAACCGGAAAAACACCGACTGTTATTTATTTGGCTAATTTGCTTAAACGTTTGGGAATGAAGCCGGGCATATTGAGCCGCGGCTACGGACGGAAATCGAAAGGATTTAAACTTGTTTTCGACGGGAGCGTTTTTAATTGCGACGTGGGCAATTGCGGAGATGAGATTATACTTGAAGTGCATAATACCAAAGTACCGGCTGCGGTTTGCGAAGATAGAGTGGAAGGCGCGTTAAAACTTATTGAAGCTGCGGAGATTGACGCGATTGTTCTTGACGACGCTTTTCAGCACAGAAGAATCAGGAGGAATTTAGATATTGTTCTGCTCGACCAGGATTTTTTGCTAAACGCTTCGCCGCTTGATAAACTTCCGCTTCCGTCGGGATTGTTTCGCGAATCGATTTCATCGTTGAAAAGAGCCGACGCGATAATCATCAACAGAAAGTTTTCCGTTGAGAAAAAGATTCCTGAAAACGTAAGGAAGATTCTCGCCGGGAAAAAAGTTTTTTACGCCCATTACGAAATCGAAGGATTGTTCGACGTTAAGGATTACAAATATTTTCCGGTTGAAGAATTCACCGGACAGAAGAGTTTGGTGGTTGCCGGAATTGCAAAACCGGAGTCATTTCTATCTACGCTCAAGAGCGTGGGAATTGACGTTACAAACAGACTGATTTTTAAGGACCATAAATTTTATAAAAATAAGGACGTTCAAAAAATCAGAAAACAGTTTTACGAAACAAACGCTTACTCGGTTATCACAACTGAAAAAGACGCTGTGAAACTAATTAATTTTTCAAAAGAACTGGATGATATCGACATATATTTTATAAGGATTAAACTTGTTCTGAAGGATGAGAATGAGTTTGTGGAATTTTTACAATTAAACATTAATTAATAATGGAGGTCAGATAATGGCTACTAAAAAAGCTACACCCAAGAAAAGTACAAAGGCGAAAAAAGCTAAGGCGCCGAAGTACGTTTATTTATTCGGGAATAAAAAAGCCGAAGGAAAAGCTTCAATGAAAAATCTTCTCGGCGGCAAAGGGGCAAACCTCGCAGAGATGAACAGAATCGGCGTTCCCGTTCCTCCCGGATTTACGATTACAACCGAAGTTTGCAATAAATATTATGGTTTGGGCGACGCAAAAACTAAAGCAATGATTGAGCCTGAAGTAATTAAAGGCGTTGCGCACGTTGAAAAAATTATGAAAATGAAATTCGGAGACATGGAAAATCCGCTCCTTGTATCTGTTCGTTCCGGCGCAAGAGCGTCAATGCCGGGAATGATGGACACGGTACTTAATCTCGGATTGAACGATAAAGTTGTTTTGGGTTTGGCGAAGAAAACGAATAACGAAAGATTCGCTTGGGACTCATACCGCCGTTTCATTCAGATGTACGGCGATGTTGTAATGGGAATGAAACCTGAAAATAAAGAAGACCACGATCCGTTTGAAGAGATTATCGACGACTTGAAAAAGGAGAGAGGAATTTCTCTCGATACGGAATTTACGGTTGACGACCTTAAGGAAATGGTTGTCCGCTTTAAAGCGATTATCAAGAAAAAAACCAAGAAAGCTTTCCCGACCGATCCTTGGAAGCAGCTTTGGGGAGCAATTCTTGCAGTCTTTGACAGCTGGAACAACGACAGAGCTATTCTCTATCGCAAGATGAACAATATTCCCGATGAATGGGGAACGGCAGTAAACGTACAAGCGATGGTGTTCGGAAACATGGGCGATGATTCAGCTACAGGCGTTGCGTTTACAAGAGACGCCGCAACAGGCGAAAACCTTTTCAACGGCGAGTATCTTGTAAATGCTCAGGGCGAAGATGTGGTTGCCGGTATTCGCACCCCGCAGCAGATTACTCTTGTCGGTTCGCGCCGCTGGGCAAAGGCGCAGGGCATCTCCGAAAAAGAGAGAAAAACAAAATATCCTTCTTTGGAAGAAACAATGCCGGAAGTTTATAAAGAACTTGACGCCGTTCAGGATAAACTGGAAAAGCATTACAAAGATATGCAGGACATGGAGTTTACAATCCAGAACGGAAAACTCTGGCTGCTGCAAACGCGTAACGGAAAACGCACGGGCGCCGCAATGGTTAAAATTGCAATGGATATGCTGAAAGAAAAATTAATTGATGAAGACACTGCGTTAATCAGAGTCGAGCCGGAAAGGTTGGATGAATTACTCCATCCGGTTTTTGACGATAAAGAACTTAAAAAAGCTAAAGTGATTACCAAAGGTTTGCCGGCATCGCCCGGAGCCGCAACGGGACGAATTGTTTTCCATGCCGACGACGCTGAAGAGTGGGCTGCAAAAGGGGAATATGTAATCCTTGTTCGTCTTGAAACTTCTCCGGAAGATTTGAAAGGAATGAACGCCGCCGAAGGCATCTTGACCGCAAGAGGCGGAATGACTTCACACGCCGCCGTTGTTGCGCGCGGAATGGGCAAATGCGCGGTAACCGGCGCCGGAGCTTTGAAAATCGATTACAAAAAGAAAACGGCAACTGTTGACAGCAAAGTATATAAAGAAGGAGATTGGATTTCTCTGAACGGTTCAACCGGTATGGTTTACGAAGGAAAAGTTAAAACCAAAGAAGCGTTGTTAAGCGGCGATTTTGCTAAATTGATGTCGCTTGCGGATAAACGCGCAAAATTAAAAGTGCGTACAAACGCCGACACGCCGCATGATTCAAAAGTTGCGCGCGAGTTTGGCGCAAAAGGAATCGGCTTATGCAGAACCGAACATATGTTCTTCGGCGGAGATAAAATTCTTGCCGTACGCGAGATGATTTTGGCGGACGACGAAGCGGGAAGAAGAGAGGCGCTTAAGAAATTATTGCCTATCCAAAGGAAAGACTTCGAAGGCATTTTTAGAGAGATGAAAGGATTGCCTGTAACGATTCGTTTGCTGGATCCGCCTCTGCACGAATTCCTTCCGAAGGAAGATGCCGAGCAAAAAGAGATGGCAAAAATTATGAATGTGCCTGTAGCCAAGATTAAGCAAAAAGTTGAAGAACTTGCCGAAGTTAATCCCATGCTCGGACACCGCGGCTGCCGTCTCGGAACGACTTACCCTGAAATTACCGAAATGCAGACACAAGCTATTCTGGAAGCTGCATTGAATATGGCGGGTAAGAAGATTAAAGTGCTTCCTGAGATTATGGTTCCCCTTGTTTCGACGAAAAAAGAACTTGAATATCAAAAAGCAATTATTGAAAAAACAGCTGAGACCGTATTTAAGAGACGCAAGAAACGTATTAAATTCTTAATCGGAACAATGATTGAAACTCCGAGAGCCGCAGTTACAGCCGGTTCAATCGCGGAAGAAGCTCAGTTCTTCAGTTTCGGGACAAACGATTTAACCCAGATGAGTTTCGGATTTTCACGCGACGACATCGGTTCGTTTTTACCGGAATATTTGGAAAAACATATTCTTGAAGTCGATCCTTTCCAAGTGCTTGATCAGGAAGGCGTTGGGCAATTGGTTAAAATGGCTGTGGAAAACGGCAAGAAAACCAGACCTGACATCAAAGTCGGAATCTGCGGCGAACACGGCGGCGAACCTTCATCTGTTGAATTCTGCCACAGAGTAGGATTGAACTATGTAAGCTGTTCGCCTTACAGAGTGCCGATTGCAAGACTTGCAGCGGCAAGAGCGGCTGTTAAAGATACGATGAAATAGAAAAAGTAATTAACGCGGGGCGGAAATTTTTCCGCTCCGTAGTTTTTTATTGATGATGAATATTAAGAGATAGGAGAATAAATGAAATTATCGGATTTTAAGTTTAACTTACCGAAAACGCTGATTGCAAAATTTCCTCTTGAGGAAAGGGACCAAGCCAGATTGATGGTTTTGAACCGCGAAACTCAGGAAATTGAAGAGAAGAAATTTGCCAATGTTATTGATTATATGTCCAAGGGCGACGTTTTGGTAGTAAACGAATCGCGCGTTATTCAAGCGCGTTTATACGGAACTAAGGAAAGAACAAACGCTAAAATAGAAGTTTTTGTTCTTAGAGAATTGAATAAAAAAGATAACATTTGGGATGTGATAGTTGATCCGGCTAGGAAAGTAAGAATCGGGAACCGAATTTACTTTACGGATAAAATCTGGTGCGAAGTAATTGATAACACAACTTCGCGCGGGCGTACGGTCCGCTTTAACGAAGAAGCCGGGGATATTTTCAAAGCGATTGAAAATATCGGACAAACTCCGCTTCCTCCTTACATCAAAAGAGAAGCCGTTCCCGAAGATAAAGTTAACTATCAAACGGTTTATGCTAATCAGGACGGTTCGGTTGCGGCTCCGACTGCGGGACTGCATTTTACAAAAGAACTTCTTTCCAAGATTAAGAAAAAGGGAATTAAAGTTGTGCCTGTAATTCTTCATATCGGACTCGGAACATTTCGTCCCGTGGAGGTTGAAGATTTAACCAAGCACAGAATGGATTCTGAATTTTTCGAAATTCCCGAAGACACTGCGAGAATCGTAACCGAAGCGCTGAAGAAAAAGAAGAACGTATTTGCTGTGGGAACAAGCGCCACAAGAGCTTTGGAAAGCAGCGTTACGGCGGAAGGATTTTTGAAGCCGAATTACGGGTGGACAGATAAATTCATCTTCCCTCCTTATGAATTTAAGGTTGTAAAAAAACTGATTACGAATTTCCATCAACCTGAATCAACTTTGATTATGCTTGTTGCGGCATTTGCCGGATATGATTTTACGATGAAAGCATATAAAAAAGCAATCAAGGAAAAATACAGATTTCTCAGTTACGGCGACGCAATGTTAATCCTTTGATGAAAAGGTACGCAATCATACCGGCCGGAGGAGTAGGCAAGAGAATCGGAGGTAATATTCCGAAACAATTTATTCAGATTAACTCCAAAGAGATTATCGCTTACACTCTTTCGGTTTTTGATAATTGCAAACTTATTGATGAGATTGCGGTTGCTGTATCAAGAGAATATTTTTCTTTGATGAAAAAAATAGTCGAAGAAAATTTATTCACTAAAAATATTATTATCGCGGAAGGCGGAAAAACCAGACAGGATTCTGTTTTTTCCGCTATCGCTTCCGTTTCCCCTGGTACTGAAGATTTTATCTGTGTGCACGATGCCGCGCGTCCGTTTCTTTCGCTTGAGATTTTACAACGAGCGCTTCTCGAAGCCGAGAGCAAGGGAAATGCCGTTGTGGCAATTAAAGCGCGCGATACGTTAGCCGCGATTAATTCCGATAGCGAAGAAGATACGATTGTTGCGGATTATCCCGAGAGGGAGAAGATTTTTTACATTCAAACTCCTCAAATTTTCAGATTTGATTTTTTTAGTAAAGCAATGGATTATCTTTCATCAAGCGGTTTTCAGGGAACAGATGAATCTATGTTGGCGTTTAATCTTGGAGAAAAAATTAATTTAGTGGAAGGAGAGCTTAAAAACTTTAAGATTACTACTAAGGAAGATTTGGATTTCGCGGCTGAAATATTAAAGTAAATTTGGGAAACGCCGATATTATTAATATATTTTTAAATTAAATTAGGCTGAGGTTTTTTATGTTGAATTTGCTTCTCGTTTTAGTCCTTTCATATTTGGTCGGTTCAATCCCGACGAGCATTATTGTTACCAAGCTGGTAAAAGGCGTCGATATTCGCGACTACGGAAGCGGGAACGCCGGAGGGACTAACACGATAAGAGTTTTAGGTTGGAAATACGGACTCGGCGTAATTTTCTTCGATGCATTTAAGGGGGCGTTTGCGGTTATTGTAATCGCAAGGTTATTTTATGGCAGCTTTCCGGTAGCGAATAATACGCCGTTTGACGATTTTACATTAGTGCAAATACTCGCCGGAATTTCGGCTGTGCTCGGACACATTTGGACAATCTTTGCCGGATTTAAAGGCGGAAAAGGAATAGCAACCGCGCTTGGCTTTATGCTGGTACTGGTTACAACCGATATGCTTTTGGCTTTAGTCGTTTTCGGGGTTGTAGTTTATTCTACGCGTTATGTTTCGCTCGGTTCAATCTCCGCCGCTTTGTCACTTCCTATTATTATTTTTATCCGTGAGAATGTTTTCGGAGTTAACATCCCCGGGTATCATATAATTTTGCCTTTTGTAATTATAATTGCTTCACTTTTAATATTTAAGCACAAACACAATATCGTGCGGATTATTCACGGAGAAGAAAGTAAAGTTTCATTCAATAAAGGGAAGAAGTAAATGAACGTATCGGTTTTAGGAGCGGGAAGCTGGGGAACGACTTTAGCGATTGTTTTGGATAACAACGGGCACAACACTACATTGTGGGAGTACAAACGCTCGTATGCAAAGAAGCTGCAGAAAACCAGAGTTAACGATATTTATCTTCCGAAAGTTAAATTATCCGAAAGTATTAAGATTACTCATTCGATTGACGAAGCTGTTAACAACCAACATCTTATCGTTATTGCCGTTCCGACACAGTTTGTACGAAGCGTGTTAATGAAGATAAAAAACGCAGACCTAAGAAATACTATTCTTGTAAGTGTTTCAAAGGGGATAGAAGTCGGAACTCTGTTAACGGTTTCGGGGATAATTAAAGATGTGCTAAAAAATATTAATAAATCAAATGTCGGAGTTCTTTCAGGTCCGAGTCATGCGGAAGAAGTCAGCAGAAAGTTACCGACGGCTGTAGTTTCGGCTTCCGAAGAGTTAAAAACCGCTGAAATGATTCAGGCGGCGTTTACTAATTCGTATTTCAGAGTTTACGCTTCCGATGATTTAATCGGCGTTGAACTTGGCGGAGCTTTTAAGAATGTAATTGCAATCGGAGCGGGAATAATAGACGGAGCGGATTTCGGAGATAATACCAAAGCCGCAATTATGACGCGCGCGATTGTGGAGATAAGTCGTCTGGGAATTGCCATGGGAGCGAAAAGGGAAACCTTCGCGGGACTTTCAGGCATGGGCGATTTAATCGTTACCTGCATGAGCCGCCATAGCCGCAACAGATATGTCGGGGAGCAAATCGGTAAAGGGAAAAAGTTGAAGGATGTTATTAAATCAATGGATATGGTTGCCGAAGGAGTTGAAACCTGTAAGTCGGTTAACAAATTAGCCGAAAAATATAAGGTTGATGTTCCTATTTCAAATTCCGTTTATAAAATCTTATTCGGTAAAGCGGATCCGCAAATGGTTACCTACGAATTGATGACAAGAGAAGTCGGAACTGAGTATTAATATGGTGAAAATATCTCTTTGTCATTAATTTTTAGTTAAGATATGCCCTGATAGATAATATTCTAAACACAAAATGTTTTTCGGTAAACCTGTCGAGGTTTTAACTATTCAACAAATATTGAAAATTTATTTCATGTATTATAAATAGCGAATTTCTAAATAATTCAGTTAAACCTCGAAGGTTAATCAATTACTGAATTGCGAAAATAAATTTGTTTTAAGTCTATTTAATGATTGTCTCATTAATACAAATGTAAAAAACAATTTTGTCGAATTCAGTTTTGAGTTGGTATCCTAAAATTCAAGGTTTGAAAATAGCTTCAAGAAGAAAACGAATAAGCTAAATATTAAAAACAAAAGATTATGAAAAGCGCTGAGACACCGATTCAATATCTTAAAACTATCGGTCCGAAAAGGGCGGTTGCATTCGAGAAAATCGGTATTAAAACGGTGTTAGATTTACTTTTTTACTTTCCGACTCAATATCTCGACAGGTCCAAAATTTTATCGAGCAACGATGCTTATTTCCATGTGGCGAACGGTTACGAGGAAGAAATAACAATTGTAGGTGAAGTTGTAAATAAGGAGATAATTCATTCCTACAAAAGAAAATTCTTAAAAGTTACATTTCGCGATTCCAAAGGTTTTTTTGACGGAGTGTGGTTTAACGGAATAAAGTTTTTCAAAGGTTATTTTAATGAGGGAGACTTTTTTGCAATTTCGGCAAAGCCTGCAATTACGCGTTACGGGCATCTTCAGTTTGTTCATCCCGATTTTGATAAGCTGGAAGGAAGCGAATCGGATGATTTTCTGAATACAGGGAAAATTATTCCGTTTTACCGAATACCAAAAAATCTCAAGGAAAAGAATGTAGGCGAGTTCAGTTTCAGGAAACTGATAAAACTTGCCGTCGAGGAATATGCGGATTCCGTTAAAGAAACTTTACCGGAAGCTATTGTCGCCGGGAAAAATCTTCTTCCGATTCAAGAGGCGCTTAAGGCAATTCATCTTCCTACAAGTCAGAATGAATTAAACAAGGCGTGGAATCGAGTTAAGTTTGAAGAGTTTTTCTACTTCGAATTGCTTGTCGCTTTGAAGAAATCGTTTATAAAAAATGATATTAAAGGGAACAAAGTTGAGGTTAATTCCAAACTGCTGAAAAGGTTTCTAGATTCGCTTCCGTTTGAATTAACAGAAGACCAGCTTTCCGTCCTTCATGAAATCAGGTTGGATATGGAAAGTTCGAAGCCGATGAACAGACTGCTGCAGGGCGACGTCGGCAGCGGAAAAACAATCGTAGCGCTGATTTCGATGCTGATGGCGGTTTTCTCCGGCTATCAAGCGGCGCTTATGGCGCCTACCGAAATTTTGGCTAATCAGCATTTTGCCGGAATAACCAAAATGACGGAAAAGTTCGGCTTAAAAATCGGAGTTGTTTTGGGCAGCCAGAAAAAGAAGGAGCGCGAACGAATTGAATCTGAAATTGCTTCGGGTGAAGTTGACATTGTTATAGGAACGCATGCGCTTTTTCAGGATAATATAAATTTTAAGAAGCTGGGGATTGTAATCATTGACGAGCAGCATCGTTTCGGCGTTGAACAACGTGCAAAACTGATTGACAAGGGAAGAAGTCCGGATGTTCTTATCATGACTGCCACGCCCATTCCCCGAACGCTTTCTATGACGCTATACGGCGACTTGGATGTTTCAGTAATAAAAAAACCGCCGGCGTCAAGAAAGGAAATTAAAACTTATCTTTCTTCCGAAAATAAGTTGGACGAGATTTACGAATTTGTTAAAAAGAAAATTAACGAGGAGCGTTATCAGGCGTTTATTGTTTATCCTCTCGTTGAAAAATCTGAGAAGCTGGAATTCAAGTCCGCGATTGAACATTTTGAAAAGCTGAAGGAAAGTTATTTGACCGATTACCGAGTAGGTTTAATTCACGGAAAAATGAAGTGGGACGAAAAAGAAGAGATGATGCGTAAGTTTTTGTCTCACGAGTTTGACGCCCTCGTTGCGACGACGGTAATTGAAGTCGGAATTGACATCCCGAACGCCAACATCATAATTATTAACGATGCTAACCGGTTCGGACTTTCGCAGCTGCATCAGTTGCGAGGACGCGTAGGACGAAGCGATAAACAAGCGTACTGCATTCTTGTTACAAAAGAAGATTACAAGCACAAAGGAACAAACAATAAGTTCAGTTTTGAATTTATGTCGCAAGCGGAAATCGAGAGAAACAAAACCGCTATTCGGCTGAATGCGTTAGCGGAAACTTCGGATGGATTTAAACTTTCTGAAATTGACTTAAAACTTCGCGGTCCCGGAGATATTTTCGGAACAAGGCAAAGCGGACTTCCGGAATTAAAATACGGTAATATTGTTGAAGACGCCGAAATTCTTTTCTCTGCTAAAGAATCGGCTTTCGGTGTTGTTGAATTAGATCCGCGTCTAACTTCCGCCGGGAATCAAGTTTTGCGCAAAACAATCCGGCAGAGATTCAGGAATCACTTCAAGTTTCTGAAAATCGGGTAAGCGTTTTGGGGGCAGTACAATTTTTCATCTTTGAAATTAATTAGTTTCCTTATATTTAATGATAAAATGAAACTAATTTGGAACGGTGATGAAAAGAATAATTGTTGTCGGGGGGAATGCCGCGGGGCCTGCGGCTGCCGCAAAAGCTAAAAGAATTGATCGTAATTCGGAAGTTATTTTATTCGAGGCGACTGAGTTCATCTCCACCGGAACTTGTGAAATGCCTTTTGTCCTGAGCGGTAAAATTGAGGATTATAAGAAGGTGGTTTTCTTCGACGAAGAATCTTTCTACAATAAAAAGGGAGTAAAAGTTTATACAAAACACCTTGTGGAAAGTATTAACCGTAAAGAAAAAACTGTTGTTGTTCGCAATTTAACCACGAACCAAACAATTGATTTTCAATATGATAAATTAATTCTAACTACTGGAGCGAAGGTTAAGAAAATTCCTCCTCTTGCCCCAGGATTTGATAATCTGTTTTATCTTAAATCAATTCCCGATTTAATTAAAATTCAGAGTTTTATTTCTTCACATTCTGTGAAAAATGTATTAATCATCGGAGCAGGTTATATTGGATTGGAATCGGCGGAATCGTTTGTGAAACTTGGAATGCAGGTTACAATCGTTGAGCTTGAATCGCTACCACTTCCGGGTGCGGAAAGTGAGATAAGAAATCTTGCCGTCGAAGAAATTAAGAAAAACGGAGTTACATTTCTCGGAGTGGTTCCGTACGAATTTATTTTTGACGGAAATAGGATTAGGGGAATAAAGGCGGAAGGGAGAATTATGGATTTCGAGCTTGTCCTTTCCGCTGTCGGATTTTCTCCTAACAGCTCGCTTGCCGAGGCGGCAGGTTTGGAATTAGGAAAATTCGGAGGGGTTAAAGTTGATAAGAAACAGAAGACTTCCGATTCGAATATTTTTGCCGCCGGAGATAATACCGAGATAATTAACGCCGTCACCGGAAAAGCGGATTATATCCCGATTGCAACAACGGCATATTCTCAAAGTCATGTAGCGGGAGAAAACGCAGCCGGTGGAAATAAATTTTCACTTCCCGTTATAAAAAATATTGCCGTTAAAATTTTTGATAAAACTTATGCTTCCGTCGGTATAACGGAGGAGCAAGCCCGTGAGTATTTTTTCCGGAGCACGTCTGTTTCGGCAATCGGGTACAGCTTAATTCATGTTATGCCGGAAAGCGAAAAAGTATTTGGAAAGCTGGTTTTTGATAAGGAAAGCAAGCGTATTTTGGGAGCATCTTTTTGGGGAGCATCGCAGTCGGCTTATTATGCAGACACAATTTCAGCTTTGATAAGAGCAAAATCTCCCTACTCAATTTTGGAGGAGATTAATTTTAATTATACTCCTCCGGTTTCTCCTTTTATAAATATTTTAACCATCTTAGGGAAAAAAACAAATGATAAATAAAAATTTAACTGTTGTCGATAACCCATTGGTTTTAAGGGACTTAACTATTTTGCGCGATAAAAACACAGGGGTCAGAGAATTCAGGGACGCCCTGCGCAGAGTTTCCTATTCCCTGGCGATTGAGGTTAGCAAACTCTTTCCGACTCGCTCCGTAAAAGTAGAAACGCCTCTAACGGAAACCGAAGGAATCGAGTTTCAAAAGGATGTTATTCTGGTGCCTGTTCTCAGGGCGGGATTAAGTATGGTAAACTCCTTTCTGGAGCTGCTCCCTGAGGCAAAAGTCGGGCATATCGGATTACAGAGGAACGAAGAGACTCTTCAGCCGGTCGAATATTATTATAAAACGCCGAAAACTTTGTCGTCGTCCAAAGTAATAGTTCTTGACCCGATGTTGGCTACGGGCGGAAGCGCTTCCGCCGCGTTTACATTTCTGAAAAATAAAGGAGCATCAGATATTACGTTGGCTTGTCTGATTGCCGCTCCGGAAGGCGTTAGGAAAATTGAATCGGAGCACGCCGATATTAAAGTAATTTCCGCTTCTTTGGATGAAAAGTTAAACGAGCACGGGTATATTGTACCGGGATTAGGAGACGCGGGAGACAGAACTTTTGGTACGCTTTAGTTTTATTTTTCTATTGTTGTTTTATAATACGGTTTTTTCTCAGAGTTATCCTAATCCGAGAATTGACAGTTTTATTCGTCGAATTATCACAAAAATTACTGAAGAAAATTATGTTTCGGCTGATAGTTTAGCGCGTGTTTTTAAGTCGGAATATCCAAATATCACATTCCCATATATTTACGACGCGGCTAATGAAATATCCAATGATTTTAATAACAATCTAAAATTAAATAACAAAAGGATTTACGGGGCATTATCTCAAGCCGAAGAAATAGCCGATTCTTTGTTTGAGGCGGATAGCGTCAACATCTGGAATAGTTATCAAAAGGGATTGGTTAACGGATATTGGGCTTACTACGAAGGACTGAAAGGAAATTATTTTTCCGCTTATGATTACGGGACCAATGCTTTGCATTATTTTGACAAATGTCTTTCCCGGGATTCCACTTTTTCCGATGCTTTGATTGCCGAAGGAACTTATGAATATTGGATTTCCGAAAAGCTTGGCTGGCTTCCTTTTATTCCCGATGATCGGGAGCACGCAATCAGATTGATTTACAGAGGAATCGCCTCAAATTCCTACTTGCACAATATTGGCGTAACATCGCTTTTTTGGATTTTAAAGAATGAGAAAAGATACGACGAAGCAAAGAATTTAATAATAAATGAATATAAAAAATATCCTACAAACCGGTATATTATTTCAGCTTACGCCAATATCGAAAAGGAATTTAATAAACGAAGTTCCGTAGTTTTATATAAAAAAGCTCTTGAAATTACTCTTAATAGGAACGAGAAAAACAGAATTAACGAAATTATTTTAAGGCATAAAATTGCAATGCTTCTTTCTGATTTGGGAAAAAAGAAGGAAGCAATTGCCGAATGCAAAAAAATTCTTGATATAAGAAATCTTACGCCTTGGGAATCGGAAAAATTAGACTGGAGATTGGAAAAAGTTAGGGAACTATATTTAAAATTAAGAGTTAAGTAAAATAATAGAGACCTTTGCAAAACCTAAATTTGTCATATTGAGGACGGTGTAAGCCATCCGAAATATCTCTAAATTCGGTATAATTACCGGTTTTGAGATTCTTCTCCCGCTCCGCCTTGGCGGAGGATCAGAATGACATATAAATTAGGTTATGCAAAGCTTTCTAATAGCTATTGACTTTTTCTTTACTTTTATCTATTTACCGATATGCAAACACAAATTACTGAAATAAAATATAATCAGCTGTTAAATGAGCTTCTCGAAAGTTGCCGGACTCACATTCACTCGGTCAATGAAGACTTAATCAGGAGAAGTTTCAGAACAAGTTTTGAAGCTCATAAAAACGATTACAGAGCTTCGGGCGAACCATATTTTCTTCATCCGTACGCGGTGGCAAAAATTGTCGCTGAAGAAATTAGTTTGGATGATTATTCGGTTGCCGCCGCCTTGCTCCACGACGTTGTTGAAGATACTGAGATCAGTCTTGATTTTATTGCCAAAGAATTCGGTAAGACAGTCGCCGAAATTGTTGACGGCGTTACTAAAATCGGGGGAGTTTTTAAAGGGCACGAAATAAACCAAGCTGAGAATTACAGAAAGTTGCTTCTTTCGATGGTGCGCGATTTGCGGGTTATTTTAGTAAAATTTGCCGACAGACTTCATAACATGAGAACTCTTCAATATATGCGCCCCGAAAAGCAGAGGAGAATTGCAAGAGAAACGCTTGAAATATATGCTCCCTTTGCAAACAGATTTGGTCTCGGTAAAGTTAAATGGGAATTGGAAGATTTATCTTTTAAATATCTTAACAAAGAAGCATACGCCGAATTGGCGAAGAAAGTTAGCGAGAAAAGAAATCAGAGAGAAAAATATATTCAGAAGTTCATTCAGCCGCTTAAGGATAAACTTAAGCAGGAGGGAATAAAGTTTGAAATAGCCGGAAGAGCAAAGCATCTTTACAGCATATACCGTAAAATGATAAAACTGAATACGACTTTTGAAAATATATATGATTTGCTTGCAATCAGAATTATTATCGAAGATGATAATCCTAACCTGTGCTACACGGTTCTGGGAATTATCAATCAGATGTATAAACCTATCGACAGATTCAAGGATTATATTTCCATACCGAAAAAGAATAATTATCAATCTTTGCATAACACTGTGTTAGGTCCCGAAGGGAAGGTCGTGGAAATTCAAATCCGTACGCGAAAAATGCATGAAATAGCCGAACGCGGAGTTGCTGCTCATTGGAAATATAAAGAAGCTTCTTTTACATCTGATAAGGAGATGGAAGAGTGGGTGAATTGGATTCGTGATGTTTTTGAAACGGCGAGCAAAGATGAAGCGACAAAGGAAATACTTGCCAGTTTCAAAATGAATCTTTATCAGGAGGAAATTTATATTTTTACTCCGCGCGGTGATTTACTCCGGCTTCCCGTCGGCTCCACTCCGGTTGATTTTGCATACAATATTCATTCGAATATCGGGGAGCATTGTATCGGAGCAAAGGTTAACGGAAAAATTGTGCCGCTGAACAGTTTGCTCAGAAGCGGCGATCAGGTGGAAATTATCACCTCCAAAAATCAGCATCCGAATGAAAGCTGGCTGCAGTTTGTGAAAACTCACAAGGCGAAAAACCAAATCAGAAAGTTTATAAATCGCCAGGATGATAAGATAGTTGAACAAGGAAAACAGATTTGGGATAAAAAGCTGAAAAAGCTTAAGTTGATTTTTACCGACGACGATATTCAGAAGTTATCCAACAAATTGAAATTTAACAGTCCTCGTGATTTTTTTAAGGCTATCGGGGAAGGAGAGTTAAATCCGGATGAAATAATCGCTCCCAAAGTCGAAAAACAGGAAGAAAAAAATGAACTGAAAATCGATAAATTTGTTAATCACGCTCGTCAAGGCGCGGGTGGAGTTTTGGTAGAAGGGGAGCACAAGGGGTTTGATATTCATTACGCGAAATGCTGTAACCCGATTCCGGGCGATCCTGTGATCGGATTTGTAACTATCGGAAAAGGAATTACCATTCACCGGAAGGATTGTAAGAATTTGATTACTCTTGCCAAGAACAGTCCGGACAGATTAGTTCCGGTAGATTGGCAGAATCTTAAAGGAAAGGAATTTATCGCGGCGATTTCCATTAAAGGGGAAGACAATCCCGGTATTTTAAAAGATGTTTCAAACAGCATAACCAATTATAAAGACACTAATATTTATTCGGTTAATATCAACACGAAAGAGGGAATTTTCCATGGTGTAATCACAGTTTACGTTAATGATTTGGCACATCTGGAGCATCTGATTTCAAGACTGAAAAAAGTTAAGGGCGTATTTTTAGCCGAAAGAATGGTTACCGGAAAATCGCATGACAGATGAAAAACGTTTTGTAGGAATTGATTTCGGGACCAAAAGAATCGGCGTAGCCGTTAGCGATCCGCTCGGGTGGTTTGCCACTCCGCTTGCCACAATTCCCAACAATCCGGATTTTTGGAAAAAATTTTTTAATCTGCTCCGGGATTACAAAATTGAAGCGTTCGTTGTCGGGTATCCTCTAAAGGAAAGCGGCGAGGTTTCCGCCATAATTGAGGAAGTCGATAAGTTTATTGAGCGATTGGAAAAGAAATTCAGACTTCCGGTTATCAAAGTTGACGAAAGGTATTCTTCCTCTATTGCCGAGCGACAGATTTTGGAATCGGTTAAATCTAAGAAAAAAAGAAGAGATAAAGGATTGATTGATAGGAGCGCCGCCGCCATAATTCTGAAGGATTTTCTTGAAGAAAGGGAGCACAGTAAATAAAATTATAATTTGACTTTGAAGTCATTAAAAATTATTTTTTGTAATAAATTAACTAAAAAATAGGAGCAACATAATGGCACTTGATGCTTTAGGAATGGTAGAAACAAAAGGTTTGGTCGGTTCGGTTGAAGCTGCCGATGCTATGGTGAAGGCTGCAAAAGTAGAACTGATTGGAAAAGAAACAATCGGCGGCGGTTATGTAACGGTAATGGTTCGCGGCGATGTCGGAGCCGTAAAAGCGGCAACGGACGCCGGAGCGGCAGCTGCACAGCGCGTTGGCGAATTGGTTTCGGTTCACGTCATTCCTCGTCCTCATGCAGATGTTGAAATGATTCTTCCGAAAAAAGGATAATTACGCTTTATGCAATTAGCTTTAGGCTTAGTTGAAACAAAAGGTCTTGTAGGCTCGATTGAAGCCGCCGACGCAATGTTGAAAGCGGCAAATGTTAAGCTGATAGGAAAGGAAATTGTTACCGGCGGAATGGTCGCCATAAAAATTGTAGGCGACGTTGCCGCCGTTAAATCTTCCGTGGACGCAGGAGCGGCTGCGGCTCAGAGAGTAGGGCAGCTTGTTTCGATTCACGTTATTCCCCGTCCCGATGATCAATTGGAAAGTATTCTCTATTCGGATTCAAAGTCATCGCGTCCCCGCCGTAAAAGAAAAAAGAAAGAAGTTCAAAGTGAAAAAACGGAAGATTTGTTTTCGGTAATTGAAGAGCCGGAGGCAATTGAAAAAACGGAGACCGAAGAAACTTTAACCGCTGAAGACAAAATCAAACCGGTTGAAAAAAATGAAGAAGAAACAGATCCGGAAAAAGAGGATAATCCAACGGAAGTTATTTCCGAAGAAAGCGCTGAGATAATCCAAGATGAGGAAGAGTCTTCTACAGAAGATGAGACTGAAACTGAAATTAGCGAAAGTCCCCTTATTCCGCCGTTGGACGAACTTGAAGGAATGAATGTTCACCAACTGCGTCATTTGGCAAGGCAGTTCTCCGATTTTCCGATAAAAGGAAGAGAAATTTCCAGAGCTAACAGACAGGCTTTAATAGATCTTTTTGAGAAATTAAGAAAATAAATTTCTTTTAAACTGCTCTAAGATTTGCAATATGTTTTATATTTCGATATTAATTTATCGAGTTAGTTAGTTAATCTTGCGAATCTTAGAGACAGTTTTTTTTATATGAAAAAAAATTGGTTTCACATATCGATTATTGTTTTGTTTTCAATTGTTGTTTGGACGATTGTTACGCTCTCCGATAATTTTTACACGAATGTTTATCTTCCTGTCAGAGTTAAAGTTGATAACCCCAAATATGCGCTTAGTTATGTTTCCGATAAATTTGTAATCGTCGGTGTACAGGGGGAAGGTTGGGTTTTGTCATCGTATTATTGGGGCGCTAATCGCTATTTTGATGTAACCTTAAATGGGAAGAAAAAGGAAACGCTTATTTCCACTCGCGACTTGATTAAGAAAAATCATGTTTTTACTTCGAATGTAAATGTAGTTTCCGTAAATCCCGAGATACTTAAAATAGACGTTGATAAAAAAATCGAGAAAGAAGTTTTTGTTAAGCCGGAGTACGATTTGAATTTGAAAGGGGATTACGGTTTAATCGAATCGCCCAAAGTTACCCCGATAAAAATCGAAATTTCGGGGCCCGCGTCAATTGTTCGGAATACCGATTCAATTAAAACCGATAAAATAGTTCTTGTCAAAGCCGACGATAGTTTATCGGTTAAAGCCGGTTTGGAGCTTCCGGAATTCACTTCGTCTAAAACGGAGAAGGTAACCGTAACATTTAACATACAGAAAATTGTAGATAAAAGGATTGATAATGTCCCTATTAAAATTATCGGCGCGGGAAAGAATAATTCAAAATTATTGATTTTTCCGGACAAACTTAGCGTAGTTGTGAGAGGCGGAATCGGGATAGTCGGGAGAATGGAAGCCGATGATATTTCCGCTTATATTTTGTTTAAAGATGCGCTGCGCGATACGACAGCTTCTCTTGCTCCGCATTTAAGTTTGCCGCAGAATGTAAAATTAGTTACTTTCACTCCCGAAAAAATTGATTATATAATAAAGAAGTAGTCTATGTTTATCTCATTTGAAGGTCTCGATTTTTCCGGTAAGTCCACACAAGTTTCTTTACTAAAAAATTTTCTCGAGGAGAATAAAAAATCGGTTTATCTTATCAGAGAGCCGGGCGGAACTGCAATCTCGGAGAAAATTCGTCAGTTACTACTCGACAGAAAAAATTTCGAAATGCAATCCGAAACGGAACTGCTTCTGTTTTATTCAAGCCGGGCGCAGTTAATCAGGGAAGTTATTCGCCCGAAATTGGGGGAGGGAATTTTTGTTTTGTCCGACAGATTTCACGATTCTTCCACTGCGTACCAGGGTTACGGAAGAGGTTTGGATTTGGATTTTATTAAAAGCTTAAACAAGTTCGTTCTCGGGGAAACTGTTCCCGATATTACTTTTTTTATCGATGTCTCATTATCTGAAATTGAAAAAAGAAAGAAACTCAATTCGGAAATTGAACTCGACCGGATTGAATCCTCGAATGATGAGTTTTACAGAAGAGTAAGAAACGGTTATTTGAAACTATCCGAAACCGAAAAAAGATTCAAACGGATTGACGGCAACAGAAGCATTGACTCCATATTCGAAGAAATATTGTCAATTTTAAAAAAGCATCCAAAGTTCAGAGGATAGAATGAAGTATAAATATAAATTTAAGATTAAGTTTTTCCTCCCGTTTTTACTGATAGTTTTATTCGCCGGATTTTTAAGAAGCGACGGAGATATTTATTACAGAATGTCCAAAAGCGTCGATGTTTTCGGCGAAGTTTTCAGGCAGGCCGTCCTTAATTATGTTGATCCGATTAACCCGGAAAAATTTATTGAATCGGGAATCAAAGGGATGCTTAATTCCCTTGATCCTTATACGGTTTTTTACAACAAGGATTTGCAAAAGGACGTTGAAGTTTTGACCCGCGGGCGTTACGGCGGCATCGGAGCGACAATCGGACTACGGGATGATAAAATCACGATTATCAGCTTAATGGACGGCTACTCCGCGCAGCGGCAGGGACTCCGAATCGGCGATATGATTTTGCAGATTGACAGCGTTAAAATGGGACCTGATAATTACGATTTGCTCGGCGCAAATCTAAAAGGAAAACCGGGTACAATGGTACATCTGACTATTTTGCGCGAAGGCGTGCCGGATACGCTCCGGTTTAATTTGGTCAGAGAAGAAATTGAAATTAAAAATGTGGTTTATGCCGACTTCTGGCCTGCAAACAGCAATAATGTTTTTATCAAACTGACCGGGTTTTCAAGAACCGCCGGAGACGAGATTAAAAACGCTCTTGAAAAGTTGGGGAAAAAGAAAAAGATAAATTCCGTGATTTTGGATTTGCGAGGAAATCCCGGTGGATTGTTAGACGCCGCGATTGACGTTTCGGAAAAGTTTTTGCCGCCAAAAAGTTTGATTGTTTCTATCATCGGGCGTGATTCGATAAAAACGAAAAAGTTTTATTCCAAAGAGAACCCTTTGGCGGGAAAAGCTAAGTTGTGCGTTCTTATTAACGGCGGTTCGGCGTCTGCGTCGGAGATTGTAACCGGCGCAATTCAGGACCACGACCGCGGCGTTGTGCTCGGCACTCGCTCTTTCGGGAAAGGACTGGTGCAGACTGTAATTCCATTGCCGTACGACAACACCATGAAAATTACTACCGCACGGTATTACACTCCGAGCGGCAGATGCATACAAAAGCTGGATTATTCCAAAAAGGTTTTGGATAAACCGGTTGATTATGTCCAGAAGAAGTTTTACACGGACGACCATCGACCCGTATTTTCTGCGGGCGGGATATTACCCGACACTGTAGTCCGGAATGAAAAACTGCCGGAAGTTATCGGTAATCTTCTGTCGAAAGGAATGTTTTTTAGATTTGCTTCGTACTATTACAATAAGAATGAGAAAAAAGAAAAACTGAATAATTTAAATATGAATCGTCTTTTTAATGAATTCATCAAATATCTTGATGAAAATAAATTTAATTTTGAATCGGAAGAAGATAAGCTGGTTAAGGTGCTGAAAGAATCTGAAATAATTTCATCAAATCCGGATTTGACGGATAAAATGAATAGATTCTCTAAGCTCCTTTCGGACGCTCAGAAGTTGGAAATAGTTAAAAATAAATCAAAAGTTCTTGAAATATTGAAATGGGAACTTGCGGCGCGCGAAGAGGGAATTCGCGGGAGAGTTGCCGAAATGCTGAAGGATGATAAACAAGCTAAAACAGCGTATAATATTTTGATGTCGGACTCTGTTTATTACGAAATTTTGAGATAGAGCTAAGCTATTTTGATTTTTTGTTTTGTAACGCTTTGCATAATTTAATAATGTGTTGCCCGAATGGAGGTAAGCGTAATTCGCTACAGCGGGAAGAATCTATTAGTCTTTAATTATTAGTAATTTTTATCCGGTTAATAGTTATTTTTATATCTCATTTATTTTAATATTTGCTCAAGAGAGTAGGAAAATGAAATCTCCTAAAATTGTGTTTAGAAAGAATCCTGAGTTTACTAAATGCCCTTCGTGCGGCGAGTTTGCCACGCTTCGTAAATCAAAAGCGCGAACGCCGTGGGAGCAATTTGTAAAAAAATATACTCCATTTAAATATTACAGATGTAAAAATTGCGGCTGGAGGGGAACAATTTTTACTTACAAAGTTACAAAGACTTCGATAAAAAACTTAGCCGGATACCTTTTTGTCGCGCTGTTAGCCGCTTATATTATTCGGATAATTTTAAAGAGGTTTATCATCAAATAAAATATTTTTTGAAAATTTGATTTTATGAAAATATCAGGAGGAAAAAATGACTAAAAAGAAGAGCTATGAATTTAAAGCGGAAATAAAACAATTACTTGATATTTTAGTTCACTCGCTCTACACGAATAAAGAAATTTTTGTGCGCGAGCTTGTCTCAAATGCTTCCGATGCGTTGGACAAACTAAGATTTGAGGTTACCAAGGGAACGGACGTTAAGGATTCCGACTTGCCTTTGGAGATAAATATTAGGACTGATTCCAAGAAAAATATCTTAACTATTTCCGATACCGGAATCGGTATGACGCAGGAAGAATTGGTAAACAATATCGGTACAATCGCCAAATCGGGGACGGGGGAATTCCTTAAAAAGTTATCCGAAAGTAAGGAAGATGCATCAACATTAATCGGAAAATTCGGCGTGGGATTTTATTCTGTTTTTATGGTAGCCGAAAAAGTTGTAATTAAATCCCGTTCATTTAAGAAAGACGCAGTTCCGGTTAAGTGGATTTCAGACGGTTCCGGAAGTTATGAAATTGAAGAACTCGAGGATGACTTAAAGCGCGGAACAGAAATTGAAATTCATCTTAAAGAGGATGAGAAGGAATTTGCCGAAGAATATAGAATTGAAAATATTATTAAAACGCATTCAAACTTTATTTCATTCCCGATTAAATTAAACGGTAAACAGATTAACACAATCTCTGCAATCTGGCGGGAACCGAAATCTTCAATTAAAAAAGAAGATTATATTGAGTTTTATAAATTCCTAACCTACGATACCGAAGAGCCAATGGAAATCATTCATAATTCCGTTGATGCTCCCATTCAGTTTACAAGTCTGCTTTTTATTCCGAAGAAAAGTTTTGACCTTTTCGGTTTGTCCAAAGATGATTACGGATTGGATTTGTATGTACGTCGGGTTTTAATCCAGCATAAAAATAAAGATTTGCTGCCGGAATATTTGGGATTTGTTAAAGGCGTTGTGGAATCGGAAGATTTGCCGCTTAACATTTCCCGCGAGACTTTGCAGCAGAATGTGATTTTTTCTAAAATATCCAACAGCGTTACAGCAAATATTCTTAACCATCTGAAGAAGATGGCGGAAGAACGCCCGGATGACTACGCAGCTTTCTGGAAAGAACACGGACGAGTTTTTGCGCTCGGTTACAGCGATTTTGCGAATATGGAAAAGTGGATTGAGCTTTACCGGTTCAATTCTTCAGCTCTTGATGATGAGAAAAAACTGACTTCATTCGCCGAATATGTTGAACGAATGAAAGATAAACAGAAGGAAATTTATTATATTTTCGGACCTTCCCGCGAAGCCGTTAAAAACGACCCGCATACGGAAATATTTAAGAAAAAAGGGATTGAAATCATTTATCTCTTTGATCCTGTTGATGAATTTGCTCTTAACTCCGTTCGTAAATATAAAGATTACGAGATTAAATCTGTTGACCAGGCAGACTTATCGAAAATTGAAAAGCTGGAAAACGTTGAAGAGGACAAAGAGGATAAAAAGGAAGAACTTTCCAAAGACGATAAGCTGCAAATGGCAAGCTTGCTTGCAAAGATGAAAGAAATTCTCGGCGATAAAGTTACACAAGTTCGCGAAAGTAAACGCCTTAGCGACAGCCCTTCGGTACTCGTAAATCCCGATGATTCACTTTCATCCTCAATGCAGAAAATTCTGCAGATTACGAACAATGATAATTCCATCCCGAAGCGGATTATGGAAATCAATTCGGATCATCCGTTAATTCGCAACTTGCTGAAAGTTTTTAAGAATGATTCGCATGATGAATATATCAAGGAAGTTACGGAACAACTTTACCAGACGGCGCTTTTGCTTGAAGGTTATTTGAAGGATCCGCATAAATTGGTGAAAGATATTAATAAAATTCTTGAGAAATCCAGCGAGTGGTACGCTAAGATTAAGAATCTGGATTAATTTATTCGGACTGTTTTTTAAGGCTGTTTCGCTGCGTGAAATTTCGCTTGAGGAACAGCTTTTTTTTTTTAACTCCCGGCGAGACTTGAATTTAGTCTGTAATATTAATTTGAATCTGCAGTACGCGAATAAGTTTAAGGCGATTGCAGTATGGTATTACATTAACTTCTTTCTGCAAAAAGCGGGAGAGGAGCATTTTTTGTAAGAGGTAAAAAGTCAGTAATCCTCGGGGCAGAGGAAAATGAAGAACTAAGATATTCGCGTATTTGCATTGAAAAAATAGAACACGGATTAAGCGGATTATCGCTATAGTACCTTATTGGTGATATTTTGTTTTTTGGGCAAAGTATGTTCTCAAATTCTCTAAAGTATTTTAGTAGAAACCTTTGCATAACCTAAAATTGTCATATTAAGTCCGCCAATCCGCTAAGGCGGAGGAGGAGTGGAAGCCGTCCGAAATATCTCTAAATTCGGTACTATTACCGGTTTTGAGATTTTTCTCCCGCCAAGGCGGGATCAGAGATTGTATGTTTAAAAATAAAAAAGTAAAAAAAAGTTGTCCCCCGCTGCAAAATTGAAAATAATCAATTTATTATTATCTTATAAGATATAACTAACAGTCGGAGGACAACAAATGAAAAATAAGAACTTAGACTTTAAGGGACAAGAAATTTATAATGGCATTGACACTCACAAAAATCATTGGGATGTAACAATAATGCTTCATGGTATGCAAGTAGCAAAAATAAGTCTTGACCCGAAACCGATAGCACTGGCCAAGTATTTAAGGAAAAACTATCCTGGAGGAATTTATTACTCAGTTTACGAAGCTGGCTTCAGTGGATTTTGGGCACATAGAGAGTTGTTGGAGTTAGGAATAAAAAACATAATAGTCAATCCCGCCGACGTTCCAACAAAGAGTAAAGAGCGACGAAGAAAAAGCGATAGAATAGATTCGGCAAAATTAGCCCGAGAATTAAGCGTAGGTAACTTAGAGGGTATTTATGTCCCCACGGTCGAAGAAGAGTCTTTCCGTAATTTAGTACGTCTGCGGGAGCAATTTAAGAAAGACCAAACCCGGCAAAAGAATAGGATAAAATCGCTGTTGAATTTCGTAGGAGCAAAACTGCCGGAAGATATCGATCAAAAGCATTGGAGCAAACGCTACATAACAGCATTGCGTCAGTTGCCTATTGAGCAGCCGGAGACAAAACAAACTCTAAATGAACTGCTCGACAGTTTAGAAAACATACGTGGACAGATATTAAGAATTGTTAGACAATTAAGGAAAAATGTCAATTCAAAAGAGGACTCAAAACAGATAATAGAATTATTGTTAAGCGTACCGGGAGTTGGGTTTATAACTGCAATTACCCTTTATTCTGAAATAATAGATATGAATCGTTTTAAGAAACTTGAAGAATTAGCCGCTTATGTCGGATTAGCCCCGGCGGTTTATTCTTCCGGAGAAAAAGAAAAAACACTTGGGTTAAGTAAGCAAAGGAATAAATATTTGAGGAATCTGATAATTGAAGGCACTTGGACAGCCATTAGGAAAGATCCGGCTTTACAGATGGCATATGGTAAGTTGCTCAATAGGATGTCGTCACAAAAAGCGATTATAAGAATGAGCAAAAAATTATTAGGAAGAATTCGTCATGTCTGGAGTAAAAAAGAAAAATATGTTCTATCGGTAGTTTAGAAGAACATCAAAAAACAATAAATAACAAAAAAGGTAAAATTAGTTCTTTCAATATATTGTTTCTGATATCGACCGTTTTTTTGTCATTGCAAACCTTAAGAGAAATCAAACGGGTATTGTTTTTCAGAGTTTGCGGCGATACTCTAATTTTTAATATAAATCTTGCAGCGCCTCGTAGAATATTCAAGAGAGGAAGACTGTTTATAACAGTATGAAATAATTTTATTAGAAAGAACTTAAAAGGTTATATGGTGAAATATTTTATGTGATAATTGTAATTATATATTGCTGTGGGTGGACAATTTTCTCACCTTACTTGATTTTTAACATAACA